>NZ_JAEKFB010000020.1:0-752473 GCF_016650865.1 Pseudomonas sp. TH34
AAAACATTCCGGCCGACCTCGCTTGCAGCTTGAAGCCGCCTTCAATGCTAAAGTCCATCCCTCGATTTTGCTTTTCCCAAGGAAGCCGTTATGCCGGATGCGACGTCCCTCAGTGCTGGATTCATGGTGGTTCACGGTAACCGCCTGGATGAGCTGCGCAGCCTGGTTGTCAGTTGGATGCGTCGTTACCCGCTGGCTCCCCTCGAAAACGAAATCGCCCTGGTACAAAGCAACGGCATTGCCCAATGGCTCAAACTGGCGCTGGCCGAAGACCCTGAAGCTGACGACATGGGCGGCTGCGGCATCGCTGCCGCAATCGACGTACAACTTCCCGGCAGCTTCATGTGGCAGCTCTATCGCATGGTCCTGGGCAAAGATGAAATCCCGGCCAAATCCCTGCTGGACAAAGCCCCACTGACCTGGCGTCTCATGCGCCTGCTCCCCGAACTGATCGACCAGCCCCACTTCGAGCCCCTGCAACGCTTCCTGACCCACGACACGGACCTACGCAAACGCTACCAACTGGCAGAACGCCTCGCCGACCTGTTCGACCAATACCAGGTCTACCGTGCCGACTGGCTGGAAGACTGGGCTGCCGGTCGCCATCAGTTACGCAACGGCCGTGGGGAATCCAAACCCCTGAGCCCAGCCAACTGCTGGCAAGCCGAACTATGGCGTGCCCTGCTGCTGGATGTCGGAGAGGAGGGCATGGCCCAGAGTCGTGCCGGTGTCCACCAGCGCTTTATCGAGCGCATCAACACCCTCGAAAAAGCCCCGGTTGGCCTGCCTTCCCGCGTGATCGTTTTCGGCATTTCTTCCCTGCCAGCCCAAGCCCTGGAAGCGCTCGCCGGCCTCGCCCGTTTCAGCCAAGTGCTGCTGTGCGTGCACAACCCATGTCGCCACCACTGGTCCGACATCGTCGCCGACAAAGACCTGCTCCGAAACGAATACAAACGCCAGGCCCGCAAAGCCGGAATGCCGGTCACCATCGATCCGCAGACCCTGCACCAGCACGCCCATCCGCTGCTCGCTGCCTGGGGCAAGCAAGGTCGCGACTACATCAACCTGTTGGACAGCTACGACGACCCCAACAGTTACCGCTCGGCATTCCGCGACGGCCGTATCGACCTGTTCAGCGAGAGCGAGCCCACCACCTTGCTCAACCAGCTCCAGGACGACATCCTCGAACTGCGCCCGCTCAACGAAACCCGCGAACTCTGGCCAAGCGTCGACCTGAAGCGCGACACTTCCATCCGCTTCCACATAGCCCACAGCGCCCAACGCGAAGTAGAAATTCTCCACGACCAGCTACTCCAGCGCTTCAGCGCCGACCCCACGCTACGTCCACGGGACGTCATCGTCATGGTCCCCGACGTCGACAGCTACGCGCCGCATATTCGTGCCGTATTCGGCCAACTTGATAGAAGCGACCTACGCTTCATTCCGTTCACACTGACAGACCAAGGCCAGCGCGGCCGCGACCCATTGCTGATCGCCGTCGAACACTTGCTCAAGCTCCCCGACAGCCGCTTCCCGGTCAGCGAAATCCTCGACCTGCTCGACGTCCCGGCCCTGCGCGAACGCTTCGGCATCAAGGAGCGCGACCTGCCGACCCTGCACCGCTGGATCGAGGGCGCAGGTATCCGCTGGGGCCTCAACGCCGAACAACGTGCGGGTCTCGGCTTGCCCCAGGAGCTGGAGCAAAACAGCTGGCGTTTCGGCCTGCGCCGCATGCTCCTGGGCTACGCCGTCGGTACGGGATCTGCCTGCGACGGCATCGAGCCTTACGATGAAATCGGCGGCCTCGACGCTGCCTTGATCGGCCCGCTGGTCGCGCTGCTCGACGCACTGCACGACGCCCACCAGGCACTGTCACAACCCGCCGTGCCAACAGAATGGGGCGAGCGCCTGCAAAACCTGATTCAGCTGTTTTTCCTCCCGAGCAACGAGCACGACGACTACCTCCTGGGCCAACTCGAGCAACTGAGAGAAACCTGGCTGGAGACCTGCGAGTCCGTTGGCTTGCACGACGAGCTACCCCTGACCGTAGTCCGTGAGGCCTGGCTGGCAGGGCTCGACCAGGGCCGACTGTCCCAGCGCTTCCTCGCAGGTGCTGTCAATTTTTGCACCCTGATGCCCATGCGTGCGATCCCGTTCAAGCTGGTGTGCCTGCTGGGCATGAATGACGGCGACTACCCGCGCGCGCAACCGCCGTTGGACTTCGACCTGATGGGCAGCGACTACCGCCCAGGTGATCGATCACGGCGCGAAGACGACCGCTACCTGCTGCTCGAAGCCCTGCTCTCGGCCCGCGACCAACTCTACATCAGTTGGGTCGGCCGCAGCATCCGCGACAACAGTGATCGTCCGGCATCCGTCCTGATCGGCCAGTTGCGCGACCACATCGCCAGTGGTTGGCACACCACCAGTGGCGACCCCCTCCTGGAAGCCACCACCCAGGAACACCCGCTCCAGCCCTTCAGCGCCCGCTATTTCCACGAAGGTGACGAGCTGTTCAGCTACGCCCGCGAATGGCAGTTGCTCCACGCAACCCCGGACAGCCTGCCCGATACCGGCAGCCTCGCACCCTACATCCAGGAAGAACCGCTGAGCCTCGGCCAACTACAGGACTTCTTGCGCAACCCGGTCAAACACTTCTTCAGCCAGCGCCTGAAAGTGTTTTTCGAAGCCGCCGAAGTTCCGCTGGAAGATGAAGAACCCTTCGTCCTCGACGCACTGCAGCGCTATAGCTTGAGCGACAGCTTGCTCACGGCCGCACTCACGCGCCCCGACAACCTCGACGAAGCCCTCAACGCCCAGGCCCTGCGCCTGCAAGGCAGTGGCTTGTTGCCGATGGTTGGTTTCGGCGAATGCCTGCGTAAAGAACTGATAGAACCTTTGCCTGATCTGCTGCAACGTTACCAGCAGCTCCTGGCCCTTTGGCCCACCCCGCACACCAGCGCCGAGCCGATCAGTTTTGAGCATCAGGGCATCCAGCTGGAAGGTTGGATCAGCGGCCTGCATCAACGCGGCGACGGCAGCTTTCTAAGCGTCACCGCCATCCCCAACAGCATCGGCTCGATCAAGACCCGCAAGTGGCATCGCCTGATTCGCCCGTGGGTGAACCACTTGGTGGCTTGCGCTTGCGGCCTCCCGCTAAGTACCGGCCTGGTCGCCAGCGATGACACGCTGCTATTGGCCCCGCTGGAGCAAGCCACCGCCCAGGAACTCCTCGTCAACCTGTTGCTCGCGTGGAAAACCGGCATGAGCGAACCACTGCCGATCGCCGTTAAAACAGCGTTCGCCTGGCTCGGCCAAACCGACCCGGCCAAAGCGCAAGCCGCCGCCAGCAAAGCCTACGAAGGCGACGGCCAAACCACTGACGGCGAGCGCCGTGAAAGTCCCGCGCTCACCCGCCAGTTCCCCGACTACGCTGCCTTGATGGCCAGCGAAGAGTTCGAAGGCTGGTGCGAAACCCTCTATCGACCGTTGATCAACGCCCCCTGGCGATCACTCACCAGCGCGGAGGCCAGCGCATGAGCGGCACAAAACCCCTGGCCTTGGCGTTCCCGCTTAAAGGCAGCCAACTGATCGAGGCCAGTGCCGGCACGGGCAAGACGTTCACCATCTCGGCGCTCTACCTGCGTCTGGTACTCGGCCACGGCGGTGACGAATCGGGCTTCGGCCGCGAGTTGCTGCCGCCGCAAATTCTCGTCGTGACCTTCACCGATGCCGCCACCAAAGAGCTACGCGAACGTATCCGTATCCGCCTGGCCGAAGCCGCGCGTTTTTTCCGCGAAGAAATCGAAGAGCCCGATGCACTGATCGCCGAACTGCGCGACCAATACAGCCCCGAACAATGGCCAGGCTGCGCCAATCGCCTGGATATCGCTGCCCAATGGATGGACGAAGCCGCCGTCTCGACCATCCACAGTTGGTGCCAGCGCATGCTGCGCGAACACGCTTTCGACAGCGGCAGCCTGTTCACACAGACCCTGGAAACCGACCACAGCGACCTGCTCGGCGAAGTGCTGCGCGACTACTGGCGCCTGTTCTGCTACCCGATGCATGACGATGCATTGAACTGGGTGCGCAACAACTGGGGCGGCCCGGCAGCGCTGATGCCACGGGTACGCGCGTTGTTCAACAGCGAGCGGCCCATGGATGAAACTCGCGACCCCGCCGAGCTGATCAACGAATGCCTACAAGAACGCCGCCAAGCCCTCGTCGCGCTCAAGGCGCCCTGGCAACAATGGGCAGAAGAGTTGCGCAACATTTGCCTCCAGGCCGTCGCTGCCAAAGCCGTCGATGGTCGCAAGATGCAAGCGCGTTA
The DNA here is from genome assembly GCF_016650865.1 of Pseudomonas sp. TH34. Taxonomy (NCBI): domain Bacteria; kingdom Pseudomonadati; phylum Pseudomonadota; class Gammaproteobacteria; order Pseudomonadales; family Pseudomonadaceae; genus Pseudomonas; species Pseudomonas sp. TH34. The sequence continues at coordinate 4,334 of NZ_JAEKFB010000020.1, forward strand.
CTTCGAGCCCTGGTTTGAAAAAATCACCGCCTGGGCGGCTGATGAATCCCTTGAGCAACTGGACATCGGCACTGGTTTCACCCGCCTGACGCCAGACGGCATGGCCGAAGCCTGGAAAGGCGAACTACCACGCCATCCGGGTATCGATGCCATGGCCAGCCTCAAGGCCAGCCTCGACGCCCTGCCAACGCCGGATGCCGCCGTGCTGCAACACGCCGCCGGCTGGGTAGGAAAACGCTTCGAAGAAGAAAAGCGCCGGCGCGCCGAAATGGGCTTCGACGACATGCTGATCCGCCTCAACGCCGCCCTGCAAGCCGACGGCGGCGAGCGCCTGGCCAGTGTAATCCGCGAGCAATTCCCGGTCGCCCTGATCGATGAATTCCAGGACACCGACCCGGTGCAATACAGCATCTTCGACAGCATCTACCGCATCGAAGAAAACCACCTCGACAGCGGCCTGTTCCTGATCGGCGACCCGAAGCAGGCGATCTACGCCTTCCGTGGTGCCGACATCTACACCTATCTGCGGGCGCGCCAATCCACCACCGGCCGCCATCACACCCTGGGCACCAACTTCCGTTCGAGCCACGCCATGGTCGAGGCGGTAAATCATGTGTTTCAGCGCGCAGAAAAAGGCCGTGGCGCGTTCCTGTTCCGCGAACCCGACGGTACGAATCCGGTGCCGTTCCAGTCGGTATTGTCTCAAGGCCGCAAGGAACAACTGCAGGTCAACGGTCAGACGTTGCCCGCGCTGAACCTCTGGCACCTGCCCACCGACCAGCCGATCTCCAACGTGCTCTACCGCCAACAGCTGGCCGCGACCTGCGCCAGCCAAATCGTTGCATTACTCAACGGCGGCCAGCAGGGAGCTGCGGGATTCCTGGGCAAAGACGGTAGCTTCAAAGGCGTTCTGCCGTCGGACATCGCCATCCTGGTGCGCGATGGCAAGGAAGCCCAAGCTGTGCGCAGTGAGTTGGCTGCCCGTGGCGTACGCAGCGTTTACTTGTCCGATAAAGACTCGGTGTTCGCCGCCCAGGAAGCCCACGACCTGCTGGCCTGGCTCAAAGCCTGCGCCGAGCCGGACGTCGAGCGCCCGCTGCGCGCCGCCTTGGCCTGCGTCACCTTGAACCTGTCACTACCCGAATTGGAGCGTCTGAACCAGGACGAACTGGCGTGGGAAAAACGCGTGATGCAGTTCCGCGACTACCGCACGATCTGGCGCACCCAAGGCGTGCTACCGATGCTGCGCCGCCTGCTGCACGACTTCAAATTGCCGCAAACCCTGATCACCCGCAGCGATGGCGAGCGGGTACTGACCAACCTGCTGCACCTCTCGGAATTGCTGCAACAGGCGGCCGCGGAGCTGGACGGCGAGCAGGCATTGATTCGCCATCTGGCCGAACATCTCGCGCTCTCCGGTCAGGCCGGTGAAGAGCAGATCCTGCGCCTGGAAAGCGATGAGCAACTGGTCAAAGTAGTGACGATCCACAAGTCCAAGGGACTGGAGTACGACCTGGTCTTCCTGCCGTTTATTTGCTCGGCAAAGCCGGTGGACGGCAGCCGCTTGCCATTGCATTACCACGACGCAAACGGCAAATCCCAAGTCAGCCTCAAGCCCACCGCCGAGCTGATCGCCCAAGCCGATGACGAGCGCCTGGCCGAAGACCTGCGACTGTTTTACGTGGCATTGACCCGCGCCAAACACGCTTGCTGGTTGGGGATCGCAGACCTGAAGCGCGGCAATAACAACAGCTCGGTGTTGCACCTGTCGGCCTTGGGCTACCTGCTCGGCGGCGGTGCTTCACTGGGCGAGTCCGCCGGCCTGACCCGCTGGCTGCTCGACCTGCAGGAAGGTTGCCCTGCGCTGCATTACTCAGAGATGCCCGAAGCCGATGCGGTCATCTTCCACCCGCCGCGCAACGAAGCCACTTTGCTTGCGCCGCTGCTACCCAAACGCAAGGCGGCAGAAAACTGGTGGATCGCTTCCTACAGTGCTCTGCGCATCGGCGAAAGCATGAGCGCCGCCAGCCTCGAAGCACCGGAAAGCCCACAAGCGCAGAAGCTGTTCGACGACGAACGCCTCGACCCGGACGCACCGCGAGAAGTGCCAGCTTCCGGCGGCGATATTCACCGTTTCCCACGCGGGCCAAACCCCGGCACCTTCCTCCATGGTCTGCTGGAATGGGCGGGCGGCGAAGGCTTCGACGTCACCCCCGAAGCCATCGAAGATGCGGTCGCTCGCCGCTGTAACCGGCGTGGATGGGAAGGCTGGATCGGCACCCTCGGCGGCTGGCTCGGGCACCTGTTGCAAGCCCGGCTGCCGCTGGGCAACGGGCAGATGGCCCTTAGCGAGTTGCAGCACTACCAGATCGAAATGGAATTCTGGTTCGCCAGTCACAAGGTCGACGTCCTGGCACTCGACAAACTGGTGTGCCAGCACACTCACAATGGCGTATCCCGCGTGTCGGCTGAACCTGTGCTGCTCAACGGCATGTTCAAGGGCTTTATCGACCTGACGTTCGAGCACGAAGGCCGTTACTACGTGGCTGACTACAAATCCAACTGGCTCGGTCCCGACGATTCGGCCTACACACAACAGGCCATGGAACTGTCGATCCTCGATCATCGTTACGACCTGCAATATGTCCTTTACCTGCTGGCCCTGCATCGCCAGCTTAAGGCTCGCCTGCCGGATTACGACTACGACCGCCACGTCGGTGGCGCGTTGTACCTGTTCTTGCGTGGCACCCATTCCGCGAGCCAGGGCGCGTATTTCACCCGTCCGCCCCGGGAATTGATCGAAGGCCTGGACCTGCTGTTCCAAGGCAAACCGCTACCACCCAAGGCCGAGCCCGCCTGGGAACAAGGAGAGCTGCTATGAGCCTGTCGCCGTTACCGCTTGAGGAGTTGACGCCCCTCAGTCGCGCCGCCGACCTGGTGCAATTGCTCGATCTCTGGGTGCAGCGCGGCTGGTTGCGTGCGTTGGATAAAGCCTTCGTCGGCTTCCTCCATGAGCTTGATCCCCAGGCTGATCCTTTGGTGTTGCTGGCCGCAGCCCTGACCAGTCACCAACTGGGCCATGGCCACGTGTGCCTGGACCTGTTCGAAACCCTCAAGGCGCCGGACTTTGCTCTGTCGCTGCCGCCCGAAGGCGATGCGCAAACCGGCGTCATGCTGTTGCCATCGCAATTACTCGACGGCCTGGATGGCGCTCACTGGTGCCACGCCCTGGCCGCCAGTCGTCTGGTGGCACTGTCCGTCGACGGCAGCGAGGACGCGCAAAGCCGGCCACTGGTGCTGTCGGGCAAACGCCTGTATTTGCGCCGCTACTGGACTTACGAGCGACGTATCGATAGCGCTTTGCGCCTGCGACTCGCCACCCGGGAAAGCGTTGCCGCCGATCTGCCTGAACGCCTGAATCGCCTGTTCGACCAAGCCCCGCCGGACGGCGTTGTCGACTGGCAAAAACTCGCCTGCGCCCTGGCCACCCGCGGTGCATTCAGCATCGTCACCGGCGGCCCGGGCACCGGCAAGACCACCACGGTGGTGCGCTTGCTCGCGCTGTTGCAGGCACCCGCGGTAGAGAACGGCAGCGCGTTGCGCATCCGCCTGGCGGCACCTACCGGCAAGGCGGCCGCGCGCTTGACCGAGTCCATCAGCCAGCAAGTGCTGTCGCTGAAAGTGCCGGATGCGGTGAAGGAAAAAATCCCGACCCAGGTAACCACCGTTCACCGGTTGCTGGGCAGCCGGCCCGGCACCCGACACTTCCGACATCACATCGGCAATCCGTTGCCCCTGGATGTGCTGGTGGTAGACGAAGCCTCGATGATCGACCTGGAAATGATGGCCAACCTGCTGGATGCCTTACCACCCCATGCCCGTCTCGTGCTGCTGGGCGACAAGGACCAGTTGGCCTCGGTTGAAGCCGGTGCGGTGCTGGGTGATTTGTGCCGCGATGCCGAAGCCGGTTTCTACAGCCCGCAAACCCGCCAGTGGCTGCAACAGGTCAGCGGCGAAGACCTCGGCGCCAGCGGCTTGCAGGAAGACCTCGACGGTAGCCACCCCTTGGCGCAACAAGTGGTGATGCTGCGTTACTCGCGGCGTTTCGGCGAAGGCAGCGGCATCGGCCAATTGGCCCGTTGGGTCAACCAGCAAAACCCTGAACAGGCCCGCAAATTGCTGGCCGCCCGCAGCCATGCCGATCTGTTTTGCGTCAGCCTCAAGGGCGAGCACGACCATGCCCTGGAGCGCCTGGTGCTGGACGGCCATGGTGAAGGTGCCCTCGGTTATCGCTATTACCTGAAGCTGCTGCAGACGGCGCGTCCGTCCCTCGACACTCCACGGGATGACGAAGCCTGGACGCTCTGGGCGCAAAAGCTGCTGAAAGCCTTCGATGCATTCCAGTTGCTCTGCGCCGTACGCAAGGGCCCGTGGGGTGTCGAGGGCTTGAACCTGCGCATCACCGCCGCGCTGCTAAGGGCCCGGCTGATCGACAACGACCAGCAATGGTACGAAGGGCGCCCGGTGTTGATGACCCGCAACGATTACGGCCTGGGCCTGATGAACGGCGACATCGGCATCGCCCTGAAACTGCCCGAGAGCGACGGTGGGCCGCAGGTGCTGCGCGTGGCGTTCCCGCGTAACGATGGGCAGGGCGGCGTGCGCTTTGTGCTGCCAAGCCGGCTTAACGATGTGGAAACCGTTTATGCGATGACGGTGCACAAATCTCAGGGCTCTGAGTTCACCCACACCGCACTGATTCTGCCGGATGCCCTGAACCCGGTGCTTACCAAAGAATTGATCTACACCGGTATCACCCGGGCCAAGGACTGGTTCAGCCTGATCGAACCCCGAGGGGGCGTATTTGAAGAGGCGGTGAGTCGCAAGGTGAAGCGCTTGAGTGGACTGATGCTGGAACTGGGCACTTGATCGATAAAGAAGCTGACCGATGGGTCATCTAAATTTTCTGATCCAAATGTGTGATTTTTCTTAATAAAATGTCGGAATCCTCCTGGGTGTCGCCTCGGGGGTTTTCCGCCGTTGTGCTATCGTTGCGGCATCATCCCGAGAAGATCAAAGAGAATCGCTGCATGAACGTGGCTGTCTCGCCCACAGAGCGAAGTTTGAGCTGGAGACGAATGCTGCTGTTGGCGCTTCTGTGGATCTTCACGCCTCTCGCTTTTGCCCAGCCCCTCGCCGGCATGGCTGATCAGCGAGCCAAGTCGGTCACGCAGGTGGTCCTCGGAATCCTCAGTTACGCCCGTTGGCCGGTAGAACCCGCCCAATTGCGCCTGTGCATCGTCGGGCCGACCCAATACACCGATGACCTGGTCAAAGGCACCACCCAGGCTACCGGCCGTCCGGTAGTGGTCCAGCGTTTGCTGGCTGACCATCCGGACATCGCCAATGCCTGCGATGCCGTTTACATCGGCCAATTGGCCAGCGATGAGCGCAGCCGCCTGTTCGCATCACTGATCGGCCATCCGGTGCTCAGCATCAGCGAAGGCGGCGATCAATGCACCGTGGGCAGCCTGTTCTGCCTACGGGTGGCCGACGAGCAGGTGTCGTTCGAGGTCAACCTTGACTCGGTTGCCCGCAGCGGTGTGCGCATTCATCCGAGCGTACTGCAACTTTCCCGACGTCGAGCGCCGGGGTCATGAGTATCAATAAAGGGCCAGTGCGGCCTACCTTGCGTTCGGTGATCGGGCGTGGGCACCTGAGCCTGGCGCTGCTGGCAGTCGGTATGGCGAGTATTTCCCTGACCCTGCTCGGCGTGCTCGCGCTACGGGTGTATGCCGACCACAACCTGCACCTGATCGCCCGCTCCATCAACTACACCGTGGAAGCGGCGGTGGTGTTCAACGACAGCGCGGCGGCCACTGAAGCATTGGCCGTGATTGCCTCAGAAGAAGAGGTGGCCGAGGCCGAAGTCTTCAACGTTGAAGGCAAGCAACTGGCACATTGGGAGCGCCCGGAAACCGGGATGCTGTCGATGATTGAGCTTCAGTTGGCGCATGCCTTGCTCGAGCAGCCCATCACCCAGCCGATCCTGCACCAGGGCCAGGTCATCGGCAGCGTGCACCTGACAGGCCACGGCGGCAGCCTATTGCGCTTCCTGCTCAGCGGCCTCGCCGGGATCCTGGTGTGCACCGCCCTCAGCGCCTGGGTTGCACTGTACCTGGCGCGGCGTCTGTTACGCGGCATCACGGGGCCGTTGCACAGCCTGGCCTCGGTGGCCCACGCCGCCCGCAGCGAGCGAGCGTTTGACCGGCGCGTACCGCCGGCGAAAATCGCCGAACTCGACAGCCTGGGCAACGACTTCAATGCCTTGCTCGACGAACTGGAGGCCTGGCAGACCCACCTGCAAAGCGAAAACGAAACCCTCGCCCACCAGGCCAGCCACGACAGCCTGACCGGTCTGCCCAACCGTGCGTTTTTCGAAGGCCGGCTGATCCGCGCCTTGCGCAGCGCCGCCAAGCTCAACGAGAAAGTGGCGGTATTGTTCCTGGACAGCGACCGCTTCAAAGACATCAACGACAACTTCGGCCATGCCGCTGGCGATGCGGTATTGGTGGCAGTGGCCACGCGCATTCGTGCGCAACTGCGCGAAGACGATCTGGTGGCACGCCTGGGCGGCGATGAGTTCGCCATCTTGCTGTCACCTCTGCACAGGCTCGAGGACGCCCAGCGCATTGCCGAAAAAATCATCGCCAGCATGGACGCGCCCATTGCGCTGCCCGGCGACGCCCACGTATTGACCTCACTCAGTATCGGCATCGCCGTCTACCCTGATCATGGCGCCACCCCCGGTAACCTGCTCAACGCCGCCGACGCGGCGATGTACCAGGCCAAACGGCTCTCCCAGGGTGGTCAGCAAACGGCGGAATCCGAGTCTCCCGCCGCCAACGTTCAACACAGGAGTTGATCCCTTGTTCTCGACCACACGCTTTTTATTCATCACCTTGCTCGTGGCCTTGCTCGCCCTGAGTGGCTGCCAGACACCGCCGCCCAAAGGCCTGACACCGGCGCAAATCGCCGTGCTCAAACAGCAAGGCTTCGAACTGACTGACGAGGGCTGGGCCTTCGGCCTGTCGGGCAAGGTACTGTTTGGCAGCGATGTCGAAAGCCTGAATGCCCCCAGCACCGAGATCGTCCAGCGCATCGGCAAGGCGCTGATGGGTGTGGGTATTGAACGCGTGCGGGTTGACGGTCACACCGACGCCTCGGGCAAGGAAACCTACAACCAGCAACTTTCCCTGCGCCGGGCCAAAAGCGTCGCGCACGTGTTGGCAGGCGTTGGCATGAAGGAGGAAAACGTACAACTGCGCGGGCTGGGCAGCAGCGAGCCGGTGGCGTCCAACGCGACAGCGGCGGGGCGCACCGAGAATCGCCGGGTGTCGATTGTGGTAATTGCGGACTAGTCTGGCTTTCGGGCAATTCGAGTTGGAATGCAATCAATGTGGGAGCCGGGCTTGTCCGCGATAGCGGTGTATCAGTTGATGTATTGGGTGACTGACACACTGCTATCGCGGGCAAGCCCGGCTCCCACAGTTTATTTAATCCGCAAACACCATCTCCCGCGTTTCCCCCATCAACAGCGGCTGATTCTGCTCCGTCACCTCACGGATGTAATCCCACAGCAGGGTGATCCGTTTCAACTTCCTCAAATCCTCGCGGCAGTACATCCAGAACTGCCGCGTAATGTTGATCTCCTTGCCCAGCACCGGCAGCAACCGCGGATCCTGCGCTGCCAAAAAGCACGGCAGGATCGCCAGCGAGCGCCCTTGCTGCGCCGCCACGTACTGCGCAATCACGCTGGTACTGCGTAAGCTCGCGCTGGCGCCGGGCACCACGTTGGCCAGGTACAGCAGCTCTGAACTGAACGCCAAATCATCCACGTAGCTGATAAACGGATGCTCGGCCAGGTCCGCTGCGCGCTGGATGGGCGGGTGCTGGTCCAGGTATTCCTGGGTCGCGTACAACTGCAGCTTGTAGTCGCACAGTTTGCAGCACACGTAGGGCCCATGCTCCGGCCGCTCAAGAGCAATGACGATATCCGCCTCGCGCTTGGACAGGCTGATGAAGTGGGGCAGGGGCAGGATGTCCACGGAGATCGCCGGGTAGGTGTCGACGAAGTGGCTCAGTTGCGGGGTGACGAAGAAGCTGCCGAAACCCTCGGTGCAGCCCATGCGCACGTGGCCTGACAACGCCACGCCGGAGCCGGAAACCTGTTCGCAGGCCATGTGCAAGGTGCTTTCGATGGACTCGGCGTAACCCAGCAGACGCTGGCCTTCGGTGGTCAATACGAAGCCGTTGGTCCGGGATTTTTCAAACAGCAGAGTGCCCAAGGATCCTTCAAGGGAGGTAATGCGCCGCGACACGGTGGTGTAGTCCACCGCCAGGCGCTTGGCGGCGACGCTGGCCTTGCGGGTGCGGGCGACTTCGAGGAAAAACTTCAGGTCATCCCAGTTCAGGGAGCCTAGTGACGTGATGTTTTTTTGCATATTGGACCGGCTTTTATGTGCGTTCTTATTAGAAGTTTGCACATCTATACTCCAAAAACAGTCCGAACGCCTCATCCTCAAGGCGATTCAACGCCTTGGTTCTCTGCATACCTACAAGAATTGGAGACCACATGAACGCATCTGCCGATATTTCCGTGCAACAGGCCAAGCTGCTGATCAACGGCGAGTGGGTCGAGTCCAAGACCACCGAATGGCAAGACATCGTCAACCCCGCTACCCAGCAAGTACTGGCCCGTGTGCCGTTTTCCACCCCCGCAGAAGTCAACGCTGCCATTGACGCCGCCCATCGCGCCTTCCAGACCTGGAAGCTGACGCCGATCGGTGCGCGCATGCGCATCATGCTCAAGTTGCAAGCCTTGATCCGCGAGCACTCCAAGCGCATCGCCGTGGTCCTTAGCGCCGAGCAGGGCAAGACCATTGCCGACGCGGAAGGCGATATTTTCCGTGGCCTGGAAGTGGTCGAGCATGCGTGCTCCATCGGCACCCTGCAGATGGGCGAATTCGCTGAAAACGTCGCGGGCGGTGTGGATACCTACACCCTGCGCCAGCCGATCGGCGTGTGCGCGGGCATCACCCCGTTCAACTTCCCGGCGATGATTCCGCTGTGGATGTTCCCGATGGCCATTGCCTGCGGTAACACCTTCGTACTGAAACCTTCTGAGCAGGATCCGCTGTCGACCCTGCTGCTGGTTGAGCTAGCGCTCGAAGCCGGCGTGCCAGCCGGTGTGCTGAACGTGGTTCACGGCGGCAAGGATGTGGTGGATGCGTTGTGCACCCACAAAGACATCAAGGCGGTATCCTTCGTCGGTTCGACCGCCGTGGGGACTCACGTCTACGACCTTGCCGGTAAACACGGCAAGCGCGTGCAATCGATGATGGGCGCCAAGAACCACGCCGTGGTGCTGCCGGACGCCAATCGCGAGCAAACCCTGAACGCCCTGGTCGGTGCCGGTTTCGGCGCGGCCGGCCAGCGTTGCATGGCGACTTCCGTGGTGGTGCTGGTGGGCGCGGCCAAGCAATGGCTGCCGGACCTCAAGGCCCTGGCGCAAAAACTCAAGGTGAATGCCGGCAGCGAAGCCGGTACCGATGTGGGCCCGGTGATCTCCAAGCGCGCCAAGGCACGTATTCTCGACCTGATCGAAAGCGGCGTGAAAGAAGGTGCCAAGTTGGAACTGGATGGCCGTGGCATCAAGGTTCCAGGTTTCGAGGACGGCAACTTCGTCGGCCCCACCCTGTTCTCCGGCGTGACCACCGACATGCAGATCTACACCCAGGAAATCTTCGGCCCGGTGCTGGTGGTGCTGGAGGTCGACACCCTCGACCAAGCCATCGCCCTGGTCAACGCCAACCCGTTCGGCAACGGCACCGGCCTGTTCACCCAGAGCGGCGCGGCGGCGCGTAAGTTCCAGAGCGAAATCGACGTCGGTCAGGTCGGCATCAACATCCCGATCCCCGTGCCAGTGCCGTTCTTCAGCTTTACCGGTTCCCGTGGTTCGAAACTCGGCGACCTGGGCCCGTACGGCAAGCAAGTGGTGCAGTTCTATACCCAGACCAAGACCGTCACCAGCCGCTGGTTCGACGACGACAGCGTCAACGATGGCGTCAACACCACCATCAACCTGCGCTGATCGAGGAGACGACCATGAAGATTGCATTTATCGGCCTGGGCAACATGGGCGCGCCGATGGCGCGCAACCTGATCAAGGCCGGCCATGCGCTGAACCTGTTTGACCTGAACCAGACCGTGCTCAAGGAACTGGCCGAACTGGGCGGCACCATCAGCGCCTCACCGCGCGCGGCAGCAGAAGGCGCCGAGCTGGTAGTGACCATGCTCCCGGCTGCGGCCCATGTGCGCAGCGTATGGCTCGGTGAAGATGGCGTGCTGGCCGGCATCGGCAAAGGCGTGCCAGCGGTGGATTGCAGCACCATCGACCCGCAGACCGCCCGCGATGTAGCCGCGGCGGCAGCAAAACAAGGCGTGGTGATGGCCGATGCCCCGGTGTCCGGCGGCACCGGCGGTGCCCAGGCCGGGACGCTGACCTTCATGGTCGGCGCCACGCCGGAACTGTTCGCCACTCTGCAACCGGTATTGGCGCAGATGGGCCGTAACATCGTCCATTGCGGCGAAGTCGGCACCGGGCAAATCGCCAAGATCTGCAACAACCTGCTGCTGGGTATCACCATGGTCGGCGTCAGCGAAGCCATGGCCCTGGGCGATGCGCTGGGTATCGACACCCAAGTGCTGGCGGGAATTATCAACAGTTCCACCGGACGCTGCTGGAGTTCGGACACCTATAACCCATGGCCCGGGATTATCGAAACGGCCCCGTCGTCCCGGGGTTATACCGGTGGGTTTGGTGCGGAACTGATGCTCAAGGACCTTGGGCTGGCCACTGAAGCCGCCCGCCAGGCGCACCAGCCGGTGATCCTCGGCGCAGTGGCGCAGCAGTTGTATCAATCGATGAGCCAGCGTGGGGAAGGGGGCAAGGACTTCTCGGCGATCATCAACAGCTATCGCAAGCCCCAATAGGGGATTTTCCGGGAACCCGCCTCAAGCGGGTTCCCGGGTTTTTGGCCGTCAGGCAAACACAAAATACTTACGCACCGTCTCGACCACTTCCCACGTCCCCTTCATCCCCGGCTCCACCACAAAGATATCCCCAGCTCGCAAATGGATCGGCTCCAGGCCGTCCGGGGTGATCACGCAGTAGCCTTCCTGAAAGTGGCAGTATTCCCACTTCACATACTCCACCCGCCATTTGCCGGGGGTGCAGATCCAGGTGCCCATGATCTTGCTGCCGTCCTCGCTGGTGTAGGCATTGAGGTTGACGGTGTGGGGGTCGCCTTCGAGTTTTTCCCATTTGCAGGCGTCCAGCACCGGCAGTGGGTGGGTGTCGCGCAGTACGGTGATCGGCTTGGACATGATGATTCCGAGGCAGTGGAAGGGAGTCCGAACCCTATCGCCTTGGGCGGCCCACCAGTGGTCTGAACTCGACATCGGGATGCCCAGAAGCGCAGGCGCGCGGATTGAAACATCCAATCACCAATCAGCCATTTCCTCGCAGTAAGTGCGAAAGATTTCCCGCTTTGCGCTGGAATTCGCAAGAATATTTACAGCTGGCCCTCGTATCATTCACCCCAGTAACGACCGAGAGCCTTGAAATGAATCCAATAAAAACGTGGTGGGACATCAGCCCGCCCTTGAGCACCGCGACCCCGACCTGGCCGGGTGATACGCCGTTTCAGGAAGAGCGGGTCTGGCAGTTCGGCCCCGAGTGCCCGGTGAATGTCGGACGCATCACCCTGTCGCCCCACACCGGCGCCCATGTGGACGCGCCGTTGCACTACAGCGCTGACGGTGCGCCCATCGGTGAAGTGTCCCTGGATGTGTACATGGGCCCGTGTCGGGTGCTGTATTGCCTGGACAGCGGCGCGCTGGTGCAGCCACATCAACTGGAAGGCCGCCTGGAGAACCTGCCGGAGCGTGTGCTGCTGCGCACTTATCAACAGGCGCCACTGGATACCTGGGATTCGAATTTCACCGCCGTCGCCCCGCAAACCGTCGAGCTGCTGGCCAACCTCGGTGTGCGCCTGATCGGCATCGACACGCCGTCCCTGGACCCGCAGCAGTCCAAGACCATGGATTCCCACAACGCCGTCGCCCGTCGTGGCATGGCGATTCTCGAAGGCATCGTCCTCGACGACGTACCGGAGGGCGATTACGAGTTGATCGCGCTGCCGCTGCGTTTCGCCAACCTCGATGCCAGTCCGGTACGAGCCATTCTCCGCCCGCTCAAGGAGCCCACGCGATGAGCCAGTGTCCTTTCTCCCCTGACTACCAGCCGCCGGAAGAATGGCATAACGCCGAGCTGAATTTTTCCGAGTCCATGAGCTATGGCGACTACCTGGACCTGGGCAAAGTGCTCAGCGCCCAGCACCCGCTGTCGCCGGACCACAACGAGATGCTGTTTATCATCCAGCACCAGACCTCCGAGCTGTGGATGAAACTGATGCTCCACGAACTCAAGGCCGCCCGCGAACACGTGCGCCTGGGTGAGTTGCCACCGGCGTTCAAAATGCTGGCGCGGGTGTCGCGGATCTTTGACCAACTGGTGCACGCCTGGGCAGTGCTGGCGACCATGACGCCGTCGGAGTACAAGTCGATTCGCCCGTACCTGGGCCAGTCGTCGGGCTTCCAGTCGTTCCAGTACCGGGAAATCGAATTCATCCTTGGCAATAAAAGCGCGGCGCTGTTGCGGCCCCACGCCCATCGTCCGGACCTGTTGAACGAGCTGAAAGTGGCGATTGCCACGCCGTCGCTGTATGACGAGGCGATCAACCTGATGGCCAAGGCCGGCCTGGCGATCGACCCCAAGCGCGCCGAACGCGACCCGACGGCGCCGACGGTTCACGATGAATCCGTGGAGGCAGCGTGGCGCGAGGTTTATCGCGACCCGAGCCGTTATTGGGACCTGTACCAACTGGCCGAAAAATTTATCGACCTGGAAGATTCCTTCCGTCAGTGGCGCTTCCGCCATGTCACCACGGTGGAGCGGATTATCGGTTTCCAGCCAGGTACGGGCGGCACCGAAGGCGTGGGCTACCTGCGCAAGATGCTCGACACCGTGCTGTTCCCCGAGCTGTGGCGAGTGCGTTCCACGCTGTAATCAAGGCCCAACAAAAAGCCCCGGTACTCATCAGTACCGGGGCTTTTCATTTGAAATACGATCCAAATGTGGGAGCGGGCTTGCTCGCGAAAGCGGTGTGTCAGTCGACCTACCCGCTGACTGACACTGCGCCTTCGCGAGCAAGCCCGCTCCCACATGGGTTATTGCGCTGTTACTGCCTTCGCGTTATTCAACCGCAACCGGTACGCCACATAGATAATCCCGACCCAAACCGGAATCGCATACACCGACGCTCGCACGCCCGGAATCGCCAGCATCACGCAGATGATCATCAGCATGAACGCCAGGCACAGGTAGTTGCTGAACGGGAACCAGAAGGTCTTGAACGACGGCACCACGCCTTGCTCGCCCATGGCCTTGCGGAACTTGATGTGGGTCAGGCTGATCAGCGCCCAGTTGATCATCAGCGAGGCAACCACCAGCGCAAACAACAGCTCCAGTGCGTCATGCGGGGCGACGTAGTTGATCACCACGCACAGCAGCGTCACCAGGGCCGAGATGCCCAAGGCACGCAGCGGCACGCCTTGCTTGTTCAGCTTCATCAACGCTTTCGGCGCATCGCCTTGCTCGGCCAGGCCGAACAGCATGCGGCTGTTGCAGTACACGCCGCTGTTGTACACCGACAGTGCCGCGGTCAGTACCACGAAGTTGAGGATGTGCGCGGCGGTGTCGTTACCGATCAGCGAGAAGATCTGCACGAACGGGCTGCCGCTGTAGGCATCGCCCGACGCGCCGAGGGTTTGCAGCAGTTGGTCCCATGGGTACAACGACAGCAGCACGGTGAGTGCGCCGACGTAGAAAATCAGGATCCGGTACACCACCTGGTTGATCGCCTTGGGGATCACCTTGCGTGGCTCGCTGGCTTCGGCGGCGGTAATACCCACCAGCTCCAGGCCGCCGAACGAGAACATGATGAATGCCATGGACATCAACAGCCCCATGCCGCCATTGGGGAAGAACCCGCCGTGGCTCCACAGGTTGCTCACCGAGGCCTGCGGGCCGCCGGTGCCGCTGAACAGCAGGTAGCAGCCGAGCACGATCATGCCGACAATCGCCACCACCTTGATGATCGCGAACCAGAACTCGGTCTCACCGAAGAACTTCACGTTGAGGGTGTTGATCAGGTTGACCAGCACAAAGAACACTACCGCACTGACCCAGGTCGGAATTTCCGGCCACCAGAACTGGATGTACTTGCCCACCGCTGTCAGCTCGGCCATGCCCACCAGCACGTAGAGTACCCAGTAGTTCCAGCCGGCGAGGAAGCCTGCGTAACCGCCCCAGTACTTGTGGGCAAAGTGGCTGAAGGAGCCGGCCACCGGTTCCTCGACGATCATCTCGCCCAGCTGGCGCATGATCAAGAACGCGATGAACCCGGCTACCGCGTAGCCCAGGATCATCGACGGCCCCGCCGACTTGAGCACGCCCGCCGAGCCGAGGAACAGCCCGGTCCCGATTGCCCCTCCCAAGGCAATCAGCTGAATATGCCGGTTCTTCAGGCCACGCTTGAGGCCCACCGGGTTAACCATGTCATCCGCCATTAACATTCCCTTCTACTTGTTTTTTTCAGGGTTGATCGCACACCGAACCAGCCCCTCATACCGCTGAGGGGTCAGATATTACTCTCGGTAAACTTTTCGTAATACAGCTGAACGCCATCAAGTGCCTGATCCAGCAGCCATTGTTTGATGGATTCGACCATCGGTGGCGGCCCGCACACGTACATATCCGCCGATTGATCCCGCAATTCGGCCAGGTCGAAATGCTCAGTGAGGTAGCCGCGTTTGCCGGGCCAATCCGAAGGTGGGTCGCTGAGTACTTCGGTGTAGCGAAAGTTTGGGATTTTTTCGGCATAAGCGGCGATGCGGGCGGCCTCGCACAAATCTGCCGCACCGCGCACGCCGTAATACAGATGCACCGGCTGTTGGCAGGCGCTGGCGGCCAGGTCATCGAGCATGCCCACCAGCGCCGATAAACCAGTGCCACCGGCCACCAACACCAGCGGTCGGGTGACATGCCGGAGATAGAAGGCACCCAATGGCGCCTCCAGCAGCACCTCATCGCCCACCTGGCAGCGCTCGCGGATGTAGTTGCTCATCACGCCATCGGGCAGCAGGCGGATCAGGAACTGCAACTGATTGCCCGGGCGGTTGGCGAAGGAGTAGGAGCGCCAACTGTCGGTGCCGGGAATCGACAGGCGGGCATATTGGCCCGGCAAAAAGTCCAATGAGTTCTCAAGCTGCAGGTGCAGGATCGCCGTGCTGGTCGAGATCTGCTGCACATTGCTCACCGTGCTGCGGATTTGTACTGGCTCCGGCGCGTTGCACAGGCTGGAATCAAAATCGAAATAAAACGCCGCGTCGGACTGGACCCGGGTCTGGCAACTGAGCATTTTGCGTTGTTGCAGATCGAGGTTGGAGAGGGCTTCCTCGTCCACGTAGTCCTGAGTGAAATCGCCTGATTCGCAACGGCCCTGGCAGGTGCCGCATACGCCTTCGCGGCAGTCGAGCGGGATCTTGATGCCGTTGCGCAAGGCTGCGTCCAGCAGGATCTCATTGGCGCCCACCGGGAAAAACAGGGTCTTGCCGTCGGCAAAACTGAAGGCCACTTTGTGATTCATATGATCGCTCTCTAAAACGCCCCGTAGCAGCTGCCGAGCCTTGGCGAGGCTGCGTCTGCGGAGTGTCAGGTGCGCCGCAGACGCAGCCTCGCCAAGGCTCGGCAGCTGCTACGGGGGGAGGTGTTCAAAGGTGATAGAAATCCAGCACCGAGTTGATGGTGTCGTTGAGCAGCAGCGCATGCTTGCGGGTGATCAACCAACTGTCGCCATCGGGCTTGAGGCTGTAAGTGGCGCTGCCGTAGAACTGCTCCGACATCGCCAGCCGATAGAACAGCGTGTGCCAGTTCAGCTTCACTTTCAGCAGCCCGTCCGGTTGCTCGGCAATCCGCACGTTGTTGATCAAATGCAGCGTCCTCGGCATCGGTGTGGCCGACGCGGCCTTGCCCGTGCGCAGGCGAAACACCCGATCCTCCAGCCCCGAGCGGTTGGCGTAGTAGATCAACGACATCTCGCGCTTCGGGTCGCGGGTGTAGACGTGTTCCGAGTCCCACTGGGGCAGGTGGAACTCACTCTGCGGGTCGAACAGCTGCACGTAGGCGTCCCAATCCTGGGCATCGCACAGCTCGGATTTACGGTAAAAAAACTGCTCGATCCGGTACTGCAATTGCGCATTCATCATTTCACCTCCCGCAGTTTCAGGGCTTGGGCATCGAGCCCGTCCAGCAGGAATTTCTGCCAGTTGTGGTGCTGGTTGACGTACAGCCCTTCGTGGGTGAATTCGGTGCCGGTCATCGCCGGCTGGATGCCGATGGCTTCGCTGTTGGGCGTCGGCCCGGTTTCCCAACGGTGGCTGCCGCGGGAGATATCGCTCCAGCGCTCCAGGCGGCCCTGGAAGCCGCGCTGGGCTTCGCGAAACTCCACCAGGTCATCCGGCGTGCCCATGCCTGAGACGTTGAAGAAATCCTCAAACTGGCGAATGCGGTTTTCACGGTCGGCGTCAGACTCGTTCTTTACCCCCAGGCACTGGCTGATGATCTCGGTCTTGTTCCAGGCGATGGGGCGGATGATCCGCAACTGCGAGCTGATCTGGTCGAGAAAGAACAGGCTCGGGTAGATGTTCAGGTTGCGCAGGCGGTGCATCATCCATTCGGCCTTTTGCTGGCCGTGTTCTTCGATCAGGCGCGGCATGATGGTGGCGTAGCCGGAGCGGACCGTCGGATTCGGCATGTCACTGAACAACAGGCTGTGGCCATTGTTGAACGCGAACCAGCCGTCATCGGTATTCGCGTCGCCGGCGCCGAGCTTGCTGTAGTCCAGCGTTGTGGCGGAGCCCGTGCCGTTTTCCGTGTTGACCTGCTGGCGATGCTGCACCGTGGCCACGTAGTTGTAGTGCACGGTGCTGACGTGATAACCGTCCAGGCCGTTTTCGTTTTGCAGTTTCCAGTTGCCGTCGTAGGTGTAGGCGGATTTGCCCGGCAGCACTTCCAGCTCACCGGTGGCCGACTGGGCGACCATCATGTCGAAGAACACTTTGGCGTCGCCGAGGAAGTCTTCCAGGCTGTCACTGCCGTTCACGTCGAGGCTGATGAACACGAAGCCCTTGTAGCTCTCGATCCGCGCCTTTTTCAGGCCGCGGGTGGCTTTGTCGAACCCCTCCGGGTATTCCCCCGGCGCCTTGACCTTCACCAGCCGGCCATCGCTCTTGTAGCACCAGGCGTGGAACGGGCAGGTGAAGGTGGACTGGTTGCCCTTGCCGACTCGGGTCAGGGTGGTGCCGCGATGCTGGCAAGCGTTGATCAGCGCGTTGAGCTGGCCTTCGCCGTCGCGGGTAATGATCATCGGCTGGCGCCCGGCGCGCATCGTCACGAAGTCATGTTTGTTGGCCAATTCGCTTTCGTGACAGGCGTAGATCCAGTTCTTTTCGAAGATCAGTTCCATCTCCAGGTCGAACAGCTCCGGCTCGGTGAACATGTCCCGGGCGATGCGGAACACTTCATCCACCGGACGAAAGTCCAGGCAGCCTTCGATAAAGCTTTTCCACTGCTCGACGCTTCTTGCACCACTCATGGGAGGCACCTTTTTTGATAATGGCTAAACGGGTAGGCCATTAAGAGGCTGCGGCGGGGTGGCGGGCTATCCGGTTAATGGGGGAAGGTGGGCCACTTAGTTGGGCACGAAATACCCACGGCGGTGCAGGGCAGTGGTGGAATGCGCTACTGTCTTGCAAGGCGATTGTCGGAAAAGTCGGTGCGTTATCCACTTAATCGACGGTTGCTATCCACCCAGTGGCAATGCCGCTGGCGTGGCGCAAAACTTGCTGTTGCTCTACCAGGACGCGCCGTCAGAGCGCGCCGGCCACAATTGCCGTGGGTGCCCCGTGATGAGTAGCAATACACGCGATATACGTATCGAGCGCTTCGACCTTGAAGGCGCCTGCAGCTGGATGTCCGGCATTTGCGGGCCGTACCGGCTGCAGACCGCGACGCCGGAACGCATCCGCTTTCACCACAGCGCCAATGTGTTCAAGTCCCGCGCCACCACGCTGGGGATTATCGAATACGGCACCGACGTCACCATCGACATCGAAGACGCCGAGCACTTCAGCAGCTACAGCCTGAGCCTGCCGTTGGTGGGCGAGCAGGAACTGAGCAAGAACGGCGAACGGCTCAGTTCCAACCGCGATCAGGGCGTGATCATCTCGCCCAATGAGCATCAAGTGCTGGCGATCTCCGGTGACTGCCGCAAGTTGCAGGTAGTGATCACCCGCGCGGCGATGAGCGAATCCCTGGAAGGCCTGCTGCAACGGCCGATTGAAGCGCCGCTGCGCTTTGAGTCGGTGATGGATGCGGTGGATGGCGCCCCGGCGTCGTGGTGGCGCATGGCGCGGTATTTCATCGCCGAACTGGAGCGCAGCAGCGAGCTGTATGACCAGGCGGCGTTTACCCGGGATCTGGAAAGCTCGCTGATCAAGGGCCTGATTCTCGCCCAGCCGAATAACTATTCCGAAGAACTGCGGGACGTGCTGGGGGTGAAGCTGCCGCACTATCTGATCCGTGCGCGGCAGTACATACACGACAACGCCCGGGAGGCGGTGCATCTGGAGGACCTTGAGGCGGCGGCGGGGGTTTCGCGCTTCAAGCTGTTCGATGCCTTTCGAAAATACTTCGCCCTGTCGCCCATGGCTTACCTGAAGAAATACCGCCTGGGTGCCGTGCGCCAGGAAATTCTCGAACACGGTTCGACCCGCACTATCTCCGAGATCGCCCTGGGTTGGGGCTTTACCCATTTGGGGCGATTCTCGGCCGAGTACCGCAAGCTGTTCGATGAATCTCCCAGCCAGACCCTGCAACGCAACGACGCCCGACGCATGCGTGGATGAACACTTTACTCAAAAACAACGGAGATCAACTGTGGGAGCTGGCTTGCCTGCGATAGCGGTGGCTCAGCTTGTATCTTCTTGGCTGACCCACCGCTATCGCAGGCAAGCCAGCTCCCACAGGGGATTTGTGCCGGTTGTGAAATCTCAGATCAACTCTTCCACCAGTTGCAGGCAATGACTGAGCCCCGGCGACTGGTCATTGATCCGCCGGCTGAGAATGATCGGCGAAGTGGCCGTGGCTTCCACCACCGGGGTATAGCCGATATCGGCACGATGCAGCACCTGCACCGAGGCCGGCACCAAGGTCACGCCCATGCCCGCGCCCACCAGGCCGATGGCGGTCTGCAATTCATTGGTCCACTGCGCCACCTTCAGGCTCAAGCCATGGGCATCGAACAGCGCGATCACATGGTCGGCGTAGCTGGGCCGCGGGTTACCGGGATACAGCACGAAGGGTTCAGCGGCCAATTGCGCCAGGGTGGCCGGGGCGCCCAGCAGGGGATGCCCGGCGGGCAACACGGCCACCAGCCGATCTTCCACCAACACCCGCTGCACAATCGCCGGATCGTCGATGCGAATCCGCCCGAAACCCACGTCTATGCGCCCGGCCTTGAGGGCTTCGACCTGTTGCAACGTGGTCATCTCGGAAAGGCCCAACTCCAGTTCCAGGCCATCATGGCTGCGCAGCCGTCGAATCAACTCCGGCAACACCCCATACAGCGTCGACGGCGCAAAACCGATGCCCAGCCAGGTCTTTTCGCCCAAGCCAATGCGCCGGGTGCTATCGCAAACCTTGCCCAGTTGCTCCAGCAGCACGTTGGCGTGCTCATAGAAAAACCGCCCGGCCTCGGTCAGCCGCAACGGCCGCCCGCGTTCCAACAGGACCACGCCCAGTTCGTCCTCCAGTTGCTGAATCTGCCGGCTCAACGGCGGCTGGGCAATGTGCAGGCGTTCGGCGGCGCGGGTGAAGTTGAGGGTTTCCCCCAGCACCTGGAAGTAACGCAGATGGCGCAGTTCCATAAGGACTCCATTCATACCTTGAGGGTATTGTTCGAGACTCATTCTATATTGGAAGCCAGCAGAGATCCGGAACAGAATCAGGCCAAATCTATAAAGAACCCAACGGGTATTGCCATGCCGATTTGCGCCATCGAGTCGATCGAGACCATCATCGTCGACCTTCCTACCATCCGCCCGCACAAGCTGGCGATGCACACGATGCAGAACCAGACCCTGGTGGTCATCCGTGTGCGCTGCGCCGACGGTATCGAAGGCATTGGTGAATCCACCACCATCGGCGGCCTGAGCTACGGCAATGAAAGCCCCGACAGCATCAAGGTCAACATCGACCGGCACTTCGCGCCGCTGCTGCTCGGTCAGGACGCGAGCAACATCAATGCCGCCATGTTGCGCCTGGAGCGCAGCATTCGGGGCAACACTTTTGCCAAGTCGGGCATCGAAAGCGCCTTGCTCGACGCCCTCGGCAAACGCCTGAATTTGCCGGTCAGCGAGCTGCTCGGCGGCCGCGTGCGGGACGCCTTGCCGGTGGCTTGGACCCTGGCCAGTGGCAACACCGAAAAAGACATCGCCGAGGCCGAGAAGATGCTCGACCTGCGCCGCCACCGCATCTTCAAATTGAAGATCGGTGCCGGTGAAGTCAGCCAGGATTTGGCCCACGTCATCGCGATCAAAAAAGCCCTGGGCGACCGCGCCAGTGTGCGGGTCGACGTTAACCAGGCCTGGGACGAAGCCGTGGCCCTGCGCGCCTGCAAGGTGCTGGGTGACAACGGTATCGACCTGATCGAACAGCCGATTTCGCGCAATAACCGTGGCGGCATGGCCCGGCTCAACCTGTCGAGCCCGGCGCCGATCATGGCCGACGAGTCCATCGAATGTGTGGAAGACGCCTTCAACCTGGCCCGAGAAGGCGCGGCCTCGGTGTTCGCCCTGAAGATCGCCAAAAACGGCGGCCCGCGCGCGGTATTGCGCACCGCGGCGATTGCCGAAGCGGCGGGCATCGGCTTGTACGGCGGCACCATGCTCGAAGGCGGTATCGGTACCCTGGCCTCGGCCCATGCCTTTCTCACCTTGAACAAACTGGCGTGGGACACCGAGCTGTTCGGCCCGCTGCTGCTCACCGAAGACATCCTCGCCGAGCCGCTGGTGTACCGCGATTTCCACCTGCATGTCTCCACCGCTCCGGGCCTGGGCCTGGCCATTGATGAAGAGCGCCTGGCGTTCTTCCGTCGCGATAAATAACCCGAGGACACCTGCGATGTTGTTCCACGTAAAAATGACCGTGAACCTGCCCGTCGACATGAACCCCGAGCGCGCTGCCGGCCTCAAGGCTGAAGAAAAAGCCTTCTCCCAGCGGCTGCAGGAGCAAGGCAAATGGCGCCACCTGTGGCGCATCGCCGGGCTTTACGCCAACTACAGCGTGTTCGATGTCGACAGCGTGCAGGAACTGCATGACCTGCTGATGCAACTGCCGCTTTATCCTTACATGGCCATCGAAGTGAATGCCCTGTGCCGGCATCCATCGTCGATCCGTGAGGATGATCGCTGAGTCTGTTTTTTCACCTAATAATTACAAGATGAGGATTGCACCATGACCATCCGACTTTCCCAGACTGCTCACGCCCAACAGTTTCTCGAAGAAGCCAGCGGCAACCTGAACGACGGCGGCAACCCACGGGCCAAGGCGCTGATCTACCGGATCCTGCGGGACACGGTGAACATCATCGAAGACCTGGAAGTGACCCCGGAAGAGTTCTGGAAGGCGGTCAACTACCTCAACGAACTGGGCAAGAACCAGGAAGCCGGGTTGCTCGCGGCAGGCCTCGGCCTGGAGCATTACCTGGACATGCTGATGGACGCGGCGGACGAGGAAGCCGGCAAATCCGGCGGCACTCCGCGCACCATCGAAGGCCCGCTGTATGTGGCCGGTGCGCCGCTGTCCAAATACGAGGCGCGGCTGGATGACGGGCAGGACCCGGGCGTGCCACTGTTCATGCAAGGCCAGGTGCGCGACACCAACGGCAAGCCGCTGGCGGGCGCGATTGTCGATGTGTGGCAGGCCAACACGGGCGGCACGTATTCGTGGTTTGACGGCACGCAGTCGGAGTTCAACCTGCGTCGGCGAATCGAGACCGATGCCCAGGGCAACTACAGTTTTCGCAGCATCGTACCGTCGGGGTATGGCTGCCCGCCGACCGGCCCGACCCAGCAGTTGCTGGACCAGTTGGGGCGCCATGGCCAGCGGCCGGCGCATATCCACTTCTTCATCTCGGCGCCGGGCCATCGGCACCTGACCACGCAGATCAACCTGTCGGATGACCCGTACCTGCATGATGATTTTGCCTATGCGACGCGGGATGAGTTGATCGCCGAAATTCGCTTCAGCGAGGACGCAAACCTGGCGAAGGAATTTGGTGTGGAAGGGCAGTTTGCGCAGATTGATTTTGACTTTGAGTTACAGCCGGCGGCGGCGCCGGTGGAGCAGAAGCGCATGCAGCGAGTGCGCGCCCTCGAAGACTGAACGCGGTAAAAAAATGTGGGAGCGGGCTTGCTCGCGAATGCGGTGGATCAGTCAATATTTCCGGTGACTGACACTCCGCCTTCGCGAGCAAGCCCGCTCCCACATTGGATCTGTATCGTTTGGCCTACTTGCGAACAACCAGATCGAGCAAATCATCCCGATCCTTGATCTTCTGCAACACGATCTCCGACCGAATATCCATCACCCCCGCCGTGCGGTTCAGGTGGTTCACGATAAAGTCCGAAAAGTGCTTCAAATTACGCGCCTGCACCCGCAGCACATAATTGCTCGCCCCCGTAATCACATACGCACTGGCCACCTCCGGCCATCCCTGCACCTTCTTGATAAACGTCTCGTGCCAATCCTCCACATCCTGGCGCAACGACAGGTGGACGATGGCCTCCAGCTCAATCCCCAGTTGCTCGGCGTTCAACACCGCCCGATAACCACTGATGATTCCCTCGCTTTCCAGCAGGCGCAAACGCCGAAGGCAGGCCGACGGCGACAGGGCGACTTTCTCCGCCAGTTCCTGGTTACTGATACGGCCATCCTGTTGCAGGAAATGCAGAAGGCGCAGGTCGGTGGCGTCGAGAATCATGGTTAGAATAAATCCGCGTGTTTGGGGGTTAAATTCGAATTTCCTACAGCTTAATTAGCCTGTTGCCCGCCACTTTGCACGAAAATTCTCTAAAGCTTCGTTCATTATTTGGCTCATTGTCACTACAAGAACAGGACTGACCATGACCACCCGCACCCATTGCCTGACCCTCGACGCCCAGGATCCGCTGGCGCCATTGCGCAACCAATTCGCCTTGCCGGCCGGGGTGATCTACCTCGACGGCAACTCCCTCGGTGCGCGCCCGGTAGCGGCACTGGAGCGGGCGCAAGCGGTGATCGCCGAGGAGTGGGGCAATGGCCTGATTCGCAGCTGGAACAGTGCCGGCTGGGCCGACCTGTCCCAGCGCCTGGGCAACCGCCTGGCCCCGCTGATCGGTGCTCGCGACGGTGAAGTGGTGATCACCGATACCACCTCCATCAACCTGTTCAAAGTGCTCAGCGCAGCGTTGACTGTGCAACGCGAGCGAGCGCCAAGCCGCAAGGTGATCGTCAGCGAAGCGAGCAATTTCCCCACCGACCTGTACATCGCCGAAGGCCTGACCGAACTGTTGCAACAGGGCTACTCCCTGCGCCTGGTCAATAGCCCGGACGAACTGCCCCAAGCCATCGACCAGGACACAGCCGTGGTGATGCTCACCCACGTCAACTACAAGACCGGCTACATGTACGAAATGCAGGCCCAGACTGCCTTGAGCCATGAATGTGGCGCACTGGCGATCTGGGACCTGGCGCATTCGGCGGGCGCGGTGCCGATCGACCTGCATCAGGCCGGTGCCGATTATGCGATTGGTTGCACCTACAAATACCTCAACGGCGGGCCCGGCTCCCAGGCGTTTGTGTGGGTCAACCCGGCGTTGGTGGATGTGGTCACGCAGCCGTTGTCGGGCTGGTTCGGGCATACCCGCCAGTTCGCCATGGAATCGCGTTATGCGCCGAGCCAGGGCATCGCCCGCTACCTGTGCGGCACCCAGCCGATTACCTCGCTGGCGATGGTGGAGTGTGGCCTGGATATTTTTGCCCAGACCGACATGGCCAGCCTGCGCGCTAAGTCCCTGGCGTTGACTGACCTGTTTATCGAGCGGGTGGAAAGTCGTTGCGCTGCCCACGACCTGACCCTGATCACCCCGCGTGAGCACGCCCGACGGGGTAGCCACGTCAGCTTCGAACACCCGGAAGGCTATGCGGTTATCCAGGCCTTGATCGCTCGCGGCGTGATTGGTGATTATCGGGAGCCGCGCATCATGCGTTTCGGCTTTACCCCGCTGTACACCAGCTTTGCTGAAGTGTGGGATGCGGTGGAAATCCTGGGTGAGATTCTCGATCAGAAAACCTGGGATCAACCGCAATTCAAAGTGCGCCACAGCGTCACCTGATACAACACAAAACCCCTGTGGGAGCTGGCTTGCCTGCGATGCAGGCACCGCGGTCTTTCAGTTAAACCGAGGTGATGCCATCGCAGGCAAGCCAGCTCCCACAAGGTTCAGGGCAAGCAACAAACAGTGCAATCACAATAATAAAGGGGCACGCCACGTGACCACGCCAGACCAAGGCTTTGCCGAAATAACCAATCGCGAACTGGGCCTCAGGCGCCAGCTCACTTCCGGCCAGATGAGCATGATCGCCATCGGTGGCGCCATCGGCACCGGGCTGTTCATGGGCAGCGCCTACGCCATCGGCTATGCCGGGCCCAGCGTGCTGGTCAGCTATGCCATCGGAGCGCTGATCACCTTGTTGCTGATGGGCTGCCTGGCAGAGATGACCGTGGCGCATTCCACCTCGGGCTCGTTCGGCGCGTATGCGGAGTTTTACGTCAGCCCGCTGGCGGGTTTCCTGGTGCGTTATGCGTACTGGGCGGCGATTGTGCTGGCGGTGGGCGCCGAGGTCACGGCGGTGGCGATGTACATGAAGTACTGGTTTGCCAACGTGCCGGAATGGGTGTGGATCGTCTCGTTCTCCAGCGTGTTGATCGTGCTCAACGCCATCAGCGTCAAGACCTTCGGCAACTTCGAGTACTGGTTCTCCACGATCAAGATCAGCGCCATCGTTGGCTTCATCATCCTCGCGGTGTATGTGGTGTTCGGCTCCGGCAATCCGGATTACGGCGTGCAGAACTACACCGCCCACGGCGGCTTTTTCCCGAACGGGTTGAGCGGCATGTGGATCGCGGTGATCGTCTCGATCTTCAGTTACCTGAGCGTGGAAATGATCGCGGTGGCCGCCGGTGAAGCGGCCGACCCGGAGCAGGCGGTGAAGAAAGCCTTCCGCGCGACCATCGTGCGGCTGGTGGTGTTCTACCTGCTGACCCTGGCGCTGATGCTCGCCATCGTGCCGTGGAACCAGGCCGGCCATGCCCAGAGCCCGTTCGTCACGGTGATGCAGACCATCGGCATTCCCGGCGCCACCGGGGTGATGAACTTTGTGATCCTGATCGCCGCCTTGTCGGCGATGAACAGCCAGCTCTACATCACCACCCGCATGATGTTCAGCCTGTCCCGCGCTGGCTTCGCGCCCAAGTCCATGGGTGCCTTGAGCAAGAGCGGGATCCCGTTGAACGCCTTGTTGCTGTCCAGCTCGGGCATTGCCCTGGCAACCCTGCTGAACGTGGTGTACCCGGAAAGCTCATTCACCTTGATGATGGCGATCTCGATGTTTGGCGCGATCTTCACCTGGTTCATGATCTTCCTTACGCACCTGTTTTTCCGCCGCTACCGCAAGCGTCACGGCGGGCCGAAGCTGTCGTTCCAACTGGCGCTGTTTCCCTACAGCACGTTGCTGGGCCTGGTGCTGATGGGCGCGGTGATGGTCACCACGTTCTTCACCGATGCGTTCAAGATGACGCTGGTGTTCGGGGTGCCATTCCTGCTGATTCTGTCGCTGGTGTACTACGTATTTTTCCGCAAGGGCGCGGCCAAGGCGTCGAACAAGGCTTTGGCATAACCCGGTAATTGCTCGAACTCGCGCGCGCATAACAGCAGTTTGCGACAGGCCCAATCCTCGGTCAGGGGTTGGGCCTTGAAGCGCCGTTCCAACGGCCAGCGCTCCAGCGCGGCCAGGGGCACTATGCCCAGCCCGGCGCCCCGGGCAACCATGCGAATCAGCCCGTCAAACCCATCTGCACGGATACGTGTCTGCAAGCGAAAGCCTGCGTGCAATGCCTGTTCTTCCAGGTACACCGCCAGCGCGCTGTCGGCGGCCAGGCCTACGTAGTCGTGCTGCAAGCTGTCGATAAAACTCACGGTGCGCCCGGCCAGCGGGTGATCCAGCGGCATGATCAGCACCAGCGGGTCGTCACGAAAGGGCAGGGTTTGCAGGCCGTGGGTGTCCACCGCATCGGAAATGATCCCCAGGTCTGCCGCGCCCTGGCGCAAGGCGTGGGTGATGCGCAGGCTCGGCAGTTCCTGCAGGTCGATGTCGAGGTTGGGGTGCTCGTGCAGAAAGTCCGCCAACAGTTCCGGCAGGTATTCGCTCAGGGCGGTGGTGTTGCACAGCAGGCGCACCTGGCCTTTGACGCCGTTGGCGTATTCCGCGAGGTCTTGTTGCAGGTGCTCGGCTTGCTGCAGCAGCAGGCGGGCGTGACGGGCCAGGGCTTTGCCCGCCGCTGTCGGGGTGACGCCACGGCGGCCACGCTCCAGGAACTCGATACCCAGCGAGGCCTCCATCGCTCGAATCCGCGCACTGGCCGCTGCCAGGGACAAGTGGCTGCGGCTGGCGCCGGCGGTGATGTTGCCGGTGTCGAGGATGTGCAGGTACAGGCGCAGGTCGATCAGGTCAAAGTGCATGGGCTGGGGATCTCAGTGTCTGTACGGGCCTCTTCGCGAGCAAGCCCGCTCCCACATTTAGATCTGTGAACCCTTTCAAAATGTGGGAGCGGGCTTGCTCGCGAAGAGGCCATCTGCCTCATGCAAAACAAGAGGCTGCCTCAGTATATGGCGAATTTTCAGACATCACCCAAACCTGCAAAATCGACCCATGAATACCTTACTCGCGTTCTACCAAAACCTCGGTCCAGCCCTGACATTGCTGGTGATCGGCACCTTCCTGCTGGCCGGTACGGTCAAGGGCGTCATCGGTCTGGGCTTGCCCACTGTCGCGATGGGCATGCTCGGCCTGGCTATGCTTCCGGCGCAGGCTGCGGCCTTGCTGATCATCCCGTCGACGGTTACCAACCTCTGGCAACTGGCGTTCGGCGGTCATTTGAGTGCCTTGATCAAACGCCTGTGGCCGATGCTCCTGCTGATTTTTCTCGGCACCGGGCTGGGCTCGTTGTGGCTGGGCATGGACGGCGGGCATTGGGTGGTGCGGGCGTTGGGCGGGGCATTGCTGATGTATGCCCTAAGCGGGTTGTTTCTGCCGACCTTCAAGGTGAGCCCGGCCACCGAGCGTTGGCTGGGACCGTTGTGCGGCGTGCTGACCGGGATTATCACCTCGGCCACCGGCGTGTTCGTGATTCCGGCGGTGCCGTATCTGCAAGCGTTGGGTTTGAATCGCGATCAACTGGTGCAGGCGTTGGGGCTGTCGTTCACCGTGTCGACCCTGGCGCTGGCGGCCGGCCTATTCTGGCGTGGCAGCCTGGGCGGCGGCGAATTGAACGCCTCGTTGCTGGCGCTGGCTCCCGCGCTGCTCGGGATGTGGCTGGGCCAGGCCCTGCGCCAGCGCATCAGTGCCGTGCTGTTCAAGCGGGTGTTCTTTGTCGGCATGGCCGCGCTGGGAGGTCATCTGCTGATTAGTGGTTAAGAATCAACTGTTGATTCGTGCTTTTTAATCAAATGTATTTTGCCTTTCCGACGCTTATTCCAAAGCATCGGCCCCGTTACCCTGCCTTCAGACATTTTTAATCTTTAGGCACACCCCATGAAGAAAGTTCTCTTGCTCAACGGCGGTAAAAAATTTGCCCACTCTGACGGCCGCTACAACAGCACCCTGCATGAAGCGGCGCTGGCGGTGCTCGACCGTGGTGGCATCGATGTCAAGGAAACCCACATCGACGCCGGCTACGACGTGGCCGAAGAAGTCGCCAAATTCCTCTGGGCCGACGTGATCATCTACCAGATGCCCGGCTGGTGGATGGGCGCCCCGTGGATCGTCAAGAAATACATCGATGAAGTCTTCACCGAAGGCCACGGCAGCCTCTACGCCAGCGACGGCCGCACCCGCTCCGATGCATCGCAGAAATACGGCAGCGGCGGCCTGATCCAGGGCAAGCAATACATGCTGTCCCTGACCTGGAACGCACCGCAACAAGCCTTTGACGACCCTACCGACTTCTTCGAAGCCAAGGGCGTGGACGCGGTGTATTTCCCGTTCCACAAAGCCAACGAATTCCTCGGCATGACCGGCCTGCCGACCTTCCTGTGCGTGGACGTGATGAAGCGCCCGGCCATCGAAGCCGACGTGGCGCGGTATGAGCAGCATCTGGCACAGGTGTTTAACCTGAGTCTGTAATGCAGCTAGTATCCGTGCAGCCGCTATAAAGAGGATTCACGTTGAAAGCCCGATCCGATGAGCTACAGATCTTTGTCTGCGTGATTGAATGCGGGTCGATTTCCGCCGCAGCCGAGCAGGTCGGGCAGACGCCGTCAGCGGTCAGCCGCACTTTGTCGCGCCTGGAAGCCAAGCTCGACACCACCCTGATCAACCGCACCACCCGGCGCATGGACCTGACCGAAGAGGGCAAGTATTTCTTCGAGCGGGCCAAGGTGATCCTCGAGCAAATGGACGACCTGGAAGAGCGCCTATCGTCGCGCCAGCAAACCCCCTCGGGGCGCCTGCGGATCAACGCGGCGTCGCCGTTCATGCTGCATGCGATTGTGCCGTACATCGCCGAGTTTCGTGGCCTGTACCCGGACATCCAGCTGGAGCTGAACAGCAACGACCTGATCATCGACCTGCTGGAGCAAAGCACCGACATCGCCATCCGCATCGGTGCCCTGGCCGACTCGACCCTTCACGCCCGCTCACTGGGTTGCAGCCCGCTGCATATCCTCGCCAGCCCGGCTTACCTGAAACAGCACGGTACGCCCGCCACCGTTGCCGAACTGGCCGAACACACTTTGCTCGGTTTCACCCAGACCGAAACCCTGAACCATTGGCCACTGCGCCATGTGCACGGGGATCGCTGGCAGATCCAGCCGGGCGTTGCCGCCTCCAGCGGCGAAACCTTGCGCCAGCTGGCACTGGAAGGGCAGGGCATCACATGTCTATCGGACTTCATGACCGCCCAGGACATCAAGACCGGACGCCTGATACCGGTGCTGGCCGAGTTCAACAGCGGCTATCGCCAGCCGATCAACGCCGTGTACTACCGCAACTCGCAATTGGCCTTGCGCATCCAGTGTTTCCTGGACTTTATCCAGGGCAAGCTGGCCAGTTACGCCAGCTGATTCGTGACCCCTGCGCAAGATTGAATTGGGCAATACGGACTTATTCCGCATGGATAGGTCCGCAATACTGACGCCATCAATTACTCACGCAGGGAGACACCTCCATGAACGTATTCATTACCGGCGCTGCCGGTTTTATCGGCGGCTCCATCGCCACTGGCCTGGTCAAGGCCGGCCATAACGTCACCGGCCTGGTGCGCAGCGCCGAACAAGCCGAAGAAATGACTGCACTGGGCATCACGCCGGTGATCGGCACGCTGGATGACAGTGCGCTGTTGACCGAGCAAGCGAAGAGAGCAGACGCCGTCATCAACGCCGCCAGCAGCGACCATCGCGGTGCCGTGGAAACGTTGCTGGCCGCACTGCGCGGCTCCAACAAAACCTTCCTGCACACCAGCGGTTCGAGCATCGTCGGCGATGCGTCGGGCGGTAAGTCCAGCGATGTCATCTACTACGAAGACAACTTGCCGGAGCCGACTGTCGACAAGGCCGCTCGCGTGGCCATCGACAACCTGATTCTCGCTGCCGCCCAAGACGGCGTGAACTCGGCGGTGATCTGCAACACCCTGATCTACGGTCACAGCCTGGGGGTTAAGCGCGACAGCGTTCAGTTGCCGCGCTTGCTCAAACAGGCGCGCAAAAGCGGTGTAGTGCGGCATGTGGGCACCGGGCAGAACATCTGGTCCAACGTGCACATTGAAGACGTGGTCGCGCTGTACCTGCTGGCGCTGGAGAAGAATGTGCCGGGCACCTTCTACTTTGTGGAGAGTGGTGAGGCGGCATTTGTCGACATGACCACCGCGATTGCTGAAGCGCTGAAGCTGGGTAAACCGCAGGATTGGCTATTGGCGGATGCCGAGGCCGAGTGGGGTTATGAAATGGCCAACTATGGCCTGGGCTCCAATAGCCGTGTGCGCGGCAAGCATGCGCGGGAATTGCTGGGGTGGGCGCCGAAGCGGACTTCTGTAGTCGAGTGGATTCGCAACGAGATGGTTTGATATTCGCTTGAAACCGAGTTGAGCCCTTCGCGAGCAAGCCCGCTCCCACATTCGACCGCATTCCAAAGTTGGAACTCGGTTAAGTGTGGGAGCGGGCTTGCTCGCGAAAGGGGCGACTCGGTCTAACTGTCTTACCCAACACTAGCCCCACCCCGCCCAATTCCGTACCATCCCCCGCCTTATCCCTCGCAACTCCCCGGTACTTCAATGAACCTCACCCGTCTGCGCGCCGATGCCCTGGCCGGACTCACCACGTCTTTCGCCTTGCTGCCCGAATGCATCGCCTTTGCCCTGGTGGCTCACCTCAACCCGCTGATGGGCCTCTATGGCGCGTTCATCATCTGCACCCTCACCGCGCTGTTCGGGGGCCGGCCCGGCATGGTCTCCGGTGCCGCCGGTTCGATGGCTGTGGTGATCGTTGCACTGGTGGTGCAGCACGGCGTGCAGTACCTGCTGGCCACGGTGTTGCTGGGCGGCTTGATCATGGTCGCTTTCGGCCTGTTGCGCCTGGGCAAGCTGGTGCGCATGGTGCCGCACCCGGTGATGCTCGGGTTCGTCAACGGACTGGCGATCATCATTGCCCTGGCGCAGTTGGAGCATTTCAAGAGCGGTGACACCTGGCTCAGCGGCACGCCGTTGTACGTGATGACCGGGCTGGTCGCTGCCACCATGGCTATCGTCTACCTGCTGCCGCGCCTGACCCGTGCGGTGCCACCGGCCCTGGTGGCGATCCTCGGTGTGGGCCTGGCGGTGTACCTGCTCGGCCTGCCGACCCGCACCCTGGGCGACATGGCCCACATTGCCGGTGGCCTGCCGACCTTCGCGTTGCCACAGATTCCCTGGACCCTTGAAACCCTGCACATCATCGCGCCCTACGCGATCCTGATGGCCATGGTCGGGCTGCTGGAAACCCTGCTGACCCTCAACCTCACCGACGAAATCACCGAAACCCGTGGTTACCCCGACCGCGAAAGCGTGGCCCTGGGCGCGGCCAATATGGTCTCTGGCCTGTTCGGCGGCATGGGCGGCTGTGCGATGATCGGGCAAACCGTGATCAACCTCAGTTCCGGCGGGCGTGGGCGCTTCTCCGGGGTGTTTGCCGGGGTGATGATCCTGTTGTTCATTCTGTTTCTGTCACCGCTGATCGAGCGCATTCCGCTGGCGGCGCTGGTAGGGGTGATGTTCGTGGTGTCCCAGCAGACGTTTGCCTGGGCGTCCCTGCGGGTGATCAACAAGGTGCCACTCAACGACGTGCTGGTGATCATGGCGGTGACGGTGATTACCGTGTTCACCGACCTGGCGACGGCGGTGCTGTGCGGGATTGTGATTGCGGCGCTGAACTTTGCCTGGCTGCAAGCGCGTGAGCTGTACGCGGATGAGCATATGGAAGCGGATGGCAGCAAGCTCTATCGGGTGCACGGCACGCTGTTTTTTGCCTCGACCACGCCGTTCCTGAACCGGTTCGATCCGGCCAACGACCCGGCCCAGGTAACGCTGGATTGCCGTCACTTGAGCTTCGTCGACTATTCAGCGATTGCCGCCTTGATGACCCTGCGCGAGCGCTACACCAAGGCCGGCAAGCATTTGCGAGTGCTGCACCTGTCCGAGCGCTGCCGCAAACTGCTCAAGCGTGCGCGGGTGCAGCACGACTGACCGTTGTTGAAGTGCGATGATCGTTCCCATGCTCTGCGTGGGAACGCCGCTTTGGACGCTCCGCGTCCGCTCTTAAAGTCGTGACGCGGAGCGTCACAGGATGCATTCCCACGCGGAGCGTGGGAATGATCATGGGCCGACCAGGTTTTCCAGTTCCTGGGCGCGGGTCTGGGTCATGTCCAGCACGCAGCCGGAGCCGTTGACCTGATCAATGGTGCCGCCGGTCGCCGAGCCGATGAAGCCGCAGTTGGCATCGCGAAACTTGAGCCACTGGCGCTGTACGTCTTGCAGCTGCTGCTTGCGGTTGCCTTCCATCGCCGTCATGGCGGCTTTGTAGGCGGTGTTCAGGCGTGCGTCCTGCACCTTGGTTTCCTTGGCGTTGCAATCGACCATGTCGGCGGTGGTGTTGGCGCCGTCCATGCATTTTTTCAGCGCCGCGTTCTCATCGGCCGAAGCCGTGCCGCCCAAGGCCAGCAGCAGCGCGCCGGCGGCGAAAGGAACAAGCAGGTGTTTACGATTCATTCTGGGTTTTCCTGGTCATGAGTCGGTGTGCAATCTAAGACTAGGCCTGCGCAGTTGAGTTTCCAGCCCCGCCAATCTTCATGTAAGAACGCCCCCCGAATTTTCATCCGCTGACCCAGGGCATATCCCTGTGCGACAGGGCTTGTCTGTGGGCGAAAATTACTTTCATAAAAATTGAAAATCTACCTTGGTAATGATTTATGACTTTCACAACCTATTCGACGTGACCCTTTCCGAGGAGTACCGCATGGCCGCATCACCGGGGTATTGGCTGTTGATCTACGCCGCCATCGCCATCATTGCATTGATCGTATTGATCGCGCGTTACCGGCTCAACCCGTTTATCGTCATCACCCTGGTGTCTATCGGCCTGGCGCTGTTGGCCGGGATGCCGGCGGATACGATCATGGGCTCCTACGAGGCGGGTGTCGGCAAGACGCTGGGGCATATTGCGCTGGTGGTCGCGCTGGGCACCATGCTCGGCAAGATGATGGCCGAGTCCGGCGGCGCCGAGCAGGTGGCGCGCACGCTGATCAACCGGTTTGGCGAGCGGAATGCGCACTGGGCAATGGTGTGCATTGCGTTCCTGGTGGGGCTTCCGCTGTTTTTCGAGGTCGGTTTTGTGTTGCTGGTGCCGATCGCGTTTACGGTGGCGCGGCGGGTAGGCGTATCGATCCTGATGGTCGGACTGCCGATGGTGGCCGGCTTGTCGGTGGTGCATGCGCTGGTGCCGCCGCATCCGGCAGCGATGATGGCGGTGTTGGCCTATAACGCGTCTGTCGGGCAAACGGTGTTGTACGCGATTTTGATCGGTATTCCGACCGCGATCATTGCCGGTCCGCTGTACGCCAAGTTCATCGTGCCGCACATTCACCTGCCAGCGGAAAACCCGCTGGAACGCCAGTTCATCGACCGCGAACCGCGTACCCGTTTGCCGAGTTTCGCCCTGACCATGGGCACCATCCTGTTGCCGGTGGTGCTGATGATGATCGGCGGTTGGGCTAACCTGATTTCCACACCGGGCACCGCGTTCAACCAGTTCCTGTTGTTTATCGGCAACTCGGTCATCGCGCTGCTGGTGGCGACCCTGGTGAGTTTCTGGACGCTGGGCCTGGCCCAGGGTTTCAACCGCGAATCGATCCTCAAGTTCACCAACGAATGCCTGGCACCGACCGCCAGTATCACGTTGCTGGTGGGGGCGGGCGGCGGTCTGAACCGGATTCTGGTAGACGCTGGCGTCACCAATGAAATCCTCGGCCTGGCCCATGCCTTCAACCTGTCGCCCTTGGTAATGGGTTGGCTGTTCGCCGCGTTGATGCGTATCGCCACGGGCTCGGCCACGGTAGCCATGACCACTGCCTCGGGCGTAGTAGCGCCGGTTGCCATGGGCCTGGGTTATCCCCACCCGGAATTGCTGGTGTTGGCCACCGGTGCGGGTTCGGTGATCTTTTCCCACGTGAACGACGGCGGCTTCTGGCTGATCAAGGAATACTTCAATATGACGGTGATCCAGACCTTCAAGACCTGGACCGTGCTGGAGACCCTGATTTCGGTGGTCGCCTTCGGTCTGACTTATGGTTTGTCCTGCATCTTGTAACCCGGAGCCCAACCGATGGACATCCTCTACCAGATCCGCGCCCGCCAGGATTCCTTCAGCGCCGGCGAAGGGCGTATCGCCAAGCTGATGCTCGATGATGTCGGCTTTGCAGCGTCCGCCAGCCTGGAAGCGTTGTCCCAACGGGCCGAGGTCAGCACCGCCACCTTGTCGCGTTTTGCCCGCAGCGTCGGCTGCCGCGACCTGCGTGACCTGCGCCTGCAACTGGCCCAGGCCAGCGGTGTCGGCAGCCGCTTTCTCGACCCGGCGGGCCTGCCTGAGCAGTCGGCCTTTCACCGGCAGATTCTCAGCGATATCGAATCGACGTTGCGCCGGCATTTGTCCGGTTTCAACCAGCGCAGTTTTGTCGACGCCGTGAGCCTGCTGGGCAAAGCGCGGATGATCCACGCGTTCGGCATGGGCGGGCCATCAAGCCTGTGCAGCGATGAGTTGCAAGTGCGCCTGGTGCGCCTGGGCTACTCGATTGCCGCCTGCCACGACCCGGTGATGATGCGCGTGACCGCCGCCACCTTGGGCCCGGAGCATGCGCTGATCGTCTGCTCGCTGACCGGTATCACCCCGGAAGTGTTGGGAGTGGTGGCGCTGGCGCGTAACTACGGCGCAAAAATCATCGCGATCACCTTGCCGGATTCTCCGCTGGCGCAGTTGGCCGATGTGCTGCTGCCGCTGCAACCGGCGGAAACCAGTTTTATCTACAAGCCAACGGCGGCGCGCTACGGAATGCTGTTGGCCATCGACGTGCTCGCTACCGAGCTGGCCTTGGCCATGCCCGACGACAATCAGGAACGCCTGCGACGGATCAAGCTGGCCCTGGACGATTATCGCGGCGGCCCCGACAGCCTGCCGCTTGGAGATTGAAATGAAGTACCACACGTTGATCCGCCAGGCGCTGATCATTGATGGCAGCAACACCCCCGGCTATGTGGCCGATGTGGCAGTGCACGAGGGGCGTATCGAGAAGATCGGCGACCTGTCCCGGGACAGCGCCGAGCATGAAATCGACGCTACCGGGCGCGTATTGGCGCCGGGGTTTATCGACGTGCACACCCACGATGACACGGTAGTGATCCGTCACCCGCAGATGCTGCCCAAGCTCAGCCAGGGCGTGACCACGGTGATCGTCGGCAACTGCGGCATCAGTGCTTCGCCGGTGAGCCTGCGGGCCGATCCGCCGGACCCGATGAACCTGTTGGGCAAGCGCGACGCCTTCGCCTATCCGCGTTTTGCCGATTACCGCGCGGCGGTGGAAAGTGCCCACCCGGCAGTCAACGTGGCGGCGCTGATCGGTCACACGGCACTGCGCAGCAACCATATGGACGATCTGCACCGTACTGCCACGCCCGGTGAAATTGCCGCCATGCGCGTGCAGTTGCAGGAGAGTCTGGCGCACGGTGCCCTTGGGTTATCCACCGGGCTTGCGTACGCCAGCGCCTTCAACGCCGAGACTGATGAAGTGCTGCAGTTGAGCGAAGAACTGACGGCTTATGGCGCGGTGTACACCACCCATTTGCGCAGCGAATTCGAACCGGTGCTGGAAGCCATGGACGAGGCGTTTATGATCGGCCGTCATGCCAAGGCGCCGGTGATCATTTCCCACCTCAAATGCGCGGGCGCTGGTAACTGGGGACGCAGCCCGCAGTTGTTGGCTTCTCTGGAACACGCGGCGAAGACTCACCCGGTGGGCTGCGATTGCTATCCCTATGCGGCCAGTTCCTCGACCCTGGATCTGAAGCAGGTTACCGATGCGTTTCGCATCACCATCACCTGGTCCACGCCGCACCCTGAAATGGGCGGGCGGGATTTGCAGGACATCGCCGCCGAGTGGGCGGTGCCGCTGATGGACGCCGCCCGTCGCCTGCAACCCGCCGGGGCGGTGTATTACGGGATGGATGAGACCGACGTGCAGCGCATCCTGGCGCATCCACTGTCGATGATTGGTTCGGATGGTTTGCCGGAAGATCCGTTTCCTCATCCGCGTTTGTGGGGCGCGTTTCCCCGGGTACTGGGGCACTTCAGCCGGGACCTTGGCTTGTTCCCGCTGCACACCGCCGTGCACAAGATGACTGGCTTGTCGGCAGCGCGCTTTGGCTTGGCTGAACGCGGTGAAATCCGTGAAGGGCATTGGGCCGACCTGGTCCTGTTCGATCCGTTGCGGGTGCGGGATGTGGCGGACTTCAAGGAGCCGCAGCGCGCGGCGGAAGGGATTGACGGTGTGTGGGTCAATGGCGTGCTGAGCTACAGCGACGGGCAGGCCAATGGGCAGCGGTCCGGACGATTCCTGGCGCGCAGCGGGGATTTGCGAAAGGGGTTTGCGGCCGTATAGTGGCCGCTCTCAAACACGGAGCAATCGCCATGCACTTAGGAAAAGTCACTCCCATTTTGCGCAGTTTTGACGAGGCCAAAACGTTGGAGTTCTACGTCGATTTCCTGGGGTTCAAGGTCGATTGGCAGCACCGGTTTGAAGACAACTTTCCGCTGTACTTGCAGGTGTCGCTTGGGGAATGTGTGCTGCACCTGTCCGAGCACCATGGCGATTGCACGCCGGGTGCAGCGGTGCGGATTCAGGCTCAAGGGCTGGAAGCGTACCAGCAACAGTTGCTGGCCAAGCATTACCGCAACGTCAAGCCGGGGATTGAAGACACGCCATGGGGCAGCCGCGAAATGAGCATCAGCGACCCGTCGGGAAACCGGTTGGTGTTTGTTGAAGAAGTCAGCGGCTGAGGCTGCGCGCATAAATCGCAGGCAATAAAAAACCGCCTTAGTAGGGCGGTTTTTTTGCAAACCCAGTTTAGTGGCTGGGGTTGCGCCTCACCGGAAGCATTGACCTGCTGACCGGATACTACTGTCGGTTCAGGCATCACGCAAGGCGAAGCATTGACCTGCGTCCGAAGGCTCACGTGTTCCGGTAAGTGCGCTGGAGGTAGGCCCAACTGATGGAGGGCCGAGTATGTCCAAGTTTGCACGACGTACGTGGGACCTCGTAGTGAACTCCCTGCGTGTTTATCACGTGTGGAAATTCCTGCGGGATAGCTTCGATGACCGTTAAGGTCTGAGAAGTGGGCCGCCCTGGTTTCGACCGGGGCGGCTTTTTTATGCCTGGGATTTACACCCGGAAATGGCTGACCATCTGCTGCAACTGCCCGCCCAAGCGCGCCAGTTCCACACTCGACTTGGCCGTCTCGTCACTGGCCGCTGCGGTCTGCTCCGACACGTCCCGCACATTCACGATGCTGCGGCTGATCTCTTCCGCCACGGCACTTTGCTGCTCGGCGGCTGCGGCGATCTGCTGGTTCATCGACTGGATATTCGACACCGTACGGGTGATGTTTTCCAGTGATACACCGGCCTTGCGCGTCAGTTCGACGCTGCTGTCGGTGAGGCTGCGGCTGTTGTTCATCACGGCAGCCACTTGCTGGGTGCCGTTCTGCAAACCGGCCACCAGGCCTTCGATTTCTTCGGTGGATTTCTGGGTACGCTGGGCCAGGCCGCGGACTTCGTCGGCGACCACCGCAAAACCCCGACCGGCTTCACCGGCACGGGCGGCTTCGATGGCGGCGTTGAGCGCCAGCAGGTTGGTCTGCTCGGCCACGGCCTTGATCACGTCCATCACGCTGCCGATCTTGTTGCTCTCTTGTTGCAGGTGCGTCATGGCGTCGGTGGAGCGCGCCACTTCGGCTGCCAAACGCTCGATCTGGGCGATGGCTTCGGCCACCACCTTGTCACCGGCACGGGCTTCACCGTCGGCGGCCGAGGCAGCCTGAGACGCTTGTTCGGCGTTGCGTGCGACTTCCTGCACTGTGGCGGTCATTTCGTGCATGGCGGTGGCCACTTGATCGGTCTCGATCTTCTGGCTGTTAACCCCGGCGCTGGTCTGTTCGGTCACGGCCGACAGCTCTTCGGCGGCAGCGGCGATCTGGGTCACGCCGTCGCGGATGCCGCTGATCAGTTCACGCAGGGTGGTGCCCATGCGCTGGATGCCTTGTTGCAATACGCCGAGTTCGTCGCGGCGCGTCACCTGGATGTTGTGGCTAAGGTCGCCGGAAGCGATGCGCTCTACCACGGCGAGGGTCTCGCGCAATGGGCGGGTGATCTGGCGAGTGATGATCACGGCTGCCACGATGCCCACCAGCAACGCCAGCAGCGTGCTGATCAGTTGCAGGCTGCGGGCCTGGGCGCTTTCCGCGTCACGACGTTGCAGCTGAATGTCGTACAGCTTGTCGCTGATGGTGACGATGTCGGTACCCTGGGTGGTCATTTCTGCCCGGGCCGAGACGATGTTGGCGTTGGCCGCCTTGTAGTTCTGCACCGCGCTGCGATAAGCACCGAGGGCGGTTTCCAGGGCAGTCAGTGCGGACTGTTGGTTGGCGCCAAACGCGACATGCAGGCCTTTCAAACCATCGATGGCTTTCTCGATCTGCGCGGCGGCACGGGCTTCAGTCTCGGCGTTGACGTTGCCGGTGTAGCCGCGCACTTCGTAGCGGGCCAACTGGAACTGTTCCTTGGCGGTGGTCACGGCCTCGAACTGGGCAAAGCGCTCGGCGCTATCGGGCATCTGGCGCACGCTGGAATCCAGGGCGTCGATCTGTGTGTTGGCGATGTCAGCCTTGTCGCCCATGACCTGGCGCGCGGCGTTACCGTTGCGGTAGGCCTCGCGCATTTTGTTCAAGGACTGCTGGTAAGCGGTGATGATCGCTTTTTGATCGTTGAGCAGCTTGAGGTTGTCCGGGCTCTTGAAGCTGTCCAGCAGCTTCTGTTGCTGGGCCACAAAACTGTCGAGGTTGGTCTGCACATTTTGCGCCACGGCTTCGTCGCCGTTGGCCAACATGTATTGCAGGCGCACGATTCGCAACTTGGTCAGCGAAGCGTTGAGCTGGGTGATGTCGCTCATCCAGTTGCTGCGGTCGATCAGGCCGCCCAGGCTGGTCCAGCCGGTGAGCGCGAGGATCGAGGTGAGGACCAGTACCAGGCCGAAGCCCAGGCCCAGTTTCATATTGACGCTGATGTTGCCGAACCAACTATTCATCGCATTCCTCCAGGAACAGATTTGCGGGTACATCCGGTTGCTGGAAGTAGCGACCAGCCGATGGGTAGTCAGGAGGTATCGGCAGCCCTGGCGAGAGCTGAAACGGTTTTTTCGTGAGGGGAAGATTTATGGACCGTGAGCGACGAGCGGTCGCACCGCCCTCATGCAGAGGGCGGTGCGAGGGTCAATGGACTTGGCGCATTCTTTTGCTGGTGGTGATGATGTCGATCAACGCTTCCCTGCTGCTGAAACGGCGGTCATCCAGGTTCCAGCGATTGACGAAGTGACCCCTGGCATCCTGCTGCAACGAGGTGTGGACCAGTACACCATCGCGGTTTTTATGGACCATCTCCAACCCGTCGTCCAAGGTGCGCTGAAGCAGGTAATCGCCTTTGCGCCTCAGGCGTTGTTCGAGGCTGAGGGATGGCGCGGGCACGACCGGTGGCGGCAATGGCGCACCGGCGACTTCGACGTTTTTCTTGAAGTCGTAGCGCACCAATGGCCATTGCTGCTCGCGCGGTAGCGCCTGGACGCTGGCGGGCTCACGCACAAAGCCGCTGGCCGAGCCGGGAGGCACATCGTCCAACAGCAAACTGATGCCGTTGTTGAGCTCGGCAATGCCCGGCACGCCGCGATGGGTATTGGCGTGCGTTTCGCCCACCAGCGCGACCCACTTGTGTGGCCCCTGTTGAAGCTGATCGGCGCGGATCACCTGGGTCGCAAAGTAGTTGAACATTGATGTCCTGGAGGCGGTCATGCCGTCCACCCGCAAGCTGGCGACACAATCGAGTGCGCGGATCCGCACGTTATGCTTCATCGCCACCTGCACCAGGCTGACAAAACTGTAGGGGCTGTCGGCCGGTACGCCGTGGCCTTTGTCCAATGCGTTGAGGTAACTCCACAGCTCATCGGGCATAAAGCCCAGGCTGTGGACGATATCCAGGTCGGCCTGATGCAGCTCGGTGGTGAGTTGCTCCATGTACAGGGTTTTTACTTCGCGCCGGCCCTTCAGGTATTCCATGTGCCGGCTGAGGAAGCCTTTGCTCGACGTACCGGCGTGGGATTCGCCGACTACCAGGCCATCGGCGGTGTCCAGCAGTTGATCGATAAACTTCACCTCATCCACGGCCGGGTCGACCGCAAGCAGTGCTCCCCGCGCAGGCGGCGTGTGTTCGGTAAAAAATGCCTGGGCCTGGGTCTGAAGTTTTTTGCGGGTCTGGTCGAACGTGGTTTGTGCCGCGCGACGGCTACTGGCGGTCTCCCTGTAGGCGGTGGCGAAGAGCGCTTCACGCGTGCCTATCGGCAGGGTGATTTCATCGCTGATCAGGTTCAGGTGTTCATGCGGCAGGTCAAAGGTGCTGAAGTGATGCGGCGCTTCCGCAGGCAGGGGGCGCGTTGGCCGTAGCGAGTGTGAGCGCTCCACCGAGGGGCCCGGACGCGGTGCCGGTTGGCTTGCCGTGTACAACGACAGCTTCAGGTCGCCCTTGGCCAGGGCATCGCCGGGAATGCCGCCGGCCACATCGGCGATGACTCGGGTGGGTTGGTCGAAGGCGTCGTCGACCCGCAGGGCAATGCTCTTTTGCAGGTCGGCCAGGCCCGGCGTGCCGCGATAGGTACTCATGCGTTTTTGATCAACCAACGCTATCCAGCGCTCGCCGGGTTTTTTCGCCTGGTCGTCATTGATGAGGGTGTGGGAGTAAAAGTTGGTCAGCCGGTTGGAGCGAATCGGTGCCGGGCGTGAATCAAGCAGGCACAGGGTGTTTTCCAGATCGTAGGAGCTTGAGGCGTTCAACGGCCGAACCTCTATCCCGTGCTGTTGTGCGGTTTTTACCAGCATCCAGTGGCCGTGCAACCCTTCGGGGTCGCGGTAATTTTCCTTGTCGAGGGATTTGAGCTGGCCCTCGGCCCGTTTGGAGAAACCACTGGAAAACCGTGAGTGGGTTTTCAGGTGATGAATGTCGCGCCACAGCGGCTCGATATAGAGAACCGTCACGTTCAGTTCGCGCAGGTACTGCATGTTTTCGATCAGCACCTGTTTAGCCACGGTGGAAAACGGAGCCTCGCCCACCACCAGGTTGTGCGCGTCATCGATCAGCAGCTTGAGCAAGTCACGCACGGCAATGTCTGGCGCTGGGTTCAGGGTTTCGGCCCGGGGAACCACGGCGGGCAACCGTGCAAAAAATGCGTCGGCGTCATCCGTCAGTGCCCTGACGTTGTCCAGGTGTTGCCTGAGTGCCGGGTCGAGTTGCCGGCGCGAGATCCAGATGGTGTGAGTATTGAGATCTCGATCCAGATAGGCGATCTGCTGGAAAAGCGCCGACCTGTCCTCGGGCGCGATGATGGCCGCTACGTCCCTGCGATATTTTTTCGACAACTCATAGGGCTGCCCGAGCCTTTCAGGGTCTGGCATGCCACCGATGACACCGGAGCGCTGCCACTGGCCGTCCACCGTCTGGTTCACCAGCTTGCCGGTGGAGCGCAATTGCCCGCTGGTGTTGTCGTAGCGAAACAGCAGGAATCGCCCCAGGCTGTCCGGGGTGTGGGAGGCCCACAGGCTGCCGCCGGCAAACAGCACGGGCTGCATGCCCTGAGGCAATGGGGGTTGCGGTTGCAGTTGTTTGATCAAGGTCATGGCCTGCTGATCCTTGGCCACCCGCGCAACATGGCGCAACGGCGGACGGGCGAGCTTGACGGGGGCGAACAGCAGGGGCCGCAGGTCGGTCAACAACGCCCCGCCGGCATTGAGCAGCGCGCCCAGATAGTGTCCCAGCGCGGCGGCGGTGTCGTTGCGGCTGTAGGCATGCAGGGCGAGCATCGAGTCCTTGAACACCAACAAGCCGCCCAAGGCCAGGCTCAGTGTCGGGAAGGGCGCGGTCAGCACGGCAATGGTGATTTCGCCGATCACGCTGACCAGCTCCATGATCATCTGCAAGCGCCCGGTGGTGGTGCTTTTGACTTCGTCGATACGGTGACGCAGCTTTTTGTCGTAGGTGTGGTAATGCAGGTTCTTGAGCGGCAGTGCGGTGCGAGGCACTTCGTCGAACACCGGCTTGGAATACACCCCCTTGAGCTGTGCCGGCAGGCCGGCCACCAATGCATGCAACCTCGGCTCGAACGCCGCACGCTCAACGCTGGCGACCCGGCTGATGTAGTAGGTGTCCATGCCTTCAAGGTTTTTCAGGCGTTCGTTGAATTCCCGTTGCGGCCTGAAGGCGATGCCATCCGGTGCGTGCGGGGTGTAGAGCAGGGGCAGGTCGTCGGCGTGGTGGAACAGGTAGCAGCCATCGATCACTTGCCCGCTGATTTGCAGGGGATAGAGCCGATACCGATTGCGCACGGCATCGCTGTTATCGGCCAGGCTGTCGATGTTTTTTTCCAGCCAGGCCAGGTCGCTGGTTGCCAGGCAGCCTTGCAGGCAGCACTCAAGCGCGGCGACGTGCATGTGCAGTTGGGTAACCTCCAGGGCCATGTTGCGGCGCCATGGATAGTGGGGGGCTTGCGGGTCCAGCAGGGTTTTCTCGACCTCGGCGACATAGCGATCACCGATCCAGGTGCCTCTGACCGAATCGCTCACCGTTTGCGCGGTGAGTCGATTCAGGTCGACGCCGGGCGGTCCCTTGAACTGCGCGGTGGTGCTGGCGTCGGGGTTGATAAAGCCCAGGCTGGCGTCGTAGCCGTTGCGGTACAGCGTGGTGTAGCTGACGCGTTCGCGCGGGGTGATCACGCCCACGAGGTTTGGGTCTACCGCCAGGATCGGGTTGCCGAGCAGTTGGTTAAGGGCGGTTTTTGCCGCCTTGTGCAAGTAACTGTCGAAGTCGGGAAACTGTTGCGGGCTTCCCGGGCTTGCGGCGTAGGCCTGTGCAGCGCCCTGTGCCTGTTCCTTGAGGTCGGCGAGTTTCTGTCGGTCGGCTGCCGATGCCTGGCTCAGCCACTTGGGCATCTGATGCAGGTATTCATCGGCCTGCATGGCCAGCGTCGTGGTGCTCATTTCCACCAGGCAGGCTTCATAGGTGGACGGCGCGCCGAAACTGATCATCAAATACTCAAGGCTGGCCGGGGCAAAACCCAAGGCGGAAAGCATCGCGCTGTATTTGGGCCGGATCCGGCTGACCAGTTGTTCAAGCAGGTAGTCTTTCATGCTGCGCGAACCGGGGACGGACGCTACCTCCTGGCTCCAGCCGAGGATGTGCGCCTGCAATTCCCGCTCGCTGCCAAAGGCCTGGAACTGTTCGGCGCGCGGCGCGTGAGGCGTGCACAGCAGCAAGCGTTTGACCGCACCCATTGCATCGGTCTGGCGCAGCACCCACAGGTCTTTGAGCGGAGCCTTGTGCAGGAACAGGCAGCAGGCGGTGAGTGTGGGCGATGGCCCTTCACTCAGGGTCTGGATCAGTGCGTAGTCATCTGCACTGATATGGTTTTGCAACGACGCACTGTAGGCCAGCGCGTGCAGGCGGC
Organism: Pseudomonas sp. TH34; assembly: GCF_016650865.1. Classification (NCBI taxonomy): domain Bacteria; kingdom Pseudomonadati; phylum Pseudomonadota; class Gammaproteobacteria; order Pseudomonadales; family Pseudomonadaceae; genus Pseudomonas; species Pseudomonas sp. TH34. The sequence continues at coordinate 48,288 of NZ_JAEKFB010000020.1, forward strand.
TGTCGAGCATCTGCTGCATGGCTTCCTGTACGGCGGGCAAACTGTGGGCACGTTTTTGTTCTTCGGCGAAGGTCAGGCTTGGTTGAACCTTGGCCAGCAGCTCGGCGAGGTAGGCCGGGGTGACGTCCTGGAACTCGGGCGGCAATGGCTGCTGGGCGTAGGTCAGTTGGGTGTGCTCGAGAAACTCGGAACCGGCTTGTTCATCGCCACGGTGCAAGCCACGTACCGCCAGTTGCACCAGGTTGTTGTGCTGGTTGTACGAGTTGCCTGACTTAAGGGTGCGCTCGGTGCCGATCTGCAGTTGCTCGGGGATCAGGCCCTGGATATCCAGGTCGTCATCCAGGTGCTCAAGCAATTGCAGGCGTGCCATGGCCTCGGGCGAGGCCGCCGGGCCGAGCAGCGCCAGCACTTGCAGGCTGAGATGTTCGTAAGTGCGCAGGTGTTCGGCGAGGGTTTTGCGCTGAGCTTCATTGGCGCTGCGGTACCAGTCGGGGGCTGATTCGTGGAGCAGTTTTTCCAGTAATTGTTGCGCGCGCAGTTCCAGGCGCGAGGCCAGGTCCCAAGGCGAGCAGCGCAGCGCCTGGTCCAGTTCGAGGGTCATTCTGGCGACGTCTGCCGGCGCTGGGTGGCCGTCCAGGCCAAGGGCAAACGCGATGTCCTGATGTTGTTTGTCCTGCAGGGCGTTGTAGGTGTGTTCGTTCAGCGGGAGGCTGTCGATAGGCTCTGGCACCAGCGGCCAGATACTCGCCGCGCGCAAGTGCTGGTAACGGCGCGGCAAGTGTTGCAGCAGTTCCTGGCGCCAGGCCGCCTGCTTCATACGCTCTTGCAGCGTGCGATCCAGGTGTTTGAGCGAGGTGAAAGCCTCCAGTCCTCTGGACGGGGTGAACAGCAATACATCGCCGTCCTCGATCTCCAGGTGGGTGGCCGGTGTTTGGCTGCGCGTGAGGACGAACACCCCGGCGAACTCGATGGTCTGCTGACGGTAGCGAAACGTCAGGCGATGGATGCCCGGGCGCAGCTCGGGGCCGCTGACGATATTCGTCACCAGCAACTGGTCGGCAGGGCTGAGCAGGCGATCCTTGACCTTCAGCCTGGCCTCGGCCTCCAGCATCGGCTGATGGCTGTCGAGTATCCAGTTCTTGCGTAAATGGCCGTTGGGCCGCCGTTCGATTTCCAGGGCGGCCAACTTCTTGTGCAATGCCTGGCTGATGCGCGTGCGGTTCAATCGGCCGGGTTCGCCCTGGATCACCCAATTGCCGGGGACGGTGTAATGCACTTGTACGTTCTGCAGGCTCCAGCGGCTCTCTTCTGCCAGGGCTGCGTGCAGCGCCTGCATCTCCAGCAACTCGGCAGAGGACTGCGCAGCGGGCGCCTGGCCATTGGGGAAAACCTGCAAGCGATGACCGATTTGCAGCAGGTAGTTGTTCAGTTGTTCGGGGGTGAGTGGTGATGTGTTCGGGGGCAGGGCGGGCATGGCCGGTCCTCAGGGTGGATTGATCCCTGAGGGTGCGCAGTCTTGCAGTGTCGATGGCGGTAGTTAGTTACTCGTGGCAGGCGCCTCTTTCATCACTGCTCGATGAAATAGTACGGCTGACGGTTAATCGCCATCTCCTTGACCACTGTCACCGGTACGTTCAGCCGGTCAGTATTGTCCACCAATGCCACGTTGCCGGGCTTGGCCGCGAGGTAGCTCTTGAGTTCTTCCGGCGTTTGCAGAATCGTCAAATAACCCTGCATGTAAAACACCCCGGCCCCGGCGATTCGCTCGTTGGCCTGATACAACACCACCTCTTTGCCCTGCGCCTGCATCGCCTGGATCTGGCTGATCACCGGCACAAACGACTGACGCACATCGGCCTTGGGTGCGAACCAGAAGGCGGCAATCAGGTAGCAGGCCACCACCACGGTGAAGAAGCCACCCACCAGGCCGCGGCGGTGGCCATAAACGTGCTCGGCAACGTTGGAAACCTGCCCGCGGCTTTTCAGCCAGCCCAGCAAGACGCCACCATACTCGGCGGCCAGCACTGCGGCGGCGGGCGTCAATGCCATCAGGTAAACCGTGCGCTTGCTGGAGGCGAGCGTCAGCAGGGTGAACTGCGCCACCAGCCACACGCTGAAAAACAGCCGGTAGCGGTTGCGCACCAGGCTTTTACGGAAGTGCCACAGCCCCAGGTACACCAGGATATTCCAGGGCAAAAAGGCTTCGGGCAGTTTGACGATGTAGTAATAGAACGGCTCGTAGTGACCGGCTTCGACAAACGAACCGCTGAAGCGCCCGACACTGTTGGTCAGCAGCACTTCACGTACTGCTTGCAGCCCGTCGCGTTGGTACAGGAAACCCAGCCAGATCATCAGCGGCACCAGCGCCAGCAGCGTGAACAGCCCGGGTTTGATCCAATCGCCGAGCTTGAACCGTTTATCCATCAGGCTGGTGCTGGCCAGATAGACGAAGATCACCACACCCGGCATGGCCAGGCCCAGTACACCTTTGCTCAAGGTGGCGATGACCATCCCCAAGGTGAACAGCAACCAGGTGCCCAGGTTGGAACGGTCGCGCTCCGACTCGGGGCGGTTGGCCTGATAGAACGCCAGCAGGGCCATGGTGACCCCGAGGGTGAGCAGCGAATCTTCACCCACACCGCGCACGTTGCTCCAGTAACTGGCCATGGTCGCCAGCATCAGCCCCGCGACAAACGCCAGGGTCTTGGGCCGACCAAACTTGCGCAGCATCCCGTACAGCAGCATCACACTGAACAAGCCGGCAAAGGCCGACGCCAGGCGCACTGCCCAAGTGGTACCGCCAAACAGCCGGATCGCCCCGGCATCGAGCCACAGGCTCAGTGGCGGTTTTTCCAGGAAGGGTTCACGGAACAGTCGCGGCACCACCCAGTCGTTATCCAGATGCATGGCCATGGCGATCCCGGCCACACGGGCCTCGGTCGAGCCTTGCAACTCGTGATTGCCAAGGGCGAAGAAGAACAACAGCGCAGTAAGCAGGAGCAGCAGAGGGGCGGAACGCGTCATGGATTCTGGCTACCGGGGCAGGGGACCGTTCGGGGGAACAGTCCGGGCAATCGGTGAGTATACGAGGGGGATTCTTAATAATTCGTGAATGAGTGTGAGGTTTTTGTGGGGTCAGGGTTGTTTCAGCAGTGGCCAATGGGTTAGCCAGCGTTTGGAGGTGATGCGTTGTTGGTAGATGGCGTGTTTTTCTTGGGTGAAGCGAGGCGTGGGTTTGAGTTGGAGATTGAACAGGTCCTCCAGGCCGAGAGGGGCTGAAACTTCGCATACGTCCGCTGCGGTTCTTCTGACGGCGACTGCGGTGGCGGTCTCCGGCCAGAAGCGCATGGCATCGCTGGCGTCGCGATAGGGCGCATCGCCGTTTCGCAGGTGCATGCGGGCCTGGTTCTTTACCGACCAGTCGATGGAGGGTTCTGCTGCGCGTAACAGGGCTTCGAGGCGGCGGTCTTCGCTGGGGTTGGTGCAGGTGGCGTCGAACCACAGTACGTCGACGTCACCCGTCAGTGGTGATAGGGGGCGACTGTGGAGGTGATCCCATACCGTGTTACGTACGAAGCCGGCGCCGATCCAGCAGTCGGGGAGGGCCAGGGAGCGGACGACGTCCAGTAGGTGCCAGCGTTGGACATCGCTGCTGATCAGTGTCTGGACCATCGTGTGCTGGTCATGCATTCAAGGCATCTTCAAGCTGGAAAGTGCGGCTTTACCCTTGGGCGACAAAACAGGTTCCAACTGCTCCCAGGTGAAACTCAGGTCATTGTCGCAACCGTCGCCATTGGCGGGCGTGGATAGCTTCATGCCTTGGGTGTCGAAGCTCAGGTCGAACGTCGAGTAACTGGTGACCGCCGGGCAGCCTTCATCTGTGGTGGTTTGCTTCGCCAGCCAGGCACTGAATTTGGCGGGCAGTTTCAGATGGCCGGAGTAGGCGTCATACCATTCCTGGTGCCCACCGAGCCAAGTCCATGGATCAACGCTTTCGCCGGTTTGCAGGTTCCAGGAATGCTGCCCCCAACTGATACCCCTGGCGCCCGTGCCGGCGGCCCATCGGTAAAACCTGACGGTGATCCACTGGGATGACCAGTACGTGGGTTCGACGCTGATTTCGCTGGTATAGGCTGCGCCGTTGCGCCCCAGGTATTCACGTCGTTCGCTGAAGTAGTCGGCTTGACCATCGGCGCTGATCGCCAGGCTCGCCAACTGCCGGTTGATCTTCTGAATTGCCGGGCTGTCGCCCTCAAGCTTGAGCGTCACCTGGGCGCCTTGGGTCTTTAGCTGGTAGCTGTGCCCGGCGAAGGATTGCTTCTGCGTCTTGACCGGTAGGGGCGCAGCTTCCATGGGGGCGTTATACGCATCGCTGGCACAACCTTCGGGCGGAGTTGCCACGCGCTGCAATGCCAGGGGCAGTGGATTACCGCCCTTGGTTTTGCTCCAGACGCCCTTGAGCGAGTCGCCCTGTGGCGTCTCCAATTGCCAGACACCGCTGTTGCCTTCTTCCGCCCAGGGAGCCTCGGGTGTTTCCTGGGTGAGCTGGATCGGTGTCAGGAATCGCTGGTAATAGTAACTGCCGCCGGTATTGGGCGCGGCGTTGAAACAAGCGGTGATCGGCGTCTTGCCGAGCGTGCCTTGCCAGACCCCTGCGAGGTCGGCGTTGGCGAGTGTGGAGAGCGTGGCGAGGGCCAGGAATAAACAGGGCTTGAGCATGAGGTATCGGACTTCCGGTTGTCTGATCGAGGTGGTTCAGGAAAAAGGTGAAGGATTTATTTTCGAAGAATAGCGCCGTCACTCGTGTTCATTTTTTATGCGTCCCAGCAGATTCATTTTTTAGTGTTCGGATGATGTCCTGCGCGTCACTTCTGAATCTGCCGTCGGCGCAAGAATGTCCAGTGCGCGCGCCACCAGCAACTCAGCCAAGACACTCAATTGCCGGGTCGCCGCTAGCCTATAACGAAAGACGCGATCAAGCTCGAAAGCCAGGACGATTGTGCGCGGACCGGGCCCTGGAGGTGTCTGCAAAACCAGGAAGCATCCAGTGAGTCCCCACAGTGTTCATTCTGCTGGGGGATCTCCGAGAATTGACGGGCTGACTTGGACATCTTTTTTTGACCCTATGGTCGAGTGAGGTTCAGCAGGGCTATTGCTGAAGCAGGGTCGGCGCCAACTGAACTCTAATATGTGAACAACATCGCTATCTTACGGTTATTTATATACTTATTAATAAGTAAGGTGATTATCAATTTGTTCCTTAAAAAACTACATAAATTACTTAAAAATACCTAAATATTTAATGTTCTGGTGGGTATTCAGCATCTAATCTATAAACTCAAATGCGGAGGGGGATTTATGTTGATATTTATGAAATCGATGATTATTGGACTGTGCATTGCAGCCCCTGTTGGCCCAATAGGCCTTTTGTGTATACAGCGGAGCCTTATGCGAGGCTGGAGGTCAGGTTTTGCAACGGGATTAGGGGCCGCAACCGCCGACGCAATGTACGGCTTTATAGGCGCGTTGGGGATTACCGCAATTATCACAACACTGATTGCGTTCAAACCCTGGTTGTGCATTTTCGGCGGGCTTTTTCTGGCATATATCGGTTACCAGACGATAAAGTCGAAGGAGCCTGCAACCGCCTTGTCAGGCGAAAGGGCCGGAATGATGAAAGCCTATTCGACGACATTGCTTTTGACCTTATCGAACCCGATGACCATTTTGTCGTTCATCGCCATATTCGCGTCAATGAGCGATGGCATGGTCGGCGAGCAAGGCCAGCATTCAGTGTGGCCAATGGTGACCGGTATATTTCTAGGCTCTGCGGTTTGGTGGCTTGGATTAAGCGGTTTTTCCTCCGCATTCAAAACCAGAATATCCAAGTCAAAACTCAAATTGATCAACTACTTTTCCGGTTCGACCATCACCGTTCTTGGCGCGTATCAAGTGGTTACCGGTGTGATGCTTGCCACTGCCACATAAGGACCACATGGGGCTTGCAACGGCCCCTATGGAAGAGCAGGGGGCTGCATTTTTAGCTCGATATAGGCTTTCAAACGTCCTATCGCAAGAGGGATATCTGACGCGGTTGCACTGCTAAAAGATAATCGGACCTGATCAATGCCCGTCCCCATCAATGAAAAAAAGAGGTGGGAAAAACAATAACCTTGAATTGAGCCGCGCACTCCTGCATCTCAGAATAACCAAACCTTATCGGCAACTGTACATTGATAAAAAAACCGCCCTCGGGGGCATTCCAGATAATGACCCGCTGGCCGTTGGCATTCAGCGGAAAGTGCTCCTCAAGACACCTGATCATCCAGTTTCTTTTATTCAAATAGGACAGTGTCTTTGGCTCATTCAAGGCTTTCAAGGAATAATCATTTTCTATCAGGAGCCCACCGACAACGGCTTGGCAAAGCGCTGAGGTATTGACCGTTATCAAGCTTTTGGCTTTGCATATTTTAGTGCTTAGGGAAGTTGCCTCAATGTCCTCCGGACCCATCAGGTAACCCATACGCAAGCCCGGGAAGATTGATTTTGCAAAAGACCCCATCAGGACAACTCGACTACTCTCTATCGATTTCATCAAGGGAATCCGAGCCCCCTCGTAGCGAAAGTATCGGTAGGCATTGTCCTCCAAGATCAAGAAGTTCCTTGCCCTCGCCAGTGCAACCAGAGCCTTTCTACCTTCAAACGAGAGGCTGTCCGCTGTTGGGTTACTGAAATCTGAAATAGCATATAACGCCTTGACCTTCTCTCCGGAAGACTCAATGGCATCAACGACATCAGACAAGGTCTCGGAATCCAGAAAATCCGCCATGGGAACAGGCACGGTCTTTACTCGCAAAAGTTTCGCAATGCCGGTTATCCCTGAGAAAACGGGGTCAGGCACCAGCAGCACACCACCGTTATCAAAAATTGATAACAAGGCCAGCGTCGCGGCTTCCTGAAAGCCCATACAGACCACGATATTTTCAACGTTGGAGACGACTATCTCCTCATCGATACGCAAATGCTCAGCCAGTATTTCATTAATAATTCCACTGGTTTTTCCGTACTGGCAAAGTCGTATAGAGAGCGACTGCTCTGCGTTGGTGACATACCGCTCGTAACTGGCCAACCCCTTGTAGATAAGAGCAGGATCACACAGCTCATCATCCGGTCGACCAGAGGCCAGGGAAATAGCCTCTGGATGCGCACTGGAGAGAGAGTTCAGAAGATTGATGACATTTAGAACGGGGTCATCGAAGGCGGAGGGTTCGAGCGCAATGGTCATGTTCGTTTCCCATAAAAAAGCGGCGAGCCAACGAAGGCCCGCCGCGAGTGATTGATATCACTTACGCCGGATCAAGCACGCTTTCAACGCCAACCCTACTTTCCATTGTTTGAAAGGCTTGAAGTAAATCCTCTTTAAGGTCCTCAAGATCCTCCAGCCCAAAACACAACCGAACCAGGCCCTTACCGATTCCCATCTCAGCTTTTTCCTGGTCAGACATAGAGGCATGGCTTCCACTAAACGGTTGGGCCACCATAGAGGTGACACACGCCATTCCCGTTCCTGTGCCAAACCATCTTAGCGCGCTGGTAAACACTTTGTAATGCTCAACCAGATCCGCTCGAATATCGACAAATACAATGCCGCCATAACCGAGCAGTTGTTTGCCATCGATATTCGGAAAGTAAACGTGTTCAATAAATGGAAGTGATTGTAGATAGCTCAGCATGAGAGCAGTGGTTGAACTGTGCTTTTCCATGCGCAAGCTAAATGTCTGCATACTTCTGCGAAGTAACCATGCGCTATGAGGTGTCAGTATCGAGCCTGAATAGAAACGACCTTCAAGCAGTCGATTGTAAAGCTCATGATCATTGACAAGCACCAGGCCACCCATGACATCACTGTGACCGGAGAAGTACTTTGTGGCGCTGTACAACGAAATGTCAGCGCCAAACATTAACGGCTTTTGAAACAGTGGGGTTGCCCAGGTGTTATCAACCACCACCAACGCTTGGGGGTTGACCTTCTTTACGGCTTCGCTGACGTCATGGATGTCGATGTCTTTAAGAAAGGGATTGGTCGGGGTTTCGAAAATGACCATATCCACCGCCGGGGGCAGTTTTCTCAACCCGTCTTTGGTCGTCAGGTCCAAAATGGTCAGTTGTGCACCGATACGTTTGGCGTATCTCTGAAACAACTTATACGAGCAGCCGTAGATGTATTTGTTTATGACCAGCGATCCTCCCGGCTTGAGTAGTTCGAGCACCATATAAATAGCACTCATCCCCGTGGCATACGCTAGCGCATACTCACTGTTCTCGAGCGCTGCAACCACCTGTTCCAACTCAGTCACATTGGGGTTGGCCTTCCTGGAGTAGAAGAATGCCGAGTCAGCACTGAAAGCACTGCATTGATAGATCGGCGTTACCGAAGGATGAGCCTCTCGATCATCGACTCTGATATGTAGCATCTCAGTAGAAATATTCATGATTTGCTTACCAGTTTGATAACTTGCTCGTACATGTTCTGTTTGCCCAAATAACCGATAGTCGGAGTTATGTCATTTTGGGAAATGCCAATCTCCTCAATTGACTCAGTGGGAAAGTGGGCCCGGTCAAAGACTTCGTGCAGGTTTGAGTTAACTCCTTCAGGAAGCCATACCTCCGGACCTGTCTCATCAATTCTTGCCTTTGCGATAATGAACCGATAACTTTCGTGTGGCCGCAGGGTCAGCGCTTTCCATTCGCTATTGAGACCAGCGAGATAATTGCGTCGCAAATAAACGGTCTGCTCGAAATTTTCGGTATTTAGTACTTGGGCGTGCAGAGAAACAATATCACCATGCCATTCGAATTTTCTTTTCTCGTAAGCAGTCAGTGCTTGCTCGCGCAATTCAACAGTACGGTTGTGTGCAGTTGTACCCAAGAGCCTGAAATGCGCGTCTTTCCCGCACTGAGTACAGCAGCCTTTGCTGTCCAATCCAATGATGTCGGCATTCAAACCGTAGCGCGTAACAAGTAGCGCATTGCATTGGTTGCAGCGAGTATCCGTACCATCGACGTCATTCACGTTCCCAAGATAAACATGCTCAACCCCCATGCCGCGAGCAACGTCCCGTGCCTTAAGGAGTCGGTCTACGGGGGTTCTGATGCTATTGCTCATTTTGTAATCTGGATGAAACCTGACAAAGTGTAATGGCACCTCTGGCCCCAGCTCATCCAGCACCCACTGGCTGATTTTTCGTGCCGTATCCTCATCGTCACTGATATCGGTCACCATCAAGGTGCTGACCTCGACATACTTACCCGCATCGTAGACTTTTTTGATCCCAGCCAGTACCGGCTCTACCCACCCGGTGGTTACTTTTCGATAGTATTCGGGAGAGATAGATTTTAGTGAAATTGAAAATATGTCGATGACCGGCAGAAGTTCATCAATGGCTTCCTCGCTGATAAAAAAAGCCGATTTATACAAATTGATCAAGCCCGCTTCTTTTGCAAGCTTTGCAGTGTCCAGTATGAACTCATGCCAGACGACGGGATCGTTATAAGTCCAAGAAATAACCCGTATGCCGTGCTGCAAAGCAGTTTCCACGACTTGTTCGGGTGTGTAGTAATACACATCCTTGTCGGTCACGTATTTCGCTTGTGAGGTTTTCCAGTTGTGGCAGTACCCACAATTCAGCATGCAACCAATATTGCCCAGAGATAGGATTCGCTCCCCTGGCGCAAAGTGGAAAACGGCTTCAGTTTCTATTGTTTCTTCGGTGCTATGGACGCCTTTTCCATAGTTCAGAGTGACTAGCCGCCCACCCCTGTTTCCACGTACCTTGCAAAATCCCAACTTCCCTTCCTGTATCACACAGTTTCTGGGTGACAAATGGCATTTCACGGCACCATTCGGGAGCAACTCTTCCAACATGGCTGGGGTACTTTCCAGCATCCAGTTTTTTCCATTAGTACTTTCCATGTTCCACTCCTCATCACGAAGTTACATTGTGCACATCACGGGCTAAATACTCGGGGCGAACGATTTTGCAGCCAATGGTCATCAATAAGCAGCAGACGTATTGGCTAATCCGTAATTCTTAAGTGAAAGCCGTTTGGCGTTCATATTCATGAACGGTTGAATAAGAGGGCCTATAACCAGCAGGAATGCGATTGTTCCAAGTCCGAATGGGCCACCCAACAGCCATCCGATCGAAAAGATACCAATCTCGATAACCATTTTGGCTTTGGTAAATGACCAGGACCACTTTGAAACCATAGTCAGCACCACCAGGTCCATGATCCTGATTCCAATTCCACTCATGATGATCAATGCAGAAGAATAGGCGCACAAAATCAAGCCAACCGCCAACATTGCGTAGCCATTCAGTCGAACCGTGAGGTAGTCGCCCATTCCGAGGAATGTCCAGAGGTCAATGAGTAACCCTGTTAGGGTAGTTGTAATAAATGGACTGATGGGTGGATACTTTTTGTTCCAAAGCGTCCACCACGTCAAAAAGAATACAGACACTATTCCTGAGCACACTCCCATCCCGTACCCAAGCTGCCTATCGATAGAAATGATAAGAACATCCAGTGGGTCGGTGCCGAGCTGGCTGACAATAAAAAACTTTGCACCCAGTGAAAAAACCGTGACGCCCAATAAATACATCAAGACCTGATCGATCTTGAAATCAAGGAACCCGAGCGTTTGTGTTTTTAGGTAGCTCCGGAAATAGAAGCCGGATGTTTTTTCTGACTTTATCTGTTCGTCGCGCATACGATTACCCGCTCTTTGAGGAAAGCTTTAGTTGGGCAGCGTTTAAGAAGTGAAGCAGTTGATAGTCTGTTTTTTTTGCAGGGTTTTATGGGCTGAAAATAGGCTAGCACTGGCTAGTTTTTTGATGCATTATTTTTTAATGGAAATTGTATGGGTTTCGTTAAAATTTTCACTTTTTTTCAGAGAAAACCTTCATGGATCGTATAGACATCAAAATCTTGAGCGTGGTGCAAGATTCGGGGCGCATTTCAATTACCGAATTGTCAAAGCACGCGGGCCTTTCCATCCCCGCTACAACTGACCGGCTGCGAAAGCTCGAGGATGGGGGCGTCATTTCTGGCTATTGTGCTCAGGTTGATCCTGCAAAGCTTGGGTTTGGCATATCAGCTGTTGTCGGCATGACGACCTTCAAACCCTCAAAATCCAAGTTGATTGCAACGCTCAACGACATCCCCGAAGTCGTTGAATGTCTGCACGTTACGGGTAATGACTCTTACCTTATTAGGATCTATGCCAAGTCGATGGCAGACATTGAGAGCGTTATCGCGCAGATTAATAACTATGGCGAAACGCGCACCAGCATCGTGTTATCGGTTCCAATTGAAAGAAGGAAACTGGTACTCGCCGACAGATAGAAACTGGTTACAGAGGGGATCGCCTCCTACATGTCAAGATGAGTGCGAGGCCAGTGGATCAAAGGTCGCCTTCAGGATCGGTTCACTTCACCAAGCCTCATCGGACGTCAGCGTTCGATGTGATCCGCCCAAAACGGGCAGCTCACGCGCGTCTGCGGCTTTCGGGAGAGGCCGGTAAGGGCCAAGTGCCATATCGCCATCGCTAAGCACGAAGTCTTCACCAGCCGCCTTGGCCGGCTGGAACCAAAAAAACACGAGAGCTCGCCTATTTACTGGATTTCAGACACAAAAAAAGACGTCCGTGGACGTCTTTTTTTGTTGAGTTGGTGGAGCCGGGGGGATTTGAACCCCCGTCCGCCAGTACTCCGCTGTCGGTACTACATGCGTAGCCGTATCTATTAAGTTAACCCTCAGCGACCCGAAGGGCAGGGTGCTTTGGGCGAGTTGTGTAAGTTTTAGCCGATTCGTCCACAACGTACTGCACGGCGATTCTGTTCTATATGACAATCACTTTGGGTTTACAGACATCCCCTGGTGATTGCTGGACCCGAAGGTACCAGAAGCTCAGGATCTAAAGCTGCTTACGCAGCGAGAGAGAATTCCTGGCCGTAGGTTTCGTCATTGGCAACTATAAGAAGTTGCAACAGTGGATTTACGAGTTCTGTTACCAACTCGGCATGCACCTAAAGTTTCGCAACCGGCGTCGAATCCTAAACGGCCCCGTGCTTGTAACTCGTTGTTTCTTAGTGAGTGACAAGCCTGTGCAGTGTACGCCAATCACTCACAGAAGGCCAACCCGAAGGTTGGCCTGAGCAGTCAGCGGGTTATTGATTGCCGCCTTTGTCCGTGTCCTGCAGGCTTTGCAGCGCCTTGGAGGTGATCTCGATGCACTTCTTGTCATCGCCTGCCGCATGGGCTGCCTTGGCTTGGGAGACGGCGGTGTCAATTTCGCCGGCTTTGCCGCTGGTGTCGGTGGCGAGCAAGGCTTTCCCGTTGTTGATTTTGTCCAGGTTGATTTGGCACAGATCGTCTTTTGTTCCGGCGGCAAACGCGGGGGACGCCAGCATCGCAGCGGTAATGAACAAACCAGCAAGAGCGGAACGCTTCATGGGTATCTCCTTGTGCAAATAGGGCTCGATGCTGCCGGTTTTCCGTGCAGCCAGCGAGGTCACTGATGAGCCTCGTTTGTCGAGGCCTATGCAGATGACTACGCCGGCGCGCAGGGGTTCTGTTTTGTCGCTGGATTAGTCGAAAAACCCCGAAGTCATTAGGTTTGGCACCAAAAAGGGGCGGCTCTAATGGGCCCGCGCCTGGGTTACTCGGTCCACGAGGTACACCAGGCCGTGGTAATCAATTCCACCATGTTGCGTCAGACCAATCTCACACGTACGGCTGGTGGAAATGCCCTCGCTGCAATACTGCACGGCGTCCTTCAGGCTGCGCAGTGAGTGCGCGTTCAGCTCCGGCGTGGTGAAGCCTTTGTCGCCGGCAAACCCGCAGCAATGAATGCCTTCGGGGATCACCACGTTTTTGCTGCACTGCCTGGCCAGGTCGATCAGCGCCTGGCTTTCTCCCAGGTGCTGGGTGCTGCAGGTGACGTGCACGGCGATCGGGGCTTCCTGGGGGGTGAAGTCGAGGCGGTCCATCAGGTGCGTGCGGATAAAGCGTACCGGGTCGTAGAGGTCGAGGCGGGTTTCGGCCAGGTCCTGGACCAGGCGCAGGGTGCACGGGCTGGTGTCGCAGTAGATCGGGTCGAGGCCGCCACGGCTGGCGTGGAGCAGGGCGCCGATCAGTTCCTGGCGTTTGTGTTCGGCTTGTTCGGCGTAGCCCTTGGATGCGAAAGGCTGGCCGCAGCAGAGGTTGTCCTGATTGTCGGGAAAGACTACCTGGTAACCGGCTTTTTCCAGCAGGCCGCGGGTTTTGTCGTACAGCGACATCTGTTCGTGGTCTCCGGCTGCCGGGCCCATGGCGCGTGATACGCAGGCAGCGAGGTACACCACCCGTGGTCGCTCGTCGCTCACGGCGGGGCTGAAACGAATGGCCTTTTCCGGTTGCGGCATGGCGTTGGTCCACTGGGGGATTTGCCCCTTGGACAGGCGGGTTACCGTGGCGGAGAGCTTCGCCAGTCGCGGCGCGCCCAGCAGCATGCGCGCACCGTTGGCCACGTGCAGGGTGAAGCGCGCACCCTGCAGTGCCGTGGCGAAATGCGTCGACAGCCATTCGGCGGTTTTGGTGCGGTCGGCGTCGCGGCTGCGTAGCTTTTTCACCAGGTCGCCGGTATTGATGCCTACCGGGCAGCGTTGGGCGCAAAGCCCGGTGGCCGCGCAGGTGTCGATGCCTTGGTATTGATAGGCCGCTTCCAGTTCGGTGGTATCGATGCCGGCGCGTTTTCGGGCCTGGATATCGCGCCAGATCACAATGCGCTGGCGCGGGCTCAAGGTCAGTCCTTTCGACGGGCATACAGGTTCGCAGAAACCGCACTCGATGCACTTATCCACAAGCTCGTCCGCGGCGGGCAGTGGCTTGAGGTGCTTGAGGTGGATTTGCGGGTCTTCGCTGAGCACCACGTCCGGGTTGAGAATGCCGTTGGGGTCGAGCAGGCGCTTGAGTTGCCACATCAACTGGTAGGCATCGCTGCCCCATTCCAGTTCGACGAAGGGTGCCATGTTGCGACCGGTACCGTGCTCGGCCTTCAGCGAGCCGCCAAACTCCACGGCCACCAACTGGGCGACGTCGTCCATGAACGCCTGGTAACGTGCGACTTCTTCCGCGCTGTTGAAGCCTTGAGTGAACACAAAGTGCAGATTGCCTTCCAGGGCGTGTCCGAAAAGGATCGCTTCGTCGTAGTGATGTTTGTCGAACAACTCGATCAGGCGGTTAACGCCAATAGCCAGTTGTTCCACCGGGAAGGTCACGTCTTCGATGATCACGGTGGTGCCGGTTTTACGCACGGCGCCCACGGCGGGGAAGGTGTCTTTGCGGATCGCCCACAGGCGGGCGTTTTCAATCGGGTCTTCGGTGAAGTCGACTTGTTTCTCCACCGGGAAGCTGGCCAGGGAGGCCATGATCAGCGCCAGTTGCTCCTGCAGCAGCGAGGGCGAGGCGGCGCGGGATTCGATCAGCAGGGCGCAGGCATTTTCCGATAGCTGCTGTACGAAAGCCGGCATGCCGGGTTTGTCCTGCACCGAACGCATGCTGCGGCGGTCCAGCAGTTCAACCGCTGAAACAGGTTGGGATTTGAGTACCGTCACCGCGTTGCAGCAGGTTTCCACATCCGGGAACACGATCAGGGCCGAGGCTTTGTTCGGGTGGTTGATCACCGTGTCATAGGTCACTGCGCTGATAAAACCCAGGGTACCTTCGGAGCCCACCAGCAGATGGCTGAGGATATCCAGCGGCTCGTCGAAATCCACCAGGGCGTTGAGTGACAAGCCGGTGGTGTTTTTCAGGCGGTATTTGTGGCGGATTTTTGCAGCCAATTCGGCGTTGGCCCGCGTTTCGCGGCCCAGTGTCGCCAGGCGTTCAAGCAGGTCGCCGTGACGTTGGCGAAAGGCTGAAACACTGGCCGGATCTTCCGTGTCCAGGCGGCTGCCGTCGGCCAGCACCAGGCGGATGCCCGCCAGGGTGTGGTAGGTATTCTGCGCCGTGCCACAGCACATGCCGCTGGCATTGTTGGCGACGATGCCGCCAATCTTGCAGGCATTGATCGACGCCGGGTCCGGGCCGATCTTGCGTCCGAACGGCGCCAGCCAGGCGTTGGCTTGCGCGCCGATCACGCCGGGCTGCAAGCGGATTTGTGTGCCCTGGCCGCGAATCTCGCGCCCGTTCCAGTTGTCCCCCAGCACGATCAGTACTGAGTCGCTGATGGCCTGTCCCGAAAGGCTGGTGCCCGCCGCACGAAAGGTCACCGGCACGCGGTCGCGCTGGGCCAGTTGCAGCAGGGCCACCACTTCATCTTCCGATTCAACACGGATCACCAGTTGTGGGATCAGTCGGTAAAAACTGGCGTCGGTGCCGAAGGCGAGGGTGGAAAGTGGATCGTCGAAGCGACGATCTTGCGGGATCAGTTGTGCGGTGTCGCTCAGAAAAGCAGCAGGCAGGCTCATCGGTCCTCCAGAAATAGCTGACGCCGGAATCGCTGTCCGGCGTCGGTTCTTACCCTATTACGTGCAGGTCTTAGTGCACCAGCATACCGGTGAACCAGTAGGCCTGGGCCAAGGTAATCAGCCCGACAATCGTCGCGAAGAACAGGCTGTGCTTGAGGGTGAAGCGGAACAGGTCAGATTCCTTGCCCACCAGGCCAGTCGCGGCGCATGCCACGGCGATCGACTGCGGCGAGATCATCTTGCCGGTCACGCCGCCGCTGGTGTTCGCCGCCACCAGCAAGACGTCGTTGACGCCGATCTGGTGGGCGGTGGTTGCTTGCAGCGAGCTGAACAGCGCGTTGGACGAGGTGTCGGAACCCGTCAGAAACACACCGAGCCAGCCGAGGAACGGCGAGAAGAACGGGAATGCCGCGCCGGTAGCCGCCAGTACCAGGGCCATGGTCGATGACATACCCGAGTAGTTGGTGACGAAGGCAAAGGCCAGCACCATGCCGATGGACAGGATCGGCCAGCGCAGTTCATAAAAAGTTTCTTTCAAGGTGGTCAGACCAGTTTTGAAATCGATCTTCAGCACCAGCATCGATACCAGGGCGGAGAAGAAAATCGCCGTGCCGGTCGCGGAAATCGGATCCAGCTTGAATACCGCAGGGATGGCTGTTGGCGTAGCAACGATGGGCGCAACCTTGATCACCAGTTGATCCAGGTACGGAATCGCAAAGTTGAACACCGAGCTGTACATCGCGCCGCCAGCGGCGAACATCGCCTTGAACGGCTTCAGGGTCCAGATGGTGACCAGCACGGTCAGGATCAGGAACGGCGACCAGGCTTTGAAAATTTCCCCCAGGCTGTAAGGCGAAGCCAGGGTGTTGCGAGGCAGGCCAAAGCCACCGGCGCTGGCAGTGACAGCAGTGCCGGACGTTGCGCCAGCGATTTGCGCGCCGGCACTACGCTTGGGCTGCCAGACTTTCAGGAACAGGGTCAGGGAAATCAGGCTGGCCAGGGCCGAGGTGATGTCTGGCAGTTCCGGGCCGATGAAGTTCGAGGTGAAGAACTGGGTTACGGCGAAGCTCAGGCCCGCAACCAGTGCGGCTGGCCAGGTTTCCTTGACACCGCGCAGACCGTCCATCATGAACACCAGCCAGAACGGCACGAACAACGACAACAGCGGCAATTGGCGGCCGGCCATGGCGCCGATCTTGAACGCGTCGATGCCCGTCACTTGGCCGGCCACGATGATCGGAATCCCCAGCGCGCCGAACGCGACGGGTGCGGTGTTGGCAATCAAACACAGGCCGGCGGCGTACAGCGGGTTGAAGCCCAGTCCTACCAGCAATGCGGCAGTAATCGCCACCGGTGCGCCGAAGCCGGCCGCACCTTCCAGGAACGCGCCGAAGCAGAAGCCGATCAGCAGCACTTGTAGGCGCTGGTCGTCGGTAATCGACAGCACGGAGCTGCGGATGATCTCGAACTGGCCGCTCTTGACCGTCAGTTTGTAGAGGAATACGGCGGCGACGATGATCCAGGCGATGGGCCACAGGCCGTAGGCAAAGCCGTAACCGGCGGCGGCGAGCGCCATATCGACCGGCATCTGGAAGGCAAAGATCGCCACCAGGATCGACAGTGCCAAGGTGATGCTGCCCGCAACGTGGCCTTTGAGGCGAAACACCGCCAGGGCCAGGAAGAAAAATACGATGGGAATAACGGCGGCCAGTGCGGACAGGCCAAGGCTGCCGAGCGGGCTGTAGAGCTGTTGCCAGGTTTGCATATGGGGTGGCCCCTAATTGTTGTTGGTCAGGCACTGCTTTGGTGATTTGGATAATTGGTATTACCAATTTACAATCACCGTTGGCTAGGTTAAAAGCCTTCAGGGGGATGTGTCAATTTGCCGCTTGCGAATCTTTGGTCGTAGGTTGGCTTGAACGGATGCTGATCGGCTGAAACGAGGACGTTCTGATAGGTGCCGGATACACGGCAATAGGCCAGAATAGGGGCCCCGGCGAGTGGTCGGGATGGTGGAGAGTGAGTTATGGGGTTTGATCAGGTGCGTCAGCGCCGTTTGTCTGACGATATCGTCGAGCAGCTTGAGGGCATGATCCTTGAGGGCACGCTGAAGTCGGGCGAGCGCTTGCCGGCCGAGCGCGCACTGGCCGAGCAGTTCGGGGTGTCGCGTCCGTCGTTGCGTGAGGCGATCCAGAAGCTGGCGGCCAAAGGTTTGCTGATCAGCCGTCAGGGTGGTGGCAATTATGTGGTGGAGTCGCTGGGATCAACCTTCAGCGATCCGCTGCTGCATCTGCTGGAAAATAATCCCGAGGCTCAGCGCGATCTTCTGGAGTTTCGTCAGACGCTGGAAGCCTCGTGCGCGTATTACGCAGCGTTGCGTGCCACTGAGGTTGATCGCGAGCGGCTGACGGCAGCCTTCGAAGAGCTGCAGGATTGCTATACGCGGTCAGACGAAGTGAGCCGGGCGGAAGAGGGCGCGGCGGATGCGAGGTTTCACCTGGCCATCGCCGAGGCCAGCCATAACGCGGTATTGCTGCATACCATTCGCGGCCTGTTCGATCTGCTCAAGCGTAACGTGGTGACCAACATTGGTGGCATGTATCAGCAGCGTACCGAAACACGGGACATGCTGATCAATCAGCACCGTGATCTGTACCTGGCGATTATCGAAGGGCGTGCCGAGCAGGCGCGGGAGGTTTCAACACGTCACCTGCTGTATGTGCAGGAAGTGCTGGAAGAAGTGCGTCAGGAGGTTCAGCGCATGGCGCGGGCGGAGCGGCGCAAAGGGATCTAGCAATTGTTGTGGCTGAGGGAGCGGGCTCCCTCAGCCATATCAAGTCACAAGAAATTCAATCTTCCTTGCCCTTGTTACGCACGGCGCGCTGCAATTCCCGGTTGGAATCGCGTTCGCGCTCGGTGTCACGCTTGTCGTATTCCTTCTTGCCCTTGCCCAGTGCGATCTCGCACTTGACCAGGTGCTTGCTCCAGTACCACGACAGGCAAACGCAGGCGTAGCCTTTTTGCTGCACGGCAGCTTGGAGTTTTTCCAGCTCGCGAGCATTGAGCAGCAGCTTGCGCGTGCGCACCGGGTCGGCAATCACGTGGGTGCTGGCGGTCATCAGCGGCGTGATATGACTGCCGAGCAGCCATGCCTCACCGTCTTTGAGCAGCACGTAACTGTCGACCAGTTGCAGCTTGCTGGCACGCAGACTTTTTACTTCCCAGCCGGCCAGGACCAGACCAGCCTCGAACCGATGTTCGATGAAGTAATCGTGTCGCGCCTTTTTATTTTGCGCGATGGTCCCTGTTGGGTGTTTCTTTTGTTTAGCCATAGGGGCGGCATTATAGGGAGTTGCGAGCGCGTCGGCTACGGTCAACCTGCGTGCTTGAGCGTGTTGAATGAATCCCGGACAATGCAGGCTGGTTTTTGATTTTTTCTTTCGCGAATCCTGTTGTCCTTTCGCGATGTTTGCCGCTCAGCTGTGGAAATAACGCTCACATGACGACGCATATTCAACGTTCGGCCCTGTTGCCCTACCCGGCGCAGGCGCTCTATGACCTGGTCAACGACGTGGCGCGTTACCCGGAGTTCCTGCCTTGGTGTTCGACTGCCGAGGTGTTGGAGAGCAGTGATGAGCATATGGTTGCCAGCGTGGGGGTGGCAAAGGGCGGCTTGAGCCAGCACTTTGTCACGCGCAACACGCTGGTGCCCGGGCAGTCCATTGAGATGAATCTCGAAGAAGGCCCGTTCACTCAGTTGCATGGTGTGTGGGTGTTCAAGGCGTTGAACGAGAAGGCCTGCAAGATCAGCCTGGACCTGTCGTTCGATTATGCCGGCCCTATCGTGCGTGCCACCTTGGGCCCGTTGTTCAATCAAGCTGCCAATACCCTGGTGGACGCGTTCTGCCAACGCGCCAAGCAAATGCATGGCTGAGCCATTGGTTGAAATCGAGGTGGTGTACGCCGCGGTGGATCGCCAGGCGTTGATGAGCCTGGCAGTAGCGCCGGGCTGCAGCCTCAGGGCGGCGGTGTTGGGCTCGGGAATGGCTGCGCAATTCCCGGAGCTGAATCTGGAGAGTTGCCCTTTGGGAATTTTCGGCAAGGTGGTAGCGGACGCTGATGTGCGTGTTGTGCAGGCTGGAGATCGAATCGAGATCTACCGGCCGTTGTTGGCAGATCCGATGGAGATACGTCGCTTGCGTGCGGCGAAGGCTGCCAAGGCAAAACAGCAAAACCCATAGTTTGCTAAACAGCAGGCAACAAAAAGCCCGGCATGCCGGGCTTTTTATCGTGCGTTACAAACTTACTGCGGGCTCGAGTCCAGAGGTTCTGGAGTCGGCACTGGAACGGTTTGTACGCCGTCGACGCCTTTCTGGATCTCGTCCAGTAAGGAGCCAGGCTTGGCCGGTACTTCGGACTTCGGCTTCTCCTCGTTCTGCGCGGGCGCAGGAGCAGTGGTGCCGTTGTCCTTGCCCAGCAAGGCTTCATCGCGGCTTACGCCCGGTTTGAAGTCCCCCGACAGGCTGACGAGCTGGTCATTGCCATTGAAGATGACACTGACCCGCTCCTGCTGGCGTTCACCGCCACCAGGTTGGATGCTATAGAGATAATCCCAGCGATCGGCATGGAATGTGTCGGTCAGCAGGGGATTGCCCATGATAAACCGTACTTGCCGTCGGGTCATTCCCGGGCGTAACTGGTCTATCATGTCCTGCGTGACGACATTGCCCTGCTGGATGTCGATTTTGTAAACCCCGGGGAATGAACAACCGGCGAGTGCGAGCAGTCCCACAAAGGTGAAACTGGTTAGCAAGAGCTTGGTGTTTTGCATCGGTGGGCGACTTCCACTATCTTGGCTGGGACAACGTAAACGCCGATCATACCCGTATTAAGAGAAGCTGCGAAGCAGCATCCGCGAGAAAGCTAACCATGGTTGAAAATAGCGAACTACGCAAAGCCGGTCTTAAAGTGACTCTGCCACGAGTCAAGATTCTACAAATGCTCGATTCTGCTGAGCAGCGCCACATGAGTGCCGAGGATGTATACAAGGCGCTGATGGAGTCTAACGAGGACGTCGGCCTGGCCACGGTTTACCGTGTTCTGACCCAGTTTGAAGCAGCAGGACTGGTGGTTCGTCATAATTTCGACGGCGGTCATGCAGTGTTCGAATTGGCTGACGGCGGTCATCACGACCACATGGTTGACCTGGATACCAATGAGGTTATCGAGTTCACCAGTCCGGAAATCGAGAAGCTCCAGCACATGATTGCTGAGCAACATGGATTCGATTTGGTGGACCACAATCTGGTTCTCTACATACGTAAGAAAAAGTAAGAAAGCTACGCAGATTCGCTCTGCGAAACGATCGAAGGCGACCCTAGGGTCGCCTTCGTGCTTTCTATAGAAAGAAAATACTCAGTAAGCCAGGCTTCAGACCTTCGCGGTTACCACCATTTTCTTCGCGTGAGCCAAGGACTCCTTGGTCAGGTCAATGCCGCCGAGCATCCGTGCCACTTCTTCTACCCGTTCGGTCTTGTTCAGCTTGGACACGGCGGTATGGGTCGCATCGCTGCCACGTACCTTGTGCACGAACAAGTGTTGATGCCCTTGGGCAGCTACTTGTGGCAAGTGAGTAACGGTCAACACCTGACCACGATCGCCCAATCGGCGCAGCAGCTGGCCAACGATCTCGGCAGTCGGGCCGCCGATCCCGACGTCCACTTCATCGAATACCAGCGTTGGCACGCGTGAGGTCTGGGCGGTGATCACCTGGATCGCCAGGCTGATCCGTGACAGCTCGCCGCCGGACGCTACTTTTGCCAGTGCCTTCAATGGCTGGCCCGGGTTTGCGCTGACCAGCAGTTCTACCTGTTCAAGACCATTAGGCAGCAGCTCATTGCTGGTGTTGGTGTGCAGCTCGATGGTGAAGCGCCCGCCGGGCATTCCCAGGCGCTGGATCTCTTGTTCCACCGCGCTGGCCAGGCCCGTCGCCGCCTGATGGCGCAGGTCGCTGAGTTCTCGGGCTTTCTCTTGATAATGGCGAGCAAACGACGCTAGTTCTTCACCCAGCCGCTCGATGGATTCATCGTTGGCGTTCAGGGTTTCGATTTCATCCAGCAGCTTTTGCTGCATGGTTGCGACTTCGGTCGGCTGGATCCGGTGTTTGCGCGCCAAGGTATAGATGGTGTCCAGGCGCTCTTCTATATCTTGCAAGCGTGCCGGGTCGGCATCGAAATGATCGAGGAAGCGGTTCAGCTCGCCCACGGCTTCTTCTACCTGGATTTGCGCACTGGTCAGCAATGTGGTGGCTTCATTCAGTGATCCGGAGGCGTTGTTCACGCTGGACAGGCGATTGAGGCTGGCCGTCAGGGCGTTGAGCACATTGCCGGAATCACTTTCGCTGCACTGCTCCACCACTTGCCGGCAGATGCCCAGCAGGGTTTCGGCGTTGGTGAGGTTTTTGTGTTCCTGTTCCAGTTGCTCCAGTTCTGTCTCGCCGAGCCCCAGGCTTTCCAGCTCTTCCAGTTGGTAGCTGAGCAATTGGTGACGGGCGCGCTGCTCATCGCCGGAGTTGGAGAGACGCTCCAGTTCCTGGCGGGTCTGGCGCCAGCGCTGCGCAGCCAGTTGCACTTGGCGCGCAAGATCCGTGGCGCCGGCGTATTCGTCGAGGAGCCGGCGATGGGTATCGGTTTTCAGCAGGGACTGGTGTTCATGCTGGCTGTGGATGTCGATCAGCAGCTCGCCCAGGGCTTTCAAGTCGCCGAGGGGGCAGGGGGTGCCATTTATATAGCCGCGGGAGCGCCCTTCGGCAGTGATCACCCGGCGCAGGATGCACGGGCCTTCATTATTAAGGTCGCGCTCGGCAAGCCAAGCCTCGGCTTCCGGGATGTCGGCCAGGTCAAAGGTGGCGAGGATGTCGGCTTTGTCGGCGCCAGGGCGTACCACGCCGCTGTCGGCACGATCGCCCAGGGTCAGGCCCAGGGCGTCGAGCATGATCGACTTGCCGGCGCCGGTTTCGCCTGTGATTACGCTCATCCCGCGATCCAGTTCAAGATCCAGATGTTCAACGATGGCGTAGTTATGTACGGACAGGTGCACCAGCATGACGGCCGCTCCCAGGCTTTATGTCTGGTTATTTATACAGTGTTTTGTTTGAGGGTGACAATCCTGATGCTTAGTCCGATTTGCTTGAATAACTGTCTTTTTAAGTGCGACAGGGAATGATCGGGGGAAATTGATCCAGGACAAGTGAAAGACTTTTGGTAACGCCCCAGCCCTTGAACCTGAAAATTGTGGCCCCATATACCGGAACAGAAGCGCGAGTCGAGTTCGCGCATGATTTTGAAAGGAGAAATCTATGGCTGACGAACAGACGCAGGATACGCAAAATCCAGACGCCAACCAGGCCGCAGGTGAAGATCTGGCAGCTCGTGTGCAAGTGCTCGAAGAGCAATTGGCCGGCGCACAGGATCAATCGTTGCGTGTTGCCGCTGATCTGCAGAACGTCCGCCGCCGCGCCGAGCAGGATGTAGAAAAGGCTCACAAGTTCGCCCTGGAAAAATTTGCCGGTGATCTGCTGCCGATTATCGACAGCCTGGAACGTGGCCTTGAGTTGTCCAACCCGGACGACGAAAACATCCGCCCAATGCGCGAAGGGATCGAACTGACCCTGAAAATGTTCCAGGACACCCTGAAGCGTTATCAGTTGGAAGCCATCGATCCACAAGGCGGCGAGCCGTTCAATGCCGAGCATCATCAGGCGATGGCGATGCAGGAAAACGCTGATCTTGAGCCGAACAGCGTGTTGAAGGTGTTCCAGAAGGGTTACCAGCTCAACGGTCGCTTGCTGCGCCCGGCAATGGTTGTGGTGAGCAAGGCTCCTGCACCGGTTGCACCTTCTATTGATGAGCAGGCTTGAAATAAGTCGTAACGGCCCCATCTATAAGTCAAGCGTTTAAGTACTGCCGCAGTTAGCCACCACTGCTGTGGCAACAAAATCTAAGTTTCGGGAGAGTAAATCATGGGCAAAATTATCGGTATCGACCTGGGGACTACCAACTCCTGCGTCTCCGTGCTGGAAAACGGCGTATCCAAAGTTATTGAAAACGCCGAAGGCGCACGTACCACCCCGTCCATCGTGGCTTATGCCAACGACGGCGAAATCCTGGTTGGCCAGTCCGCCAAGCGTCAAGCTGTGACCAATCCGCATAACACCCTGTACGCGGTGAAGCGTCTGATCGGTCGTAAGTTCGACGAAGAAGTTGTACAGAAAGACATCAAGATGGTCCCGTACAAAATCGCCAAGGCTGACAACGGTGACGCCTGGGTTGAAGTGAACGGCCAGAAAATGTCGCCGCCACAAATCTCGGCTGAAATCTTGAAAAAGATGAAGAAAACCGCCGAAGACTACCTCGGTGAGGCCGTGACTGAAGCGGTGATCACCGTTCCGGCCTACTTCAACGACAGCCAGCGCCAGGCGACCAAAGACGCCGGCCGTATTGCTGGCCTGGACGTAAAACGTATCATCAACGAACCAACCGCAGCCGCTCTGGCCTACGGTATGGACAAGGCCAAGGGCGACCACACCGTGATCGTTTACGACCTGGGTGGCGGTACCTTCGACGTTTCCGTGATCGAAATCGCTGAAGTCGATGGCGAGCATCAGTTCGAAGTGTTGGCCACCAACGGTGACACGTTCCTGGGCGGTGAAGACTTTGACATTCGTCTGATCGACTACCTCGTTGACGAATTCAAGAAAGAAAGCGGCATGAACCTCAAAGGTGACCCGCTGGCCATGCAGCGCCTGAAAGAAGCCGCTGAGAAAGCCAAGATCGAACTGTCTTCGAGCAATTCGACCGACGTGAACCTGCCGTACATCACTGCAGATGCCACCGGTCCTAAGCACTTGAACGTGAAAATCTCCCGCGCCAAGCTGGAGTCGCTGGTAGAAGACCTGGTTCAACGCACCATCGAGCCTTGCCGCATTGCGCTGAAAGACTCGGGTATCGACGTTGGCGCGATCAACGACGTGATCCTGGTCGGCGGTCAGACCCGTATGCCACTGGTTCAGAAGCTGGTGACCGAGTTCTTCGGTAAAGAAGCACGTAAAGACGTGAACCCGGACGAAGCGGTTGCCATGGGTGCTGCCATCCAGGGCGCGGTATTGGCCGGCGACGTGAAAGACGTTCTGCTGCTGGACGTCAGCCCGCTGACCCTGGGTATCGAAACCATGGGTGGTGTGATGACTGCGCTGATCGAGAAAAACACCACGATTCCTACCAAGAAATCGCAAGTGTTCTCGACTGCCGACGACAACCAGGGCGCCGTGACCATTCACGTGCTGCAAGGTGAGCGTAAGCAAGCTGGTCAGAACAAGTCCCTGGGCAAGTTCGACCTGGCCGAGATTCCACCAGCACCACGTGGCGTGCCACAAATTGAAGTGACCTTCGACATTGACGCCAACGGCATCCTGCACGTAGGCGCCAAAGACAAGGCCACCGGCAAGACTCAGTCGATCGTGATCAAGGCAAACTCGGGTCTGTCCGAGGAAGAAATTCAGCAGATGATCCGTGATGCTGAAGCCAACGCTGACGAAGACCGCAAGTTCGAAGAGCTGGCCGCCGCCCGTAACCAGGGTGATGCACTGGTTCACTCGACTCGCAAAATGATCGCTGATGCTGGCGACAAAGTGACTGCCGAAGAGAAAACTGCAATCGAAGCTGCAGTGGTCGCCCTGGAAGCCGCCGTTAAAGGCGACGACAAGGCTGCTATCGAAGCCAAGGTTGAAGAGCTGTCGAAAGTCTCTGCGCCAGTGGCTCAGAAAATGTACGCCGAACAAGGCCAGCCGGCTGACGGTGCTGCACACCAGGCAGAACCTGAAGCCAAGCACGACGACGTTGTCGATGCGGAGTTCGAAGAAGTCAAAGACCAGAAGTAACTTGGTCGCCCGGTTGACCGCTCACAAGCGGTGACTGGTAGGATGTCGCCGCGCGGGAGCTTGCTCCCGCGTTGGCGTGTCTGGGGTACGCGAATTTTTACAGCATGCGACAACGCTCGGATGCTGGCGGTGTGATCGGGAATGCTCCTGCTTTCCGGACGACAGTCACCGCGTTTTTGGCCGGTTGCCGGCTGAAAGCAGTAACGACCAGGATCGTTGAATTGACGTGAGTTGGGTCCGGGCCTGTATTGGGGCTCAACGAGTTTGGCAAGACTCAGGAGGGTTTTGCCGAACGTCCTTAAGAGTGCAAAGACTTATGGCAAAGCGTGACTATTACGAAGTGTTGGGTGTGGAGCGCGGCTCCAGCGAGGCGGACCTGAAAAAGGCTTACCGTCGCCTGGCGATGAAGCACCACCCGGACCGTAATCCGGACAACAAAGAATCCGAAGAGCTGTTCAAAGAGGCCAATGAGGCCTACGAATGCCTGTGTGATCCTAACAAGCGTGCGGCGTACGATCAGTACGGCCATGCTGGTGTCGACCCAAGCATGGGCGGCGGCGGTGCAGGTTTTGGTGGTCAGAACTTCTCCGATATTTTCGGCGACGTGTTCAGCGACTTCTTTGGCGGGGGCCGTGGTGGCCAGCGTGGCGGTGCCCAGCGTGGCAGTGACTTGCGCTACACCCTGGAGCTGAACCTGGAAGAGGCGGTGCGTGGCACCAGCGTTAATATCCGCGTTCCGACGCTGGTCAATTGCAAGCCGTGCGACGGTTCGGGCGCCAAGAAAGGCTCTTCGCCGATCACTTGCCCGACTTGTGGCGGTATCGGCCAAGTGCGCATGCAGCAAGGCTTCTTCTCGGTGCAGCAAACCTGCCCGCGCTGCCATGGCCAGGGCAAGATCATTTCCGATCCGTGCGACTCGTGCCACGGCGAAGGGCGTGTCGAAGAGTACAAGACCCTCTCGGTGAAAGTGCCAGCGGGTGTTGATACCGGTGACCGCATTCGTCTGTCTGGTGAAGGCGAGGCGGGCACGCAGGGCGGCCCGACGGGCGACCTGTACGTGGTGATCAATGTGCGCGAGCACTCGATCTTCCAGCGCGACGGCAAGCATCTGTTCTGTGAAGTGCCGATCAGCTTTGTCGACGCGGCCCTGGGTGGCGAGCTTGAGATTCCGACGCTGGACGGTCGGGTCAAGCTGAAGATTCCGGAGGGCACGCAGACCGGCAAGCAGTTCCGTATCCGTGGCAAAGGCGTTGCGCCGGTGCGCGGTGGCGGTGCTGGCGACTTGATGTGTCGTGTGGCGGTAGAAACACCGGTGAATCTGGGGCGTCGTCAGCGCGAACTGTTGGAAGAGTTCCGCAGCTCCCTGGCCGGCGATGATACCCATTCGCCAAAGACCACTGGCTGGTTCGAAGGCGTAAAGCGTTTCTTCGGCGACCTGTAAGGAAGTGAGTATGCGACGTATCGCGGTGATGGGCGCTGCCGGGCGTATGGGCAAGACTCTGGTCGAGGCTGTGCAGGCCCGCTCGCCGGCCTCCGGGTTGACGGCGGCGATTGTTCGTCCCGGCAGCACCTTGATTGGTGCGGACGCGGGTGAGTTGGCGTCCCTGGGGCGGATCGGCGTATCGTTGTCCGGCAATCTGGAGCAGGTTGCCGACGAGTTCGACGTGCTGATCGACTTCACCCTGCCGGACGTGATGCTGAAAAACCTGGCGTTCTGCCGCAAGGCGGGCAAGGCCATGGTGATCGGCACGACCGGTCTGAGCGCTGAGCAAAAACAGCTGCTGGTGGAGGCGGGCAAGGATATTCCTATCGTGTTCGCGGCCAATTTCAGCGTCGGCGTCAATCTTTCGCTGAAGCTGCTCGACATGGCGGCGCGCGTGATGGGTGATGAGGCTGACATCGAGATCATCGAGACTCATCACCGGCACAAGATCGATGCGCCGTCGGGTACGGCGTTGCGCATGGGTGAGGCGATTGCCGATGCCCTTGGGCGGGATCTGTCGAAGGTGGCAGTGTATGGTCGTGAAGGTCATACCGGGGCTCGCGCCCATGACACCATCGGTTTTGCCACCGTTCGCGGCGGTGACGTGGTGGGCGATCACACCGTGCTGTTCGCGACCGAGGGTGAGCGTCTTGAGATTACCCACAAGGCGTCGAGCCGCATGACGTTCGCCAAGGGTGCTGTACGTGCGGCACTGTGGCTGGACGGTCGTACGCCGGCCTTGTACGACATGCGTGACGTGCTGGATCTGCATTAAGAAGTAGCTAAAACGGGGTCTCAGGAATATCCTAAGGCCCCGTTTTTACCCGCTAAGCGACGTCCTGTCGCATTCCCCTGCCTTTAAGGCTCATTAGCGGTGGACCAAAAAAGCCTTTTTCTGTAAGCTACAGCTTTAGTGTGTCCACTAAAAGCGCGCAGAATAATTCAGTGAAGAAGCGGGGTGACGTGTCCATACGTCACTCCGCTTTTTTACAACCTGCGATCGCCCTTTCAGGCTTTATTTACGGGAGGTCTTCTTGACTAAGCCAGCCATACTCGCCCTTGCTGATGGCAGCATTTTTCGCGGCGAAGCCATTGGAGCCGACGGTCAGACCGTTGGAGAGGTGGTGTTCAACACCGCCATGACCGGCTATCAGGAAATCCTTACTGATCCTTCCTACGCCCAACAGATCGTTACCCTGACCTATCCGCACATCGGCAACACCGGTACTACGCCGGAAGACGCCGAGTCTGATCGTGTCTGGTCGGCTGGCCTGGTCATCCGTGACCTGCCACTGGTAGCGAGCAACTGGCGTAACACGATGTCCCTGTCCGATTACCTGAAAGCCAACAACGTTGTGGCGATCGCCGGTATCGATACGCGTCGCCTGACACGCATCCTGCGTGAAAAAGGTTCGCAGAACGGCTGCATCATGGCCGGTGACAACATCTCCGAAGAAGCAGCGATTGCAGCGGCCCAAGGTTTCCCTGGCCTGAAAGGCATGGACCTGGCGAAAGTCGTCAGCACCAAGGAAAAGTACGAGTGGCGCTCCACTGTCTGGGACTTGAAGACCGACAGCCACGCGACCATCGAAGCTTCCGAGTTGCCGTACCACGTTGTGGCCTACGACTACGGTATCAAGCACAACATCCTGCGCATGCTGGTCGAGCGCGGTTGCCGCGTGACCGTGGTGCCGGCGCAAACCCCGGCCAGTGATGTACTGGCCTTGCAGCCGGACGGTGTGTTCCTGTCCAACGGCCCCGGTGACCCGGAGCCTTGCGATTACGCCATCAAGGCGATCAAGGAAGTGCTGGAAACCGAGATTCCGGTATTCGGTATCTGCCTCGGCCACCAGTTGCTGGCCCTGGCCTCCGGCGCCAAGACCCTGAAAATGGGCCACGGCCACCACGGTGCCAACCACCCGGTACAGGATCTGGACACTGGCATCGTGATGATCACCAGCCAGAACCACGGTTTTGCAGTGGATGAAGCGACCTTGCCGGGCAACGTCCGGGCGATTCACAAGTCGCTGTTCGACGGTTCCCTGCAAGGCATCGAGCGCACCGACAAGAGCGCGTTCAGCTTCCAGGGCCACCCTGAAGCAAGCCCGGGCCCGAACGACGTAGCGCCGCTGTTCGACCGTTTCATCAATGAGATGGCCAAGCGACGCTAAGTGAGCGGCCCGAGGGTGGCCCGGGAAACCGGCGGCCCCCTCGGGCTCTTCAAAGATTGTTCAAGACGGCTTGCCGACTGACCTGCGGATTTGAGTGACAAACCCATGCCAAAACGTACAGACATAAAAAGCATCCTGATTCTCGGCGCTGGCCCGATCGTGATCGGCCAGGCCTGCGAATTCGACTACTCCGGCGCCCAGGCCTGTAAAGCCCTGCGCGAAGAGGGCTATCGCGTCATCCTGGTGAACTCCAACCCGGCCACCATCATGACCGACCCGGACATGGCTGACGCCACCTACATCGAGCCGATCAAGTGGCAGACCGTTGCCAAGATCATCGAGAAAGAACGTCCGGACGCGTTGCTGCCAACCATGGGTGGCCAGACCGCCCTGAACTGCGCACTGGACCTGGAGCGCGAAGGCGTCCTGGAGAAGTTCGGCGTAGAGATGATCGGCGCCAATGCCGACACCATCGACAAGGCTGAAGACCGTTCGCGTTTCGACAAGGCCATGAAGTCCATCGGCCTTGACTGCCCGCGCTCCGGTATCGCCCACAGCATGGAAGAGGCCAATGCGGTCCTCGAGCGCCTGGGCTTCCCGTGCATCATCCGTCCGTCCTTCACCATGGGCGGCACCGGCGGCGGTATCGCTTACAACCGTGAAGAGTTCGAAGAAATCTGCGCCCGCGGCCTGGACTTGTCGCCGACCAAAGAGCTGCTGATCGACGAATCCCTGATCGGCTGGAAAGAATATGAGATGGAGGTTGTCCGCGATAAGAAGGACAACTGCATCATCGTCTGCTCGATCGAAAACTTTGACCCGATGGGCGTGCACACCGGTGACTCGATCACTGTTGCGCCAGCACAGACCCTGACGGACAAGGAATACCAGATCATGCGTAACGCCTCGTTGGCGGTATTGCGTGAGATCGGCGTGGAAACCGGTGGCTCCAACGTCCAGTTCGGCATCTGCCCGGACACTGGCCGCATGGTTGTGATCGAGATGAACCCGCGTGTATCGCGCTCTTCGGCGCTGGCATCGAAAGCTACCGGCTTCCCGATTGCGCGCATCGCCGCCAAGCTGGCGATCGGTTACACATTGGACGAGCTGCAGAACGAAATCACCGGCGGCGCAACGCCGGCCTCCTTCGAGCCGTCGATCGACTATGTCGTCACCAAGCTGCCACGCTTCGCTTTCGAGAAATTCCCGAAAGCCGACGCCCGCCTGACCACTCAGATGAAGTCGGTCGGTGAAGTCATGGCCATCGGCCGGACCTTCCAGGAGTCCCTGCAGAAAGCCCTGCGCGGCCTGGAAGTGGGTGTTTGCGGTCTGGATGAGAAGCTCGACCTGAGCAATCCGGAAAGCATGAGCGTGCTCAAGCGCGAGCTGACCGTGCCGGGTGCCGAGCGTATCTGGTACGTGGCCGATGCTTTCCGCGCCGGCATGACCGTCGAAGACATCTTCGGCATGAACATGATCGACCCGTGGTTCCTGGTGCAGATCGAAGATCTGATCAAGGAAGAAGAGAAGGTCAAGACCCTCGGCCTGTCCTCTATCGACCGCGACCTGATGTTCCGCCTCAAGCGCAAAGGCTTCTCCGACATGCGTTTGGCCAAGCTGCTGGGCGTGACCGAGAAGAACCTGCGCACCCATCGCCACAAGCTGGATATCTTCCCGGTCTACAAGCGCGTTGATACCTGCGCGGCCGAGTTCGCCACCGACACCGCGTATATGTACTCCACCTACGAGGAAGAGTGCGAAGCAGCGCCGTCGGGCCGCGAAAAAATCATGATCCTGGGTGGCGGTCCAAACCGTATCGGCCAGGGCATCGAGTTCGACTATTGCTGCGTACACGCCGCTCTCGCCCTGCGCGAAGACGGGTACGAGACCATCATGGTCAACTGCAACCCTGAAACTGTTTCCACCGACTACGACACCTCCGACCGTCTGTACTTCGAGCCGGTAACGCTGGAAGACGTACTGGAAATCTGCCGCGTCGAGAAGCCAAAAGGCGTGATCGTCCAGTACGGCGGCCAAACCCCGTTGAAACTGGCTCGCGCACTCGAAGCTGCTGGCGTACCGATCATCGGCACCAGTCCTGACGCTATCGACCGTGCTGAAGACCGTGAGCGCTTCCAGCAGATGGTTGAGCGCCTGAACCTGCGTCAGCCGCCAAACGCCACTGTGCGCAGCGAAGACGAAGCGATCCGCGCAGCCAGCAAGATCGGTTACCCGCTGGTGGTGCGTCCGTCCTACGTACTGGGCGGACGGGCGATGGAAATCGTCTACGAAGAAGACGAACTCAAGCGTTACCTGCGTGATGCGGTAAAAGTGTCCAACGACAGCCCGGTGCTGCTGGATCACTTCCTCAATTGCGCCATCGAGATGGACGTGGATGCGGTCTGCGACGGCACCGACGTGGTGATCGGCGCGATCATGCAGCATATCGAACAGGCTGGCGTTCACTCCGGTGACTCCGCTTGCTCGCTGCCGCCATACTCGCTGCCTGCGCACATCCAGGACGAGATGCGCGAACAGGTCAAGAAAATGGCCCTGGAACTGGGCGTGGTCGGCCTGATGAACGTACAGTTGGCGCTGCAAGGCGAAGACATCTACGTCATCGAAGTCAACCCGCGCGCCTCGCGTACCGTGCCGTTTGTTTCCAAGTGCATCGGTGTTTCCCTGGCGATGATTGCTGCCCGTGTGATGGCCGGCAAGACCTTGAAGGAAATCGGTTTCACCAAGGAAATCATTCCGAACTTCTACAGTGTGAAAGAGGCGGTGTTCCCATTCGCCAAATTCCCTGGCGTGGACCCGATCCTGGGCCCAGAGATGAAGTCCACCGGTGAAGTGATGGGCGTGGGCGATACCTTCGGTGAAGCATTCGCCAAAGCCCAGATGGGCGCCAGCGAAGTGCTGCCGACCGGCGGTACTGCGTTCATTAGCGTGCGCGATGATGACAAGCCACTGGTTGCAGGCGTGGCCCGTGATCTGATCAACTTGGGCTTCGAAGTCGTGGCTACTGCCGGGACCGCCAAGCTGATCGAGGCTGCCGGCCTGAAAGTACGTCGCGTGAACAAGGTGACGGAAGGCCGTCCACACGTGGTCGACATGATCAAGAATGACGAAGTCACCCTGATCATCAACACCACTGAAGGTCGTCAGTCGATCGCGGACTCCTACTCCATTCGTCGTAACGCCTTGCAGCACAAGATCTACTGCACCACTACCATTGCTGCTGGCGAAGCTATCTGCGAGGCGCTCAAGTTCGGTCCTGAAAAAACCGTGCGTCGCTTGCAGGATCTACACGCAGGATTGAAGGCATGATCAAATACCCAATGACCGTCCAGGGCGCAAAAGCCCTGGAAGAAGAACACGCCCACCTGACCAAGGTCGTCCGTCCGAAGCTGAGCCAGGACATCGGTACGGCCCGGGAATTGGGTGATCTGAAGGAAAACGCTGAATATCATGCTGCCCGCGAGCAGCAAGGTATGGTCGAGGCGCGGATCCGTGACATCGAAGGCCGCCTGCAGAACTCGGTGGTTATCGACGTCACGACCATCCCGCATACCGGCAAGGTGATTTTCGGCACCACCGTGGAAATCGCCAACGTCGAGACTGACGAAAGCGTGGTTTACCACATCGTGGGTGAAGACGAGGCCGACTTCAAACTCGGCAAGATCTCCGTCGGTTCGCCGCTGGCCCGCGCCTTGATTGCCAAGGAAGAGGGCGATGTGGTGGCCGTCAAGACGCCTGGTGGCGTGATCGAGTACGAGATTGTCGAAGTTCGTCACATCTGAAAGACGGCGCCCGCTTCGTGCGGGCGCCATGCTTTGGCAGTTTGCCCAGATGCTTTGGGTTGGCGGCCTATGGCTGTTACATATTGGTGTACTGCCGGCGCTGGGCCTGATTGGCCTGGCACCGTTGCTGATCGATGAGGTCAGCGGATTATTAAGCGCGTTGCTGGTGGGTTTTGCAGCGGCGTGCGTGACGCTTCAGGCGCTGGTGCTGATCAAGGCCGAAGGCTTGGAGAGTATGTGGCGGGATATTCGCGGGCAACTGCTGTTGATGGCGCTGTATGCGTGCGCGATGTTTTGCGTGGTACGCATCTTTCTGCCGGAAGCGTTGCGCTGGCAGCTGTTCAGCTATCTTGTGCTAGGGTTTTCCGGATTGGTGCTGGTTGTACAGCCGGCGCCAGGATGGAGTGGCAGGGCGTGCGAAACACGCCCTTGACCCTTGTTTCACTTGAAGCGGTGTACGTTCGACAGTTGCTTGTTGGCGCTGAAGTTCTTGCGATACAGCAGTGCCATCTTGCCGATGACCTGAACCAGGTCCGCTTTGCCAGCCTTGCACAGTTCTGCAATGGCTGCCAGGCGCGCCTCGCGATCAAGGATGCTGACCTTGATCTTGATCAGCTCGTGATCGCCCAATGCGCGTTCAAGTTCGGCTAACACACCTTCAGTCAAACCGTTGTCAGCCACAATCAAAACTGGTTTCAGATGGTGGCCAATGGATTTGTACTGTTTCTTCTGCTCTTGAGTGAGCGGCATAATCTGACCCCTGCGTCTGATCTTGTAAAAAGCGGCGGCCAGTTTACCCGAGCGAGTCCGGGACCGCCCAGTTAATCACGACCCGTTTTATTTTCGAGGTGGCCCGTGGCCCGTTCCAAAACTAGCCTTAAGTGGCTGCAAGAGCATTTCAACGACCCTTACGTCAAAATGGCGCAAAAGGATGGCTACCGTTCCCGGGCCAGCTACAAGCTGCTGGAGATCCAGGAAAAGGACAAGTTGATCCGTCCTGGCATGAGTGTTATCGACCTGGGTGCCGCCCCGGGTGGCTGGTCCCAGGTGACCAGTCGTCTGATTGGTGGGCAAGGTCGTTTGATCGCTTCCGATATTCTGGAAATGGACAGCATCCCCGACGTGACCTTTGTTCACGGCGATTTTACCCAGGATGAAGTACTGGCACAGATCCTGGAAGCCGTCGGAAATTCGCAGGTAGACCTTGTGATTTCCGATATGGCCCCCAATATGAGTGGATTACCGGCTGTTGATATGCCGCGAGCCATGTTCCTGTGCGAATTGGCACTGGATCTGGCGGGACGGGTACTGCGTCCGGGTGGTGACTTCTTGGTCAAGGTCTTCCAGGGTGAAGGCTTCGACGAGTATCACAAGAACATCCGCAAGCTGTTCGACAAGGTACAGACACGCAAGCCTGACTCTTCCCGGGACAGGTCCCGTGAGCAGTATTTGCTGGGTCGCGGGTTCCGTGGCATTGAAGGCGCTGCCAGTGAAGAGCGTTTTTGAGAAATTTGACGGAGGCGATAGGTTTTTTTATATCGCTTTCGTCACGAAGCTTTACGAATATTGTGTAGTCAAAGTTTCACAAAGGGTTACAGACGGCGCCTGCCAGAGTTGTAGGTAATGTAGTAAGTTAGGCCGGTGAATATCATGCGAAGCACGCGCCAGTAGCGGAGCTTGCTTCAGAGGGTAGTTAATTGAACGATATGGCAAAGAATCTGATCCTGTGGTTGATCATCGCGGCTGTCCTCGTGACGGTGATGAACAACTTCTCCAGCCCTAACGAGCCGCAGACCCTCAACTATTCCGACTTCATCCAGCAAGTTAAGGATGGCAAGGTCGAGCGCGTAGCAGTTGATGGCTACGTGATTACCGGCAAACGCAACGATGGCGACAGCTTCAAGACCATCCGTCCGGCAATCCAGGACAATGGCCTTATCGGCGACCTGGTGGATAACCACGTAGTCGTCGAAGGCAAGCAGCCTGAGCAGCAGAGCATCTGGACCCAGCTTCTGGTGGCCAGCTTCCCGATCCTGGTGATCATCGCCGTGTTCATGTTCTTCATGCGCCAGATGCAAGGTGGTGCGGGAGGCAAGGGCGGGCCGATGAGTTTCGGCAAGAGCAAGGCGCGCCTGCTCTCCGAAGACCAGGTGAAAACTACCCTGGCTGACGTTGCCGGTTGCGACGAAGCCAAGGAAGAAGTGGGCGAACTGGTTGAATTCCTGCGTGATCCGGGCAAGTTCCAGCGCCTGGGTGGTCGTATTCCTCGCGGTGTGCTGATGGTTGGCCCGCCAGGTACCGGTAAAACCCTGTTGGCCAAGGCCATTGCCGGCGAAGCCAAAGTACCCTTCTTCACCATTTCCGGTTCCGACTTCGTCGAAATGTTCGTCGGTGTCGGTGCCAGCCGTGTTCGCGATATGTTCGAACAGGCGAAGAAACATGCGCCCTGCATCATCTTCATCGATGAAATCGACGCCGTTGGTCGCCACCGTGGCGCTGGCATGGGTGGCGGTCATGATGAGCGTGAGCAGACTCTTAACCAGTTGCTGGTTGAGATGGACGGTTTCGAAATGAATGACGGCATCATCGTAATCGCCGCAACCAACCGTCCAGACGTGCTCGACCCTGCGCTGCTGCGTCCGGGCCGTTTCGACCGCCAGGTTGTGGTCGGTCTGCCGGACATTCGTGGTCGTGAACAAATTCTGAAAGTGCACATGCGCAAAGTGCCAATGGGCGACGACGTGGCTCCGGCCGTGATTGCCCGTGGTACTCCAGGCTTCTCCGGTGCCGACCTTGCCAACCTGGTGAACGAAGCGTCGCTGTTCGCTGCCCGTACCGGCAAGCGCATTGTTGAAATGAAAGAGTTCGAGCTGGCGAAAGACAAGATCATGATGGGCGCCGAGCGCAAATCCATGGTCATGTCCGAGAAAGAGAAGCAGAACACTGCCTATCATGAGGCTGGTCACGCCATTGTTGGTCGCGTCGTGCCTGAGCATGACCCTGTCTACAAAGTATCGATCATTCCGCGTGGCCGGGCGCTGGGCGTCACCATGTTCCTGCCGGAAGAGGATCGCTACAGCCTCTCCAAGCGCGCCTTGATCAGCCAGATCTGCTCGCTGTATGGCGGCCGGATCGCGGAAGAGATGACCTTGGGCTTTGATGGTGTTACCACCGGCGCCTCCAACGACATCATGCGTGCGAGCCAGATTGCACGGAACATGGTGACCAAGTGGGGGCTGTCGGAAAAACTCGGTCCTTTGATGTATGCCGAGGAAGAAGGCGAAGTATTCCTGGGTCGCGGTGGTGGCGGTCAAGCTGCCAGCTTCTCCGGTGAGACAGCCAAGCTGATCGACTCCGAAGTGCGCAGCATCATTGACCAGTGCTACGGCACGGCCAAGCAGATCCTCACCGATAACCGCGACAAGCTCGACGCCATGGCTGACGCCCTGATGAAGTACGAGACCATTGATGCCGATCAGATCGACGACATCATGGCCGGCCGTACGCCTCGCGAGCCTCGCGATTGGGAAGGTGGTTCGGGTACTTCGGGCACGCCTCCAGTGGTGCAGAACGAACGCCCTGAAGCCCCAATCGGCGGCCCGGCTGCTGACCATTAAGGTTTGAAATGACTTCTGCGTTGTCCTCGACCCGGTTGCCTTGCGGCAGCCGGGTTCTTGATTTGGCCCGTACGCACGTGATGGGCATTCTTAACGTTACCCCTGACTCCTTTTCCGATGGCGGTCGCTTCAGTCAGCTTGATGCTGCGTTGCGCCACGCGGAAGCCATGGTGGCTGCCGGGGCGACCTTGATTGACGTGGGCGGCGAGTCGACCCGTCCCGGGGCTCGCGCGGTTTCTCCCCTTGAGGAATTGGAGCGTGTAGCGCCGATTGTCGAGCGCATCCATCGAGAGCTTGATGTCATCATTTCTGTCGACACCTCGACACCGGCCGTCATGCGTGAAACCGCGCGGCTGGGTGCAGGGTTGATCAACGATGTGCGCTCCCTGCAGCGTGATGGTGCTCTGGATGCAGCTGCCGCAACGGGGTTGCCGGTTTGCCTGATGCATATGCTCGGTGAGCCGGGCACGATGCAGGACGACCCGCATTACGACAACCTGGTCGGTGAAGTGAAAGATTTCCTTGTCGAGCGCATGGCTCAATGCGCCGCAGTGGGGATTGCCCCCGAGCGGATAATCCTCGATCCGGGATTTGGTTTTGCCAAAACCTTGCAGCACAATTTAAGCCTGTTCAAGCATATGGAATCCCTGCATGCCCTTGGTCGCCCTTTGTTGGTCGGGGTTTCGCGTAAGAGCATGATAGGTCTGGCGTTGAATCGTCCGGTGGGTGAGCGGCTGCATGGCGGCCTGGCACTTGCGGCACTTGCTGTGGTCAAGGGTGCACGTATCTTGCGCGTCCATGACGTGGCCGAGACGATAGATGTAGTGCGGATGATCGCAGCGGTTGAATCAGCCGAATAAGAATGATGGAGCACTTATGACTAAAAAGTATTTTGGTACCGATGGCATTCGCGGTCGGGTCGGCGAATTCCCGATTACTCCCGATTTCATGCTCAAGCTGGGCTGGGCCGCCGGCATGGCGTTCCGCAGCATGGGTGCCTGCCGCATCCTGGTGGGGAAGGACACGCGTATCTCGGGTTACATGTTTGAGTCCGCGCTGGAGGCAGGGCTGTCCGCTGCCGGCGCTGATGTGATGCTGTTGGGGCCGATGCCTACGCCAGCGATCGCTTACCTGACGCGTACCTTTCACGCTGAGGCCGGTATCGTGATCAGCGCTTCGCACAATCCTCACGATGACAACGGCATCAAGTTCTTCTCGGGCCAGGGCACCAAGCTGCCGGACGAGATTGAGCACATGATCGAAGAATTGCTCGATGCGCCGATGACGGTCGTCGAGTCGAGCAAGCTGGGCAAGGTTTCGCGGATTAACGACGCCTCTGGTCGTTACATCGAATTCTGCAAAAGCAGCGTGCCAAGCAGTACCAATTTTGCCGGGCTGAAAGTCGTCATCGACTGTGCTCACGGCGCGACCTACAAAGTAGCGCCGAGTGTGTTCAAGGAGCTTGGCGCAGACGTTACTGTGCTGTCGGCTCAGCCCAATGGTTTGAACATCAACGACAATTGCGGCTCGACCCATATGGGGCAATTGCAGGCGGCTGTCCTGGCTGAGCATGCCGACTTGGGTATCGCGTTCGATGGTGATGGTGATCGGGTATTGATGGTCGACCATACGGGCGCAATCGTTGATGGCGACGACCTGTTGTTCATCATTGCTCGCGACTTGCACGAGCGTAACAAGCTGCAAGGCGGTGTCGTCGGCACCCTGATGAGCAATCTTGGCCTGGAGCTGGCCCTGGCAGATCTGAGTATTCCGTTTGTGCGCGCCAATGTCGGTGATCGCTACGTGATCGCTGATCTGCTGGAGCGTAATTGGCAGGTGGGTGGTGAAAACTCCGGGCATATCGTCTGCTTCCAGCACACGACTACCGGGGATGCGATCATCGCGGCGCTGCAGGTGCTGCTGGCGCTGCGTCGTCGCGAAGAAAGCCTGGCCCAGGCACGGCAGGCGCTGCGCAAGTGCCCTCAAGTACTGCTCAACGTGCGCTTTGCAGGTGGTGACAACCCTATCGAGCATCCTGCGGTGAAAGAGGCCAGCGAGCGCGTCACTGCCGCCATGGCGGGTCGTGGCCGGGTCTTGTTGCGCAAGTCGGGCACAGAGCCTCTGGTGCGTGTCATGGTCGAAGGCGAGGACGAAACACAGGTTCGCGGCTATGCCGAAGAGCTGGCAAAACTGGTAACTGAAGTTTGCGCCTGAATTCGGCTTGCCAGTGATGATGTGGTTGGGTAACATCTGCGCCCACTTTGACCGACGAGGTACAGCATGCGTCGCACTATGGTAGCTGGTAACTGGAAGATGCACGGTACCCGCGCCAGTGTCGCTGAGCTGATCAACGGCCTTCGTCACTTGGCCTTGCCTAGCGGTGTTGATGTCGCGGTATTCCCGCCTTGCTTGTATATCAATCAAGTGATTGATGGCTTGAAAGGTAAGTCGATTCAGGTCGGCGCGCAGAACTCTGCGGTGGAATCCATGCAAGGTGCGTTGACCGGTGAGATTGCGCCGAGTCAGCTGGTTGATGCGGGTTGTTCCCTGGTGCTTGTTGGGCACTCCGAGCGCCGTCAGATCATGGGCGAGCGTGATGGGACACTCAATCGCAAATTCGCGGCGGCACAGGCTTGTGGCTTGATTCCGGTGCTGTGCATAGGGGAGACCCTTGAGCAGCGTGAGTCCGGTAAAACTCTTGAGGTTGTCGGGCGTCAGCTGGGCAGCATCATCGAGGAGCTGGGAGTCGGTGCCTTTGCAAATGCAGTAATCGCTTACGAGCCGGTCTGGGCCATTGGTACCGGGCTGACTGCTTCACCGCAACAGGCGCAGGATGTGCACGCAGCCATCCGCGCGCAGTTGGCGGCAGAGAATTCTGAGGTCGCACGAGGTGTGCGGCTTCTATACGGCGGCAGCGTGAAGGCGGCCAATGCGGTCGAACTGTTCGGCATGCCGGATATCGATGGGGGGCTCATTGGTGGAGCTTCCCTGAATGCAGATGAGTTCGGTGCGATTTGTCGCGCCGCGGGAAACTGAAAAAATGCTGGAAACAGTCATCGTTGTTTTTCATCTGCTGGGTGCACTGGGCGTAGTTGCTCTGGTTTTGCTGCAGCAGGGTAAAGGTGCGGACGCTGGTGCGTCTTTCGGGGCAGGTGCTTCAAATACTGTGTTCGGAAGCCAAGGTTCCTCTACCTTTCTTAGTAAGTTTACTGCTATACTTGCCGCCGGTTTCTTCATAACCAGCTTGGGGTTAGGTTACTTTGCTAAAGAGAAAGCTCATGTGCTGACTCAAGTAGGTCTCCCAAACCCAGCAGTGTTGGAAGTACCAAAAGCAAAACCGGCTTCTGATGATGTCCCGGTGCTTCAAGAGCAAAAGTCGGCTACTCCAGCGACTGACGTACCTCCAGCTCAAGAGCAGAAGTAAGAAGGTTGTAAACGCTGTATTGCCGAGGTGGTGGAATTGGTAGACACGCAACCTTGAGGTGGTTGTGCCCATAGGGTGTAGGGGTTCGAGTCCCCTTCTCGGTACCAATTATCAGGAGAGCCCGCTGTTGCGGGCTTTCTTGTAGGTGGAAGGTTACATTGACCCTGTAAGGGATCGGTCGTATACTTCCGCCCCAGCTTTGTCGCGGGGTGGAGCAGTCTGGTAGCTCGTCGGGCTCATAACCCGAAGGTCGTCGGTTCAAATCCGGCCCCCGCAACCAGTTTTAGCGGAGCCCCTTTTAAGGGGCTTTTTGTTAGCTGGACACTTTCAACGCCGCTGTTCGACGGCGTTTCAAGGATGGGCGTTTCGCCCATTTTTTTATTTTGCACAGCATGCACATACATGCACGAGGGGGTTCAGGTGTCGAGCAAGCTAGAAGAGTTGCAGGCCTTGTTGGCCCCGGTGGTCGTGGCCCTAGGCTATGAATGCTGGGGTATTGAGTTTTCGGCTCAAGGTCGCCACTCAATGTTGCGCGTTTATATCGATAAAGAGGGCGGCGTGCTGGTGGACGATTGTGCCATTGTCAGCCGTCAGATCAGCGGTGTCCTGGATGTTGAAGATCCGATCTCCGTTGAATACACCCTCGAAGTTTCCTCGCCTGGCATGGAACGCCCACTGTTCACTATTGATCAGTTTGCAAAATTTGCCGGTGAACAAGTGAAGATCAAGCTGCGCTCTCCCTTTGAAGGGCGACGCAACTTTCAGGGCCTTCTGCGCGGTGTAGAAGAGCAGGACGTCGTGGTGCAGGTAGAAGACCATGAGTTCCTGTTGCCGATCGATATGATCGACAAGGCCAACATTATTCCCAGTTTTGACTGAGACGCGGATCCCGCGGATCCAATGGCTTGCGAAAGGCGAGGCGTACGATGAGCAAAGAAGTACTGCTGGTTGTTGAGTCGGTATCCAATGAAAAGGGCGTACCGGCAAACGTGATTTTTGAAGCGCTGGAGCTGGCTCTGGCCACTGCTACCAAAAAGCGTTTTGAAGACGAAGTTGATCTGCGTGTGGAAATCAACCGCCACACCGGTGCCTACGAGACTTTCCGTCGCTGGACGGTCGTCGAAGAAGCCGATCTTGATGATCCGGCCATCGAAACCTGGCCGAGCAAGGTTGCTGAAACGCATCCGGGTGCCCAGGTCGGTGATGTCGTTGAAGAAAAGATCGAATCCATCGAGTTCGGCCGCATCGCTGCACAGACTGCCAAGCAAGTCATCGTGCAGAAGGTCCGCGAAGCCGAGCGCGCTCAAGTCGTTGACGCTTATCGCGAGCGCCTGGGGGAAATCATCTCCGGCACCGTGAAAAAAGTCACCCGCGACAACGTGATCGTCGACCTGGGTAACAACGCTGAAGCGTTGCTGGCCCGCGAAGACATCATTTCCCGCGAAACTTTCCGGGTTGGTGTGCGCTTGCGTGCATTGCTCAAGGAAATCCGCACCGAGAACCGCGGCCCTCAGTTGATCCTGTCGCGTACCGCGCCGGAAATGCTGATCGAGTTGTTCCGCATCGAAGTGCCGGAAATTGCCGAAGGCCTGATCGAAGTCATGGCTGCGTCCCGCGATCCGGGTTCGCGCGCCAAGATCGCGGTCCGCTCCAAGGACAAACGCATCGACCCGCAAGGCGCTTGCATTGGTATGCGCGGTTCGCGCGTCCAGGCAGTGTCGGGCGAATTGGGCGGTGAGCGTGTGGACATCGTCCTGTGGGACGATAACCCGGCGCAGTTCGTGATCAACGCAATGTCGCCTGCTGAAGTGGCGGCAATTATCGTTGACGAGGATGCCCATGCAATGGATATCGCCGTCGGCGCAGACAATCTGGCTCAGGCCATCGGTCGCGGTGGTCAGAACGTACGTTTGGCCAGCCAGTTGACCGGCTGGACCCTGAACGTGATGACCGAATCGGACATCCAGGCTAAGCAGCAAGCAGAAACCGGTGACATCCTGCGCAACTTCATCGACGAGCTGGAAGTCGACGAAGACCTGGCGCAGGTGCTGGTAGATGAAGGCTTCACCAGCCTGGAAGAGATTGCCTACGTACCGTTGGAAGAAATGCTCAACATCGACGGCTTTGACGAAGACACCGTCAACGAGCTTCGCGCTCGGGCCAAGGATCGTTTGTTGACTAAAGCCATCGCTACTGAGGAAAAGCTGGCAGACGCCCATCCGGCCGAAGACCTGCTCTCGCTTGAGGGTATGGACAAGGATTTGGCGATGGAACTGGCGGTGCGCGGCGTAATTACCCGCGAAGACCTGGCCGAGCAGTCTATTGACGACCTGCTCGACATCGACGGCATTGACGATGATCGTGCCGGCAAGTTGATCATGGCCGCCCGAGCCCATTGGTTCGAGTAATTAGGCGCGGCCTGAGGAGAGAAGTGCATGACGCAAGTCACGGTGAAACAACTGGCCGATGAGGTCAAAACACCGGTAGAGCGCCTGTTGCAGCAGATGCGTGAGGCAGGTCTGCCGCACACCGCCGCCGACGAAGGTGTGAGCGATAGTGAGAAGCAGTCTTTGCTGACTCACTTGAAGAGCAGCCACAAGGCGAAAGTGGAAGAACCGCGCAAGATTACATTGCAGCGCAAAACCACCAGCACCCTGCGTGTTGCTGGCAGCAAGAGCATCAGCGTTGAAGTACGCAAGAAGAAAGTCTTCGTACAGCGCAGCCCGGAAGAAATCGAAGCCGAGCGCAAACGCGAACTGGAAGAACGTCGCGCAGTAGAAAATGCTGCTCGTCAGAAGGCTGAAGAAGAAGCCAAGCGTCGCGCCGAAGAAGAAGCGCGTCGCCAGCCTGCTGCTGCGCAACCTGCTAACACTGAGGCCGTTGCTGCGCCTAGCGCGCCTGTTGAAGCTGTTCGTGAGGCCGCTCCGGTTGCCGCCGCGCCGGCTCCTGCAGCCGACGCTCGCAAACGCGAAGAACCTCGTCGTCCGGACAAACCACGTGCCGACGATAACAATCGTCGTGGCAGTGGCGATGGTGAGCGCAAAAACGCTCCACATCGTGCTTCGGTCAAAGAGAAGGCGCCAGCGCCACGCGTTGCTCCACGTACTACCGACGAAGAAAGCGACAGCTTCCGTCGCGGTGGTCGCGGCAAGGCCAAGCTGAAGAAACGCAACGCCCACGGTTTCCAGAGCCCAACCGGCCCTGTCGTGCGTGATGTGCAGATCGGCGAGACCATCACTGTTGGCGACCTCGCCAATCAGATGTCGGTCAAGGCTGCTGAAATCATCAAGTTCATGTTCAAACTGGGTACCCCAGCGACCATCAACCAGGTACTGGACCAGGAAACTGCCCAACTGGTTGCTGAAGAGCTGGGTCACAAAGTGACCCTGGTCAGCGACACCGCCCTGGAAGATTCCCTGGCCGAGTCCCTGAAGTTTGAAGGCGAGACCTTCTCCCGTGCGCCAGTCGTGACCGTAATGGGCCACGTTGACCATGGTAAGACCTCGCTGCTCGACTATATCCGTCGTGCCAAGGTAGCTGCAGGCGAAGCCGGCGGCATCACCCAGCACATCGGTGCATACCACGTTGAAACCGAGCGCGGCATGGTCACCTTCCTCGACACCCCTGGTCACGCCGCGTTTACCGCCATGCGTGCCCGTGGTGCCAAGGCGACTGACATCGTGATCCTGGTAGTTGCAGCGGACGACGGCGTAATGCCGCAGACCATTGAAGCTGTCCAGCACGCTAAAGCCGCTGGTGTTCCTCTGGTTGTTGCAGTGAACAAAATCGACAAGCCGGGCGCCGATCTCGATCGCATCCGTAGCGAACTGTCGGTTCACGGCGTGACTTCCGAAGAGTGGGGCGGTGATACGCCATTCGTTTCGGTTTCGGCGAAAGTCGGTACCGGTGTAGACGAACTGCTCGAAGCGGTCTTGCTGCAAGCCGAAGTTCTCGAACTGAAAGCAACTCCATCGGCCCCGGGTCGTGGTGTTGTGGTTGAATCGCGTCTCGACAAAGGTCGTGGCCCGGTTGCAACCGTTCTGGTTCAAGACGGTACCCTGCGCCAAGGCGACATGGTCCTGGTCGGTTCGAACTATGGCCGTGTACGTGCCATGCTCGACGAGAACGGCAAGCCAATCAAGGAAGCCGGTCCTTCCATCCCTGTCGAGATCCTCGGCCTGGACGGTACCCCGGACGCTGGCGACGAGATGAGCGTGCTGTCGG
The DNA here is from genome assembly GCF_016650865.1 of Pseudomonas sp. TH34. Lineage (NCBI taxonomy): Bacteria > Pseudomonadati > Pseudomonadota > Gammaproteobacteria > Pseudomonadales > Pseudomonadaceae > Pseudomonas > Pseudomonas sp. TH34. The sequence continues at coordinate 92,456 of NZ_JAEKFB010000020.1, forward strand.
ACGAGAAGAAAGCCCGTGAAGTGGCTCTGTTCCGTCAAGGCAAGTTCCGTGAAGTGAAGCTGGCCCGTGCTCACGCCGGCAAGCTGGAAAACATCTTCGAGAACATGGGCCAGGCAGAGAAGAAGACGCTTAACATCGTCCTCAAATCTGACGTTCGTGGTTCCCTCGAAGCGTTGAACGGCGCCTTGAACGGCCTGGGTAACGACGAAGTGCAAGTGCGTGTTGTCGGTGGCGGTGTCGGTGGTATCACCGAATCCGACGCCAACCTGGCACTGGCTTCCAACGCTGTACTGTTCGGCTTCAACGTGCGTGCCGATGCTGGCGCACGGAAGATCGTCGAGCAGGAAGGCCTGGACATGCGTTATTACAACGTCATCTACGACATCATCGAAGACGTCAAGAAAGCCCTCACCGGCATGCTTGGCAGCGACGTCCGGGAGAACATCCTGGGTGTGGCCGAGGTGCGTGACGTATTCCGCTCGCCGAAATTCGGCGCGATCGCCGGTTGCATGGTTATCGAAGGTGTTGTGCACCGTAACCGTCCAATCCGTGTACTGCGTGAAGACATCGTTATCTTCGAAGGCGAGCTGGAATCCCTGCGCCGCTTCAAGGATGACGCTTCCGAAGTACGTGCCGGCATGGAATGCGGTATCGGCGTCAAGAGCTACAACGACGTCAAGGCGGGTGACAAGATCGAAGTCTACGAGAAGGTCCAGGTTGCTCGCAGCCTCTAACTCGCGCACTTCAAGGGCCACGCGGCGCCCGGGCATGCAAATGCCTGGCGCCGTGTTCGGACTCTAAACGCAACGCCCGGTCTGGCTTTTGTCAGGCCGGGCGTTTGCCGCTTTCAGACCCCACGGGTTTCACCGTGTGGCAGTAACAGGTAACAAGACATGGCAAAAGAATACAGCCGTACCCAACGTATCGGCGATCAGATGCAGCGTGAGCTGGCACAGCTGATCCGTCGTGAAGTAAAAGACCCACGTGTTGGCCTGGTCACCATCACCGCCGTTGAAGTCAGCCGTGACGTTGGTCACGCCAAGATCTTCATCACCGTGATGGGTCAGGACAGCAGCGAAGAAATCGCGCAAAGCATCAAGGTGCTCAACTCTGCCGCAGGCTTCCTGCGGATGCAGTTGGCCCGTGAAATGAAGCTGCGCAGCGTTCCACAGTTGCACTTCCACTACGACGAAAGCGTCGTGCGTGGCGCGCACCTGTCGGCACTGATCGAGCGGGCCGTGGCTGAAGACAATCAGCACCCGGTCTCCGCTACGCCTGAAGACGCCAAGGAGTAATCGGTGGCTCAGGTCAAACGTATCCGTCGTAACGTCAGCGGCATCATTCTGCTCGACAAGCCCATTGGCTTTACCTCCAATGCGGCGTTGCAGAAGGTTCGCTGGCTGCTCAATGCCGAGAAGGCAGGGCACACCGGCAGCCTCGACCCCTTGGCCACCGGCGTGTTGCCGTTGTGCTTCGGCGAGGCCACCAAGTTTTCGCAATACCTGCTCGATTCCGACAAGGGTTACGAAACCCTGATGCAACTGGGCAAGACCACCACCACGGCAGACGCCGAAGGCGATGTTCTGCAGGTTCGCGAAGTGACCGTTGGTCGTGCTGATATCGAAGCGGCCTTGCCTGCTTTTCGTGGGCAAATCAGTCAGATACCGCCGATGTACTCGGCTCTCAAGCGTGATGGCCAGCCGCTTTACAAGCTGGCACGTGCAGGTGAAGTGGTGGAGCGCGAACCGCGTTCTGTTACTATTGCGCGCTTGGAATTGCTCGCCGCTGAAGGCGACACTGCCCGGTTGGCGGTGGACTGCAGCAAAGGCACTTATATCCGTACCCTCGTGGAAGATATCGGTGAGCAATTAGGCTGTGGCGCATACGTTGCAGAACTGCGACGCACCCAGGCAGGCCCTTTCACCCTGGCCCAGACGGTCACGCTGGAAGAGCTGGAAGCCGTACATGCCGAAGGCGGCAACGAAGCGGTTGATCGCTTCCTGATGCCATCGGACAGCGGTTTGCTGGATTGGCCATTGCTGCACTTTTCGGAGCACAGCGCGTTCTACTGGCTTAACGGCCAGCCAGTACGTGCACCGGATGCCCCGAAGTTCGGTATGGTGCGGGTACAAGATCACAACGGTCGCTTTATCGGTATCGGTGAAGTGAGCGAAGACGGGCGCATCGCGCCGCGTCGACTGATTCGGTCAGAATGACCGAACGAGGGTGGCTGTTAACAGGCACGGTCACTACTCATTTTTAGATACAGGGATTTGTCCCTGGCCTGTTGAAACCGCCCTTTGGGTGGTTTCCTGAAAAAAGGATTGCCTCATGGCTCTCGACGTTCAAGAAAAAGCTCAAATCGTAGCTGACTACCAGCAAGCTGTTGGTGACACTGGTTCGCCAGAAGTGCAAGTTGCACTGCTGACCCACAACATCAACAAGCTGCAAGGTCACTTCAAGGCCAACGGTAAAGATCACCACTCCCGTCGTGGTCTGATCCGCATGGTAAACCAGCGTCGTAAGCTGCTGGACTACCTGAAAGGCAAGGATCTGGGTCGTTATCAGACTCTGATCGGTCGCCTGGGTCTGCGTCGCTAATAAGCGATTGCGCTAGAGGTTGGTTGGCTGTCGTGTGTCAGTGGGTTTCCCGCTGGCCCATGGCAGGCTTCCAGCCTCAAGTTTTATCTGGATACACGTTTTACCCTGGACAGGCGTTGGGCCGATTCCCGACATTGCCCAAGAATTTCGCAAGAAGACAAGTTCCCCAAGAGCCACAAAGAAGGTAGGACACCGTGAACCCGGTTATCAAAAAATTCCAGTTCGGTCAGTCGACCGTTACCCTCGAGACAGGCCGTATCGCCCGTCAAGCCTCCGGCGCAGTGCTGGTCACCGTTGACGACGACGTCACCGTATTGGTGACCGTTGTAGGCGCCAAGACCGCTGACCCAAGCAAAGGCTTCTTCCCTCTTTCCGTTCACTACCAGGAAAAGACTTACGCTGCCGGTAAGATCCCTGGTGGTTTCTTCAAGCGCGAAGGTCGTCCTTCCGAGAAAGAAACCCTGACTTCCCGACTGATCGATCGTCCGATCCGTCCGCTGTTCCCAGAAGGCTTCATGAACGAAGTGCAGGTTGTCTGCACCGTCGTTTCCACCAGCAAGAAGACCGATCCGGACATCGCTGCGATGATCGGTACCTCGGCTGCCCTGGCCATCTCCGGTATTCCTTTCGATGGCCCGATCGGCGCTGCCCGCGTTGCGTTCCACGAAAGCACCGGCTACCTGCTGAACCCGACTTACGAACAACAGAAAGCTTCGAGCCTGGACATGGTCGTTGCCGGTACTTCGGAAGCCGTTCTGATGGTTGAATCGGAAGCCAAAGAGCTGACCGAAGACCAGATGCTTGGCGCGGTACTGTTTGCTCACGACGAGTTCCAGGTTGTGATCAACGCGGTTAAAGAACTGGCCGCTGAAGCTGCCAAGCCAACCTGGACCTGGGCTCCTCAGCCAGAAGCTACCGCACTGCTGGGCGCTATCCGCTCCGAGTTCGGCACCGCTATCTCCGACGCCTACACCATCACCATCAAGGCCGACCGTTACGCTCGCCTGGGTGAGTTGAAGGACCAGGTTGTTGCCAAGCTGTCCGGTGAAGAAGGCCAGCCTTCTTCCAGCGAAGTCAAAGCAGCCTTCGGTGAAATCGAATACCGCACCGTTCGCGAAAACATCGTTAACGGCAAGCCTCGTATCGACGGTCGCGACACTCGTACTGTACGTCCGCTGAACATCGAAGTCGGCGTTCTGCCAAAAACCCACGGTTCGGCTCTGTTCACCCGTGGCGAAACCCAGGCTCTGGTTGTTGCAACACTGGGTACTGCCCGTGATGCACAGCTGCTGGACACCCTGGAAGGCGAGAAAAAAGACCCGTTCATGCTGCACTACAACTTCCCTCCGTTCTCGGTCGGTGAGTGTGGCCGCATGGGTGGCGCTGGTCGTCGCGAAATCGGTCACGGCCGTCTGGCCCGTCGTTCGATTGCAGCCATGCTGCCTGCCGCCGACGTGTTCCCGTACACCATTCGTGTTGTGTCGGAAATCACCGAGTCCAACGGTTCCAGCTCCATGGCTTCGGTCTGCGGTGCTTCCCTGGCTCTGATGGACGCCGGTGTACCGATGAAGGCACCGGTTGCCGGTATCGCCATGGGTCTGGTTAAAGAGGGCGAGAAGTTCGCCATCCTGACTGACATTCTGGGTGACGAAGACCACCTCGGCGACATGGACTTCAAAGTAGCCGGTACCGCTAAAGGTGTTACCGCGCTGCAGATGGACATCAAGATCAAAGGCATCACCGAAGAAATCATGGAGATCGCTCTGGGCCAAGCCCTGGAAGCGCGTCTGAATATCCTCGGTCAGATGAACCAGATCATTGGCCAGTCCCGCACCGAACTGTCGGAAAATGCTCCGACCATGATCGCGATGAAAATCGACACCGACAAAATCCGTGATGTTATCGGTAAAGGCGGCGCGACCATTCGTGCGATCTGTGAAGAAACCAAGGCTTCGATCGACATCGAAGACGATGGCTCGATCAAGATCTTCGGCGAAACCAAGGAAGCGGCTGAAGCGGCACGTCAGCGCGTCCTGGGTATCACTGCTGAGGCCGAGATCGGCAAGATCTACGTCGGTAAGGTTGAGCGCATCGTCGACTTCGGCGCATTCGTCAACATCCTGCCTGGCAAGGACGGTCTGGTTCACATCTCCATGCTGAGCGATGCTCGCGTTGAGAAAGTGACCGACATCCTGAAAGAAGGCCAGGAAGTGGAAGTGCTGGTACTGGACGTGGACAACCGCGGCCGTATCAAGCTGTCCATCAAGGACGTAGCAGCAGCCAAGGCCTCGGGCGTTTAATCACCCCGTCGCTGTAAGCTGAAAAAAGGACTCTTCGGAGTCCTTTTTTATGCCTGCGGGAAAATGCCGGAAAATCAGGTGCTTACTAAAATCCAAAAGCCGCAACTTGCATGCAGGCACGAGGGAATTCATGCAAGTTGCACGATTCCGAAAAAACGATGATTTTATAAGTTATTGTTTTATAACGATTTAATGTCGGTCCGGGACTTGGCACACTGCCTGCAATAACCCTGTTAACGCTGCAGCATCAAGGTTCACACGCTGCAGACTTTTAATAAAACAGGAGTTACTCGTATGAAGAAGTTCGCTCTCGCTACTGCTACCGCTCTGACCCTAGCCATGGGTGCTAACGTGGCCTTTGCACAGACTTCCCAAGCTCCAATGACTCTGGCAGCCGGTGAAGTGACCAAGGCTAAAGAGGCTACCTCGGATACCTGGATCACCACCAAAGTTAAATCCGACCTGCTGACCGAGAAAGGCATTCCAGGTTCGGACATCAAGGTTGAGACCAACAAAGGTGTGGTTTCCCTGTCCTCGACAGTCGCTATCTCCGACGCGCAGAAAGCCACTGCTGTAGCGATCACCAAAAAAATCAAAGGCGTAACCGCAGTTTCGGCTGACGGCCTGATGGCTGGCGGCGCTACCAAGGCTGATAACGTCGACAAAACCAAAAGTGCAGCGGCTGGCGCCAAAGAGTCCACCTCGGACACTTGGATTACCACCAAAGTGAAAGCTGACTTGGTAACCGAGAAAGGTATTCCTGGCACCGACATCAAAGTCGAAACCAACAAAGGTGTAGTTTCCCTGTCGTCGACCGTCGCAGTGACTGAAGCGCAGAAAACCACCGCGGTGAACATCACCAAGAAAATCAAAGGCGTTAAAGCTGTATCGGCCGATGGCCTGAAAGCAGAGTAACGCTTAGCGAATCGCCTGAACTAGGCAAGAGGCGGCCACGAGCGAGTTAGATATCCGCTCAATGCACCTCACAGGTTCATGCGACCGACCACACGGATGTGGTCATTACAGGCCCCGGCACTTGTGTCGGGGCCTGTTCTATTGCGGGTAGAAAAGCTTGAAGGGTAAGCGAGGCTCTTGTGGCGAGGGGGCAAGCCCCCTCACCACAGGTACTCAGCGGGTGCCGGATTATTCGGCGTCCAGATGCATCGGTGTCACTACCCGACCATCTTTCTCCGCTTCCCCAAGGTTGGCATCGATGAAGTAAACCCGCTCATCTTCCAGCTGGCCCTTGTCCACCAGGTAGTCCTTGATCGCACCGGCGCGGTCCTGGCCGAGTTGGCGCAGCAACACGTCACTGCCACTCCAGAACTTGATTACACCGTCCCGCAGCTTGGCGGTGCGGTCGTCATTGCTCAGGTCTTTCCACTCGGCCGGAGGCTGTTGTTTCAGGCGGGTACGGTAGATGCCTTCCAGCAGCGGCGCCTTTTCCTTTTCAGGGACTTCAAGCAGCGACGCCTGGGCCGGGACCTTATCGCCACGGCGCTGGAGGATCTTGTAGTAGTTGTACTGGTATTCGCGTTCCAGTCGCTGTGCGGCCAACAATGGGCCGTCACTGCTGGCAGCGGCGGTGCCTTCGATCTCCAGGCGCAGGGCAGGGCGCTCTTTGAGGGCCTTGGCCAGGCTGTCCAAGGCTGACTGGGAATCCTTGCTCAGCTCGCTGGAACCCGGGGCGAACGACACGTTGCCAAGGTCTTGAGCACCACTTCCGCTAATCAACCCGCCAATGAACTTGAAGGGCGCCGTGGCCGCGCGCACCACCAGGTTACGCAGGGTCTGCCAGACAATCGGCATCACGCTGAATTGCGGGTTGTTCAAGTCGCCGGTCACTGGCAGTTCGATCGAAATCTTGCCGTCGGAATCCTTGAGCAGCGCAATCGCCAGGCGTATCGGCAGGTCCACCGCGTCTGCACTGTCGACCTTCTCACCCAGCTGCAGCTGCTCGACCACCACCTTGTTCTCGGCCTTCAACTGACCCTTGGTGATGACGTAATGCAGGTCCAGGTTGAGGCGGCCCTTGCGGATGCGAAACCCGGCGAACTTGCCCGAGTACGGTGTCAGGGTGGTCAGTTCGACACGTTTGAAGCTGGTGGCGATATCCAGTGCCGCCATCGGGTCAAACGGGTTCACGCTGCCCTTGATGGTCACCGGTGCATAACGGTCGACCTTGCCCTTGACGTCAACGCTGGCCGGCTTGGCCTGGCGACTGTCGATGGTGCCGATCTGGCCGTTGAGCTGTTGAATCGCCGTGGCAAAGTTCGGAGTCAGGCTGAAGTCGGCGAAGTTGGCCGAGCCGTCGTTGATCGCAATCTGACCAATATGAATCCCCAGAGGCTTCTCTTTGCTCGCTGCAGGTTTGGCTGCGGACTTGCTGCCACTGTTGGCCGGCTGCGGAATCAGCAAGTCATCGATGTTGGTAGTGCGGTCATCATTGATCATGAAACGTGCGTAGGGCTGCAACAGGTTGACCTTGTCAATGGACAGGCTGTCACCATGTTGATAATTCACGCCTTCCAGCACCAACCGCTGCCACTTGAGGAAGTCACGGTTCTTCATGGTGTCCAGGGTGTGCAACTGGTCGACCTGTGCCCGGCCAGTTACCTGGAACGCCAGGGGCTCGGTGCTTTTCAGGTTCACGTCGAGGTTGCTGCCGAGCATGCCGCTACGCAGTTCCAGGCGGATAAACGGGCTGATGTAGGACTGGGCGACACGCAGGTCGATGTCCTTGGTATCCACTTTCAGCTTGGCGCTGACCGGGCTCAGGTTGACCTGGCCGGTAGCCTGGAGCTTGCCCTGTTTGCCTACGCCGGTATCCAGCTTGAGGGTAAACGGGCTTTGGTTGAGGCTGTCGAAACCCTGCAGGTCGACGTTCAGCGGGCCGACGTCCAGGGCGACGGCCGGTTTAGCCGAACGGTCCGCCAGATGCACTTGATAGTCACGCAGTTGCACGTCCTTGAGCAGCACTTGCCAAGGCTTGCTCGGCGCTGCCGGCGCTGGCTTTGGCGAGTCGGCGGTGGCGGGTGCGGTGGCTGGCTCGGCTGCGGGTGCAGTTGCAGGTTTGCTCGGTTGGCTGGCAAACAGCTTCTGCCAGTCCAGCTGGCCGTCGGCTTCAAGGGCGGCCCAGGTTTCGAGTTTATTACTGCGGATCTTGCCAACGATCACTTGCTGTTTGGCCAGGTCCACGGTGGTTTCGCTGACGTCCAGCTTCTGCAGGCGCGCGAGTGGCCGGCCATCCGGCGCCTTGATCGCGAACGGCGCGACACTCAGGGCGACGTTGGTCAGGTTCAGCTCGGTTTCCTTGGCCAGGCTCAGCTTGTAGTCGGTGCTGAAATTGAGGATGCCGTCTTCGAGAACCAGCGGTACCGCATCACGCACATACGGCCACCAGACTTTCATTTTGCCGTCGGTAACCTTGAGTTTGCCTTCGGAGGCAATCGGGATGAGGCTGAAGTTACCGGTCCAGTCGATCTGCCCGCCTTCCGGGCCCGCCGCGACCAAGGTCATGGCGGCGTTGTCATCGGGCAACGTGCTGAGGTTTTTCAGCTCGAAATCCAGTTTGTCGTAGAGAAACTCGATGGGTTCGCTGGGACGCAAATCCTGGAAGTGCACATAACCGCCCGCCAGCTTGATGTTGTCGATGCGCAGCGGGAATGGTTTGGCGTTCGGGTCCGTTGGCGTCGGTTCGCTGGCTGGCAATTTGAACAGTTGCGCAAGGTTGAGCTGGCCGGATTTGTCGAACCGCAGCTCGGTTTTCGGCTTGTCGAGTTGTATGTCGGCCAAGTGCAGGGCACGGGTCCATAGGCTGTCGATCTGCAGGTTGGCGTACAGGCGTTCAAAGGCTACTTGCTCCTTGCCCGGTTCTCCGATGTTCAGGCCCCACACGGTCAGTTCGAGGCTGAACGGGTTGAGCTCGATACGCTCAATGTGCGCCGGCACCGTGGCGTAATTGGCCAGCTGTTGGTTGGCCACGCGAAGGGCAATGCCGGGGAGAATAAGGAAGCCCAGCAAGCTGTATAGGGCTAGGGCGGTCAGCAAGGCGCCAGCGGCGCGAATCAATCCTTTGGGCATATGTGACGCCATCTATGTCGATCAAGAGTGCCTTGGAGTATGGCACGGGTTTACGGTTCCGAAGAACCGGGCCTTTATTCGGCGTGCAGGCCCCCTTTGGGACAAGTCTTACAGCTGCAGGATGAGGGTCTTCAGCGGTGGTTGCTGGTCGAGGGACGGGAAATCTGCGCCGGGTGCCATGATCTGCCAGTCGCGGACCGGACGCCCGGCTTTTTCGGCGCAACGCAGGACCTGGTCGCGCCAGTCGTCCATGCCGACTTTTGCCAGGTTATTGCAGCAGATCAGCACGCCGTTATCGGCAGTGGCCAGCAGCGCCGGCTTGAGCAGGCTCTGGTAGTCGCGCAGCAGGTCGACGGTGCCGAAGGCGCTCTTGGCCCAGGCCGGCGGGTCGAGCAGCACCAGGTCGTATTGACGCTGGTCCAGACGCGGATAACTCGGCAGCTTCTGGCCGCGACGCTGGCTGATGGGCAGGCCGGCCAGTTGGCGGATTGCCGGGAAGTAGTCGGACTGGACGAATTCCATCGTCGGCAATTGCGGATTCAGTTGCCCGTTTTCGCGACCGACCGCCAGGTTGCCCTCGGCAAAGTCCAGGTTGCACACCTCATGGGCACCACCGGCGGCGGCGCTCAGGCCTACGCCGCAGGTGTAGGCGAACAGGTTCAACACGCTTTTGCCGGCACTGTGTGCCTTGACCCAGCCGCGGGTGTTGCGCAAGTCCAGGAACAGCAACGGGTCTTGCCCGGCATGGCGGCCGCGCACGCGGTAGTTGAGGCCCCACTCGTGGCCGATCAAGTCTTCCAGAGCCGCGGGCTCGGCACGGTAAACCGTGTCTTCACGGTCGATACGCGAGTTGCCCCGGGAGCGGTCGTTGTAGACCAGCAACAGCTCCAGCCCCAGGTGCTGGTTGATCGCCTGATGCAGCTGCAGCAGGTCGCCGCTCTCCAGTGACTGGTGAAAGCTCTGCACCAGCAGTTGCGGGCCGTAGCGGTCGATCGTCAGGCCGCCAGCGCCTTCCTGGCTGCCGTGGAACAGGCGATAGCAATCGGTACCTTGTGCATGCAGCTCAGCGAGCAGGTCCTGGCGATGATCGAGGGCGGCGCGCAGCGCCTGATTCAAGGAAGACATAGTGCGCGCCTTGGAGAGTAATTGGGGCGCGGGAGTTTAACAGTTATGGCTCCAGCAGGCCCATTCGCCTGTGGGCCCGTTGCACCGAACCATTGCGCATGGCCCAACGCAACAACGGCGCGCTGCGCCTGACCCCGGCGCGAATCATCTGGCGCTGCAGCGGGCTTTGTTTCTGCCCGAGCATGTCGCTGGCCCAGTCCGGCAGCAGGTCGATACCGGCCTGCATCATCAGTGAGCCAAACGGCTTGGCCAAAGTACTCGGCGACGGCGCATTCAGCAGCAACCGCAGGACTTCGTGGCTGCGTTTGTCACACAGCAGTTGCGGGCGAATACGCTCAAGGTAATCGGAAATTTCCTGGCGTGAACGTGGCACATGGCGCGCCCCCAGTTGCTCGGCCACCAGGGCTATTTCGCTGTAGTACCGGTCTTGATCCCTGGGGGATAACTCCGGGTTGCGGTAACGCAGGTGGGCCGCAAGAAAGTTACTGACCTCCGCCACATGCACCCAGGTCAGCAACTCGGGATCGCTGGCCGCATACGGTCGGCCATCAGGTGCATGGCCGACCACTTGCAGGTGAATGGTGCGCACTTTCTCGATCAGCCATTCGGCGTCGCGGCGCGAACCGAATGTGGTTCCGGAAATGAACTGCGAGGTACGCCGCAAGCGCCCGAGCATGTCTTGTCGAAAGTTTGAATGGTCCCACACGCCGGCCAGGGCCAGCGGGTGCAACGCCTGCAACATCAGCGCGCTGATGCCGCCAATCAACATGCTGCTGAAGTCGCCATGGACCTTCCAGCTCACCGAGTTCGGCCCAAAGAGACCTGGATCACCCTTGGGGGTTTCCAGGTCGAGTTGACCCAGCGACAAGCCGGTCAGGCTCATCAGCTGGTTTTCGATGCGGCTGCGAATGAATTCCATGGGTTCCTATCGGTTGAGGCGCTTGTCGATCAGGCCATCTACCACGCTCGGGTCGGCCAGGGTGGAAGTATCCCCCAGGCTGTCCAGTTCGTTGCAGGCAATCTTGCGCAAAATCCGCCGCATGATCTTGCCTGAGCGGGTTTTCGGCAAGGCCGGTGCCCATTGAATCAGCTCGGGCTTGGCGAAACTGCCGATTTCCTTGCTCACCAGATCCAGCAGGTGTTTTTTCAGCGCCTCGTCGGGCTCGACGCCATTCATGGGCGTGACGAAGGCATAGATGCCCTGGCCTTTGACGTCGTGGGGATAGCCCACCACGGCGGCTTCGGCGACCTGATCATGCAACACCAGGGCGCTTTCCACCTCGGCGGTGCCGATACGGTGCCCGGACACGTTGATCACATCATCGATACGCCCGGTGATCCAGTAGTCGCCGTCCTCGTCTCGCCGGGCGCCGTCGCCGGTGAAGTAGTAGCCCGGATAGGGTTTGAAATAGGTGTCGATCATCCGTTGCGGGTCGCCGTACACGCTGCGAATCTGCCCCGGCCAACTGGATTTAATCGCCAGCACGCCGCTGCCGGCGCCGCTGATTTCCTTGCCTTGCTCATCCAGCAGTACGGGCACCACGCCAAACATGGGTTGGGTGGCGCAACCGGGCTTGATCCGTTGGGCGCTGACCAGCGGGCTGAGCATGATGCCGCCGGTTTCGGTCTGCCACCAGGTGTCGACAATCGGGCAGCGTTGTTCGCCCACGGCATTGAAGTACCAGTCCCAGGCTTCCGGGTTGATTGGCTCGCCGACACTGCCCAGCAGGCGCAGGCTGGCGCGGGAAGTGTTTTCCAGTGGCCCGTGGCCTTCACGCATCAGCGCGCGCAACGCCGTAGGCGCGGTGTAGAAGATATTGACCTGATGCTTGTCGATCACCTGCCAGAAGCGCGAGCTGTCCGGATAACTCGGCACACCTTCGAACATCAGCGAGGTCGCACCATTGGCCAGTGGCCCGTACACGATATAACTGTGGCCGGTGACCCAGCCGACATCGGCGGTGCACCAGAACACTTCGCCGTCGCGGTAGTCGAGCACGTACTTGAACGTCATCGCAGCCTGCAGCAGGTAACCGCCGGTGGTGTGGAGTACACCTTTGGGTTTGCCGGTGCTGCCGGAGGTGTAGAGGATAAACAGCGGGTCTTCCGCCTCCATGGGCTCGGGCGGGCAGTCGTCGCTGGCTGCGTCCAAGGCCTGTTGATACTTGAGGTCGCGGCCTTCAGTCCAATTGACCGCCGCGCCGCTGCGCTGCACTACTAGTACCGTGCTGACGTCCGGGCAACTGGCCAGGGCCTTGTCGACATTCTGTTTCAGCGCTACCGGCTTGCCACCGCGTACGCCTTCATCGGCGGTGATCACTGTGCGGCAGTCGGCGTCGAGAATGCGGTCGCGCAGGGCATCTGGCGAGAAACCACCAAACACCACCGAATGCACCGCACCGATCCGCGTACAGGCCAGCATGGCGTAGGCCGCCTCGGGAATCATCGGCATGTAGATGCACACCCGGTCGCCTTTCTTCACGCCACGGCTTTTCAGCACGTTGGCCAGGCGGCTGACGTTTTGATGGAGCTGGCGGTAGGTAATTTTGGAAGACTTTGCAGGATCATCGCCTTCCCAGATGAAGGCCGGCTGGTCGGCACGTTGGGCCAGGTGACGGTCGATGCAGTTGTAACTGACGTTCAGTTGGCCGCCGGCAAACCATTGGGCGGCACCGGTCTTGATGTCGGATGTCTGGACGGTCTGCCAGGGCGTGGACCAGTCGAGAAAGCGCTTGGCCTGTTCGGCCCAGAAGGTGTCGGGTTGCTCGACGGATTGGCGGTAGAGGCGCTGATAGTCCTCTTGACTGAGTTGCGCAGCCCGGCGGACGGCATCGGCGGTAGGGAACATGCTGATATCGAACATGAGGGATCCTTATTCTTGTTTTTGCGACAAGCAATAAAGATGCACCCTGTGGCAGGCGGGTTCAAGGCCAACGTCCAAACAGACGTTGGCCTTGCGGGCATTACATCAACCGCGGTGACGGCCGCGGAAGTAGTTGATCAACCCTTGGGTGGACGCATCGTCCGCAGGCTGTTCTTCGGTGCCGGTCAGGCGGTTGTAGACGCCTTTGCCCAGCTCCTTGCCCAGCTCCACGCCCCATTGGTCGAAGGCGTTGATACCCCAGATGACGCTTTGCACGAACACTTTGTGCTCATACATCGCCACCAGCGCGCCGAGGCGACGAGGGCTGATGCGCTCAACCACAATGGTGTTGCTCGGACGGTTGCCCGGGATCACCTTGTGCGGTGCCAGCTTCTGCACTTCGGCTTCGGCCATGCCTTTGTCGCGCAGCTCGGCTTCAGCTTCGGCGCGGGTCTTGCCGAGCATCAGGGCCTGGCTCTGGGACAGGCAGTTGGCGTACAGCCACTGATGGTGGTCGGAGACCGGGTTGAAGCTGACGATCGGCACGATGAAGTCGGCCGGGATCAGCTGGGTGCCCTGGTGCAGCAACTGGTGGTAAGCATGCTGACCGTTGCAGCCTACGCCGCCCCAGATAACCGGGCCGGTGTCGGTGGAAACCGGCGTACCGTCCTGGCGCACGCTCTTGCCGTTGGATTCCATATCCAGCTGTTGCAGGTGCTTGGTGATGTTACGCAGATAGTGGTCGTACGGCAGGATCGCGTGACTCTGCGCGCCCCAGAAATTGCCGTACCACACGCCCAGCAGACCCAGCAGCACGGGCATGTTCGCTTCGAACGGCGCGGTCTGGAAGTGCTGGTCCATGGTGTAGGCACCGGACAGCAGTTCCTTGAAGTTGGACATGCCGATGGCCAGCGCGATCGGCAGGCCGATGGCCGACCACAGCGAGTAACGACCGCCCACCCAGTCCCACATCGGGAAGATGTTTTCTTCGCGGATACCGAAGGCCACGGCCGCCGCGTTGTTGCTCGATACGGCGATGAAGTGGCGATACAGCTCGGCTTCCGAGCCACCCTGGGCCAGGTACCAGGCGCGGGCGGCCTGGGCGTTTTTCAGGGTTTCGAGGGTGTTGAAGGATTTCGACGAGACGATGAACAGCGTGGTCTCGGCGCGCAGCTTCATGGTCAGCTCGTGGAACTCACTGCCGTCGATGTTCGCCAGGTAATGGCAGCGCACGCCTTTGTGGGCGTAGGACAACAGCGCTTCAGACACCAGCTCCGGGCCGAGGAACGAGCCACCGATGCCGATGTTCACCACGTCGGTGATCGGCTTCTCGGTGTAGCCACGCCACAGGCCATCGTGGATGCGGCCGACCAGGTCAGTGATCTGGTTCAGCACCTTGTGCACGTCCGGCATGATGTTCACGCCGTTGACCGACAGCTTGTCACCCACTGGACGACGCAGCGCGGTGTGCAGCGCCGGGCGGCCTTCGGAAGAGTTGACCGGCTCGCCGTTGAACAGCGACTTGATCGCGCCCTGAAGGTCGACTTCCTTGGCCAGGCCTACCAGCAGGTCGCGGGTTTCGCTGGTGATCAGGTTTTTCGAGTAATCGAGGAAAAGTCCGCAGCTGCTCAAGGTGAACTGGGTAAAGCGCTGGGGATCGGCATTAAAGGCTTCGCGCATGCTGAAATCCTGCATGGCTTGGCGATGTTGATTGAGCGCTTGCCAGGCGGGCAGAGCGGTAACGTCATGAGGAGTGCGGTAGTACGCCATCGCTGCGGGTTTCCTTTTTATTGCTGGGACTGCTGGTAGGACACTTTAAAGCCGGGAATGTGCTGTCTTTGTGAAGATGACAGGCTCCGGTCGACGCCAACGAATAGCGTAGGGCGAATACATTAAACCTAGCGTGTCGATCTGTCTTGGCTTTGTCTGCGCTGTGGCCGGTACTTTTTTATACCGGCCGATCAGGCAGTGCAACAGGCGGGGCGTGCGGCGGGGTCAGTTCAGGTGCAAATGCAGGTTGTCGATCAGCCGGGTGGCGCCCAGGTAGGCGGCGACCAGAATCACCAGATCCTTGTCTTCAGCGGTGGCCGGGCGCAGGTGCAGGCCCTGGCGGACCTCCAGGTAATCCATGCGAAAGCCGGCCGCTTCAATTTGCTGGACCTGTGCGGCACGCAGGTTGGCGAAATCGCGGTCGCCCGCTTCAATGGCGGCGGCAATCTGGCTGAGGCTGCGGTACAGCACCGGCGCGATGGCGCGCTGCTCTTCGGTGAGATAACCATTGCGCGACGACAGCGCGAGGCCATCGTCGGCGCGAACGGTCGGCTCGCCGATAATCTGGATCGGCATGTTCAGGTCATGGACCATGGCGCGAATGACTGCCAGTTGCTGGTAGTCCTTCTGGCCAAAGATCGCCAGGTCTGGCTGGACCATATTGAACAGCTTGCTGACCACCGTGGCCACGCCTTCAAAATGCCCGGGACGGCTGGCGCCGCACAGGCCTTCGGACAGTTGTGGCACGCTGACCCGTGTCTGGCCGGCCATGCCGTCGGGGTACATCTCGTCGACGGTCGGGGCGAACAGCAGGTTGCAACGGGCTTGCAGCAGCTTCTCCTGGTCAGCCGCCAGGGTGCGTGGGTATTTGTCCAAGTCTTCGCCGGCGCCAAATTGCAGCGGGTTGACGAAAATGCTCGCGACGACGAAGTCCGCTTGTTGCGCAGCCTTGGTGACCAGCGTGGCATGGCCGCTGTGCAGGTTGCCCATGGTGGGCACGAAGCCGATGCGTTTACCCGCGCTGCGGGCATGGGCGACGGCGGCGCGCAGTTCGCGCACGGTTTTGACGGTGTTCATGCAGAGAATCCGTGTTCAGCGCCGGGGAAGGTAACGGCTTTGACTTCGCTGACGTAGGCGGCGAGGGCCGATTGAATGCTGTCCTGGCCAGCCATGAAGTTCTTCACGAACTTGGGTACGCGACCGGTCAGAGACAGGCCCAGCATGTCGTGCAGCACCAATACCTGGCCGTCGGTGCCGGAACCTGCGCCGATACCAATCACCGGGATTTTGACGGCCTGGGTGATTTCCGCTGCCAACTCGCTTGGTACGCATTCCAACAGAATCATGCATGCACCGGCCTGCTCCAGGGCGATGGCATCGGCCCGCATCTGGCGCGCCTGGGCTTCGCCGCGGCCCTGTACCTTGTAGCCGCCGAGGATATTCACCGACTGGGGCGTCAGGCCCATGTGCGCGCAAACCGGCACGCCGCGTTCGGCCAGCAAGCGAATCGACTCCGCGAGCCAGGCAGCACCTTCAACCTTGACCATGTGCGCACCGGCACGCATCAGTTGAGCGCTGTTGGTCAGGGTCTGTTCGATGGTGGCGTCGGCCATGAAGGGCAGGTCGGCGATGATGAAGGCGCCTTCGTTCCCGCGTTTGACGCAGGCTGTGTGGTAAGCGATTTCGTCGTTGGTGACCGGCAGGGTGCTGTCATTCCCTTGTAGAACCATGCCCAGGGAGTCCCCCACCAACAACACTTCAACCCCTGCCTGGCAGCTGGCCTGGGCAAAAGTGGCGTCGTAGCAGGTCAGCATGGTGATCTTTTCACCTTTGAGTTTGAGGCTCTGCAAGGTGCTCAGGGTAACGTTTGGCATGAAAAGGGTCCTCATTCAGGCGCTTGGAAACAGCGAGTAACGCGCGTGAGTCTTCGTTTATACAGGCGCACTTTCTTAAGGATCAGTGCTTATAAGGCCTGGATTGCGCCCTTTAGCGCCGGGTAGGCGGCAGCGGGACGCCTATAGTCGTGAGGAGGACTCTGGAAGTCAATTGGATGTGTTACCGCATTGTTACGGCCGGGGTGTTACCGCTGTTACTGATGCGATTCAGCAGGCGCCAGGCGTTCCAGGCCGACAAACGGGCAGGCGTCCAACAGGTCGCTGAGCTGGCGGCCATCGGCGAGTTGCAGGCTGGCGGGGGCCAGTTCTGCCAATGGGTAAAGCACGAATGCCCGCAGATGCATCTGATAGTGCGGCACCTTCAGGCGCGGCTCGTCGATCAACCGGTCACCAAATACCAGGATGTCCAGGTCCAGGGTGCGCGGGCCCCAGCGCTCGAGGCGCTCGCGGCCCTGGTCATTCTCGATGGTTTGCAGGGCATCAAGCAGTTGCAGGGGCGCAAGTTCGCTGTCCAGGGCCGCCACCGCATTGGTGTAGCGCGGTTGGCCCGGGAGCAGGGAATCACTTTGATAGAAAGCGGAGACGCCCGCCAGCGTGGTGTTCGGCAACTGCGCCAAGGCCTCGACGGCATGGCGCAATTGTTGTTCAGGGGCCGCCAGGTTGCTGCCCATGCCGATGTAGATACGTTCCACGTGCTTACTCGCCAGACGCACTCGAAGCGTCGCCAGCGCTACGTTTGCGCTTGCTGCCACTGCTGCGGCGACGTTTTTTCGGGCCATCGCCGGTGGCTTCGCCTTTGCTGCTGAGCTCTTTGATCATCTCGCGGCGCTGGCTGTCGTTGGCGTCCTGGTAGTCGGTCCACCACTCGCCAAGGCCGTCGGTCTGTTCGCCGGCGCTTTCACGCAGCAGCAGGAAGTCATAGCCGGCACGGAAGCGCGGGTTGTCCAGCAACAGGTCGGCACGTTTGCCGCTGCGGCGTGGCAGGCGCTCCTGCATGTCCCAGATCTCACGGATCGGCATGGTGAAGCGTTTCGGGATGGCGATGCGCTGGCATTGCTCGGCGATCAGCTCGTGAGCAGCTTCCTGCATGGCTGGAATTGCCGGCATGCCACGGTCTTGCAGGCGCATGACGCGTTTCGGAAGCGCGGGCCACAACAGGGCGGCAAAGAGGAACGCCGGGGTGACCGGTTTGTTCTGCTTGATGCGCAGGTCGGTGTTGATCAAGGCTTCGCTGATCAGCGTGTGGGTGTAGGTCGGGTTGTACTCCAGTGCCTCGGCGCTGGCCGGGAACAATGGGTCGAACAACTGCAGGTCAACCAGCATTTCGAAGGTGTCGGCGGCATAGCCGGAGAGGAACAACTTGAGCACCTCTTCGAACAGGCGTGCCGACGGGATTTCCCGCAGCATCGGCGCCAGGTCGCGAATCGGTGCCGCCGTGTGCTTCTCGATCCCGAAGTTCAGCTTGGCCGCGAAACGCACGGCCCGCAGCATGCGCACCGGGTCTTCCTGGTAGCGTTGCGTCGGGTCGCCGATCAGGCGCAGCAGGTTGTTGCGAATGTCGTGCACGCCGTTGGCGTAATCGAGAATGCGCTCGCTGACCGGGTCGTAATACAAGGCATTGATGGTGAAGTCGCGGCGTTGCGCGTCTTCTTCCAGAGTGCCGTAGACGTTGTCCCGCAGGATGCGTCCGCTTTCATTGCGGGAAGACTGGTTGGTGTCTTCTTCTTCATCGTTTTGCGGGTGGTTGGCGCGGAAGGTCGCGACCTCGATGATCTCGCGACCAAAGTGGATATGCACCAACTTGAAGCGCCGACCGATGATCCGCGCATTGCGGAATTCGGCACGCACTTGTTCCGGCGTGGCACTGGTGGCGACGTCGAAATCCTTGGGAGTGATGTTGAGCAACATGTCGCGCACGCAACCGCCAACGAGGTAAGCCTGGTAGCCGGCGTTCTGCAGGCGTTCGACGATGTTCACCGCATAACGGCTGAACTGGGCACGCTGCAACGAATGCTGGTTGCTGTTAAGCACTTCAGGCGTGCTGCGGATGTGTTGCGTACGACGCAAGGGAGAACGGAATGACTGGAACAACTTCTTCAGCATGGGATGCACTGTTTGAAGGAATGTTCGGCCATAACGAAGAATGACCGCATGATGGGCCGGGATTCTAGCATTTAGTCAGGGGATGGTGTAGGAACTAGCGGCAAGGCTTGAGCCAGAAGCTTAAAAGAAGGGTGGCAGGTGCCAAATCGCGGAAACTACAAGGGGAGCCGAAGCTCCCCCAGAAGTAGTTGCGTGCTCTATTTTTATTATTGGTTTCGGGCTTCTTGTTTTTGTTGATCGCCCTCGCCATGAAGCTTCACCTTCATGACACTCCCAATCGGGAGCCAAGAGCAAACGGATTGCTTTGGTCGCTGTGTTGCTGATCTACGATCCAACCAGTTCAGGCTCTGCCTTAGGGCAGTTTTTGTTGTTCTCGGCCTGGTTGCGGGGCAAGCCCCAAATGCAACGCCTCTCCAAAAGAATCAGTTAGCTGCGCCTCCGCCGTGTTGTTTTTGTTATGCGTGAGTCGATTCGTCTTATTTTTATTGTCTTGTACATTTGCTTGTTATTGTTTTTGTACTAAGCATATAGCAGGGTGCGTGCCAACTTTTGCGAGGCCCAGCAAAATAAGGGGGTCGGAGCGCTTTCGGGTTTCTTGAAGGCGAAAAAAAGCCGGGGCTTCGTTACCGTAAGCCCCGGCTTTTGTTACGTGAAAAATCAGCGGTAACAGTTTTTTCACATCTGAAGGTGTTACCTGTGGGGCCACCCACTCAGCTTTCGCTGGCAACCCCGGTCTTGCGCCGCGGGATACCCAGGCGCTGGCGCCGTTCCCACAGGCATTTACGGCTGACGCCCAGTTTGCGCGCCAGTTCGGTCTCGGTCATATGGTCCTGGTGCTCGAGGACGAAGTGCTGGAAGTAATCCTCCAGTGACAAATCTTCCGTCGGCTCATGGCTGTTGTTACTGCCACCCTGCTGAGGCGGCAGGCCTATGAAGTCGTCATCGTCCAGGTCGCTGAGCTCGATATCGATCCCCAGCAGCTCGGCGGAAATCTCCGGGCTCTCAGACAGAATCACCGCGCGCTCTACCGCGTTCTCCAACTCCCGCACGTTACCCGGCCAGGAATAGTGACGGATTGCCTGCTCGGCATCGGCGGCAAACTTCAGGTCGGTACGGTTGATTCGTGCACTTTGGCGGGCCAGGAAGGCCGTAGCGATCTCGTTGACGTCGGCGCCACGCTCACGCAAAGCCGGCAGTTTGAGTGCGATCACGTGCAGGCGGTAATAAAGGTCTTCACGGAACTGGCCAATTTTGGCCAGGCTTTTCAGGTCACGGTGCGTGGCCGCGATCAGTCGTACGTCGACCTTTTGCGACTGTACCGAGCCGACGCGGCGGATTTCGCCTTCCTGGAGGACCCGCAGCAAGCGTGCCTGAGCTTCCAGTGGCAGTTCGCCAATCTCGTCGAGGAACAGCGTGCCACCGTCGGCAGCTTCAACCAAACCCGCCCGGCCAGCGCTGGCGCCGGTAAAGGCGCCTTTTTCATGGCCGAACAATTCGGATTCGATCAGGGATTCGGGGATCGCCGCGCAGTTCACCGAGATCATCGGTGCCTTGGCGCGCTTGGACAGGTTGTGCAGGGCGCGGGCCACCAGTTCTTTACCGGTGCCGGATTCGCCCTGAATCAATACATTGGAGTCAGTGGGCGCCACTTTGCGGATCTTGCTGTACAGGTCCTGCATCGGTGGGCAGGAGCCGATAATGCCGATTTCGCCATTACTGTTATCCACGCCGGGCTTTTCAGCACCGTTGACGGCCTTGCCCGCTGTCGGGCGTTCAGCCGGTGTGCTGCTGGCGGATTGGCGGTCACGCAGGATGCGGGCCACGGCCTGGAGCATTTCGTCGTGGTCGAAAGGCTTGGCGATGTAGTCCACCGCGCCCATCTTCATCGAGTCCACTGCCGAGCGCAGGCTGGCGTAGCTGGTCATGATCAGCACCGGCGTGCCTTGGCCGAGCTTGATCAGCTCGGTGCCAGGGGCGCCGGGCAAACGCAGGTCACTGACGATCAGGTCGAACGTGGGAATACTGAAACGCTCTTGGGCTTCCTGCACCGAGCCGGCTTCGCTGACCTGGTACTGATTACGTTCAAGCAGGCGACGCAAGGCAGAGCGGATAATGGTTTCGTCTTCGACGATCAAAATGTGCGGCATTGATTCAACTCTCTCGACGGTCTCAGTTCACAGCGGACGTCGCTTCGACATGACGCGGCAAGGTCACCCGAATACGGGTGCCGCGTTGGCTTTCGGTGTCAGCCGGGCTGTCGATGGTGATTTGTCCATAATGCTCTTCAACGATGGAATAGACCAGTGCAAGGCCCAGACCGGTACCTTCACCCGGATCCTTGGTGGTGAAGAAGGGTTCGAACAATCGATCCATGATGTTCTGTGGAATGCCGCTGCCTTCGTCCTCCACGATCAGGTCGACCGTGTGCTCGAAAGCCTCGCTCTTGACCCGTACTGCACTGCCGGCCGGCGATGCATCACGGGCGTTGGACAACAGGTTGATCAGCACTTGGGCCAGGCGTTGTGAATCGCCGTCGACCCAGTGTTCCGGATCGCACAGGTTAAAGAACTGTACTTCGAAATTGCGCCGGTTCAAGGCCAGCAGCCCAATGGCATCCTGGGCCACTTCAGCCAGGCACACGGCCTCGTC
The DNA here is from genome assembly GCF_016650865.1 of Pseudomonas sp. TH34. NCBI lineage: Bacteria > Pseudomonadati > Pseudomonadota > Gammaproteobacteria > Pseudomonadales > Pseudomonadaceae > Pseudomonas > Pseudomonas sp. TH34. Next base: position 113,845 of record NZ_JAEKFB010000020.1, read on the forward strand.
GTGATTCTGGTGAGCGCCTGCGTGGGCAAAGCTCATCAGGGACTGCACAATGCGCGAAACACGCTTGGTCTGCTCCAGAATCTGCCCGCTGATCTCGATGATTTCGCCGTCTTCTTCGCGCTCTTCCCGCAGGTTTTGCGCAAGACAGGCGATACCGGTGATCGGATTGCCGATTTCATGGGCCACACCGGCGGCCAGGCGCCCGATGCTGGCCAGTCGCTCAGAGTGCACCAGCTTGTCTTCGAGCATTTGGGTTTCGGTCAGGTCTTCTACCAGCAGCACCAGGCCGCTGTTGCCGGGCGCCAGTGGCTCATCGATGGCGGCCTTGTGCAGGTTGAGCCAGCGGGTCTGGCCGTCCAGCGCCAGGTGCTGTTTATGCAAGTGTTCGTCGGGCAGGTTGATGAAGCCCTGGAGCAATTCTTTCCACGGGTCGCCGATGGTATTCAGGCGTGAGCCCACCACGCGTTGGGCGGCGATGCCGGTGAGTTCTTCCATGGCCTTGTTCCACATCAGGATCTCTTGATCCTTGGCCAGGGAGCAGACGCCCATCGGTAACTCCTGCAGCGTCTGGCGGTGATAGCGGCGCAAGGCATCGAGTTCGGCGGCAAGGCCAGTGAGGCGCGAGTGGTAATCCTCCAGCCGGCTCTCGATGAAGTGGATGTCTTCGGTCACGTAGTTTTCGCCGCCGGCCTTGTACGGCAGGAAGGTCTCGACCATGTCCTGGGACACGCTCGGGCCCATCAAGCCGGACAGGTTGGCTTCGATGCGGTCCCGCAGACGGCGCAGCGCATAAGGTCGGCGTTCGTCGAACGGCAGGTAGAGATCGCGCAGGGCCTGCTCGACTTCCTTTTGCGCGGCCTTGGCGCCCAATGGCTTGGCCAATTGCGTGGCGAATTCCTGGGGTGAGGCGGCATGCAATTCGCGGCGTTGCGGGCGACGCACGTTATCCACAGCGCAGGCTTCGGCGGCGCTGGTTTCTTCCGGGCTGGCGTTGGTGAACAGCGAGAAGAGGGTGAACATCAGCACGTTGGCCGCCAGCGAGGCAATCGCCGCCATGTGCCAACTGGTGTCGTCTAACACGTAGATCATGTTCAACAGCGGGATGTAGAAGCCCTGCAAGTTGCCCACCAGCGGCAGCAGCATGGTCACGGTCCATACCAGGATCCCGGCCAGCAGCCCGGCGATAAAGCCTCGGCGGTTGGCAGTCGGCCAGTACAGCACCGACAACACCCCCGGCAGGAACTGCAAGGTGGCAACGAAGGCGACGATGCCCAGGTTGGCCAGGTCCTGCTCGGCACCCAGCAACAGGTAGAAGCCATAGCCGGCCATGATGATCGCGACGATCAGCGCGCGGCGGGTCCATTTCAGCCAGCGGTAGATATTGCCTTCGGCCGGTGGCTGGTAGAGTGGCAACACCAGGTGATTAAGCGCCATCCCCGACAGGGCGAGGGTGCTGACGATGATCAGCCCGCTGGAGGCTGACAAACCACCGACATAGGCCAGCAATGCCAGTGACTTGCTGTTGGCGGCAATGCCGACGCCCAGCGTGAAGTATTCGGGGTTGGTGGTGGCGCCCAGTTTCAGGCCCGCCCAGAGAATCAGCGGCACCGCCAGGCTCATCAGCAGCAGGAACAACGGCAAGCCCCAGCTGGCGCTGACCAGCGAACGTGGGTTGAGGTTTTCGGTGAAGGTCATGTGGTACATGTGCGGCATTACGATGGCCGAGGCGAAAAACACCAGCAGCAGCGTGCGCCATGGGCCTTCCTGCAATGGCGTGTGCAGCGCGGCCAGGGCGGTCTGGTTTTGCAGCAGCCACAGTTCCAGCTGTTGCGGGCCGTCGAATACCCCGTAGAGCGCATACAGGCCGACGCCGCCGATGGCGATCAGCTTGATCACCGATTCAAACGCGATCGCGAACACCAGCCCTTCATGTTTCTCACGGGTGGCGATGTGCCGTGAGCCGAAGAAAATCGTGAACAGGGTGATCAGCGCGCAGAAGCTCAAGGCCACGCGGTGTTGCACCGGCTCACGGGTGAGGATGCTGATGGAGTCGGCCACCGCCTGGATCTGCAACGCCAGTAACGGCAGCACGCCGATCAGCATGAAGATCGTGGTCAGCGCACCGGCCCAGGTGCTGCGGAAGCGGAACGCAAACAGGTCGGCCAGGGACGACAGCTGATAGGTGCGGGTGATTTTCAGGATCGGATACAACAGCACCGGCGCCAGCAAGAACGCCCCGGACACCCCGAGATAACTCGAAAGAAAGCCGTATCCATACTGATAGGCCAGGCCCACCGTGCCATAGAACGCCCAGGCGCTGGCATACACGCCCAGGGACAAGGTGTAGGTCAACGGATGGCGAATGATCGCCCGCGGAATCATTCCACGTTCACTGATCCAGGCTACCCCGAACAGCGCGGCCAGGTAGGCGGCGCTGATCAGCAGCATCTCGGTCAGGCTAAAGCTCATCGGCATCTTTTTGGCTCTGCAGGATGAAAGTCACGACGATCAGAATCAGCCAAAGCAGATAGGGCCGGTACCAGGCGCCTGTGGCGTCGATCCACCAATCCATGATGGCAGGAGAAAACAGGTAGATCCCGACGACCAAAAGCAGGACCAATCGATAGATGTACATGTTGGCCTCTGATTGAAAAACTGCGGCGATGGTAACGGATGGCTCGCAAGCTGCAAGCGCCTTCAGCGCAATTGCGCTTCGGCCAGCGTGAGTGTGCGCGGGATCTGTGGAGCATCCCAGTGCGCAATGCCCCAATCCAGCAGTTCCCGTGGGCTGGCGTGGTTCAGTTCGTCGCCCGCTGGCTGGCCCAGGGCGCGCAGTGCTCTTAACAGCAAAGGCGTGGCCTGGTCTGTGGTCAAGGGGGGGGAACGGTAGGATTTGCCCAGCTTGTTACCGTCCGGCTGGATGATCAGCGGCACATGCAGGTAACGCGGTTGGGGCAGGCCCAGCAGTTCCTGCAGATACAGTTGGCGCGGCGTGGAGTCGAGCAGGTCGGCGCCACGCACGATGTCGGTCACACCTTGCCAGGCGTCATCGAGCACCACTGCCAGTTGGTAGGCATAAAGTCCGTCGCGGCGGCGGATAACGAAGTCGCCTACATCACGACCCAGATGCTGTCGGAATTCGCCTTGTACACGGTCGGTAAAGTGGTACTCCAGCTCCGGCACCCGCAGGCGAATGGCGGCATCTTGCTGGTCGTGGCCGGCATTGCGGCACAGTCCCGGATAAATCCCGTTGTAGGGTTCCAGTTGCTTGCGTGAGCAGGTACAGGCGTAGGCCAGGCCGTGATTGAACAGTCGGTTGAGCACTTCTGCGTAGGCATCGTGCCGTTCGCTTTGTCGGACCAATTCCCCGTCCCATTCGAAGCCGTAACGTTCCAGGGCATTGAGGATTGCGGCCTGGGCGCCGGGCTCTTCCCGTGGCGGATCGAGGTCTTCCATGCGCATCAGCCAGCGGCCTTGATTGGCGCGGGCGTCGAGGTAGGAGGCGAGGGCGGCGACCAGGGAACCGAAGTGCAGGTGTCCGCTGGGCGTGGGGGCGAAACGCCCGATATAGGAGGAGGCAGTCATGGGGCGGATATTACGGGAAAACCAGCAAACGCCAGAAACAAAAATGGGGCGTTCGCACGCCCCATTTGTACAGCCCGGCGATGATTACTTGCCGACCTGTTTTTCCTTGATTTCAGCCAAGGTCTTGCAGTCCACGCACAAGTCGGCGGTAGGACGCGCTTCCAGGCGGCGAATACCGATCTCGACGCCGCAGGACTCGCACCAGCCATACTCTTCGTCTTCGATGAGTTGCAGGGTCTTGTCGATTTTCTTGATCAGCTTGCGCTCGCGATCACGGGCGCGCAGTTCAAGGGCGAACTCTTCTTCCTGGCTGGCACGGTCTGCCGGGTCCGGGAAGTTGGCCGCTTCGTCCTTCATATGGTCAACGGTACGGTCAACCTCTTGCATCAAGTCCTGTTTCCACTGCTTCAGGATCTTGGAGAAGTGTTCGCGCATGGGCTTGCCCATGTATTCCTCACCCTTCGATTCGACGTAGGGTTGGAAGCCGCTGATGCTCTGTTGCTTTGCTTGGGTGGGCATGAATGGACCGCCTCTCACTCTTCTAATCCATTGCGCAGGATTGCAACATCACCGACACCTGCCGGCCCTGCGGCTGCAAGCGGGCGAACTTACCAGATAGATTCGGGGTGCGCCACTCCCGGTTGTCGAGGCACCGTCTCCTGAGGGTTGCAAACCGCCGCAGGCCCCAGCAGGGCGGGCTTGTACGGTCTCGAATGTTGATTTTAGCTGTTTTGCAGGTAGTTGCTCGCCGTGCTTGCTACATGTCTTCGGGCAATAGAGCAGGTTTTGCGCGGCGGGTTGGGTAGAATCGGGGTTTGTCCTCACAGTTAAGGAAGGCTAATGGCTCAGCCCTACAGTGCGCGCAGTCGCGCTATCGAACCTTTCCATGTCATGGCGTTGCTGGCGCGGGCCAATGAATTGCAGGCCGCCGGTCACGACGTGATTCACCTGGAAATCGGCGAGCCGGACTTCACCACCGCCGAGCCGATCATCAAGGCCGGACAGGCGGCGCTGGCCAATGGCAAGACCCGTTATACCGCGGCCCGCGGGTTGCCGGAGTTGCGTGAGGCTATCAGCGGTTTGTACCAGCAGCGTTACGGGCTTGGCATCGATCCTGAACGCATTCTGATTACCCCCGGCGGTTCCGGTGCCCTGCTGCTGGCGAGCAGCTTGCTGGTGGACCCCGGTAAGCATTGGCTGCTGGCAGACCCCGGTTACCCGTGCAACCGTCACTTCCTGCGACTGGTGGAAGGCGCGGCGCAGTTGGTCCCGGTCGGCCCCGACGTGCGTTATCAACTGACCGCCGACTTGGTGGCTCGTCACTGGGATCAGGACAGCGTGGGCGCGCTGGTCGCTTCGCCCGCCAACCCTACCGGCACCATCCTGACGCGCGATGAGTTGGCAGGGCTGTCGAGCGCCATCAAGGCGCGCAACGGGCATTTGGTGGTGGATGAGATCTATCACGGCCTGACCTACGGCACCGATGCCGCCAGCGTGCTGGAAGTCGACGATGAAGCTTTCGTTCTAAATAGTTTTTCGAAGTATTTCGGAATGACCGGCTGGCGCCTGGGTTGGCTGGTGGCACCACCGGCGGCCGTGGGTGAATTGGAGAAGTTGGCGCAGAATCTCTACATCAGCGCACCGAGCATGGCACAGCATGCGGCCCTGGCCTGCTTTACCCCGGAAACATTGAATATTCTTGAGGATCGCCGGGCCGAGTTTGGCCGTCGTCGCGACTTCCTGCTGCCAGCCCTGCGGGAGCTCGGCTTCGGCATCGCTGTCGAGCCGGAAGGTGCGTTCTACTTGTACGCCGATATCAGCAAATTCGGCGGCGATGCCTTCGCCTTCTGCCGACACTTCCTCGAAACCGAGCATGTTGCGTTCACTCCAGGCCTGGATTTCGGTCGCTATCAAGCCGGTCACCATGTGCGTTTTGCCTACACGCAAAACCTTGATCGCCTACAGGAAGCCGTCGAGCGGATTGCCCGTGGCTTGCGGAGTTGGCAAGGCTGATGCGCTTTAATCCTCCCCTCGAAGAAGGCCGGCTGATCCGCCGCTACAAGCGTTTTCTCGCCGATATCGAAACCGTTACCGGCGAGTTCCTGACCATTCACTGCCCGAACACCGGCTCGATGTTCAACTGCATGCTGGAAGGTGGTCAAGTCTGGTTCAGCCGCTCCAATGACCCCAAGCGCAAGCTGCCCGGTACTTGGGAAATCAGCGAAACCCCGCAAGGGCGCCTGGCGTGTGTGAATACCGCGCGGGCCAATCAGTTGGTGGAAGAGGCGCTGCGGGCCGGGGTTATCACGGAACTCAATGGTTTTACCGCGTTGAGGCGTGAAGTTGCCTACGGTCAGGAAAACAGTCGGATCGATTTCCGTCTGGATTACCCAGCGGGCCCGGCGTATGTCGAAGTCAAAAGCGTCACCCTCGGTTTTGACGGGACCTCGACGGCGGCATTCCCCGATGCAGTGACCCAGCGCGGGGCCAAGCATTTGCGGGAGTTGGCGCATCTGGCACGTGAGGGTGTGCGGGCGGTGCAGTTGTATTGCGTCAACCTCTCGGGGATCGATGCGGTGCGTCCTGCCGAAGAAATTGATGCCGGTTATGCGGCCGCGTTGCGTGAGGCCAAGGCGGCGGGCGTCGAGGTGTTGGCCTATGGCGTGAGGGTGACGTCAGAGGAAATCTGCGTCGAGCGTCGCCTGGAAGTATTGCTCGGCGGTTAGATTTCTACCCAAAGACCCTGTTCGTCCTCGCGGCCGGGCAGGGCTGTCAGGCTCTGGCCGGCACAAGGCCCGGCGACGCACTCTCCGCTCTCGATCAGGAACAGCGCGCCATGGGTGGCGCACTGGATCAGGCTGGCGCTGGGGTCTAGAAACTGGTGCGGCTGCCATTCCAGCGGCACCCCGCGATGTGGGCAGCGGTTGATATAGAAGTAGGCAATGCCTTCGCGACGTACGGCAAACAGGTTGCGGCCGTCGATATCGAAACCGAGGCTGGCGTTGGGTGCGAGTTCGCTCGAGGTGCAGAGAAACTTCATGTCGATCCTTAAGTACCGTCGTTGGCGGGCTGCAAGGCTATCCTGATTTTACCGAAGAGCCCGGCGCTTGACGTGCAAATGCAAACAATTATCAAATGCCGGCTTCGCCCGTTAGCTGACTGGGCGCTCTGTACGATGTCAGGCAGCCTTGATCTGTCACATTGCGAGTGTTTCAGCGGGCTCACCCCTTGGAAGGAAACCCTTTTATGCGCCTGAGTGCCAGTGCTATCGCGCTCGTTGTCGGACTGCTGGTCAACGCTGGGGCCCAGGCCTCTGAACTGCCACAACGCTGGGTCAGTGCTGGTGGTGCGTTGTCGGAATGGGTGACGGCCCTGGGCGGTGAGTCAAAGTTGGTGGGCGTGGATACCACCAGCCAGCATCCGGAATCCCTCAAGGCGTTGCCGAGCATTGGTTACCAGCGGCAGTTGTCGGCGGAAGGCATTCTGAGCCTGCGTCCGCAGATCCTGGTGGGCACCGAGGAAATGGGCCCGCCGCCGGTGCTGGCGCAAATCCGCAACGCCGGTGTGAAAGTGGAGCTATTTTCGGCTGAGCCGGATTTGCCGACCCTGCAAGGCAACCTTCAGCATCTGGGCAAGTTGCTGGGCAGCGAAGCGAAGGCTGCCGAGCTGTTCAGCGACTATCAACAACAACTTGATCAACAAAAGAACTGGGTGACCAAGGCCCAATCCACACAAAAGGCACCCGGCGTCTTGTTGTTGCTGGGACATGCCGGCGGAAAACCGCTGATCGCCGGCAAAGACACGGCGGCTGACTGGATGTTGCAGCAGGCTGGTGGCCATAACCTGGCGACCCACAAGGGTTACAAACCTTTTTCCGTCGAGTCACTGGCGGGGCTCAATCCTGAGGTGCTGGTGTTTGCCGATCGCGCCTTGACCGGGGATGCGGCCCGCGCCGCGTTGTTCAAGGAAAACCCGATCCTGGCTTCGACGCCAGCGGCCAGGAGCGGACGCGTCTATGAACTGGACCCGACGCTCCTGGTGGGCGGGCTTGGGCCGCGCTTGCCGCAAAGCCTGGTGAAGCTGTCTGCCGGGTTCTATCCGTCTCAGGCTAATACCGCCCCATGACCACTCTGGTTAAACCGCGAACCCTGTTTATCGGCTTGAGTCTGCTGTGTGTATTGGCGATCTGGTTGTCATTGGCCCTGGGGCCGGTGAGTTTGCCGTTGATGGACACACTGCGGGCAGCCTTACGCTTGATGGGTGTGCCAATCGAGGCCCAAGGCCTGGAGCAGGCGGAGTTGATCCTCGGGCAGATTCGCCTGCCGCGTACGTTGCTGGGCCTGGCCGTCGGCGGGGTTCTGGCACTTTCCGGCGTCGCAATGCAGGGGCTGTTTCGCAACCCCTTGGCTGATCCCGGGTTGGTCGGGGTGTCCAGCGGTGCGGCGTTGGGCGCGGCGATTGCGATTGTCGGTGGTTCGTTTTTTGGTGGTTTGCCGGACGTCCTCGGGCCTTATCTGCTGTCGTTGTGTGCCTTCCTCGGGGGGTTGGGGGTAACAGCGCTGGTCTATCGCCTGGGTCGACGCAACGGCCAAACCAATGTCGCGACCATGTTGCTGGCGGGGATCGCCCTGACGGCGCTCGCCAGTTCGGCGGTGGGCCTTTTCACCTACCTGGCGGATGACGCCACCTTGCGCACCCTGACGTTCTGGAACCTGGGCAGCCTGAATGGCGCCAGCTACTCGCGGTTATGGCCGCTGCTGCTGGTCAGCGCTGGCGTAGCACTGTGGCTGCCGCGCCGGGCCAAGGCGCTGAATGCACTCCTGCTGGGTGAGTCGGAAGCCAGTCACTTGGGCATTGATGTTGAAGGCCTCAAGCGCGAACTGGTGTTCTGCACTGCACTGGGGGTAGGCGCGGCGGTGGCAGCGGCGGGGATGATTGGCTTTGTCGGGCTGGTGGTGCCGCATCTGGTGCGCCTGCTGGCGGGGCCGGATCATCGGGTGCTGCTGCCAGCCTCGGTGCTGGCGGGGGCGAGTTTGCTGTTGTTTGCCGATCTGGTAGCGCGACTGGCCTTGGCGCCGGCGGAATTGCCGATCGGCATTGTTACCGCGTTTATCGGTGCGCCGTTTTTTCTCTACCTGTTGTTGCGAGGGCGCGCCTGATGCTGCGAGTAGAAGACCTGCAGGTCCGCCGTGGGCGCAAAACCGTGTTGGCGGACGTCACCCTGGACCTGCTGCCAGGTGAAGTGCTTGGCGTGTTGGGCCCCAACGGTGCGGGGAAAAGTACGTTGCTCGGTGCGTTATGTGGTGAGTTGCAGCCCGACGAAGGCCGTGTGTGGCTGGATGAGCGTGAGTTGAAAGACTGGGGCGGAGCGCAGCGTGCCCAGCGCCTTGCGGTATTGCCGCAGACCTCAACCCTGGACTTTGCCTTTCGCGTCGAAGAAGTGGTGGGCATGGGGCGCTTGCCTCATCAGACTGGCCGGGTGCGTGACGATGAAATCATCAATGCTGCCTTGCAGGCTGCCGACGTCGGCCACTTGAGCGGGCGCAGTTACCTGGCATTGTCGGGCGGCGAGCGTCAGCGTGTGCACCTCGCGCGGGTGCTGGCGCAGCTATGGCCGGGTGAGGCGGGGCAGACCTTGTTGCTGGATGAGCCGACGTCAATGCTTGATCCGCTGCATCAGCACACGACCTTGCAGGCGATCCGCAGCTTTGCCGACCGGGGTGCTGCGGTGCTGGTGATCCTTCACGACTTGAACCTGGCGGCGCGCTACTGTGATCGTATCCTGTTGCTGGAGGATGGTCGGCCCCATGCGTTGGATACACCGGCACAAGTGTTCCGGCCTGAGCCACTGAAGGCGGTATTTGGGCTGGATGTGTTGGTGCAGCCGCATCCGGAGCGCGGCCATCCGTTGATCATTGCACGCTGAAAATCGCCGCAGCTTTTTATGGGCAAAAAAAGACCCGGCAGAGCCGGGTCAAATAACCGTGATTAGCCTGATGAGGAGATAATCTGAGAGTCCGAACCAATGGTCTTTCAGTTATCGGCTGATCTCGCGACCAGTTGTGATAATCATAACGATTCTCATTTGAGAGTCAACATTTGTTTTTGCGCCTCTCCAAATTTCCTCAAGCATTTGTTTGGAATCCCTGGAAACGTGAGTGCAGGTTGCCGTCTCAATTCTTTTGGCGTGCCGAAAGAGCGTCCAGCTGACGGTTTAAAGCTTCCTTGCGTTCAACGGGAATGTCATTCCAGTGCACATCCATCAGCGCGCCTTCAATGGCATACAACAACACTTTGGATGCCCTGAAACCGCGGGTGCGTACGGCACGGTACGCGTCGACTGCCCCCAGGCGGCGTAGGTCGGACGCACTGTGGATGCCCACCGCATGCAGCCATTGCGCCGACGTCTTGCCAAGGTTTTTCAGGTGTTGCAGCTCATCATTCATCAAGCCTCCTTGCGACGGCCGAATGGTTCGGTGGGTATCGTGACCAGGCAAGCCTGAAAGGAGTGTAGCGCTCAGTAGGAAAAGCGTAGTTCTTTGGTCGGCAACGACCTAAAAGCTTCTAAGGCAGGCGGGGATTTTGGCGTAGGAAAGGGTGAAGCCCCCCGGTACGCCTTGTGCGTAGCCGGGAGGCGATGCAGCGGTTTTACCGTGTGCGGTAGCGCAAGCGCGTGCCGAAATTGACGGACATCAGTATCTCGTCAGCGCTCAACTCAGGTGGGAAATAGGTGCCGGAGATCTGGGCATGCGCCAGGCTCGCGCCTTCCAGTGGGCTGTCACGTAAATCCAGGCCACGCAAGTCGGCGGAGCGGAAATAAGCGTCGGTGAAATCCACGCCTTCGGCATTCAGGTCGCGCAGGTCCAGGCCGCGAAAGTCGCCACCGCGCATATCGATGGTGCCGTCTTTCGGGCGCTCCTGGTTGAAGCCGCGGATGTCATCTTTATGCAGAAGCGCGTACAGCGGGGTATCAAGTAGCTTCGGATGGCTCACAATGGCGACTCCCGTGTTGGAATTATGACGCCATTATAGTGCCACTATTGCTCGGCCGTGAGCCCCGGAAGGCTACACGACCAAGAAATATTTCTTACAGGCCCGGCAGGCGCTGGCGAATATGTGCCACCAGTGCGTCCAAGGTTCCGCTTTCATTGGTTTCCACGCGTTTGCTCAGCAGTAGCTCTTCAGCACCGAGTGGGTCACGGGTGGACTGCTGCTCTTCGATGATGTTCAGGGTGGCGTCGGAAGGATCGTTCTTGTCCGCCTGACGCTGTGCCAGCCAAGCGGCAATAACAGCCTGTGGCGCATTGCAATCGAGGATCAGGAACGGTGCGCCGGTGGCCTCGGCGATCTTGGCTGCAGCGTCGCGTTGTTCACGCTTGAGGAAGGTCGCGTCCAGTACCACCGGGAAACCGGCGCGCAGTACGGTGTCGGCGATCTCGTTCAGGCGTGCGTAGGTGGCGGCGCTGGCGTCTGCGGCGTAGATCCCGGCCTGCGGCGTGTTCTCGACCTTCTGCTCGCCGAACAGGCGTTTGCGCTCCACGTCCGAACGTAGGCGAATCGCCCCCAATGCTTCTACGAGGCGCATGGATACATGGCTTTTACCCACGGCTGATACGCCGTGGGTGATGGCCAAGAAGCGCGATGGGATGGTGCTGTAGCTTTCCGCAAGGTTGGCGTAGTTGCGGTACTGGCGCAGGGTGGTAGCACGCTGCACGGCGTCCGCCTCGGAAGGCATGCTGAACAGCGCGACCTTGGCGCGTACCAGGGCGCGGTAGGCTTTATAGAAGTTCAGCACTTCCAGGCCTTGATAGTCGCCGGTCAGCTCCAGGTACTGGCTGATGAAGCGTCGCGCCAGGCTTTTGAGGCCACGGTCTTCCAAGTCCATCGCCAGGAAACCGGTGTCGGCATATACGTCGGTGAAGCGGAATGGCTCGTTGAACTCGATGCAGTCGAAGATCACCACGTGGCCATCAATCATCGTGGCGTTACCCAAGTGGATATCACCGTGGCATTCGCGGGTGAAACCATTGAGCTTGCGTTGTTCGAACAGTGGCTTGAGGCGCTCGAAGCTGCTTTCGGCCCAGGCCTGCAAGGCATCCAGTTGAGCCAGGTCGGCCTTGTCGCTGAGGAACGGGCGGATCTGCTCGAAGTTCTGCAGCACTGGCGCCATGACGTCGTGCGGGGTGCCGGCGGAGTGGGTGGCCGGCACTTTCGGGGCGTTCAGGTGAAAGTGCGCGATCTGCCTGGCCATTTCGTCGATGTGCGCGTTGGTCAATTCGCCGTTGGCTTGCAAGGTGCTGAGCAGTTGGCTCTGCGGGAACTGGCGCATTTTCAGCACGTAGTCGACCACCGGCCCGTCGCCACCCAATTGCGGTGCTTCGGCGCTGCCGGTGATTGGCAACACTTCAAGATACAAATCATCGGTCAGGCGCTGGTTGAGGCGCAGCTCCTCATTGCAGAAATGGCCGCGCGCTTCCAGGGTGGTGAAGTCGAGGAAGCCGAAATTCACCGGCTTCTTCATTTTATAAGCATAGGGCCCGGTGAGCAGGACCCAGGAAATATGGGTCTCGATGACTTGGAACTGATCCACCGGATGGGGAAACAGGGCCGGGTTTTGCAGGGCTGCAATCAGGGACTGGCTCACGGGCGATCCTTCAGAGTCTGGGAAAATTCATGGCGGGCATTATGGCTGCTACAGACGGTCGTGCAAACCGCTGTCCGGCTCATGTTGGTCATCAATAAAGTGCGTATAATCCGCCGCCATGACTCGTACCCGATCTCCCCGTTCCCGTAAAAAACCTCCTTCCCGCGGCCTGCGCCCTTGGCTGGGCTGGGCGCTTAAGCTCGGCCTGGTAGGGCTTGTAGTGATCGCCGGCTTCGCGGTTTACCTCGATGCTGTGGTCCAGGAGAAGTTCTCCGGCAAGCGCTGGACCATTCCGGCCAAGGTATACGCGCGCCCGCTGGAACTGTTCACTGGCCAGAAGCTCAGCAAGGAAGACTTCCTCACCGAACTCGATGCCCTGGGCTATCGCCGAGAGCCCGTGAGCAACGGCCCAGGCGCCGCTGCTGTCAGCGGTAACACCGTCGATTTGAACACCCGCGGCTTCCAGTTCTATGAAGGCCTGGAAAAACCCCAGCCGGTACGCGTGCGTTTCTCTGGCGACTATGTGGCCGAGCTGTCCTCGCTCAACGGCTCGAAGTTACCTGTGGTGCGCCTGGAACCCTTAATGATCGGTGGGATTTATCCGAAAAACCTGGAAGACCGCATCCTGATCAAGATCGATCAGGTGCCGCCTTACCTGCTGGATACCCTGATTGCCGTAGAAGACCGGGATTTCTACAGCCACTGGGGCGTATCACCCAAGTCCATCGCTCGCGCCGTGTGGGTCAATACCTCCGGCGGAAAGATGACCCAGGGCGGCAGTACGCTGACGCAACAATTGGTCAAGAACTTCTACCTGACCAACGAACGCAGCCTGACCCGTAAGCTGACCGAAGCCATGATGGCGATGCTGCTGGAGCTGCATTACAGCAAGCAGGAAATTCTTGAGGCGTACCTCAATGAAGTGTTCGTTGGCCAGGACGGTCAGCGTGCAGTGCACGGTTTCGGTCTGGCCAGCCAGTTCTTCTTCGGCCAGCCGTTGTCCGAGTTGAAACTGCATCAAGTGGCGCTGCTGGTGGGCATGGTCAAGGGGCCGTCCTACTACAACCCGCGTCGCAACCCGGAGCGCGCGCTCGAACGGCGCAACCTGGTACTTGATGTACTTGAGCAGCAAGGCGTCGCCACTCCTGAACAAGTCGCTGCCGCGAAGAAGATGCCACTGGGTGTGACTACCCGCGGCAAGCTGGCCGACAGCTCCTTCCCGGGCTTCATCGACCTGGTCAAACGCCAGTTGCGTGAAGACTACCGTGACGAAGACTTGACCGAAGAAGGCCTGCGGATCTTCACCAGTTTCGACCCGATCCTGCAAATGAAGGCTGAAGCTTCGGTCAATGACACCTTCAAACGCCTGGCAGGCCGTAAAGGCTCTGACGACGTCGAGGCGGCGATGGTGGTGACCAACCCGGAAACCGGTGAGGTCCAGGCCATGATCGGCAGTCGCCAGGCCAGCTTTGCCGGGTTCAACCGGGCGCTGGACGCGGTGCGGCCGATCGGCTCGCTGGTCAAGCCGGCGGTATATCTGACTGCTTTGGAAAAACCGAGCAAGTACACGCTGACCAGTTGGCTGTCCGATGACCCGTTGTCGGTCAAAGGTGCTGATGGCCAGATGTGGACGCCGCATAACTTTGATCGTCGCTCCCACGGTACGATTTTCCTGTACCAGGGCCTGGCGCATTCCTACAACATCTCGACCTCCCGTCTTGGCCTTGAGCTGGGCGTGCCGAATGTTCTCAAGACACTCGGTCGGCTGGGCATCACTCGCGAGTTCCCAGCGTTCCCGTCGATGCTGTTGGGTGCGGGTGCAATGAGCCCGATGGAAGTCGCGACCATGTACCAGACTCTGGCCAACGGTGGTTTCAATACGCCGATGCGCGGGATCCGCAGCGTTTTGACGGCTGAAGGCGAACCGCTCAAGCGTTATCCGTTCCAGATTCAGCAGCGCTTTGACCCGGCTTCGATCTACCTGATCCAGAACGCCATGCAGCGCGTTATGCGTGAAGGTACCGGACGCTCGGCCTACAACGTGTTGCCGGCCAATCTGACACTGGCTGGCAAGAGTGGTACCAGTAACGATTCCCGGGACAGCTGGTTCGCTGGTTTCAGCCAGGACCTGCTGGCGGTGGTCTGGCTGGGGCGCGACGACAACGGCAAGACGCCGTTCACCGGTGCCACCGGCGCATTGCAGGTGTGGACCAGTTTCATGAAGAAGGCCGATCCACTGCCGCTGAACATGCCGCAGCCGGACAATATCGTTCAGGCCTGGATCGATCCGCATACCGGGCAGGGTTCCGATGCCAACTGTCCGGGCGCGGTGCAGATGCCGTATATTCGCGGCAGCGAACCGCCACCCGGTGCAGCGTGCGGTGCCAGTGCACCCGCGAGCGCTGAATCGGTGATGGATTGGGTCAAGGGCTGGATGAATTAAGCAAAGAGGGTTTCACGTGAACAAGTTGTTGATTCCAGCTATTACAGTTTTGGCATTGCTCGGTGGTTGCGCCAGCGTGGAGCGTGGCTCTATTCCAGTGGTGGATTCCAGTACAACGGTGTCCAACAACGACCGGATCTCGGCCAATGGCGGCTTCCGTCAAACCGTCACCAACCGCCCAGTCCAGGCTAAGGCGCAAGCCGTGCCTCAGGATTCGGGCGTAGTGGTGATGATCCCGGGCGCCGGCGCAGCTACCTCGGCACCGATCAGTACTCAGCCGTGGACTCCAGGCCCGAGCACCTCGGGCCCGGCGGACTCTGCGCCGATTCAAACGGCGCCAATCAATCAGGGCACGTACAACATGCCGTCGACGCCAAGCGGGATTCCGTCCGCCAGCAGCGCCGGTGGCTTGTCGGCCGATGAGCAGTTGGACGGCCCGGTTCTGGCGTTGCTGACTACTGCTCAACAGCAGCAGTCGGGTGGCGACTTGAACGGCGCATCGTCGAGCCTCGAACGCGCCCAGCGCGTAGCGCCTCGCGAGCCGCAAGTGCTTTACCGCCTGGCTCAGGTGCGCATGGCCCAAGGCGATGCTCCGCAAGCAGAACAATTTGCCCGCCGTGGCCTGACCCTGGCCAATGGCCGTCCTGATCTGCAGGCCAGTCTGTGGAGCTTGATCGGTGACGCCCGTGAGAAGCAGGGCGATGCCGCAGGCGCTGCCCAGGCTCGGCAAAAAGCCAAGGTAAGCCTCTGATGGATGCACGCTTTCCGGCGATTGCCGAACAGTTGTTGTTGATCGAGCGCGAGCTGCGCTTGCAGGGCTGGTGGGACGAAGTGTCCCCCAGTGCTGAAGCCTTGAGCAGCGTTGAACCCTTTTCCGTTGACACCCTGGACTTTCACCAGTGGCTGCAATGGATTTTCCTGACACGGATGAAGCAGATCCTTGAACAGGACCTGCCATTGCCCAATACGTCGGGGATTCTGGAAATGGCCGAGATGGTTTACGCCGATCGTCCGCTCGAGAGCGTTGGCCTACGGACTGCGCTGAAAAAGTTCGATCAACTGATCGTCGACGCTCGTTAATTGCCTGGCTGCCGGTTTTTCCGGCAGTCTTGCGCATATTTCTACCGCTTTGCGCCATTCAGGCGAGTTTTATCCCTCCTCAAGCCGCTTTCTTCTACGTTCTCATGCGCTTAGTTGGAAAAAAGCGCAATTATTGCTTGACTTGGAGAGGCTGAAACAGAAGAATCCAAAGTCCGCTGTAGAGGGACTGCCAGAAGCAGACCCACTCAGCAGATCATGAGGCGCACACCCGCGCCGACCTGTTACACCCGCAACGCGTTACCTCGCGCTGGGTGGGAAAATCCCGCAACACTTGGGACGCTCCCAATACTTGCTCAGTCAGTGCTGACGTAGTCGGCGACCACCGTCGCTCATGCTCTGCTGAGAAGTAAACCTATTAAGACCCGTCGGTTTTTAACGGACGGTATTCTGGCGTTTTAGAGGTGAACAACGTGGAGCTTTTATCTGGCGGTGAGATGCTCGTCCGCTTTTTGCGTGACGAAGGCGTCGACTATATCTACGGGTACCCAGGCGGTGCTCTGCTGCATGTCTACGACGCACTGTTCAAGGAACCGGCTGTTACCCACATCCTGGTTCGTCACGAACAAGCTGCTACCCATATGGCTGACGGTTACGCCCGTGCCACCGGTAAAGCCGGTGTAGTACTGGTGACTTCCGGCCCTGGCGCGACCAATGCCATCACCGGCATCGCGACGGCTTATATGGACTCCATCCCGATGGTGATCATTTCCGGCCAGGTGGCGAGCACCATGGTTGGTACCGACGCATTTCAGGAAACCGACATGATCGGTATCTCCCGGCCGATCGTGAAACACAGCTTCATGATCAAGCATGCCTCGGAAATCCCGGAAGTCATGAAGAAGGCGTTCTACCTCGCACAGTCCGGTCGCCCGGGTCCTGTGGTGGTCGATATCCCGAAAGACATGACCAACCCGGCTGAAAAATTCGAATACATCTTCCCGAAGAAAGCCAAGCTGCGTTCCTACAGCCCGGCCGTTCGCGGGCACTCGGGGCAAATCCGTAAAGCAGCAGAAATGCTGTTGGCGGCCAAGCGTCCGGTGCTCTACTCGGGTGGTGGCGTGATTCTGGGCGGCGGTTCTGCACCGCTGACCGAGCTGGCCAAGATGCTCAACCTGCCAGTTACCAACACGTTGATGGGGCTCGGTGCTTTCCCGGGTTCGGACCGTCAGTTCGTCGGCATGCTCGGCATGCACGGCAGCTACACCGCAAACCTGGCCATGCACCATGCTGACGTGATCCTCGCCGTCGGTGCGCGGTTCGATGACCGGGTGATCAATGGCGCGAGCAAGTTTTGCCCGAATGCCAAGATCATCCACATCGATATCGACCCGGCATCCATCTCCAAGACCATCAAGGCCGACGTGCCTATCGTAGGTCCTGTGGAAAGCGTGCTGACCGAAATGGTCGCTGCGTTGAAGGAAATCGGCGAAGCCCCGAACAAGGACTCCGTTGCCAGCTGGTGGAAGCAGATCGACGAGTGGCGCGGTGATCGTGGCCTGTTCCCTTACGACAAGGGCGACGGCAGCGTCATCAAGCCACAGACCGTGATCGAAACCCTGTGCGAAGTGACCAAGGGCGATGCCTTTGTGACTTCCGACGTGGGCCAACACCAGATGTTCGCGGCGCAGTACTACAAGTTCGACAAGCCTAACCGCTGGATCAACTCCGGTGGCCTGGGCACGATGGGCTTTGGTTTCCCTGCGGCCATGGGTGTGAAGCTGAGCTTCCCGGATACTGACGTTGCGTGCGTCACCGGCGAAGGCAGTATCCAGATGAACATCCAGGAACTGTCGACCTGCCTGCAATATGGTTTGCCGGTGAAGATTGTCTGCCTGAACAACGGCGTGCTGGGCATGGTTCGCCAGTGGCAGGACATGAGCTACGGCAGCCGTCACTCCCATTCCTACATGGAGTCTCTGCCTGACTTCGTCAAATTGGTTGAAGCCTATGGCCATGTCGGCATGCGCATCACCGATTTGAAGGATTTGAAGCCGATGATGGAAGAGGCGTTCGCCATGAAGGACCGCCTGGTGTTCCTTGATATTCAGGTCGACACCAGCGAGCACGTCTACCCGATGCAGATCAAAGACGGCTCCATGCGCGATATGTGGCTGAACAAGACGGAGCGTACCTAATCATGCGGCACATTATCTCCCTGCTTCTGGAGAACGAACCGGGCGCTCTGTCACGTGTGGTCGGCCTGTTTTCGCAACGCAACTACAACATCGAAAGCCTGACTGTGGCGCCGACCGAAGACCCGACCTTGTCGCGCCTGACGTTGACCACCGTTGGCCATGATGAGGTGATCGAGCAGATCACCAAAAACCTCAACAAGCTGATCGAAGTGGTCAAGCTGGTCGACTTGTCGGAAAGTGCCCACATCGAGCGGGAGCTGATGTTGGTTAAAGTCAAGGCCACGGGGGCCCAGCGGGCCGAGATCAAGCGCACTACCGACATTTATCGCGGGCAGATCGTCGATGTGAGCGCCAGTGTTTATACCGTTCAACTGACCGGTACAAGCGACAAGCTGGACAGCTTCATCCAGTCGATCGGGACGGCCTCGATTCTGGAAACTGTACGCAGTGGCGTCACCGGGATTGCTCGTGGCGACAAAGTACTCAGCATCTAACTCAAATTTAGCGAATGGCCTTAAACGGCCTGGATATATAGAGGAACCTCATGAAAGTTTATTACGATAAAGATTGTGACCTGTCGATCATCCAGGGCAAAAAAGTCGCCATCATCGGCTACGGTTCCCAGGGTCACGCTCAAGCCTGCAACCTGAAAGATTCCGGCGTTGACGTGACTGTTGGCCTGCGTAAAGGCTCGGCCACTGTTGCCAAGGCTGAAGCTCACGGCCTGAAAGTGACTGACGTTGCTTCCGCTGTTGCTGCTGCCGACCTGGTCATGATCCTGACCCCGGACGAGTTCCAGTCCGCGCTGTACAAGAACGAAATCGAGCCGAACATCAAGAAAGGCGCCACCCTGGCCTTCTCTCACGGCTTCGCGATCCACTACAACCAGGTTGTGCCGCGCGCTGACCTCGACGTGATCATGATCGCGCCGAAAGCACCGGGCCACACCGTGCGTTCCGAGTTCGTCAAAGGCGGCGGTATCCCTGACCTGATCGCGATCTACCAGGACGCCTCGGGCAACGCCAAGAACGTTGCACTGTCCTACGCTGCCGGCGTTGGTGGCGGTCGTACCGGCATCATCGAAACCACCTTCAAGGACGAGACTGAAACCGACCTGTTCGGCGAACAAGCCGTTCTGTGCGGCGGTACTGTTGAACTGGTCAAAGCCGGTTTCGAAACCCTGGTTGAAGCTGGCTATGCGCCGGAAATGGCCTACTTCGAATGCTTGCACGAACTGAAGCTGATCGTTGACCTCATGTACGAAGGCGGTATCGCCAACATGAACTATTCGATCTCCAACAACGCCGAATACGGCGAGTACGTGACTGGCCCGGAAGTGATCAACGCCGAGTCCCGTCAGGCCATGCGCAACGCCCTGAAACGTATTCAGGACGGCGAATACGCCAAAATGTTCATCAGCGAAGGCGCAACCGGCTACCCTTCGATGACCGCCAAGCGTCGTAACAACGCCGCTCACGGTATCGAAATCATCGGCGAGCAACTGCGCTCCATGATGCCGTGGATCGGTGCCAACAAGATCGTCGACAAAGCCAAAAACTAAGTCGTACGTATCAAGGGAAAACGCGGCTTAGGCCGCGTTTTTTCGTTTGCGGGGCAGGTTCTGGTATAAAGCTGCATCGTTTGCGGGCGAACACTCGCCGCAAGTTTCTGTCGAAATTTTTCACACCGTTGCAAGGTAAAGTCCATGAGCGAACGTCCCGAAGAGCCAAACCAGGCCTCTGACGCCGAAAGCCTGCTACCGATCGATGAACATGTCGAAGAGGGGCACGATGCTGAAGGCCGTAAAGTCCGGCATCGTGGCATCTATCTTCTGCCCAATCTGTTCACCACTGCGAATCTGTTCGCGGGGTTCTACTCCATCATCAACTCCATGAGTGCCCAGAGTGCGTTGGCGGCCGGTGATGCTGCCGGGGCCAGCAAGTACTTTGGTTTTGCCGCGATTGCGATCTTCGTCGCCATGGTCCTTGATGGCCTGGATGGGCGTGTGGCACGCATGACCAACACCCAGAGTGCCTTCGGGGCCGAATATGACTCGTTGTCGGACATGGTTGCCTTTGGTGTGGCGCCGGCGTTGCTCGCATTCGCCTGGGCGCTGGGTGACATGGGCAAAGTCGGCTGGATGGTCGCCTTCATCTATGTGGCTGGCGCGGCGTTGCGTCTGGCACGCTTCAATACCCAGGTAGGGACTGCCGACAAGCGCTACTTCATTGGCCTGGCCAGCCCGGCTGCGGCGGGGGTGGTGGCCGGTATTGTCTGGGCATTCAGCGACTATGGTATCCAAGGCTCCAAGATGTCGTTCCTGGTGGCCCTGATGGTCGCGGCGGCCGGCATGTTGATGGTCAGCAACATCAAGTACAACAGCTTCAAGGAGCTGGACCTCAAGGGGCGCGTGCCGTTTGTAGCCATCCTGGCGGTCGTGCTGGTGTTCGCCGTGGTCTTCAGTGACCCGCCGCGAATCCTGCTGTTGGCGTTCCTTGTCTATGCCGCGTCCGGCCCGGTGCAGTACTTGCTGCATCTTCGTCAGCGCAAAACGTTGCCTTAATGTAATTTCCCCCATACTCCGCAGTCTATTGGTGCATCTGTCCTCCAAAGCTGCGGAGTTACCATGTTAATCAAGTTTCCCAAAGCGTCTGATTGCCAAGAATCGGACGTCACGCCTGAATCCCTCTATTTCTCTCGCCGCAGCTTGCTCGGTGGTGCGCTTGCCGGCCTTGCTGCCAGCAGCTTGCCGCGTTGGGCCAGTGCGGATGATGCTGCGCGATATGCGGATGTCGAACCGGGCAAGGCGCCCGGATGGTTTGCCGAAAAGCTGCCGAGTACGAAATGGCAGGCGGTCACCGTCAAGGATGAGGCGATCACTCCGTTCAAGGACGCGACCCACTACAACAACTTCTATGAGTTTGGTACGGACAAGGGCGATCCTGCGGCCAATGCCGGTTCGCTCAAGACCGAGCCATGGAGTGTGGTGATTGATGGTGAAGTCGCCAAGCCCGGGCGTTACGCGCTTGAAGACTTCATGAAGCCGTATCAACTGGAAGAACGAATCTATCGACTGCGCTGTGTAGAGGCGTGGTCGATGGTCATTCCGTGGATAGGATTTCCTATTTCGGAATTGCTCAAGCACGTCGAGCCGACTTCCAAGGCCAAATACATCCGCTTTGAAACCCTGCAAGATCCCAAGAGCATGCCGGGGCAGCGCTCCAACTTTGCCTTGATCGATTGGCCTTATGTCGAAGGGCTGCGATTGGATGAGGCGATGAATCCCCTGGCGATCCTGGCGGTAGGTATGTATGGGCGGGAGTTGCCAAATCAGAATGGTGCTCCGTTGCGGTTGGTGGTGCCCTGGAAGTATGGATTCAAGAGCGTGAAGTCGATCGTGCGCATCAGCCTCGTCAGTGAACAGCCGAAAACCACCTGGCAAAGCATTGCGGCAAGTGAGTATGGTTTTTATGCGAACGTGAATCCCACTGTCGACCATCCGCGCTGGACCCAGGCGCGGGAGCGTCGTTTGCCCAGTGGGCTGTTCAGTCCCAATGTGCGTGAGACGCAAATGTTCAACGGCTACTCCGATGAAGTCGCCTCTCTTTATACGGGCCTCGATCTGCGGAAGAACTATTGATGCGCTACCCGGTCTGGCGCATCGGCGTCTTTATAGCAGCGGCGGTGTGGCCGCTGTTCTGGTTGTACGAGGCCTGGAGCTTTGCGCTTGGGCCTGACCCTGGGAAAGTGCTGATGGATCGGCTTGGGCTTGGGACCTTGATTCTGCTGTTGATCACCCTCGGCATGACGCCGCTGCAGAAGCTCAGTGGTTGGGCGGGGTGGATTGCTGTGCGACGGCAGCTGGGGCTGTGGTGCTTTGCGTATGTGGTTTTGCATCTTGCGGCTTACTGCGTGTTCATCCTGGGGCTTGACTGGTCGCAGTTGGGGGTCGAGCTGCGAAAGCGACCTTACATTATCGTTGGCACCTTGGGGTTCCTTTCTCTATTAGTGCTCGCAGTCACTTCTAACCGCTACAGCCAGCGCCGCCTTGGTGCGCGCTGGAAGAAGCTGCATCGCTTGGTTTATGTGACTCTCGGGCTTGGCCTGCTGCACATGTTGTGGATCGTGCGGGCAGATCTAAAGGAGTGGGCTATCTATGCATCTGTAGGAGCGCTACTTCTATTGCTGCGTGTGCCGCCTGTAATGCGGCGGATTCCCCGTCTTATTGCTAAAAAACCATCTTCTGCAACAAAAGCGTAATTAACCCTTGACGGCAGATTCTGGAAGTCTATAATTCGCCCCACTTCCGGCGCAGTCGAAACGGAAAACTCCTTGGTAAACAAAGAGTTATGTAGGTTTCGACAGCGAGCTGCTTCAGATCATCGAAGCCCAGAAGGAGTTGATAGAGTCGTGTAGTTTGGCTCTGTTGACGGTTCGATCTTCTCGGTCGAAAGCGGAGAAAAAGAGGTGTTGACAGCAGCGTGTAACGCTGTAGAATTCGCCTCCCGCTAACGAGAGATCGGAAGCGCAAGTGGTTGAAGTTACAAAGGAAACTTTGAAAACTTCTTAAAAAAACCGCTTGACAGCAACAGAGGCTGCTGTAGAATGCGCGCCTCGGTTGAGACGAAAGATCTTAACCAACCGCTCTTTAACAACTGAATCAAGCAATTCGTGTGGGTGCTTGTGGAGTCAGACTGATAGTCAACAAGATTATCAGCATCACAAGTTACTCCGCGAGAAATCAAAGATGTAACCAACGATTGCTGAGCCAAGTTTAGGGTTTCTTAAAAACCCAAAGATGTTTGAACTGAAGAGTTTGATCATGGCTCAGATTGAACGCTGGCGGCAGGCCTAACACATGCAAGTCGAGCGGTAGAGAGAAGCTTGCTTCTCTTGAGAGCGGCGGACGGGTGAGTAATGCCTAGGAATCTGCCTGGTAGTGGGGGATAACGTTCGGAAACGGACGCTAATACCGCATACGTCCTACGGGAGAAAGCAGGGGACCTTCGGGCCTTGCGCTATCAGATGAGCCTAGGTCGGATTAGCTAGTTGGTGGGGTAATGGCTCACCAAGGCGACGATCCGTAACTGGTCTGAGAGGATGATCAGTCACACTGGAACTGAGACACGGTCCAGACTCCTACGGGAGGCAGCAGTGGGGAATATTGGACAATGGGCGAAAGCCTGATCCAGCCATGCCGCGTGTGTGAAGAAGGTCTTCGGATTGTAAAGCACTTTAAGTTGGGAGGAAGGGCAGTAAATTAATACTTTGCTGTTTTGACGTTACCGACAGAATAAGCACCGGCTAACTCTGTGCCAGCAGCCGCGGTAATACAGAGGGTGCAAGCGTTAATCGGAATTACTGGGCGTAAAGCGCGCGTAGGTGGTTCGTTAAGTTGGATGTGAAATCCCCGGGCTCAACCTGGGAACTGCATTCAAAACTGACGAGCTAGAGTATGGTAGAGGGTGGTGGAATTTCCTGTGTAGCGGTGAAATGCGTAGATATAGGAAGGAACACCAGTGGCGAAGGCGACCACCTGGACTGATACTGACACTGAGGTGCGAAAGCGTGGGGAGCAAACAGGATTAGATACCCTGGTAGTCCACGCCGTAAACGATGTCAACTAGCCGTTGGGAGCCTTGAGCTCTTAGTGGCGCAGCTAACGCATTAAGTTGACCGCCTGGGGAGTACGGCCGCAAGGTTAAAACTCAAATGAATTGACGGGGGCCCGCACAAGCGGTGGAGCATGTGGTTTAATTCGAAGCAACGCGAAGAACCTTACCAGGCCTTGACATCCAATGAACTTTCTAGAGATAGATTGGTGCCTTCGGGAACATTGAGACAGGTGCTGCATGGCTGTCGTCAGCTCGTGTCGTGAGATGTTGGGTTAAGTCCCGTAACGAGCGCAACCCTTGTCCTTAGTTACCAGCACGTCATGGTGGGCACTCTAAGGAGACTGCCGGTGACAAACCGGAGGAAGGTGGGGATGACGTCAAGTCATCATGGCCCTTACGGCCTGGGCTACACACGTGCTACAATGGTCGGTACAGAGGGTTGCCAAGCCGCGAGGTGGAGCTAATCCCAGAAAACCGATCGTAGTCCGGATCGCAGTCTGCAACTCGACTGCGTGAAGTCGGAATCGCTAGTAATCGCGAATCAGAATGTCGCGGTGAATACGTTCCCGGGCCTTGTACACACCGCCCGTCACACCATGGGAGTGGGTTGCACCAGAAGTAGCTAGTCTAACCTTCGGGAGGACGGTTACCACGGTGTGATTCATGACTGGGGTGAAGTCGTAACAAGGTAGCCGTAGGGGAACCTGCGGCTGGATCACCTCCTTAATCGACGACATCAGCTGCTCCATAAGTTCCCACACGAATTGCTTGATTCATTGAAGAAGACGATAAGAAGCAGCCCGAAATTGGGTCTGTAGCTCAGTTGGTTAGAGCGCACCCCTGATAAGGGTGAGGTCGGCAGTTCGAATCTGCCCAGACCCACCAATTTTGTGTGGGAAACGCCTGTAGAAATACGGGGCCATAGCTCAGCTGGGAGAGCGCCTGCCTTGCACGCAGGAGGTCAACGGTTCGATCCCGTTTGGCTCCACCACTACTGCTTCTACGTTATGAAAGCTTAGAAATGAGCATTCCATCGTTGTGATGGTGAATGTTGATTTCTAGTCTTTGATTAGATCGTTCTTTAAAAATTTGGGTATGTGATAGAAAGATAGACTGAACGTTACTTTCACTGGTAACGGATCAGGCTAAGGTAAAATTTGTGAGTAATTGCGAATTTTCGGCGAATGTCGTCTTCACAGTATAACCAGATTGCTTGGGGTTATATGGTCAAGTGAAGAAGCGCATACGGTGGATGCCTTGGCAGTCAGAGGCGATGAAAGACGTGGTAGCCTGCGAAAAGCTTCGGGGAGTCGGCAAACAGACTTTGATCCGGAGATGTCTGAATGGGGGAACCCAGCCATCATAAGATGGTTACCTTACACTGAATACATAGGTGTATGGAGCGAACCAGGGGAACTGAAACATCTAAGTACCCTGAGGAAAAGAAATCAACCGAGATTCCCTTAGTAGTGGCGAGCGAACGGGGACTAGCCCTTAAGTGGCTTTGAGATTAGCGGAACGCTCTGGAAAGTGCGGCCATAGTGGGTGATAGCCCTGTACGCGAAAATCTCTTAGTCATGAAATCGAGTAGGACGGAGCACGAGAAACTTTGTCTGAATATGGGGGGACCATCCTCCAAGGCTAAATACTACTGACTGACCGATAGTGAACTAGTACCGTGAGGGAAAGGCGAAAAGAACCCCGGAGAGGGGAGTGAAATAGATCCTGAAACCGTATGCGTACAAGCAGTGGGAGCAGACTTTGTTCTGTGACTGCGTACCTTTTGTATAATGGGTCAGCGACTTATTTTCAGTGGCGAGCTTAACCGAATAGGGGAGGCGTAGCGAAAGCGAGTCTTAATAGGGCGTCTAGTCGCTGGGAATAGACCCGAAACCGGGCGATCTATCCATGGGCAGGTTGAAGGTTGGGTAACACTAACTGGAGGACCGAACCGACTACCGTTGAAAAGTTAGCGGATGACCTGTGGATCGGAGTGAAAGGCTAATCAAGCTCGGAGATAGCTGGTTCTCCTCGAAAGCTATTTAGGTAGCGCCTCATGTATCACTGTAGGGGGTAGAGCACTGTTTCGGCTAGGGGGTCATCCCGACTTACCAAACCGATGCAAACTCCGAATACCTACAAGTGCCGAGCATGGGAGACACACGGCGGGTGCTAACGTCCGTCGTGAAAAGGGAAACAACCCAGACCGTCAGCTAAGGTCCCAAAGTTATGGTTAAGTGGGAAACGATGTGGGAAGGCTTAGACAGCTAGGAGGTTGGCTTAGAAGCAGCCACCCTTTAAAGAAAGCGTAATAGCTCACTAGTCGAGTCGGCCTGCGCGGAAGATGTAACGGGGCTCAAACCATACACCGAAGCTACGGGTATCATCTTCGGATGATGCGGTAGAGGAGCGTTCTGTAAGCCTGTGAAGGTGAGTTGAGAAGCTTGCTGGAGGTATCAGAAGTGCGAATGCTGACATGAGTAACGATAATGGGTGTGAAAAACACCCACGCCGAAAGACCAAGGTTTCCTGCGCAACGTTAATCGACGCAGGGTTAGTCGGTCCCTAAGGCGAGGCTGAAAAGCGTAGTCGATGGAAAACAGGTTAATATTCCTGTACTTCTGGTTATTGCGATGGAGGGACGGAGAAGGCTAGGCCAGCTTGGCGTTGGTTGTCCAAGTTTAAGGTGGTAGGCTGGAATCTTAGGTAAATCCGGGATTCTAAGGCCGAGAGCTGATGACGAGTTATCTTTTAGATGACGAAGTGGTTGATGCCATGCTTCCAAGAAAAGCTTCTAAGCTTCAGGTAACCAGGAACCGTACCCCAAACCGACACAGGTGGTTGGGTAGAGAATACCAAGGCGCTTGAGAGAACTCGGGTGAAGGAACTAGGCAAAATGGCACCGTAACTTCGGGAGAAGGTGCGCCGGTGAGGGTGAAGGACTTGCTCCGTAAGCTCATGCCGGTCGAAGATACCAGGCCGCTGCGACTGTTTATTAAAAACACAGCACTCTGCAAACACGAAAGTGGACGTATAGGGTGTGACGCCTGCCCGGTGCCGGAAGGTTAATTGATGGGGTTAGCTAACGCGAAGCTCTTGATCGAAGCCCCGGTAAACGGCGGCCGTAACTATAACGGTCCTAAGGTAGCGAAATTCCTTGTCGGGTAAGTTCCGACCTGCACGAATGGCGTAACGATGGCGGCGCTGTCTCCACCCGAGACTCAGTGAAATTGAAATCGCTGTGAAGATGCAGTGTATCCGCGGCTAGACGGAAAGACCCCGTGAACCTTTACTATAGCTTTGCACTGGACTTTGAATTTGCTTGTGTAGGATAGGTGGGAGGCTTTGAAGCGTGGACGCCAGTTCGCGTGGAGCCAACCTTGAAATACCACCCTGGCAACTTTGAGGTTCTAACTCAGGTCCGTTATCCGGATCGAGGACAGTGTATGGTGGGTAGTTTGACTGGGGCGGTCTCCTCCTAAAGAGTAACGGAGGAGTACGAAGGTGCGCTCAGACCGGTCGGAAATCGGTCGTAGAGTATAAAGGCAAAAGCGCGCTTGACTGCGAGACAGACACGTCGAGCAGGTACGAAAGTAGGTCTTAGTGATCCGGTGGTTCTGTATGGAAGGGCCATCGCTCAACGGATAAAAGGTACTCCGGGGATAACAGGCTGATACCGCCCAAGAGTTCATATCGACGGCGGTGTTTGGCACCTCGATGTCGGCTCATCACATCCTGGGGCTGAAGCCGGTCCCAAGGGTATGGCTGTTCGCCATTTAAAGTGGTACGCGAGCTGGGTTTAGAACGTCGTGAGACAGTTCGGTCCCTATCTGCCGTGGACGTTTGAGATTTGAGAGGGGCTGCTCCTAGTACGAGAGGACCGGAGTGGACGAACCTCTGGTGTTCCGGTTGTCACGCCAGTGGCATTGCCGGGTAGCTATGTTCGGAATAGATAACCGCTGAAAGCATCTAAGCGGGAAACTAGCCTCAAGATGAGATCTCACTGGAACCTTGAGTTCCCTGAAGGGCCGTCGAAGACTACGACGTTGATAGGTTGGGTGTGTAAGCGCTGTGAGGCGTTGAGCTAACCAATACTAATTGCCCGTGAGGCTTGACCATATAACACCCAAGCAATTTGAGTCGAAGAGACCAGATTGCGGTGTGTGAAGACGAAACGAACCGAAAGTTCGAGAAACTCACAAAACACCGAAGCTATCACATACCCAATTTGCTGAAGCGAGGCCAACTGGTCACGACTCAGTACCCGAATTTCTTGACGACCATAGAGCATTGGAACCACCTGATCCCATCCCGAACTCAGCAGTGAAACGATGCATCGCCGATGGTAGTGTGGGGTTTCCCCATGTGAGAGTAGGTCATCGTCAAGATTAAATTCCGAAACCCCTGATTGCTAACGCAATCAGGGGTTTTGTTTTGGGCGGTCAGAAACTTACCGACATGCTCGATATACAGCGGCCCCCCGACAAATTTGCACAGTTATTTCTGAACCAGAACACTAGAATAGGCACCTAACCTTTTTTAGAGTCCGAGCCCTATATGCCCGACCCGGTTGATGCCCTTGAGGTGTCAGACTTACCGCTGGACGAACTCGTGGCATGCCATGAGTGCGACTTGCTGATGCG
Organism: Pseudomonas sp. TH34; assembly: GCF_016650865.1. Taxonomy (NCBI): domain Bacteria; kingdom Pseudomonadati; phylum Pseudomonadota; class Gammaproteobacteria; order Pseudomonadales; family Pseudomonadaceae; genus Pseudomonas; species Pseudomonas sp. TH34. The sequence goes on from NZ_JAEKFB010000020.1 coordinate 142,011, forward strand.
CAAGCCGGAGCTTGCCCGCGGTGAAAAGGCCCAATGCCCACGCTGCGGCTACGAGCTGTACGCTCACCGCCACAACGTCGTTGAACGAAGCCTGGCGTTAGTGATTGCCGCACTGCTGTTGTACGTCCCCGCGAACTTTTTACCCATCATGCAGCTCAATCTACTCGGGCAGTCCTCGCAGGACACCGTGTGGACCGGCGTGGTCGGTCTGTTCGACACCGGTATGCAAGGCGTCGCCGTGGTGGTGTTCCTCTGCAGCATGGGCATTCCATTGCTCAAGCTCCTGTGCCAACTGGCGGTATTGCTGAGCATCCGCTGGAACATCGGCCGCAGCTACGGTCTGCTGTTTTATCGCATCTACCATCATCTGAAAGACTGGGGGATGCTCGAGGTCTACCTGATGGGCGTGCTGGTGGCGATCGTAAAGCTGGCCGACATGGCCACCATCACCGTTGGGCTGGGCCTGGCCTGCTTCGTAAGTCTGTTAATGGTCCAGATACTGCTGGAGGTGGTCATGTCACCTCACCAGATCTGGGAAGCGCTGTCAGGAGAGGATGCTCATGCGGGCGATTGATGCGGGCATTCTGATCTGTACCGAATGCCACGAACTGAACAAACAAGACCCGGACACCGACGAGCAAACCTGCACCCGTTGCGGCGCGCTGGTCCACGCCCGTCGTCCGAACAGCCTGACGCGCACCTGGGCGCTGCTGATCACGGCTGCCATCCTGTACATCCCGGCCAATTTGTTGCCGATCATGACCGTAAGCTCCCTGGGCCAAGGCGATCCGAGCACCATCATGTCCGGCGTGATCCAACTGATGCAGCACGGCATGTTCCCGATCGCCGCTGTAGTGTTCATCGCCAGCATTCTGGTGCCAACCTTCAAGCTGGTGGGCATCGGCTTGTTACTGTTCTCGGTGCAACGTCACCAACCACTTTCCGCGCAACAACGCATTATCATGTACCGCTTTATCGAGTTCATTGGCCGCTGGTCCATGCTGGATATCTTCGTGATTGCCATCCTGGTGGCGGTCGTAAACTTTGGGCGACTTGCCAGTGTCGAGGCCAATCTCGGTGCCGTGGCGTTCGCCAGTGTGGTGATCTTGACGATGCTTGCCGCAGTAACTTTCGATCCCCGACTGATTTGGGATAACACGGAGTCGGACGACGACCATGAGTGATTTGCCTAAGGCTAAAACCCGCCCAGCTTCCAACTGGTCGGCCATTTGGGTGCTGCCCCTGATTGCCCTGATCATCGGCGGCTGGTTGGGATGGCGTGCGTACAACCAGCAAGGTATCGAGATTCAGGTTCGCTTTGAAAGCGGCGAAGGCATCCAGGCCAACAAGACCGAAGTGGTCTACAAAGGCATGTCCGTGGGTAAGGTGAAAACCCTGGCCCTGGATGACGAAGGTAACAATCGCGGGGTGATCGCCACCATCGAGATGAACAAGGACGTGGAGCAATACCTCAAGACCAACACCCGCTTCTGGCTGGTAAAGCCGAGTGTCAGCCTGGCCGGGATCACTGGGCTGGAAACCCTGGTCTCGGGTAACTACATCGCTGCCAGCCCGGGCGATGGCGAGCCGACGCGCAAGTTCAAGGCCCTGTCCGAAGAACCGCCCTTATCCGACGCCAAGCCGGGCCTGCACCTGACGATCAAAGCTGATCGCCTCGGCTCGCTGAACCGCGGCAGCCCGGTGTTCTATAAGCAGATCCAGGTCGGCCAGGTCAAAAGCTACCTGCTCTCCGAAGACCAGACCACCGTTGAAATCAAGGTCTACATCGAGCCGACCTACGCCAGCCTGGTGCGCAAACACACGCGTTTCTGGAACGCCAGCGGCATCAGCATCGACGCCAACCTCTCCGGCGTAAAAGTGCGCAGTGAATCCCTGGCCAGCATCGTTGCCGGCGGTATCGCCTTCGCCACGCCAGAGAACCGCAAGGACAGCCCGCCGACGGACCCGAGCCTGCCGTTCCGCCTGTATGAAGACTTCGATGCAGCAGCCGCAGGCATCAAGGTCAAAGTCAAACTCACCGACTTCGAAGGTCTCCAGGCGGGTCGCACGCCGGTGATGTACAAAGGCATCCAGGTCGGCAGCCTGAAAACCCTGAAGATCGACCCGGACCTTTCCAGTGCCAATGCCGAGCTGACCCTCGACCCACTGGCCGAAGACTACCTCGTCCAGGACACCCAATTCTGGGTGGTCAAGCCGTCCATCTCCCTGGCCGGCATCACCGGGCTGGAAGCGTTGGTCAAAGGTAACTACATCGCCATCCGTCCCGGCGACAAGGGCAGCGCGCCACAACGGGAGTACGTCGCCCGGGCCAAGGCGCCGCCACTAGACCTGCGTTCCCCCGGCCTACACATGGTGCTGTTCACCGACAACCTCGGTTCCCTGGATGTCGGCAGCCCGATCCTCTACAAACAGGTCAAGGTCGGTTCCGTACAGAGCTACCAGTTCTCCCGCAAGAACAAGCAACTGGTGATCGGCGTCCATATCGAGAAAGAGTACGAAGGCCTGGTCAACGGCTCGACCCGATTCTGGAATGCCAGCGGCGTGACCCTGACCGGCGGACTTACCGGCGGCATCCAGGTGAAAAGTGAATCCCTGGCCAGCCTGATGGCGGGCGGTATCGCCTTCGAAACCCCGGAGCCGAATGTACCGCTGAAAAAGCGTATCCCGCGTTTCCGTCTGTTCCCGGACCGCGAAGCCGCCAACCAGCACGGTACGCTGGTGACCATCAAGGTCGACCGCGCCGACGGCCTGCGCCCAGGTACGCCGGTACGCTTCAAAGGCCTGGATGTAGGCAAGATCGAAAGCGTCGACTTGAGTGCCGACATGCAATCGGTCCTGCTCAGCGCGCGCATCACTCAAGTGGCCGATCGCATCGCCCGGGCCGGCAGTCAGTTCTGGGTGGTCAAGCCTGAACTCGGGCTGATGAAAACGTCGAACCTGGAAACCCTGGTGACCGGCCAGTACATCGAAGTACAGCCAGCGGTGAAAAACGCCGGCCCGCAAAAGAGCTTCGTTGCCCTCGACCAACCGCCGGAAGCTGTCCATCAGGAAGCGGGCTTGAGCCTGGTGCTCAGCGCTGCGCGTCGTGGTTCGCTGAAGGAAGGCGTGCCGGTGACCTATCGGGAAGTCACGGTAGGCAAGGTCACAGGCTACGAGCTGGGCCAGACCGCCGACCGCGTGCTGGTCCACATCCTGATCGAGCCGAAGTACGCGCCTCTGGTGCGCAGTGGCAGCCGGTTCTGGAACACCAGCGGCTTCGGTCTCGACTTCGGCTTATTCAAAGGCGCGACGGTACGCACCGAATCCTTGGAGACCCTGGTCGCCGGCGGCATCGCCTTTGCCACGCCAGACGGCGAACGCATGGGTAATGCCGCTCGGCCCCAGCAAACCTTCCCGCTGTTCGACAAGTTCGAAGACGAATGGCTGACCTGGGCCCCTAAAATCCCACTCGGCAAATAGACCGAGGCGCGGCCTTCGCGAGCAAGCCCGCTCCCACATTTGACCCAGTTCCCCCTGAAGGAACCCGATTGAATGTGGGAGCGGGCTTGCTCGCGAAGAGGCCCTCAAGAACACCAAAAAAAAGGCCGCGATCCAAAAGATCGCGGCCTTTTTGCATTTCAGCGCGGCTGATTAAACCTCATCCAACTCCGGCTCATCCGCCTGCACATTCACCGTCGCCTTCACCACATCGTGACGGCGGATGTACTTCCAGTCCGCTTCATCAATGTAGATCCCGTTCGGCCCGCTGCCGCCTTCCAGGTCAATCGCCACCTGGGCGGAAACCTGTGGCTTCACACTGGCCAGAATCGGTACGAAGCCCAGCTGCAAGCTGGTTTCCAGCAACGCCGCCTGGTTCTTCTCATCGATATCCGCGGCCTCATCGAGGTAGTACGGCAAGCGCACACGACCTGCCTGATCGCGGTCCATCAAGTGCAGCAACAAGTACATGTTGGTCAGCGCCTTGATGGTCATGGTGGTGCCGTTGGAGGCGGCGCCATCAATGTCGGTGTGAATGATCGGCTGGCCGTTGACCTTGGTGATCTCGAACGCCAATTCGAACAAGTCCTTGAGGCCCAACTGGTTATGGTTGGCCGCAACCAGGCGCGCCAGGTATTCCTTGGCTTCCTCGTTCTTGTTGTCCTGCTCGGCGCTCTGGCTCAGGTCGAAGACCGACAGGGTTTCACCCTCTTCATACTGACCGGCACTGTGGATGATCTGGTCGATATGCTTGAGGGCTTCCTTGTTCGGCGCGAGCACGATGCGGAAGCTCTGCAGGTTGGATACCTGACGCTTGTTGATCTCGCGGTTGAACAACGCCAACTGGTGCTCAAGGCTGTCGTAGTCGCTGCGGATATTGCGCAAGGTGCGTGCGATATCGGTGACCGCCGCACGCCGCGCCTTGCCCAGCGTCAGGGCTTCATCCGTACGGTGCGCGTAAGCGTTGATCAGCAAGTGCAGGCGGCGCTCCATATCGTCTTCACTGTCGAACTTGGCCACGCCCTTGAGGCGCACCTGTGCATACAGCGCGTCGATCTGGCCGTCAGCGCGCAGCAAACCTTGCCAACTGTCCTGATAGTCATTGAGCAGCGGCAGCAGGTTTTCCATGGAGTCGTCCACCGGGTCCATGAACGGCGTACCAAACGGCAAGTCCGCCGGCAGCAGCTGACGACGACGCAACGCGTCATCCAGCGTGCGCTGCTTGGCTTCCATATCACCAATCTGGCGGCCTACCAATTGCAGCTTGGCCGACAGTTGCTGGACGCGTTCGGTAAACGCATCGCTGGAGCGCTTCAACTCGTCCTGGGCTGCTTCCATCTGCGCCAGGCTTTCCAGCTTCTCGCCTTCTTCTGCGCTCAGGGTTTGCGAGCGGCGGAAATCTTCCAGCGCCTTCTGTGCGTCCAATACCTGTTGGTACAGGGCTTCAGTCTGGGTCTTGCTTGCCGCGCGGTCAGCCGCCACGGCTTGCTGGGTTTTCAGTTGCTTGAGTTCTTTTTCCAGGCGTTCTTTCTGGTCGCGCAACGCAGCGCGGTCAGCCAAGGCCTGCAATGCCGGCGGCTCGATATGCGAGATATCGATGGCCAATCCCGGCACTTCAAAACGCTCACCCTTGAAGCCATCGAGGATCTGCTCCAGGGATTTCACCCACAGGCCGTCTTCATCCAGGGTGATGCCATGCTCACCCAGCGGCAAGCTGAACAGCGAACTGTTGAACAAGCGCATCAGACGCTCGACATCCTGCTGCGAGAATTCTTCCCGCAGCTTGGCGTAGCTGTTGTTGTCGGCGTGATCGAGTTGTTGCTTCACCGACTTCAGGCGTTTTTCCAGGTCCCGCAGACGCTCGTCCAGATCCTCGGCACTGAACTGACGCGACTGCGCCAAGGCCCCGGCCAATTCATCGTGAGCATCCTTGGCGGCCAGCAGTTGTTGCTCCAGCACCTTGACGTCATCCACCAGGGCGAAGCGATGCTTGAGCACCGACAGCTCACCGAGCCAGCGCTGAATGCCGCTGATTTCCCGCTCCAGGCGCATCAACTCCTGAGTGCCGCCGCGCTGGTCGTTCTGCAGTGCGTCTTGCTCGTTGCGGTAATGCTCGGCCTGAATCGTCAGCTCTTCCTTGCGCGCACTGGCGTAGTCCGACCAAGTGCCCAACAACGAATCCAGCAGCGGCGACAGGCGATGCAGTTTGCCCCGCAGGATTTCCCGCTGTTTCACGCCATTGGACAGCGCTTCCACCAGCGGGCCGGCGGCTACCAATGAGTTGTAGTCCTGCTCCATGCGTCGTACATCACGGAAGGCTTCTTCACACGCCGCGATGTAATCGACACTGCCGGAACGCAGGCTGTGTTCGAAGGCATCGAGGAACAGCTGTTTCAACTTGGCCGCGGTAATTTCCCGCATGTGCAGCAAGTTGATAAACAACGCACGGAAGGTCTTCAGGCTCTGCTCGCTGGTGGAGCGCAGCGGAATCAGGGTCAGATCCAGCGGGATCGACGTGTGGCCGCCCACCAGCAAACGTCGCAGTTCATCCGGCTTGAGTTCATAGGCTTTCAGGCCTTCACGCTCAAGGTTGGTAAATAGCTCTTTCTGGCGCAGGCAGGTGTCGTTCTTCTGGTAGTGCGCCAGGTCCAGCTTGCCGGCGTAGGCAAAGAACTGGTGACCGAAACCACCGCCCGGGCCGCGACCAACCACGCCGATCACGTGCGGGCCGTGGGGCAGGGCCACTTCCACCAGGATGTAGCTGGTGTCGGTAGCAAAGTAGAAACGCCGGGATTGCTCCAGGGTGTACTTGCCGAAACTCATGTCCGACATGCGCGCCAGAATCGGGAACTGCAACGCGTTGATCGAAGCCGATTTGCCGAGGTTGTTCGCGCCGTACACCGACAGCGGTTCTTCCAGCGGGAACAAACCCAGGCTGTAACCGGCAGTGTTCAAAAGGGCGAAGCGGCGAATGCCGTAGCGTTCCTTGCTCATGCATCGGTCTCCTGTTCTTCGGCAATGGCACGGGCCAGGGCGTCTTCTTCGCTTTCGTCCGCGAAGTCACTCAAGTCCAGCGGGTCATCGGTCTTCAGCAGTTTTTCATCGCTGTCTTCGTCGATGATCACCGGGGCCGGCAACGGCAACACGCTGTGGATGCTCGCGGCCAGGTCGCGGTCCTGCTGGACCGAGAGGCACACATCGAGGAAGCGGTGCATCGGCGGCAGGAAGCGGTAGATACCGTTCTCTTCACCGGCAAAACCCAGCTGAGTCATGCGGCGCATGATTTTTTCTTCCAGTTCCTCGACGGTCTGCACTTCGGCCTGGATAAACAGGTCGCGGTACTTTTCCAGCAACGACGGCAGCTCATCACGGCCCAGGCTGCCACCGTCAAGCACGGCGATCGGGTCGCGGCCCTGGTCGGCCAGGTGCTCGACGATGATGAAGGTGAACAACGCCAGACGCTGGGCGGTCTTGTTGACCTGCGCGGCAGCCACGGCCGAGTCCGGCACGAAGTAGTAGAAACCCCGGGTGTCGCACACCAGCTCAAAGCCCAGGGCCTTGAACAGCGTGCGGTACTGGTCCTGGAAGTTCGACAGTTGGGCGTACAGCTCCGGGTCGCGGCGGCTGACGTGGTAACCCTTGAACAGCTCGCGAAAGATCGGCGCCAGCTGGGACAGTTCGGATAGATCAAGATGCATGAGGGGTGCTCGCAGAATTCCCGGCCGTATCAATACTGGCTGGAAGCAGGGCGAATGAGCGCAGGCTGACCTGGTGCTCGTGAGTGTGGTAATCCCGTCGTTCCAGACGTTCGCGCTTGAAGCGTTTCTCCCGCGACAGGCGTGAGAACCAGTACAGCAACTCGTCGGTTGCGCCGTCCGGTTCCTGCTCCAGCAGCCAAGTCATCAGGTCCGGCATCGGCAGCGCGTCTTCGCAGCGCTCGAGCATCTCCTTGACCGTGCGCGGCGCGCGAGGGGCTTCGCCCTTGTGGGATTTGTGCGCCTTGGGGAAACGCGCCGGCTTCGGTTCGAAGTTGGCCAGGGCGTACACATAGGCTTCGACTTGGCTGGCACTGCCGAGAAAGGTGCTTTGCGGCCGGGTGAACATCGGCATCGCCGCTTGCGGCACCGCGTCCAGGCCCTTGCGGCGAATCGCCGACAAGGCCAGCGCCGCGCCACGGGTCACGGCGTTGTGCCGGCGAGCTTCTTCACGCAACGGCAGCAGCAGTTCCCGGGCGTGACGCAAGGTCAACTGGGCGCTGGTCTGCATTTCGAGGATGCGCGCATGGGTGCGCAGCAGCATGTCGTCGTCCACCAGGTGGCCGAGGCGCTGCTGTTCGGTGAGCATGCGCAACAGCACGTTCTCGACCTTGCGCACGCCTTGTTCGAAGGCGCCGTCGGCGTTCACCAACTGAATCATCGGTTCGACGTATTCGTCCCAGGTCGCCAGTACTTCGGCGTAACGCTGGCGCAACGGGATCTGCCGGTCGCTGGTCTTGGCGCGGTCGGCTACGGCCGCGAGGGCCTGTTCGTCGTTGGCGAGTTTTTTCAGCACGTCCCGCACGCGCATGTCCAGCAGGCGCAGTTGGCGCGCCAGGTCATGGCCGTCACGGATGTCGAAGGCGTCCTGGATATAACCCGCCAGGCGCTCAAGGTGGCGCAGGTAGGCTTCGATCTCCAGGCACAGGCCTAGCCGGTGCTCCTTGCGAAGATACGCCAGGAAGTCGTGGATCTGTGCGTTGAGCTCGAAACGGTTCGGGCTCTTGGCGACAGGCACCAGGATATCCAGGCGAATCCACACGTCCAGCAGGCTGGTGATGTCCTGTGGCGTGCTGTCCAGTTGTTGGGCAGCCAGTTGGGCGCGCAGTTCGCTGAGGCTCAGGGTGCCTTGGTCGAAGTGTTCGCACAGTGGCTCAAGCAGGGCCCAGTGTTCGGCGAGGGCGCGCAAGACGCGCTTGGGTTCGATCATCGGAATGGCCGGCTGGTTAGCGATTAAAAGCAGCGATTGTACTGCATCGGGGGTGGGATTTATCCACAGCCGGTCGTGAGGCGCTCACCGGAACGATCAACTGCGGGCGATCTTCGTCGAAGGGCGGTAGAATCCCCGTTCTTTAGTTATCCACAAGTGGCCGACCTTTGCTTATCGAGTCCCGACGTCGCGCTTACTTGACCGCCATGCAGGTGGTCAACTGGCTGCCGCGCACTGAATTACCGTTCGCCGCCCCCTCGCGGCCCGAGCTGCTGGAGGCCCCGGAGCCGTTCGAGGCTTTCGGGCCTTCGGGTGAGGAGGCGGCTGCGCCGGTGCCGCTGGTCAAGCCCGTGGCAGAAACCCCGGTGGTCCGGCCAAAGGTCGAAGTGCCGCGCCCGTCGCCGGTGGCCAAGCCGGTCGTCGCCGAAGAGGCACCTGCCGTGGTCAAGGCTCCAGTCGTGCCTCCGCCGCGCTTTGCCCTGCAACTGCTGCGGGCCGGGCGTTGCCTGCTGCTGGTGGAGTTGCCGACAGGCGAGCGCTTCCAGACCCGCGACCCGGCCTATCTGCTGCTCAAGGACATGTTGCGCGCCGCCGGCTTGCCCGACAGCCCGCAAATCGTTGGTGAACCGGTGCGCTGGCCGCTGCTGGCCCGGGGCACCATGGATCAGGGGCCGGAAGCCGCGCGGGATTTTGTGCAAGGTTTTGTCTCGGCGCGCCTGGAAGACGAACCCTGCGTGTGCCTGTGGCTGATCGGCCTGCCCGCCGTGCGTTTTGCCGGTGAAGCGAATGCCGAGGCCTGGTACCGCGAACTGCAGGTCGAAGGCCTGGGCTCCGTCTGGGCTCTGCCGGGCCTGGAACTATTAATGGAAGAGCCACAGCGTAAGGCTGATGTCTGGCAAGCCATGCGCCGGCTGATGGCGCGCTGGAAAAGTACCGATGAGTGAAGCTTTATCTTTCCGCCCGATGACCGAGGCGGACCTCGACGCTGTACTGAAGATCGAATACGCAGCGTTCAGCCACCCCTGGACCCGCGGGATTTTTCTCGATGGGCTGGGCAAGTACCAGATCTGGCTGATGTTTGAAGGAGAGCAGCAGGTGGGCCATGGGGTGGTGCAGATTATCCTTGATGAAGCGCACTTGCTGAACATCACCGTCAAGCCGGAAAACCAGGGCCGTGGCCTGGGTTTAAGCCTGCTGGAGCACCTGATGTCCCGGGCCTACGAGGCCAAGGCGCGGGAATGTTTCCTGGAAGTGCGCGACAGCAACACCGGCGCGTTCCGGCTATATGAGCGTTACGGTTTCAACGAGATTGGCCGCCGGCGGGATTATTACCCCGCCGTCGGTGGTCGTGAAGATGCGGTCGTGATGGCCTGCACCCTGGTCGACTAAACGCAGTGCCCAATGTGGGAGCGTGTCAGCGGTTGCCGTCTACTGGATCGATATCGGCCAGTTCGGCCCCATCCAGGCCATTGCCGCCGCCAATCTCGTCTTCGTCGACGATGCTCAGGTCCCAATCGGCCTGTCCATCTTCACCTTCTTCCCGCGCATCCCGCGCACCATCCTCGCGGATCAGTGTTTCCGGGCTCATGTCATCATCGGTTGATTCATGATCAGCGGTGGAAGCCCCGGTCATCCCGGCCTCGCGTACCCGTTCGTCGGGCATCAGATGCTCGCGTTCGAGAGGTGGAATCTCGTCGCCGATCTCCGCCGTCGGTTCTTCCTCGTCAAAATCCAGTTCCCGCATGGAGCCCATACGGTCTTCGTTGTCATCAATCGGCTCCGGTTGGGTGGCGCCGAATGGACGTCGTGAATCAGTCATGGCGATTCCTCATACTGTGGGGCTTATAGTGTGTGGACAGGCATGGCTCCCCAAGATTCAAGTAATTACCGGCCGGCTATCTTTAATTATCGGCGTGACCCGGATGGGCGGTCGTCTGTCAAAGCTGCGCATCATTCCTGAGGCTTTCCCTGATGAACGAACTACAAGACCTGCTTGATAACAACGAACGCTGGGCAGATGCGATCAAACAGGAAGATCCCGAATTCTTCGCCAAGCTCGCCCGCCAGCAAACCCCGGAATACCTGTGGATCGGCTGTTCCGACGCCCGCGTACCGGCCAACGAGATCGTCGGCATGCTGCCAGGCGACCTGTTTGTGCATCGTAACGTGGCTAACGTGGTGCTGCACACCGACCTCAATTGCCTGTCGGTGATCCAGTACGCGGTTGACGTGCTCAAGGTCAAACACATCCTGGTGACCGGCCACTATGGCTGCGGCGGTGTACGCGCCTCGATGCAGGACAACCAGTTGGGCCTGATCGACGGCTGGCTGCGCACCATCCGTGACCTGTACTACGAAAATCGCGACGTGCTGGCCCAGTTGCCCACGGAAGAGGAACGCGTCGACCGCCTGTGCGAGCTGAACGTGATCCAGCAAGTGGCCAACGTCGGCCATACCAGCATTGTGCAAAACGCCTGGCACCGTGGGCAGAGCCTGTCGGTTCACGGCTGCATCTACGGGATCAAGGATGGCCGCTGGAAAAGCCTGAACACCACCATCAGTGGCTTCGAGCAATTGCCGCCGCAATACCGCCTGCGCCCGCTGGGAGCGGTCTAAGGGCTTTTGCGTTTGCGCCACTGCTCCATGAACTGTTGACCCTCGGCATTCAACGGCTCCTTCATGCCGGTGATCCAGCCCCGACAGTTGAGCTCGCCACACTGGCAGCGAAACTGTCGGAACAGCACGTCCTCGGTGTGGGCGTAATCCATGGTCAGCAGGGCGCCGGCGGGCACCGGCTGAACGGACCAGAGTTCCAGGTACGTCATGTCGAGAAATACGTTCGGGTTGCACGAGTGCGAAAGCAAGCCGCTGAACCACGGGTCGTACAGGTGAATACGCGAGGACATCTGCACCGTATGCAAGCGCCGCTCACTCAGTGCGTAGCCGGACACCTTGGCGATGCGCAGGCGGCTATCAAAGGCGACGCGCGTCTTGATCCCTTCGCCTGAACCCTCCCGGGTACGCACCACTTCATAGTCGCAAGCGCGGGGGGAGCCGTGTTCGGTGAGCACAGTGGCAAAGGGGTAAAGACAGCCACTCACAGCGGTTTTAGCCTGATCCATGGCTTGAGTTTTCATGACTCTCCAGGAGGGGGCTGCATCGACCTGCCGGTGGTGTCTGGACTGCCAGTCTTGCAACGGATGGGCGTCGCTCAAGACTCGCCGAAGTGAACGCCAATTTCTACTGTCAAATCTGACAGTAGAAATTGGCTATTTTTTCTGTAGGAAAACTCCCCCCCTATGCAGTTTGCGTCAAAGCGCCGGTGCATCAACCGCCGGTGCCGGCACTGCGCTTTTCAATTGCCTTAGCTGAGTCTTGATTGCGGGCTGGGCGCACTTGGCGTTCGCTTGTTCGGGCGTCAGTTCGCGGATCGAGGTGTAGAACAGTTCGCAGGTCTGCTCCTTGCGCGTTACCTGCCAGGTGTTCATACAGCCTTTGAGCTGCACATTCGGATCGCTGGCGGGCTTCTGACCCATCGAGGCCTGCCAGCAGGCGGCGCTCAAGTCCTGGCCCATCACCTTCAAGCCGGCCTCGTCGGCCTTTTGCTCGTCACCGTCATACGTGTCGGGGTTGGCGGCATACCAGATGTAACTCGGGTGGTTGGCCCCCAGCACGGCGACCTTGCTGCCATCGGTGGGGCTGATCTGCGCCAGGCCCAACACACCCACGGTTTGCCCGTATTGCTGCTTGATCCAGCTGCGCACTGGCGCCCCAAAAGCCACCATCGGCAATGCGCCGGCCGCGTGCAGGCTCAGCTCCTTGACCATGCGTGTCTGGTAGTCGGTGAAGTAACCGTACACACCTTCCAGGTCCTTGCCCGCCGTGGCGGGGGCGGCGATCGGCGCGATGTCGATGATGGTCTGGTATTCCGGCGTCTGGGTCGCCGGGATGCCGTTGGCCGTGAGCAAGGTCGCCCAGCGGTCGGTGGTGGCCGACTCCAGGTAGTCCTGGAAGTGGGTCAGGGAGTAATCCGGCGGGAAGTGCAGCAGCTCGATGCTCTTGCGGTTTTCCAGGGCCATGCCCAGCGGCAGGAACAGGTACCAGTTGAACTGCCACTTGCCATCGCCATTGAGCTTGCTGGCGCCCTGGTAAGCCAGGTCGGCGGTGTCGAGCAAGGTGGTCAGCGGCTGACCATAACCGTCCGGCACGCCGCTGAAGGTGGCAAGCACCTGGTCATGCTCGGTTTTTACACTGACTTTGCCCCGGCTGTAACCGTCTCGTTGCAGGCTTTGGTTCAGGTAGTGCTCGACGGTCTGTTCCAGCGTCCAGGGACGAAAGCAGATGACGCTGCAATTGTTCGGGTACGCGAACAACTGGGTGACCCGTTGCGGGGTACCCAGCGGTACGGTGATGTCAGCCTGTACGACCGCACTCAAGGTCAGTGCGGCCAGGGTGAAGGACAACCTGGAGAGTTTAAACATGGATGGTTCCCTGTCAGCGAAAGCCCGTCTGCGCGGGGTGAATGCCCACCCTCACACAGTAGCGGTTGACCGGGGAAAGCGCGTAGAAAAACTGCGCGCTTGTCGCTTTTGAGCAAGTGCGTCTACACCTTGAAGTGCAACGCATTGGTCAGGTCACCCATGGGTTTCTGGCCACGGGCGACCATCGACTCGTCCCGCAGCTTGATGCCGTCGAGTTTCTCCAGTTGGAACACCCGGGTGATCAGGCGCAGGATCGACGCTGTGTCATACACCGTATGGTCCACCGTGCCCTTGCGTGCGAATGGAGAAATGACCAGCGCCGGAATACGTGTGCCCGGGCCCCAGCGGTCGCCTTTCGGTGGTGCAACGTGGTCCCACCAGCCGCCGTTTTCGTCGACGGTGATGATCACCACCATGTTTTTCCACTGCGGGCTTTCCTGCAGCATTTTCAACGTACGGGTGATATGCCGGTCGCCCGAAGCCACGTCGGCGTAACCGGCGTGCATGTTCAGGTTGCCCTGGGGCTTGTAGAAACTCACCGCCGGCAGCGTGCCGGCTTGGGCATCGGCCATGAAGTGGTTGGTGCTCGGGTCGTCGCCCAGCCCGCCATCGCGCAGACGTTTCTTGCGCTCTACCGGGTTTTCCGGGCCTTGTTGCTTGAAGTAGTTGAACGGCTGGTGGTGGTACTGAAAACTCGGGATCTTCGGAATCGCTGCCGAATCCTTGTGCTCATCAATCGTCGCCTGCCAGGCGCCGCCATACCAGGCCCAGTCGACGTTCTTCTTCGACAGCTTGTCGCCGATGTGCTCGTGGGACTGTGGCACCAATACGCTGGGCAGGTCCGGCTTGGCGTAGTCCGGGCGTTCCGGGTCGCGGATCCAGGTGGGCCAGTAGGGCGGCGCCATGGTGTTCACCGCATAGCCATCCGGGGTCAATGCGCTCGGACCGAATTGCGGTGGGCCGGTCATGGCGCTGGCCGGGGATTTGTCCAGCGGCTTGAGGCGCGTGTCGGTCGGGTCGTCGCTCTGCAACGTGGCGATCTGCGACTTGGCCACTGAATTGGCGGCGTCCGGGTAGAACGGCACCTGGGCGCTGATCAGGTATTGGTGGTTGAGGTACGAACCGCCAAAGGCGCCCTGGAAGAAGTTGTCGCACAGCACAAACTCCCTGGCCACGTCCCACAGGCGCAGGGAATAGCGGGTTTGCGGGTAATGGCCGAAGGTCAGCGCACCCGAGTCGGCCCAGGCGACAAAACGGTCGTTCTTGCCGCCGTTGATCTGCATCTGGTTTTGATAGAACACGTGCCACAGGTCACGGGTGATCAAGGCCAGCGGCAGGTCTTCACCGTCCGGGCCTTTCAACGCGAAGGGGGCGTTGGGCAAGTGTTGCTGATATTGAGTGGCGCTGGGGTAGATCACCCCGTCGATGGTCTGCGGACCCAATTGGGTCACGCCGCCCCACACCTCAGGCAAGGTATCCAGCAGGCTGCCGTCGCGGTCGCGTTGCTGGTAGTCGGCGGGCTTGAGCGCGGAGAGCGGGCTTTCTACGCCGGGGAAATCGGCAAACAGATTGTTGAAGCTGCGGTTCTCGCCGTAGATCACCACCACGTTTTTCACGTTGTCGTGCAGGGCCTTGTCCAGTTCGGCAGGCGTCAGTTCGCGGTCGACCGGCGGGCCCGGCTGCTCAGCTGTGCCGCCGCAGGCGCTCAGGGTGGCTCCGACCCCCAGTACCGCCGCACTACCCAGAAAACGCCGACGGCTAGTGTCTATTGGCGGCTTTTCAGCATTATCGGAAGAAGGGCGATCTTGGTGCTCGTCACTCATTACTGGGGATCCCTACTGGATAGTTGTTGCAATATGTTTCGCGGAAACGGTATCAGCGGATTGTGACGGATGGAAGACACGAGTGGGATGACGCCAGCATGTTTACCCATCCCAAGCACTGCTAGACTGGCACGATATTGCATGCCTCGAGGTGAATCATGAAACCTTCAACCGCCCTTGATCTCAAGAGAGTGGCCGTGCGTGAAGTGGTCGGGCGCTTTCGCACCTCCAATCCCAGGGTATTCGGCTCTGTTTTACTCGGTACCGACAAAGAGGGCAGCGATCTCGATTTGCTGGTTGATGCACTTCCGGGTACCACGCTTTTTGACCTTGGCGGGCTTCAGGTTGAGTTGGAGGATTTGTTGGGGGTCAACGTTGACCTGCTGACGCCTGGCGACCTGCCATTGAAGTTTCGTGCCCAAGTCTTGGCAGAGGCCAGGCCTGTATGACGTCAAATCGTATTGGTGATTACCTGGAGCACATACGCCAGGCATCATCTGACGCGATTACCTTTGTCGACGGTTTGAGCAAGCCTGAGTTTTTTGAAGACAAGCGTACTCAGCAAGCCGTGATCATGAGTTTGATCATCATCGGCGAAGCGTCGACCAAAATAATGGATCAACATCCAGAGTTTGCAGCCGCCCAACCGCAGGTGCCTTGGCGCAGTATGCGAGGGATGCGCAACCGGATTGCCCATGGTTACTTCGATATAAATCTTGAAGTGGTATGGGACACGGTCCAGCACGCGCTACCTGAGCTGCTGAGCAACCTGCCAGCCGCACCCGCCTGAAGAGCGGGTGCAGCTTCGGAAAATTAAGGCATCACCGGCGGCAAATATTTAAGCGTCGTGCCCAACGCCCACAGCAGGAACAACACCAGCGGCGTATGCACCAGCAACTGCACAAACGAAAAGCCGATCAAGTCCCGCGCCTTCAGCCCCAGCACGCCCAGCAGCGGCAGCATATAGAACGGGTTGATCAGGTTCGGCAGCGCTTCGGCGGCGTTGTAGATCTGCACCGCCCAGCCCAGGTGATATTCCAGGTCATTGGCGACCTGCATCACGTACGGCGCCTCGATGATCCACTTGCCGCCGCCCGACGGGATAAAGAAGCCCAGCACCGCCGAGTACACGCCCATCAACAGCGCGTAGGTGTCGTGGGACGCGATCGAGGTGAAGAAGGTCGAAATATGGTGCGCCAGGGTCGCGCCGTCACTGCCTTTCACCACGGTCATCAACGCCGCAATCGAGCCATACAACGGGAACTGGATCAGCACCCCGGTGGTGGTCGGCACCGCACGGGCCACTGCATCGAGGAAGCTGCGCGGGCGCCAGTGCAGCAACGCACCCACCATCAGGAACAGGAAGTTATAGGTGTTGAGCCCCGAGATCGCGCTGATCGCCGGCTTGGTCGAAAACTCATGGAACAGCCACCCGGCCGCCAACAACGCCAGCAGGATGGTCAGCAACGGGCTGTGTTCCAGCCATTCGCCCGGGCGGGTTGGCGGATGCGGCTTGGGCAGGTTGAAGGCCGGGTCGACCCCGCAAGCCTTCGCGTCACGGGCGGAGTTCGGCCCGGGCGCGGTGGCGTAGGCGATGATCAGCGAGACCACAATCAGTGCCAGCAACAGCACGCCGGATTGCCACAGAAAGATCGTCTCCGTGAACGGAATCATCCCGGTGATCGACAGAATCGACGGCGGCAAGCTGGCCGGGTTGGCCTGCAACTGCGCCGCCGACGACGACAGCCCCAGCGCCCAAACGGCACCGAGGCCGAGGTAGGCCGCAGCACCGGCCGCGCGATAGTCCATGCGCAAATCCGTACGACGGGCCAGTGCACGCACCAGCAAACCGCCGAACACCAACGACAGGCCCCAGTTGAGCAACGAGGCGACCATCGAAATCAGCGCCACCCACGCCACGGCAGAGCGGCCGTTCTTCGGGATGCGCGCCAGGCGGTCGATCAGTTTCACGGCGGGTGGGGAGCTGGCGACCACGTAGCCGCCAATCACCACAAAGGCCATTTGCATGGTGAACGGGATCAAACTCCAGAAACCGTCACCAAAGGCCTTGGCGGCCTCGGTCGGCGCGGCGCCCATGCTCAGGGTCGCCACGGCGACAATAATCACGGCGAGGGCGGCAAACACCCAGGAGTCCGGAAACCAGCGCTCGGCGAAGTTTGAACAACGCAGGGCAAATCGGGCGTAGCGGCTGTCTTCGATAGCATCGGCCACGTTCAGTACCTCTATTTGTATTTATTATGGGGGGCGGCAGTTTTGCTGCATGTTCCTCTACGGCTATTCATTTGGGAATGTAGTTATCTTCATTGATCAATGAGTAAAGCAAATATATCCAGCGTGATTGCCTTCACTCGGGCCAGCTCATAACCTGCATTCCATTTTGTTTGCCTGCCGAGCTTTTCCATGACTGCCACCTCTTATCCACAGGCGCAGCGTTTCTCCCGCTCCGACTACAAAACCCTGGGCCTGGCCGCCCTGGGCGGGGCCCTGGAAATCTACGACTTCATCATCTTCGTATTTTTCGCGCTGACCCTCAGCCAGCTGTTTTTCCCGCCGGAAATGCCCGAGTGGCTACGCCTGCTGCAAAGCTTCGGCATCTTCGTCACGGGCTACCTCGCGCGCCCGCTGGGCGGAATCCTGATGGCGCACTTCGCCGATCACCTGGGGCGCAAGCGGGTGTTCAGCCTGAGCATCCTGATGATGGCGCTGCCGTGCCTGCTGATCGGGATCATGCCCACCTACGCACAAATCGGTTATTTCGCGCCCTTGATCCTGCTGGCGCTGCGCATCCTCCAGGGCGCGGCGGTGGGCGGGGAAGTGCCGAGTGCCTGGGTGTTTGTCGCCGAACACGCCCCGGATAATCATCGCGGCTATGCCCTCGGCTTCCTGCAAGCCGGGCTGACTTTCGGCTACCTGCTCGGCGCGTTGACCGCGACACTCCTGGCGCAGGTTTTCACCCCGGCAGAAATCCTCGACTACGCTTGGCGCTTCCCGTTCCTGCTGGGCGGCGTATTCGGCGTGATCGGTGTCTGGCTGCGGCGCTGGCTCAGTGAAACCCCGGTATTCCTGCAGATGCAGGCCCGCCGCCAGGCCGGCGCCGAACTCCCGTTGCGCACCGTGCTGCGGGAGCACCGCAGCGCGCTGCTGCCGGCGATGATCCTCACCTGCGTACTGACCTCGGCGGTCGTGGTGCTGGTGGTCATCACCCCGACCATGATGCAGAAAACCTTCGGCATGAGCCCCAGCCACACCTTCGCCCTGAGCGCGCTGGGCATCGTGTTCCTGAACATCGGTTGTGTGCTGGCCGGGCTGCTGGTGGACCGCATCGGCGCCTGGCGTGCGGTGTTGGTCTACAGCCTGTTGCTGCCGGTGGGGATTGCCGTGCTCTATGCCAGCCTGATTGCGGGCGGTGTGTGGTTGGGCGCGGCGTATGCGATTGCCGGCTTGAGTTGCGGGGTGGTGGGCGCGGTGCCGTCGGTGATGGTCAGCCTGTTCCCGGCGCAGGTACGGGTGTCGGGAATCTCCTTCACCTACAACATTGCCTATGCACTGTGGGCGAGTACCACACCGCTGATGTTGATCGCATTGATGCCCTCCAGCCCGTGGATCTGCGTGGTTTATTGCGTGGTAATGGGCGCGGTGGGCGCAGTGAGTGCGGCGCATTTTGGCAAGCGCCAACCCACCTGATCGTTCCCACGCTCTGCGTGGGAACGCCTCCCTGGACGCTCCGCGTCTGCTCTTGTGACGCGGAGCGTCTCGGATGCATTCCCACGCGGAGCGTGGGAACGATCATTACGTCAGGAAGTGCCACATCAGCAATGTGCCCACCAGGCCCACCACCGACACAATGGTCTGCAACACCGACCACACCCAGATCGTCTGCTTCAACTGCAAGCCGAAGTACTCCCGCACCATCCAGAAGCCGGCATCGTTGACGTGGCAGAAGAACACCGAGCCGGCACCAATCGCCAGCGCGACCAGTGAGCTTTGTGTCGCCGCCAACCCCGCCATCATCGGCGCCAGGATGCCCGCCGTTGTCGTGGTGGCGACGGTCGCCGACCCCGTCGCCTGACGCAGCGCCACCGCAATCAACCAGGCCAGCAACAGGTACGGCATATGCGCGCCTTCGGCCACCTTGCTGATGGTCTGGCTCACGCCGGCATCCAGCAGGGTTTGCTTCAACCCGCCGCCCGCGCCGATGGTCAGCAACAGCACCGCGATCGGCGCCAGCGCCTTGCGCAAGGTATTGCCGACATCGGCCCGCGGCATGCCGCTGGCCCAGCCCAGGCAAATCACTGCGGCAATCACCGCCAGGCCCAGCGCGATCAACGGCTCACCGAGGAATTTCAAGGTCAGTGCCACCGGGCTTTCCGGCGACATGGCGACCTTGGCCAAGGTACTGCCGAGCATCAGGATCACCGGCAACAAAATGATCAGCAGCGACACACCAAAGCTCGGCTGACGCGGCGCCTTGGGCGGCGCGCTGAACAGCGCGCCAATGTCGGCCGGCTCATCCACGTGCATGCGTTTGGACAGCCAGTTGCCGTACAGCGGGCCCGCCAGAATCACGGCCGGTACCGCCAGGCAGAAGCCCAGCAACATGGTCAGGCCCAGGTCGGCGTGCAATGCACCCACCGCAATCAGCGGCCCCGGATGCGGCGGCATCAAAGCGTGCAGGGTGGTCATTCCCGCCAGCGCCGGGATCGCGATTTTCAGCAGCGGCTGGTTCGAGCGCTTCGCCATCACAAAGATGATGGGCACCATCATTACTAGGCCCACTTCGAAGAACAGCGGCAAGCCAATCACCATCGCCACCAGCGCCATCACCCAGGGCAACGACTTGCCCTTGCCCAACCCCAGCAGGGTGGTGGCGATGCGGTCGGCAGCACCGGACTCGGCCATCAACGCGCCGAGCATCGAGCCCAGGGCAATGATGATCCCGGCTTCACCGAGGATCGCCCCGGCGCCTTTGCTGAACGCCTTGGCCACTTCTTCCGGCGGCAAGCCGGCGCCGACACCGGCGATAAACGTACCGATCAGGATCGACAGGAAGGGCGGCAGCTTGGTCGCGCTGATCAGCACAATGATGCTGGCGATGGCCAGTAATACGCAGAGCATGAGGCGGGTGTCGTGAACCATCCACGCGGCAGTCGATAACTCCAAAACGGGACTCCTTATCGAACAGGTTGGCTAATATGTTTCTTTTTGTTTCCTGCTCGAAAAGCATACCTGATACAACGGTTCCAGAGCGCTCATGTTCAATTTTGGTGCGCATGGCGTAACGCCCAACTGACGGCAGGATGACAATTTCGCAACCCATGCCGGTGGTTTTGACCTATAGCTCTATGATCAACCGGACCACCACCCACGAGGACATTTCATGAGTGCAGGACACAGCCACGCCCAAGTACGCGCCGGCCACGAACGGCTGTTATGGATCGCATTGGCACTCACCGGCAGCTTTATGATTGCCGAGGTGATCGGCGCCTTTATCACCGGCAGCCTGGCGCTGTTGTCTGACGCCGCGCACATGATGACCGACGCCTTGGCGCTAGGGATTTCCCTGGTAGCGATCCAGGTCGCCAAGCGCGCCGCCGACCGCAAGCGTACGTTCGGCTATGCGCGGTTTGAGATTCTGGCCGCGGCGTTTAATGCGCTGCTGTTGTTCGGCGTGGCGTTCTACATCCTGTATGAGGCGTATCAACGCTTGCAGGCGCCCGCTGAGATCCAGTCCACCGGCATGCTGGTGATCGCGGTGCTGGGGCTGATCGTCAACCTGATTTCCATGCGATTACTGAGTGCGGCCAGCGGCGAAAGCCTGAATGTGAAGGGCGCTTACCTGGAGGTCTGGAGCGATATGCTCGGCTCCGTCGGCGTGATCATTGCGGCGCTGGTGATCATGTACACGGGCTGGGGCTGGGTGGATTCGGTGGTGGCGGCGGCGATTGGCTTCTGGGTGCTGCCACGCACCTGGACGCTGCTCAAGGAAAGCATGAACGTGCTGCTGCAAGGCGTGCCGGACGGCATCGACATCGACAAGGTGGAACAGGCAATTCGCGGCGTTCCCGGGGTCAAGGATGTGCACGACCTGCACATCTGGGCCCTCACCAGCGGCAAAAATGTGCTGAGCACTCACTTGGTGGCGGATTCGGCGCAAGGCACCGAGCAACAGATCCTCAGCCAGGTGACGGAGTTACTGCATGAACAATTCGATATTTCCCACGCCACGATCCAGATCGAAGGCGAAGGTTTTCAGCATGACGAGCACGACGAGGTGCACGCCTGACCGTCATTCACGGTCTTCCAGCACATAACCCACGCCGCGCAAGGTATGGATCAACTTGCGCTCGAACGGGTCATCGATCTTCGCCCGCAGACGGCGGATCGACACTTCCACCACATTGGTGTCGCAATCAAAGTTCATGTCCCATACGAACGAGATGATCTGCGTGCGGGACAGCACCACGCCGCTCTGACGCATCAGCAAATGCAGCAGGGCGAACTCCTTGGTGGTCAGGTCGATGCGCTGCAAGCCGCGAAACGCCCGATGGCGGCCCTGGTCCAGTTCCAGGTCGGCCACCCGCAACACATCCGGCACCGGCGAGTGCACGCTGCGGCGCATCAAGGTCCGCACGCGCGCGAGCAATTCGGGGAATTCAAACGGCTTGACCAGGTAATCATCGGCGCCCAAGTCCAGGCCCTTGATCCGGTCGGCGAGGCGGCCCTGGGCGGTCAGCATCATGATCCGCGTGCTGCTGTTCTGGCGGATGCGTTGCAACACATCCCAGCCATCCATCAACGGCAAATTGACGTCGAGCATCACCAGGTCATAGGCATGCTGGCGAGACAAATGCAGGCCGTCGGCACCGGTGGCGGCACAGTCGACGATATAGCCACTTTCGCTCAATCCCTGATGTAAATAATCGGCGGTTTTAGGTTCGTCTTCGATGACCAGAATACGCATGTCGGGGATCCCGCTGGGCAGTGGAAAGTTGCCGGGAGCTTAAAGCAAAAGCCCGTGGTAGAGCCGTTGCTAACGGATTTGTAATGTTCTGGCCACTCCTCTGATAAGTACTGAAAGTTACATTGCCCACCTGTTAATTCATGGGCATGGAACTCTGGTTATGCCAACTTTTATAAGCACGTTCATTGGGCCCGCCGTTCTGTTGCTGATGACGGTTCAGGGCGTCAATGCGCAAACCTTGACCCTGGAATCGGCCCTGCAAACCGCCTTCGCCAACAACCCGGATATGGCCGCTGCACAGTGGGAAATCGACATCGCCCAGGGCGGTCGCCAACAGGCCGGTTTGATCCCGAACCCGGTCGCCTCCTGGGATGCCGAAGACACCCGCCGCAACTCGCGCACCACCACCGTCAAACTGAGCCAGACCCTGGAACTGGGTGGCAAGCGCGGCGCCCGGATTGATGTCGCCACCCGCGCCCAGGAAGCCGCGGCACTGACCCTGGAGCAGCGCCGCAACGGGCTGCGGGCGGATGTTATCGACGGTTACTACGGCGCGCTTCGGGCCCAGGAACGCCTCGACCTGGCCCAGCGCTCATTGGCATTGGCCGAGCGCGGCCTGGTGGTTGCCAACGGTCGTGTCACTGCCGGCAAATCGTCGCCAGTGGAAGCCACCCGCGCCCAGGTGCAGCTCTCGGAAATTCGCCTCGAATTCAACCGAGCGCAGATGGGCCTGACCGACGCCTATCGCCGCCTCGCGGCCAGTACCGGCGCGGCCAGTACCGACTTCCAGGCGGTCGCCCCCAAGCCCAGGCGGCACCTGCTTTACCGCCGACCGCGCAGTTGCTCGGGCGCCTGGAGCAAACCGTCGAACTGCGCCTGGCCGAGCTGCAAATCGTCCAGGGCGAGGCAGCCCTTGGCCTGGAAAAGGCCCAGCGCATTCCCGATCTCGATGTGTCCATCGGCAGCCAATACGACGCCAGCGTGCGTGAGCGGGTCAACGTGGTGGGTGTGTCGATGCCAATCCCGCTATTCAACCGCAACCAGGGCAACGTGCTCGCTGCCAGTCGCCGTGCCGACCAGGCCCGCGACCTGCGCAACGCCGCCGAACTGCGCCTGCGCACCGAAACCCGCCAGGCCCTGGACCTTTGGCAAACCGCGAATACCGAAGTGCGTTCGTTCAACCAACAGATCCTGCCCGCCGCCCAAAGCGCGGTGGACAGCGCCACCCGTGGCTTCGAGATGGGCAAGTTCAACTTCCTCGACGTGCTCGACGCCCAGCGCACCTTGATTGCGGCCCGCACCCAATACCTCGCGGCGACCGCCCAGGCCACTGACGCCTGGGTGCGTATCGAACGGATTTACGGCGACCTCGCCCGGTTTTGAATTTCCAGGAGCATTCCATGAACAACACACAAAGTAAGGCGCTGGCCATCGCGCTGGGGCTGATGCTGGCGTGGCCGGCCACCAGCATGGCGGCTGAGGCGGAAGAAGAAGGCAAGCTCGAACTGACCGAACAGCAGATCCAGGCCGCCGGCATTCAACTCGCTCCGGCGCAATCCCGGCAGATCAGCACCGTGCTTTCACTGCCAGGCGAGGTGCGTTTCGACGAGGACCGCACCTCCCACATCGTCCCGCGTGCTGCTGGCGTAGTGGAGTCGGTGAAGGTCAACCTCGGCCAATCGGTAAAGAAGGGCGAGCTGTTGGCGGTGATCGCCAGCCAGCAGATTTCCGATCAGCGCAGTGAACTGGCGGCCAGCGAACGCCGGGTTGTGCTGGCCCGCACCACCTTTCAGCGCGAGCGCCAGTTATGGCAGGACAAGATCTCCGCCGAACAGGATTACCTGCTGGCGCGCCAGGCGCTGCAAGAGGCCGAAATCGCCCTGAACAATGCCCGGCAAAAGATGAGCGCCCTGAGCGGCAGCGCCGTATTGGTCGGCGGCAATCGCTACGAATTGCGTGCGCCGTTTGATGGTGTGGTGGTGGAAAAACACCTGGGTGTCGGCGAAGTGGTGAGCGAGACCAGCAACGCCTTCACCCTCTCGGACCTGTCCCAGGTGTGGGTCACCTTCGGCGTGTTCCCCAAGGATTTGAACAAAGTCCGAGTCGGCAAACCGGTGAAGGTCACCTCCTCGGAAATGGGCACCGAAGTGCTCGGCACCGTGGCCTATGTCGGCAACTTGCTGGGGGAGCAAACCCGCACGGCCACCGTGCGCGTCACGGTACCGAACCCTGACGCTTCGTGGCGTCCAGGGCTGTTCGTCTCCGTGCAGGTTGCCACCGACACTTACCAGGCCAAGGTCACGGTCCCGCAGGAAGCGATCCAGACCGTCGAAGACAAACCCTCGGTGTTCGTGCGCACCGCCGACGGCTTCATGACCCGGCATATCGAACTGGGCGTCAGCGAAAACGGTTTCGTCGAAGTCCGCCAGGGCCTCGACGCCGGTGCGCAGGTGGCCACCGTCGGCAGCTTCATCCTCAAGTCCGAGTTGGGCAAGGCCTCGGCCGAGCACGCCCATTGACCCTGCGAGTGATTTCCCATGTTTGAGCGCCTTATCCAATTTGCCATCGAGCAGCGCATCATCGTGCTGCTGGCGGTGCTGTTGATGGCCGGTGTCGGCATCGCCAGTTATCAGAAATTGCCCATCGACGCAGTGCCGGATATCACCAACGTCCAGGTGCAGATCAACTCGGCGGCAGCGGGGTTTTCGCCGCTGGAAACCGAACAGCGCATCACCTTTCCCATCGAGACCGCCATGGCCGGGCTGCCGGGCTTGCAGCAGACACGCTCGCTGTCTCGCTCGGGCTTGTCCCAGGTCACGGTGATTTTCAAGGATGGCACTGATCTGTTCTTCGCTCGCCAATTGGTCAACGAACGCTTGCAGGTGGCGCGCGAGCAATTGCCCGATGGCATCGAAACCATGATGGGGCCGGTTTCCACCGGGCTCGGGGAAATTTTCCTGTGGACCGTGGAGGCGAAAGACGGCGCGCGCAAGGAGGACGGCTCAGCCTACACGCCGACCGACCTGCGGGTGATCCAGGACTGGATCATCAAGCCACAACTGCGCAACGTGCCGGGCGTGGCCGAGATCAATACCATCGGCGGCTTTGCCAAGGAATACCAGATCGCTCCGGACCCCAAGCGCCTGGCGGCCTACAACCTGACCTTGGGCGATCTGGTCACGGCGCTGGAGCGCAACAACGCCAACGTCGGCGCCGGGTACATCGAGCGTAGCGGCGAGCAATTGCTGATCCGTGCGCCGGGGCAAGTCGCGTCCATCGACGACATCGCCAACATCGTGATCACCACCTCCGACGGTACGCCGATTCGGGTGCGCAACGTCGCTCAGGTCGACATTGGCCGCGAGCTGCGTACCGGTGCCGCCACGGAAAATGGCCGCGAAGTGGTGCTGGGCACCGTGTTTATGTTGATCGGCGAAAACAGCCGCACCGTGTCCCAGGCGGTCGCGAAAAAACTCGAAGAGATCAACCGTTCGCTGCCTGAAGGTGTGGTCGCCGTCACCGTCTACGACCGTACCAACCTGGTGGAAAAAGCCATCAGCACCGTGAAGAAAAACCTCTTCGAAGGGGCGCTGCTGGTGGTGGCGGTGCTGTTCCTGTTCCTCGGTAATATCCGCGCCGCGCTGATCACCGCGATGGTGATTCCGCTTGCAATGTTGTTCACCTTTACCGGGATGTTTACCAACAAGGTCAGCGCCAACCTGATGAGCCTCGGCGCCCTGGATTTCGGGATTATTGTCGATGGTGCGGTGGTGATCGTCGAGAACGCCATCCGCCGCCTGGCCCATGCCCAGCAGCGCCACGGGCGATTGTTGACCCGCAGCGAGCGCCTGCATGAAGTGTTCGCGGCGGCCAAGGAAGCGCGGCGCGCGCTGATCTTCGGGCAACTGATCATCATGGTGGTGTACCTGCCGATCTTCGCCCTCACCGGGGTGGCCGGGAAGATGTTCCACCCGATGGCGTTCACCGTGGTGATCGCGCTGCTGGGGGCGATGATTTTGTCCGTGACCTTCGTACCGGCAGCGATTGCGCTGTTCGTCACCGGTAAGGTCAAGGAAGAAGAAAACCTGGTGATGCGCACCGCACGTCACGTCTACGCGCCGGTGCTGGATTGGGTGATGGCGCGCCGCCCGTTGGTGTTCGGCCTGGCGGTGCTGACCATCGTGGTGTCGGGTGCGTTGGCCAGTCGCATGGGCAGCGAATTTATCCCCAGCCTGAGCGAGGGTGACTTCGCCCAGCAGGCCATGCGCGTTCCGGGCACCAGCCTCACGCAGTCGGTGCACATGCAGCAACAGTTGGAAAAGACCTTGATGGCCGAGGTGCCGGAGATCGAGCGGGTATTCGCCCGCACCGGCACCGCGGAAATCGCCTCCGACCCGATGCCGCCGAACATCTCCGACAGCTACGTGATGCTCAAGCCGAAGGACCAGTGGCCCGACCCGAAGAAGTCCCGCGAGGCGATCATCGCTGACATCCAGCGCGCCAGTGCGATTGTGCCGGGCAGCGTGTATGAACTGTCGCAACCGATCCAGCTGCGCTTCAACGAGCTGATTTCCGGGGTGCGCAGCGACGTGGCGGTGAAGGTGTTTGGTGACGACATGGCGGTGCTCAACAAGACCGCCGGGGAAATCGCCGAGACCTTGAAAACCCTCAAGGGCGCCTCGGAAGTGAAGGTGGAGCAGACCTCTGGCCTGCCGGTGCTGACCATCAATATCGACCGCGACAAGGCCGCGCGTTTTGGCCTGAATGTGGGGGATGTGCAAGACACGATTGCCGTCGCCGTGGGTGGGCGCCAGGCCGGGACGATGTACGAAGGCGACCGGCGTTTCGACATGGTCGTGCGTTTGTCCGATGCACTGCGCACCGACATCGAGGGCCTGTCGCGGCTGTTGATCCCGATTCCGGCATTGGCGAATAACGCGGCGGGCCAGTTGGGGTTTATCGCGCTGTCGGAAGTCGCCAGCCTGGACCTGGTGCTCGGCCCCAACCAGATCAGCCGCGAAAACGGCAAGCGCCTGGTGATCGTCAGCGCCAACGTGCGTGGGCGGGATATCGGCTCGTTTGTCGAGGAAGCCGGGACGGCCATTGGCACCCAGGTGAAAATCCCTGCGGGCTACTGGACCACCTGGGGCGGTCAGTTCGAGCAGTTGAAGGAAGCCTCCGAGCGCCTGCGCATCGTGGTGCCGGTGGCGTTGCTGCTGGTGTTCGGGCTGTTGTTCATGATGTTCAACAACCTCAAGGACGGGTTGCTGGTGTTTACCGGGATTCCCTTCGCGTTGACCGGCGGGATCATGGCGCTGTGGCTGCGGGATATTCCGCTGTCGATCTCGGCGGGCGTGGGCTTTATCGCGCTGTCGGGGGTGGCGGTGCTTAACGGGCTGGTGATGATCGCGTTCATCCGTGGCCTGCGGGAGGAGGGGCGTTCACTGTCGGCGGCGATCAACGAAGGCGCCCTGACGCGTTTGCGCCCGGTGTTGATGACGGCCCTGGTGGCGTCGCTCGGGTTTATCCCCATGGCCCTCGCCACCGGCACCGGCGCCGAAGTGCAGCGCCCGTTGGCGACGGTGGTGATTGGCGGGATTATCTCGTCGACACTGCTGACCCTGCTGGTATTGCCGGCGCTGTATCACTGGGCGCATCGGCGTGAAGAGCAGGAAGACCGCCTGATGCCTGACCAATAACCTGTGGCGAGGGAGCAAGCTCCCTCGCCACAATGGTTTATTGACAGATAGCGTTGGCATGAAGGGGAAACACCAACCGAAACACAGTGAAATCTCCGGGCTCGCTGCTGACTTCTGCCCGGCCTTGATGCAGGGTCATGATCGACCGCACGATGGCCAGCCCCAGCCCGGTCCCCCCTTCGGAGCGAGCGCGGCTGCTGTCGACGCGGTAGAAGCGTTCGAACAGGTTCGGCAGGTGTTGCGCTTCAATCCCGGGGCCGGGGTTGCCCACCGACAGCGACACTTGGTGGGGGTGAGTCTCTACCTGCAACGAAATAGTGGAGGCGGATGGACTATGACGAATGGCGTTGGACAACAGATTGGAGATCGCCCGCTGAATCATCAAGCGGTCGCCATGCACGAAGGCATCGCCATCGAGGCTCAGGGTCAATTGCTTGTCTTCGGCACTCAAGGCAAACAGCTCCATCACCCGGCGCGCTTCATCGGCCAGGGACACCGGCGCAAACGAAACCCGCGCCGTAGGGTGGCTGACCTGTGCCAGGAACAGCATGTCGGAGACGATCCGCGCCAAGCGCTCCATCTCTTCAGTGCTGGATTCCAGCACCGCTTTGTACTCCTGCGGCGGGCGCTCCCGGGACAACGTCACCTGGGCCTTGCCCATCAAGTTGGTCAGCGGCGCGCGCAGCTCATGGGCCAGGTCATCGGAGAACTGCGACAGCTGCTGCACGCCGCCGTCCAGGCGCTGCAACATGAAATTGATGCCTTGCGCCAACTCGCCCAGCTCCTTGGGCAAGTTATCCACAGCCAGGCGGTGGGTCAGGTCCTGCGTGGTGACTTTTGCGGCGACGCGGCTGAACTGCTGCAGCGGCGCCAGCCCGCGTTGCACCACCCACCAGGCGCCGATGCCGATCAGCAGCAACAGCAGCGGCAGGGCGATCACGGTGGAACGCAGGTAGGCACTGAGCAGCGCCTGATCGTCCCTGCGATCCAGCGACAGCAGCACCCGCACGCGTTCACCGCTGGCCAGGCGCATCAGGCTGGAGGCACTGAGCACTCGGTTGCCGTTGTGGTCGTCCCAGTTCAGGTAACCGATGGTCTGGCGCGGCGCGAAGTCGGTCAGCAGCGGCTCCTGGGGTTTGGCACCGACGCTGAGCAGCACCACTTCATCGGGCGCGGTGCCGATGATGGTCAGGTAGAAATTATCGTGCCCCATCACCAGGTCCATCAGCGAGTGCGGGCGGGCGCGGATGTCGCGGGTGTCCAGGCCGAGGGCGAGGCTGTGCTGGATCTGTTCCATTTTGCTTTCCAGGCCCTTGCGCGCCAGCTTCTCCAGCTCGTGAGTCAGGGCCAGGTACGCCAAGGTCGCGAGCAACACCACCAGGCCGGCGCCCATCAGGCTCACCGTCAGCCCCAGGCGCATCGACAGGCTGCTGGCTTTCATTGGCGGGCCTCCAGCACATAACCCACGCCGCGAATGGTATGGATCAGCTTGACGTCGCTCTGGTCATCGACCTTGGCCCGCAAGCGGCTGATGGAGACTTCCACCACGTTGGTGTCGCAGTCGAAATTCATGTCCCAGACCAGGGAAATAATCTGCGTGCGGGTCAGTACTTCGCCGGACTGACGCATCAGCACATGCAGCAGCGCGAATTCCTTGGTGGTCAGGTCGATACGTCGGTTGCCGCGGTATGCGCGGTGGCGGCGTGGGTCCAGCTCCAGGTCCGACACCTGGAACACTTCCGGCACCGGTATGTGCTCACTGCGACGCAGCAGGGTGCGTACCCGGGCCAGCAACTCGGGAAACTCGAAGGGTTTGACCAGGTAATCATCGGCGCCCATGTCCAGGCCCTTGATCTTGTCGGCCAACCGGCCACGGGCCGTCAGCATCATCACCCGCTGGCTACTGTCGCGGCGCAATTGCTCAAGCACTTCCCAGCCATCCTTGGCCGGCAGATTGACGTCGAGAATCACCAGTTCATAGGCGTGTTGCGCGGCCAGGTGCAGGCCGTCCACTCCGCTGGCGGCACAGTCGACCACGTAACCGCTTTCGGTCAGGCCCTGCTGCAGGTAGGCGGCGGTTTTTTGCTCGTCCTCAACCACAAGGATACGCATGGGGGATTTACCTTTTATTGATAGAGAGAGACTGTGATTCGGATTTTCCGAAGCCTGAAGGCTGAAGTAGCTACAGGGTCAACCAGGCAGTTTGTGACTGGTTGTTGCGCTGCAAAACCGGCAGGCAAAAAAAACGCCCCATGCGGGGCGTAAAAAATTCATCTCTTTCCAAAGGAGCTACACAAAAGCTTCAGAGATGAATGTGCTCGGTGTGCGCCGTTCAGATCGACTGCTTCTGTGCGTCGGCGGGCGCGGTCTCGGCCACGGACTGTTCGCCGTGGACCTGCTGCTGTTGCTGGCGGAACTCGGCGAGGAACTGCCGGGAACGGTCGGCACCGTCGTCGGCCAATGCGAGGCTGGAAGTGGCGCCGAGAAAACTGATCAATAACAAGTGAGCGGGCTTCATGACTGTTCTCCAAATAAGGCGTGTGCCGTTAGTTGTAGCCAGTATAAGAAGCGCAACTTAACGAGAAGGTGAGGCGCATATTACAGTTCTGACAGGCTTCAAATTGTGAACAGATGTTAGTCAACGGCAAATGAATGTAAGCACCTGCCGTTGTGATCATTTAGAGAATCGCCAACGGATATTCGACAATCAGCCGAACTTCTTCCAAATCCGACTCAAAGGCACTTGAACGAACCGTCGCCTGGCGCAATCGCAGCGACAGGTCTTTCAAGTTGCCGCCCTGCACCACGTACTTGGCCTCGATATCCCGCTCCCAGCGGCGTTGGTCGGTCAACGGATCGCCGGCCGCGTCACGGCGCATGTACACCGCGTTGGCGTTGCTGTAGTCGGCGCCGGTGCCTTTGCCGTAGCGGGTCATGAAGGTCAGCCCGGGAATGCCGAAGGCCTGCATGTCGAGGTTATAGGCGAGCATCCACGAGCGTTCCTTGGGCGAGTTGAAGTCGCTGTACTGGATCGAGTTGTTGAGGAAGATCGAGTCGGACATGCGCAGGTAGTCAAAGTCGTCATCACCGTTGTTGCGCTGGTGGGACAAGGCCAGGCTGTGGGCGCCCACCTTGACCCCGAGCCTGGCGCTCCAGATGTTGTTATCGAACTCGCCCAGGCGTTTCTTGCCCTCGTCCACCGCCTTGTAATAGTTGAAGTCGCCAAACAGCGACACGTCATCGTTCAGCGGGTAGCTGGCGGCGCTGCCGAAGTAGTACTGGTCCCAGGCATCCTTCAGGCGGCTGGTGTACAGGCTGACGCTGAGGTGTTTATTCACCTGGTAGTCACCACCGGCATAGCCGATCCAGGGTGAATCCACCTTGCCCGCATAAAACGTCGCAAAGCCTTTATCCATGCCGCTTTGAGTGGGCTGGCTCATGCCGCTCAGGTGTCCGCCTTGCAGGCTCAGGCCTTCAATGCTGGTGTTTTGTGCGGTGACGCCACGAAAGCTTTCCGGCAATACCCGCGAGTCACCGTAGGCCACCACCGGGGTCAGCGGGAACACATCACCGGCCTTGATCACGGTATCCAGCAGGCGCATTTTTACGGCGCCGCCGAGCTTGCTGTAGCCGTCCTCGGGTTGGTTGTCGCTGTCTACCGGCAGCATGCCAAACGAGCCCTTGCCACCGCTGCGGCCGGTGCCGGAATCGAGTTTCAGGCTATACATCGCAAACGCGTCCAGGCCGAAACCCACTGAACCCTGAGTGAATCCGGACTCGAGCTTGCCGATAAAACCCTGGGCCCAGGCTTCCGAGTAGCCATTGCCGGTGGGGCTCGACTGGCCTTTGCGATCATCACGGTTGAAGTAGAAATTGCGAGCCAGCACGTTCAAGGTGCTGCCTTCGATAAACCCTTCGGGTTTGTCTTCCACGGCCATGCCTGAAAGTGGGGTGAGCCCCGCCAGGGCGGCAATCATGGAAAGGGAAAGTGTGCGGTTGGTACTCATGTAGCGCTCCTCGGTAGTGGCAGCTATTAGCTTCTTATCGATGGGGCATTCTTGTTTTAGTGGTGCCCGCGCAGATAGTTGCAAACACGAGATAACGACGAGGTGGCACACAGATTACAATTTTGGAATTTCAACAAGACATAACGGATAAGTAATCTTTCGGTAAACCTTACGACAGCCTTGGTTAGTTACTCTTGTTCTGAACTTTCAATCAATGAAATCAGACGAGGACGCCCTCATGAAAACCCTGAAAACCACTGTCGCTGCATTGGCCCTGATCTTTTCCGTCGGCGCGATGGCGGAAGGCGGCGGTGACCGCACCTTCGCCCAGATGATGCAAAACAATGAGCAAGCCATGGCCGCCTATGCCGCGAAAAAAGGCAAGGCGATGCCCGTGGTCCAGGACTATCGCTACGGCATGAAGCTGGACATTGCCAAGGTGGTCAACGTCACGCCGCCGATCCGTTCGTGCAACGCGGTACCGTCGCGCATGACCTATGAAGATTCCACCGGCAAGCTCAACACGCTCCAGTACCAGGTCATGGGCATCTGCCGTAACAACGGCAGTTGAGGGGCCGCAAAAATATAGTTGAGCAACGCACTAAAGCGCTCTTCAGAAAATGCCGGCAGCGCCGATGCAGGTCAGACCCACGTCCTTACTTGCCCACCGGTGCCTCCATGTTCAACACCCGTCTCAAGCAGGAGCTGTCTGCTCTTCGCGAAGAATTGTCCAGCCTGCAGCAAGTGAGAGAGAGCCTGGAAAGCGAAATGATGACCCTGACCCTGGATCCCGAAGGGCGTATCGAGTCGGTCAATGCCATCTTTCTTCAAGAGATGGGTTACCAGGGCAGCCAGCTGGAAGGCCGCTTGATCGAAGACCTGGTGCCGGCGCACGTCAAGCAGGACGCGTTTCAACTGCGCTTCAAAAACGCATTGGTGCGAGGCGAACATTTCGCCGGTACGGTGCGTCTGACGCGGGGCAACGGCAACGAGGCGTGGTTGCGCTCCATCGTGCAACCGGTGCGCAGCAGCGACGGACGTATCAAGCATATTTCGATGTTTTCCAGCGACCTGACCCGCACCATCGAGGCCTCCCGCGAGCACGAAAACCTGATCACCGCGCTGGTGCGCTCCACAGCGGTGATCGAGTTTGACCTCAACGGTAATGTGCTGACGGCCAACGACCGTTTCCTCAACGGCATGGGCTACAGCCTGGCGCAGATCCAGGGCAAACATCACCGGATATTTTGCGAACCGCAGGACGCCAACAGCGTCGAGTACCAGCAGTTCTGGAAGCGCCTGAACGCCGGGGAGTTCGTCGCCGGCCGCTTCAAACGCGTGGACAGCCACGGACGCGTGGTGTGGCTGGAGGCCTCGTATAACCCGGTGCTCGACGCCAATGAGCGGCTGTACAAAGTGGTCAAGTTCGCCACCGTGATCACCGACCAGGTCAACCAGGAACAGGCCGTGGCCGACGCGGCCAGCATCGCCTACAGCACCTCGCTGCAAACCGACAGCAGCGCCCAGCGTGGCACCACCGTGGTCACCCAGGCGGTGGACGTGATGCGCGACCTGGCCAAGCACATGCAGCAAGCGGGCGACGGCATTGAAGCGCTGAACGCCCAGTCCCAGGTGATCGGCAGCATCGTCAAGACCATCAGCGGCATCGCCGAGCAGACCAACCTGCTGGCGCTCAACGCTGCCATCGAAGCCGCCCGCGCCGGTGAGCAAGGCCGTGGTTTTGCGGTGGTGGCCGATGAGGTTCGGCAACTGGCGTCGCGTACCAGCAAGGCCACCGAGGAGATCGTCGGCGTGGTACGCCAGAACCAGGACATGGCCCGCGATGCAGTGGCGCTGATGACCGATGGCCGCCTGCAGGCCGAACAGGGCCTGGCATTGGCGGCCGAGGCGGGCACGGTGATCGTGGAGATTCAGGACGGTGCCCAGAAGGTGGTCAGCGCCGTTGGGCAATTCGCCAATCAGCTGAGCAGCTAGTCACCAGGGCTCATGCTTGAGGTATCGTAGGTTTTTTTTCCGAGCCTTTTGTCCATGAGCCCTAACCATCGCCGTCCCGTCCCACTGTCCAAGGCCTACCGCTTGCTCAACCATGGCCCGACCGTGCTGGTCAGCGCTGCGCACAATGGCCAGCGCAACATCATGGCGGCTGCCTGGGCCATGCCCCTGGATTTCGAACCGCCCAAAGTCGCCGTCGTACTCGACAAGGCCACCTGGACCCGGCACCTGCTGGAAGGCGCCGGCACCTTCGTGCTCAACGTGCCGTGTGCGGCCCAGGCGGATATCGTGCAGACCGTGGGCAACACCACCGGCAGCGAGACGGACAAGTTCGCGGCGTACGGCTTGCAGACCTTCAGCGGCGAACACACCGAAGCGCCGATGCTCGAAGGCTGCGTGGCGTGGCTGGAGTGCCGGTTGCTGCCGGAGCCGCATAACCAGCAGACCTATGATCTGTTCCTCGCCGAAGTGGTGGCGGCCGAAGCGGATGAGCGGGTGTTCAGCGACGGTCGCTGGCATTTTGAAGGGCACGATGCGCTGCGCACCTTGCACCACGTGGCGGGCGGGCATTTCCTGACGATTGGTGAGCCCATTGATGGGCGGCAGCTTTAAGCCCAGTGCCGAATTCTTCCGGTAGAGCCTGGTTTGTGGCAAGGGAGCTTGCTCCCGCTGGAGCGCGAAGCGGTCCCATTGCTTTCCTGCCAATACACTTGGTCGGTAGATATACGACTGCTTCGCAGCCGAGCGGGAGCAAGCTCCCTCGCCACAAAGGTTGTGTTACCACTGGGTTTTGCTGAGCGCCTCGGCAAACGCCATCAACTTCGGTGAGTACTGCCGCGATGGCGGATACACCAGGGATATCGCCCGACTGCGCCCGGCAAAATCCTCCAGCAAGGGCACCAGGCGCCCGGCCGCCAGGTCCTCCCGCACTGCAAAATCCATCACCTGGGCGATGCCAAACCCGCCCAGTGCGCCGTCCACCAGCGCATCGCCAATATCAAAGATCAACCGTCCCTCGACGCTCACGTCCTGCACCTTGCCCTCCAGCATGAACTGCCAGTCCACCAGCCGGCTGGTGCGCAGGTTACGTACGGTCAGGCAGTTGTGGTCCTTGAGTTCATCGACGGTTTGCGGCGTACCAAAACGCGCGAGATAAACCGGGGAGGCGACGGTGACCCAGCGCAGCGGCGGCAGTGCCCGGGCGATCAGGCGTTGGTCCTGGATATCGCCAGTGCGCAGCAAGGCATCAAAACCTTCGTCGACGATGTCCACCAGGCGATCAGTCATCACCGCTTCGATGCGCAGGTCGGGGTATTGCAGGGTCAGCTCGCCGATCACCGGCATCACCACTTTGCGGCCAAACAACGAGGGCGTGCTGATCTTCAGTAAACCCGAGGGTGAGGCGCGGCGGTCGAGCATCTGTCGTTCGGCTTCGGCCAGTTCAGCCAGCAGCGGTGCGCTGCGTTCATACAACATCTGGCCGTCGGGCGTGAGGCTGACGCTGCGAGTGTTGCGTTGCAGCAGGCGCACGCCCAGCTGGTTTTCCAGGCGAGAAATGGCCCGGGACAAGCCCGATTGGGTCAACCCCAAGTCTCCGGCAGCCCGGGTGAAACTGCGGGTTTCGGCGACGCGCACCAGCAGGCGAACAGCGTTCAGATCCATGATTAAAGTCATTACTGAAAGAGAGATAAGGCTATTTATCATCTGTTGGGCATGAAAGACACTGGCGTCTCTCACTTTTTGGCAGGACGCTGTGATGTCTTTATCTCGACCCTCAGGCTGGATGCTGTTGCTGCTGGCGACCGCGCAACTGATCATCGCCCTCGACGCGACCATCGTGTTTGTCGCGCTGCCGCAGATCGGCAGCCACCTGGGTTTTTCTGCCCAGCAATTGCAGTGGGTGGTCAGCGCCTACAGCGTGGCGTTCGGCGGTTTCCTGTTGCTGGGCGGTCGCGCCGCAGACCTGCTGGGCAAGCGGCGCTTGTACATCCTCGGCCAATCTCTGTATGCGCTGTCTTCCCTGGCGGCGGTGCTCGGCGGCAGCGCCTTGTTGCTGGTGCTGGCCCGGGCGGTACAGGGCGTGGGCGGGGCGCTGTTGTTCCCGGCGACGCTGGCGCTGATCAACACCCATTACGCCGAAGGGCCGGCGCGTAATCGTGCATTTGCGGTGTGGAGCGCGGCCTCGGCAGCGGGCCTGGCATTGGGCGCGTTGCTCGGCGGCGTGCTGACCCAGGCCTGGGGTTGGGAGGCGGTATTCCTGGTGAATGTGCCGCTGGCGGGTGCCTGCGCCCTGGCGGCGCGCTACTGGATTCCCGCCGATGGCGAGCGGGCCCGTGGGCGCAACTTTGATATCAGCGGCGCGCTGACCGTGACGGTGGGCGGCACGCTGCTGGTGTTTTCCCTGGTACAAGGCCCTGAGTGGGGTTGGGCGGCGCCGTCGACCCTGGGCTGCATGACCCTGGCGCTGGCGCTGCTCGGGTTGTTTGCCTGGATCGAACACCGGGGCCGTGATCCCCTGATGCCGCTGCGGTTGTTGGGCTATCGCGAGTTGCGCATGGCCATGGTGTTGACGGCGGTGTTCATGAGCAGTTTTGGCGTGCAGTACTACTTTCTGGCGGTGTATTACCAGCAGGTCTATGGCTACAGCGTGTTGCAGGCGGGCTTGGCATTTTTGCCGGCGACCCTGGTGTGCACCGGCGGTATCTGGCTGGCGGAACGTTCGTTGGCACGCCTGGGATTGCGCACCACCCTGGTCAGCGGCCAGTTGGCGGGTGCGGTGGGCATTGCCCTGGTGTGCCTGGCGTTGCCGAAGGGGGCGGGGTTCTGGTCGTTGCTACCTGGGATTTTCATCCTGAGCATCGGCCAGGGCATGACCTGGACGGCGATGTGGGTGGCCGCCGGCTTGGGCATCCGCCCGGGAGAGCAGGGTGTGGCGGCGGGCATGGCGTCCACCAGCCAGCAGATTGGCGGCGCATTGGGGTTGGCGTTGCTGGTGTCGCTGGCGAATGCCGGCGGGTCGACGGGGGCGGCGCAGGCGAGCGGGATTGAGCTGGCGTTGTGGTGGAGCGCGGCGATTGCCCTGGCGGGGGCGGTGTTGGCGTTAGCACTTAAAGAGCGAGCCCCAGCGTCGAATACGATTTCGGCAGCGACATAGTTCAAATGTGGGAGCGGGCTTGCTCGCGAAGGCGGTGGATCAGTCAATGCATTCAGTAGCTGAAACACCGCATTCGCGAGCAAGCCCGCTCCCACAGGTTGATCGCATTTCAAAGCGGGATTTCAGCGCCCGAGCATCTTCACCCAACGCGACGGCGGCATGCCGAAGGTGCTGCGGAATTGCCGGGTCATGTGGCTCTGGTCGGTAAAGCCGGCGGTCAGTGCGGCATCCACCAGTGATTGGCCCTGGCCCAACAAACTGCGCACCAGGTCCAGGCGGCGCATGGTCAGGTAGCGATAGGGGCTGGTCCCGAACAACAACCGAAAATCCCGCGACAACGCCCAGCGGTCGCGGTTGGCGTACTCCGCCATTTCATCGAGGGTGATCGGCCGGCCCAAGGCGCTGTGGATAAATTCCCGCGCGCGTTCGGCGGCGCGGTAGTCGAAGGTCTTGCGATTCACCGTGATGCCCGACGCGTTATTCAGCGCCTGGGCCAGGTCAAACATCGCGTCCTGTTCCTGCAACGGATCGATCGGGCAATCCAGGCTTTGCAGCAACACCTCACTGGCGCGGTACAGCCACGGGTCGCTGGACAGTCCGCCGGGGATGAACGGCAACGGCTTGCCGCCGAGCACCTGCTGGATCAGCGCCGGCTCCACGTAAATCATCCGGTATTTGAAACCTTCCTCGCTGCCGGCCCAGCCGTCATGCACTTCATCGGGATGGATCACCATGGTCCGCCCCGGCAGGCTGTGGGTCATGCCGCCGCGATAGTGAAAACTCTGCACGCCGAACAAGGTGCGGCCGATGGCGTAAGTGTCGTGGCGATGAGGGTCGAAGCCAAACCCGGCAAAATACGCCTCGATACGCTCCAGGCCACTGGCGTGGGGCGCGCGGTGCAGCCAGTCGAGAGAGGGTTTGATCATGGTGTCAGTCGCAGGTCGGGACGCAAATACGTTACCCCAGTGTGAGCGGGCTGTCTGCTGCGGTCTTGAATGATTGTGCCACTGCTGAAATTTTGGGGGGCAGTATCGGTTTTGTGTTCAGGTATCGCTAACCATTAAAAAATGATTGTTTTACAATAATTAATCGTATATTTTTCCGCCTCAAATTTCTGAGAGGCTTACCTATGAATTCCCAACGTCTTGCCCAGCTCAGCCAGCGCATGGCATTGCTTACCCTGTTGTTGATCGTCGCCATACTGCTGCTCAATACCGCCGCGTGGCTTTACCCGGTGCAAAGCGCTTCGTTCGGGTTTGGTTTCGCCCTGAGTGGTCAACAGATCGAGGGACGGGCGGAGATCGTTGCGACGTTCCCTTGGTGGCAGACAACGGGCGGCGTCCTGCTCTCCAGCATTCCCTTGATGGCGCTGGTGTCCGGTTTGAATCATTTGCGCCAGCTGTTCCAGAACTATGCTCGTGGGGAGTATTTTTCCTGCGCCGCCGCGCAGCACTTGGGTAAAGTAGGCCGGGCCGTGGCACTGTGGGTGTTGCTGGATTTTCTGTGTGAGCCCTTGCTCAGTGTCTGGGTCACGATGAACGAGCCGGTTGGCCAGCGGCTGCTCACCTTGAGTTTTACCCCGCCCAGCATCGTGGCGCTGTTTCTCGCCGGCTGCATCTCGGTGATCGCGCGTATCCTGTGGCAGGCCAGTGAAGTGGATTCTGAAAACCGCACGTTTGTTTGAGAACAGCATGTCTATTGTGATTGAGTTGGACGTTATGCTCGCCCGGCGCAAGGTCAAGTCCAAGGACCTGGCCGCCGCCATTGGTATCACCGAACAAAACCTGTCATTGCTCAAGCAAGGCAAGGTCAAGGGCATACGGCTGGCGACCCTGGATGCAATCTGCAAGTATCTGGAGTGTCAGCCGGGCGACCTGCTGGTGCATGAACCCGAACCTGAGCTGTAAACGGCAAGGATCTTTAATTCCCTGAAGGATGGATCAACCGATGCTTTTCCCAAGCCTGCCGTACGCCGCGCCTCTTCTGTCGCTGGCCTTGCTCTGGACCGTCGCGGTCGTGACGCCAGGCCCGAACTTTTTCAATACCGCGCAGTTGGCTGCCAGTTGCTCACGTCGCCATGGCGTAGTGGCGTCCGCTGGCGTGGCCACCGGCACCGTGATGTGGGGCCTGGCCGGCGGCTTGGGGATCAAGTCAGTGTTTACCGCAGCGCCGATGTTGTACCTCGCGTTCAAGATCATCGGTGGCTGCTACCTGATTTACCTGGGGTTGAAACTGTTCCGGCGCTCGGCACCGGCCATGGCCCAGAACCTGTTGCCCGACGAACCTCGGCGTTCGTTGTTTTCCGCCTGGCGCCTGGGTTTATTGGGCAACCTGTCCAACCCCAAGGCGGCGCTGTTTGTCGCGACG
This sequence comes from Pseudomonas sp. TH34, assembly GCF_016650865.1. Classification (NCBI taxonomy): domain Bacteria; kingdom Pseudomonadati; phylum Pseudomonadota; class Gammaproteobacteria; order Pseudomonadales; family Pseudomonadaceae; genus Pseudomonas; species Pseudomonas sp. TH34. The sequence continues at coordinate 181,000 of NZ_JAEKFB010000020.1, forward strand.
ATCTTTGCGTCCACCATGCCCCCATCACCGTCGCCGATGCTGCTGACCCTGGCCGTGATCACCATGGCGACGCTGTCATTCAGCTGGTACACCTGCGTGGCGCTGGTGTTTTCCAGTGAACGGATGGCCAACGCCTACAGCCGCTCGCGCAAGTGGCTGGACCGGTTTGCCGGTGGTTGTTATGTGCTGTTCGGCGCCACGCTGGTAGCGAATCGCTGACGGCTCATGGTAAGAAGCCTTACTTTCAAATGTGAGGCCGATCATGAGCAAGCTGCGGGTAGGGATTATTTTTGGTGGCCGTTCGGCCGAGCATGAAGTGTCGCTGCAGTCGGCGCGCAACATCGTCGATGCACTGGACCGTTCGCGCTTCGAGCCGATCCTGATCGGCATCGACAAGGCCGGCCACTGGCACCTCAACGACACCTCGGGCTTCCTGCTCAACGAAGAAAACCCGGCGCTGATCGCCCTCAATCAATCCAATCGTGAACTGGCGGTCGTGCCGGGCAAGGCCAGCCAGCAACTGGTAGAAACCTCGAGCCAGGTCTCATTGGAACACGTCGATGTGATCTTCCCGATCGTCCACGGCACCCTCGGCGAAGACGGTTGCCTGCAAGGCCTGCTGCGCATGGCGGACCTTCCGTTTGTCGGCTCCGACGTGCTGGGCTCGGCGGTGTGCATGGACAAGGACATCAGCAAACGCCTGCTGCGCGATGCCGGGATTGCCGTGACGCCGTTCATTACCCTCAACCGCAGGAATGCGGCGGGTACCACCTTCGACCAAGCGCAACAGAAACTCGGATTGCCGATGTTCGTGAAACCGGCGAACCAGGGTTCGTCCGTGGGGGTGAGCAAGGTGGGCAGCGAGGCTGAATATCACGCTGCTGTAGAGCTGGCACTTGGGTTTGATGAAAAGGTGCTGGTGGAGTCGGCGGTAAAAGGCCGGGAAATTGAATGTGCTGTGCTGGGTAACGAGAACCCCATCGCCAGCGGCTGCGGCGAGATCGTGGTGCGCGACGGGTTCTATTCCTACGACAGCAAATACATCGATGACCAGGCAGCCCAAGTGGTGGTGCCGGCGGACATCAGTGTCGAAGCCAGCGAGCGCATTCGTGCGTTGGCCATCGAAGCGTTTGAAACCCTAGGCTGTGCCGGGCTGGCGCGGGTGGATGTGTTTCTGACGGATGAGGGTGAGGTGCTGATCAACGAAATCAACTCGTTGCCTGGGTTCACCCGCATCAGCATGTACCCGAAGTTGTGGCAGGCGGCTGGCATGAGCTACAGCGAGCTGGTGAGCCGCTTGATCGAGCTGGCGCTGGAGCGGCATGCGGGGCGCAAGGGGTTGAAGATTAGCCGGTAGACCAGTAACGCCATCAGGCGTTACTGAGGACTTCTCGAAAAACGTCTGGCCTGATGGCTGCTATGTGCAGCAAGGAACGTGCTGCGCCGGAAGGAGAACGGCGCCCTTGCTCCCATTCTTGAAGCGTTCGTACAGAGACCCCCAGCAGTTCGGCAAACTTGGGCTGTGACAACCCGGTCTTGCTGCGCGCCTCAGCCGCTTGGGTAATTTCGACGTGATGGACGTGACCATGACGCCCTTCCTTGACGTCGATAACGGCAGCCAGCAATTCCTCGCCGATGTTGCGCTTGGCGTCACGTTCCTTCAGCTGTTTCTCAGTGAGTGGCATGGTTCATCTCCTTGGCGATTTTGTAGAGGACATGCGCGGGAATATTCTCGGTGGCACCTTTGCCATAAATCAGCAAGGCAACTAGTAGTGCGCCGCACGCCAATTGCGTTGTGTAAATGATCCGTACTGAGCTGCTCTTGCCCCGGCCTTCCAAGCTCCAGCGTACTTTTCGGCAACCACCAGAACTTGGAATGACAGTACCTGAATCGGGGTGGTTGGCTAGAAAAGCCATAAAAATACCCCGTTCCTCTTCGGTCCAGTAATCGGGCCATAGCTTGCTGAATAATGGTGACTCGATGGTCGTTAACATGCAAAAATTCTACGTCTTTGACGTAGTCTCTGGCAAGAAGGGGCGGGGCCAGAAAATGTCAGCGGATGGAGAGGGATTCAAGAAACGTTGTTTCGCAAAAAATGACAGCCCACAGATTTTCTAAGGCTAATAGCTAAGAGAGCTGTGGGCGTCGTCCCATTACACTGCGCGAGCAACCCACGAGTACAACAACGTCTTCCTCTCCGTACTGTCATGGGTCCTTCTGCGATAACTCGCAAACGCCGGCGAGGTGCAATACGTACACACTTCGCTCACCTCAACCTGCTTACGTTTTATCCCTGCCGCCTCCAGCAAAATCAGTGCGTACCGGCTCAGATCAAACCACGCACTCAAATCCTGCCTCGGATCAGGCGGCGCAATCTGTGGCGTCAACAGTGGCCCTGGCTGCTCAAACGTCCACGGCGCATTTCCATCCCGCCACAAATGCCCCTGACTCGCCTGCAACTGCGCCACAAACTCACCACTCACCTCATAACAACAAGGCTTGATCGAAGGCCCAATCGCAATCCGCAACTGATCCAACGCGACACCCTCGGCGGTAAACCGTTGCATGGCATTGGCGATGATTCCGCCTTGCAGTCCTTTCCAGCCGCCATGTATCGCCGCGACAAATTCCCCGTCCTCCGAGGCCATCAGCAACGGCAGGCAGTCGGCGGTAATCACCGCAATCGGCTGCATATCCCGGCTGAAAACCCCATCGGCTTCAACCGTATTGGCTGCCAGCTCCGCGCGCCATTCAATGGTCGTGGCGCTGTGCACCTGCTTGCAGATGAACACCTCGTCAGGCCGCAATGGATCGTCAATCGAACAAAACCCATGATCGACGCCCATCAGGGCGCCGAGGTTATTTGCCTTGTGCACGCGCAGCTCTCCAGTGAGTCAACTCAATCCCCCAGCGCTTCGCCTTCACGGCGTGGATCAGCCCCGCCGATCAACGACGCTTTGCCCTGCGCATCGCGCACCCGGACTATCGCCTGGGCGCCGCTGGTCATGTCGATTTCGCTCAGGGCGTGGCCCTTGTCCTTCAGCGCCTGTTTCAACGATGCACTGAACAACCCGGCTTCCAGCTCGGTCGCGCCGTTGCGGCTGCCAAAGTTGGGCAGGCCGACGGCCGCTTGCGGGTCGAGGTTCCAGTCGAGCATGGCCACCAGGGATTTGCTCACATATTCGATGATCTGCGAACCGCCTGGCGAACCAACGGTAGCCACCAACTCGCCGCTCTGACGATCAAACACCAGGGTCGGCGCCATGGACGAACGCGGGCGTTTGCCCGGCTCGATCCGGTTGGCCACCGGCTGGCCGTTCTCTTCGGGAATGAAAGAAAAGTCGGTCATCTGGTTATTCAGCAAAAAGCCCTGGACCATCACATGGGAGCCGAACGCCGCTTCCACCGTAGTGGTCATCGACACCGCGCCACCTACGTCATCCACTGCCACCACTTGCGAGGTGGATATGCGCAACGGCGAGCGATCCGGCGCATAGGCCACTTCAATCCCGGCCGGCTTGCCCGGCTTGGCGACGCCCATGCTGCGCTCACCAATCAACGCAGCGCGGCTGGCCAGGTAATTCGGAGCGATCAGTCCTGCAACCGGCACCGGCACGTAGTCCGAATCGGCCACGTACTGGGCGCGGTCGGCGTAGGCCAGGCGGTCGGCCTCGGCGATCAGGTGCACCGCTTCGGGCACCGGCTCCAGGCCTGCCGGGGAACCGGTTTTCACCGGCTTCAACGGCGCGAGGGCCATGCGCGGGTCGCGGGCTTCCAGGGCCTGCAATGTGCCGAGGATCTGTGCAATAGCAATCCCGCCCGACGACGGTGGCGGCATGCCGCAGACTTTCCAGCGCTTGTAGTCAGTGCACAACGGCGCCCGCTCAACCGCGCTGTAACCCTTGAGGTCGGTCAGCGTCAGGCTGCCGGCGTTGCTGTTGCCCTGCACCTTGCGGGTGATTTCTTCGGCAATCGGGCCGTAGTACAGCGCGTCCGGCCCTTCCTTGGCGATGCGTTTGAAGACGTTGGCCAGCGCCGGGTTTTTCAGCAGCGTACCGGTGGCCTTCGGGCTGCCGTCGGCGTTCAGGAAGTACGCGGTCATTTCCGGCGAGCGGGTGATGTAGCGGTCGGCGGCAATCAGGCTGTGCAAGCGCGCAGAAATCGGGAAGCCCTGTTCAGCCAGGCGAATGGCCGGCTCGAACAGCGTCGCCCATTGCAGATGGCCGGTCTTTTTGTGGGCCATCTCCAAGGCGCGCAACACGCCTGGTGTTGCCACGGACCGCCCGCCAATCTGTGCCTCGGGGAAGGCCATCGGCGTACCGTCGGCCTTCAGGAACAACCGCTCGGTAGCGCCCTCCGGTGCGGTTTCGCGACCGTCGTAGGCGTGCACCTGCTTGCCGTCCCACAGCATGATGAACGCACCGCCGCCGATCCCGGACGACTGCGGTTCCACCAGCGTCAGTACGGCCTGCATGGCAATTGCCGCATCGATGGCCGAGCCGCCCTTGCGCAGGATTTCCCGACCGGCTTCGGCGGCCAGCGGGTTGGCGGCGGCGGCCATATGGCGCTCGGCGTGGCGGGTGCTCATGTCGGTGCGATAGCCCGAACCGAGTTCCGGGGCGGGCGGCAATTCAGGCGCGGTGGCGCTGTGGCAGGCGGCGAGGGTGAGGGCGGCGGTGATCAGCGAGAGGGTGGTAAGGCGTTGACGGTGGAAAATCGAAAGCACGCGATGACTCCGTTCATTTGAGAATGATCTGTTGTCCGTGTAGGGAATGTACCTCAGCGCTTTGGGAGAAGGGAGATTGATCTGTATTTGGTTGTGCGGTACAACTATATCCCTCCTCATTCGGGCAAGAGGTTTCCCCGTGAACCGTTCCAGGCCAGACCTTATCGATCAGATCCGCTGTGCCTCACGCCTCATGGTGCGAGAGCTGGGTTTCATGCAGCCGAAGTTGGCAGCCAGCCGTTATCCACCGTCTTCGGTGCACACGATTGTTGAAATCGGCGAGCGTGGCGCACTGACAGCGGCTGAACTGGTCACCTTGCTGGGCCTGGAAAAATCATCGGTGAGCCGTATGATTCGCAAGCTGATCGAGGCGGGCGAGCTGGAAGAATTTGCCAACGAGGACGATGCCCGGTCGAAAAAGCTGCGGCTCACCGTGCGAGGCCAAAAGACGTTAGATGACATCGAAACGTTTGCCCGGCGCCAGGTGGGCGAGGCCATTGGTGACTTGTCCAGCGAACAGCAACAGGCCGTCAGCCGTGGGCTTGATCAGTACGCCGCAGCCTTGCAAACCCAACGCACCGGCGCCCGGCAGCCAAGGCACTACAGCATTGCCCGTGGCTACCGGCCTGGGGTGATTGGGCGCATCGCGCAAATGCACGCCGAGTACTACGCCAAACACGCCAATTTTGGCCAGCCGTTCGAAAGTCTGGTGGCGGCGGACATGGCCGAGTTGATGGGACGCCTGGCCAACCCGCGCAACGAAGTGTGGGCGGTACTGGATGGAACGCAGATTGTGGGTTCGATTGCCATTGATGGCGAGGGCGAAAACGGCGAGGCGATCTTGCGCTGCTTCATCCTGGACCCGTCGGCACACGGCCAAGGCTTGGGCAAACGGCTGTTGCAAGAGGCGCTGGATTTCTGTGACGGGCACCGGTTCCCGGCGGTGCGGCTGTGGACGTTCAAGGGCCTGGATGTGGCGCGCAAGCTTTATGAAAGCGCAGGCTTTGTGCTGGAGTCGGAACAGGAGGGGCAGCAGTGGGGCAAGTCGGTGGTGGAGCAGTGTTTTGTGCGGCAAGGGGTTTGACGTAACGGCGCCCCAGTCAACGGGGCGCCGTTACGGCCTGAAGATCACTCGGATATTGCGAGGCACATCCGCCGGGTTGATCAACGCGGTCAACACATGATCGGCCCAAACCCCGTTGATCTTGAGATACGCCCGCGCCTCACCCTCCCGCTCAAACCCCAACCGAGCCAGCAGGCGCGCGCTGCGCTCATTCTCCGGGCGGTAGTTGGCCATAATTCGGTGCAGCTGCATGGCGTCGAACACATGGGCAATCGCCGCCGTCAGCGCTTCATGCATCAGGCCCTTTCCTTGGGCGGTCTCAGCCAGCGCATAACCCAAGTGGCAGGCCTGGAACGCACCGCGCACGATGTTGCTGAAGCTGCAGGCGCCGATGATTTGGTCCTGGCTGAATATCAGCAGGTGCAACGCTTCGCTGCTGGCGGTTTTGTCGGCCATGGCTTGGAGGCGTTCGGTGATGGCGTCCAGTTCAAAAAAGGCGTCGTCACGCGAAGGCTCCCACGGCTTCAGGAAATCGCGATTTTGCAGCAGGTACATTTGCATGGCGCGAGCGTGGGAAGGGTGGGCGCCCAGCAGTAAGAGGCGGTCAGTGCTGATGCCGGTAGCGGGGAATGTCATGCGTCACCTTCTTGTGGTTTGCCAGCCGGGCTATCCTGGCGTTTCAGTCGTACAGAATCCAGCCAGGCTGGCGTTCACATAATTCTTACCCGGGCACAGCTATGATGCTCGTCCTTATGCAATAAGCCTGATAGGGCAACCCATTATGAATGTGAGCGTTTTCTACGCGTTGGCTGCTGCGGCGCTGTTCGGCGCCAGCACTCCGCTTGCCAAGCTCTTGGGGGTGGATACGCCGCCCATCCTGTTGGCAGGGCTGCTCTATCTGGGCAGCGGCCTGGGCCTGGCCATCGTTCGGTTTGCCCGCGACCACGGCTGGAAACGGCCCGGCCTTGCAGCCGGAGAGTGGCCCTGGTTGATGGGCGCCATTGTCTTTGGGGGCGTACTTGCGCCTGTGGCGCTCATGTATGGTCTCACCCGTACAGCGGGCGCCACCGCATCGCTGATGCTCAATCTTGAGTCAGTGCTCACGGCCGTGCTGGCGTGGGTCGTGTTTAAAGAGAACGCAGACCGCCGGATTGTGATCGGCATGATCGCCATTGTATTGGGCGGGCTAGTTTTGTCGTGGCCGCAAGGGACGGCGACGGCACATGATTGGACGGGGCCGCTGGCCGTGGCGTTTGCCTGTTTTTGTTGGGCCATCGACAATAACCTGACCCGTAAGGTCTCTGCCTCAGACGCGCTGTTTATCGCCGGGAGCAAAGGCTTGGCGGCGGGTGTGGTCAATTGCTGTTTGGCGTTGGCCGTCGGGTCGCAACTGCCAGCCGTGGCCACGCTGGGGTCCATCATGGTGGTTGGGCTGTTGGGGTATGGCGTGAGTTTGGTGCTGTTTGTGCTCGCTCTGCGCGGGCTTGGCAGTGCGCGCACCGGCGCCTATTTTTCCACGGCGCCCTTCCTGGGCGCGGTCATCTCGATTCTGATCCTGGGCGAGTGGGTCTCGCTGATGTTCTTGCTCGCTGCCGCCTTGATGGCCATCGGGGTGTGGATTCACTTGATGGAACATCATGCCCACGAGCATCAGCACGATCCTCTTACGCACGGCCATCGCCATACACACGACGAGCACCACCAGCATGTGCACGGCTTTGAGTGGGACGGTACCGAACCACATAGTCATGCGCATGAGCACGCACCGATCCTGCACAGTCATGCGCATTTTCCCGATGTGCACCATCGGCATAAACACTGACTTTTCCAGGGAAATAGGGGGGTGTGCTTTTCTTCAGGCATAAAAAAACGGCCTACCTTTCGGTAAGCCGTTTTTAGTACTTGGTGGCTACACAGGGACTTGAACCCCGGACCCCAGCATTATGAATGCTATGCTCTAACCAACTGAGCTATGTAGCCAAGTGGCGCGCATTATTCGCGGAGAACGGGAAAGCGTCAAGCGCTTTTTTTGAAAATTTATCTACGCTATCAACTGTTTAACGGGAAACACCGGGTTTGGTGACGAGCGGTTGGGGTTTGCGCAGGTCCCAAGGCGGCGAAGATCAAAAGGTGGGAGCGGGCTTGCTCGCGAATGCGGTGTGTCAGTCAGCAGAGGTATTGGCTGGTCCACCGCATTCGCGAGCAAGCCCGCTCCCACAGTTGATCTGCGGTGTTCTGGCGTTCGTGCGTCAGGTTTTGCGCGGGTGCAGGCACTCTATCGAGCGGTCAACCATGGCTTTGGCCATTTCCAGCAGGTGCCACACGGCAAGCACTTTGGCACGCTCGGGGCTTTGCAGTTGTTCGCCACAGTCGAGCGCGGTGGCCGAGGCGCTGTGCAGCAGGTCGGCGGTGTAGAGCAGGGAGTCTTCGAAGCTGATTTCGTCGCTGATGGCGTAGAAGTTTGTCGAGGGTTGCGGTGGGTCGGTGGGCAGGTAGTGGTCGAGCGCTCGGTTGAAGGCGGCGCGGTCTTTGGCTTGGTCACGGGGTGGATCGGGGACGATCTTGAACATGGTGTAGCTCCTATTGACCTGAAGAAGCTGCCACCGTCGCTGCTAAACGAGAAGGGTGGCGGCTGTACGCGGGTTAGCAGACCAGTCAATAGGAAAACCGGCGCACCCGAAGGTGCCCCACGCACAGCCACCATAAACTGGGGCGTAAAGCGTGTGCCTATTGAGTTCAGGCTGCTAAACCCGATCACTGAAAACCAGTGACGGACCGAAGACTAGTCACCGACTCCCCCAGGCACAAGGCCGAAAGATTCTCTAGGAAACGTCCCGCAAATTAAAGGGATTCATCTTGCTGGCTCTTTACAAACCATTTAGCGCCATGCGCCAGGGGGCAGTTCAGAGCGTAGGAACGATCAAGATCAAAAGGTGGGAGCGGGCTTGCTCGCGAATGCGGTGTGTCAGTCAGCAGAGGTATTGGCTGGTCCACCGCATTCGCGAGCAAGCCCGCTCCCACAGTTGATCTGCGGTGTTCTGGCGTTCGTGCGTCAGGTTTTGCGCGGGTGCAGGCACTCTATCGAGCGGTCGACCATGGCTTTGGCCATTTCCAGCAGGTGCCACACGGCGAGGACTTTGGCGCGCTCGGGGCTTTGCAGTTGTTCGCCACAGTCGAGCGCGGTGGCCGAGGCGCTGTGCAGCAGGTCGGCGGTGTAGAGCAGGGAGTCTTCGAAGCTGATTTCGTCGCTGATGGCGTAGAAGTTTGTCGAGGGTTGCGGTGGGTCGGTGGGCAGGTAGTGGTCGAGCGCTCGGTTGAAGGCGGCGCGGTCTTTGGCTTGGTCACGGGGTGGATCGGGGACAATTTTAAACATGGCATAGCTCCTGATTAACTTGGAGCCGTACCGTTCGCGACTAAACGAAGGGTGGCGGCTGTACGCAGGTTAGTCGACCGGCTAATCAGGAAAACCCGGCGCACCCGAAGGTGCCCTGCGCACAGCCACCATGAGACCTCATGAAAGCATGCGCCTGATATAAGTCCGGGCGACTAAACCCGATCACTGAAAACCAGCGACGGACCGAAGACTAGTCACCGACTCCCCCAGGCACAAGGCCGAAAGATTCTCTAGGAAACGTCCCGCAAATTAAAGGGATTCATCTTGCTGGCCCTTTACAAGCCATGACCGCTGCATCGATTCACCTACTCGTTAGCCTGCTAACGGGATAGCCTTCCTGCACCCAAAAGTGGCACATTGTCGCACCTGCACCTGTGCATCCATCTGCTGTACGGAAAACCTCCCATGGCTCTGAGCAATTCCCAGCCCTCCGTGGCTACGGCGCCTGCCGCCGGGCAAACCAGCCCTTTGGTGATGCGTGTAATCGGCGCGGTGGCGCTGGCGCATTTGATCAATGATTTGATCCAGTCGGTACTGCCTTCGATCTACCCGATGCTCAAGGCCAATTACGGCCTGACGTTCACCCAGGTCGGCCTGATCACCCTCACGTTCCAGCTCACCGCTTCCCTGCTGCAACCGTGGGTGGGTTATTACACCGACCGCCATCCCAAGCCGTACCTGCTGCCCTGCGGGATGATCTGCACCCTGGTGGGCATCTTGATGATGTCCCAGGTGGGCAGCTTCCCGTTGATTCTGCTGGCAGCAGGCTTGATCGGGATCGGCTCGTCGACCTTCCACCCGGAAGCGTCCCGCGTGGCGCGCCTGGCGTCGGGCGGGCGTTATGGCCTGGCGCAGTCGACCTTCCAGGTGGGCGGTAATGCGGGCTCCGCGTTCGGCCCGTTGCTGGCGGCGGCGATCATCATTCCGTTCGGCCAGGGCAATGTGGCCTGGTTCGGTCTGTTCGCGGTATTTGCATTGTTTGTGCTGTATGCGATCAGCCGCTGGTACGCGCACCACTTGAATCTGTTCAAGCTCAAACAAGGCCAGGCGGCCACCCATGGCCTGTCCAAAGGCCGGGTGCTGAGTGCGTTGGTGGTGCTGGGGCTGCTGGTATTTTCCAAGTACTTCTACATGGCCAGTTTCACCAGTTACTTCACCTTTTACCTGATCGAGAAGTTCGACCTGTCGGTGGCCAGTTCCCAACTGCATCTGTTCCTGTTCCTGGGGGCGGTGGCGGCGGGTACGTTCTTTGGCGGGCCGATTGGCGACAAGATCGGCCGTAAGGCGGTGATCTGGTTCTCCATCCTCGGTGTTGCGCCGTTCACCCTGATTCTGCCCCACGTGGACCTGTTCTGGACCAGCATTCTGAGTGTGGTGATCGGCTTTATTCTGGCCTCGGCATTCTCGGCAATTGTGGTGTATGCGCAAGAGTTGGTGCCGGGCAATGTGGGGATGATCGCCGGGGTGTTCTTCGGTTTGATGTTCGGTTTTGGCGGGATTGGTGCAGCACTGCTGGGGCACCTGGCAGACATCCACGGCATCGAGTACGTGTACACGCTGTGCTCGTTCCTGCCGCTGTTCGGGGTGTTGGCGATTCTGTTGCCGCGTACCAAAAAGGCCTGATATCGGGTCAGTCGAGTCGGGCAGATATCCTTGCTGCCCAACGCTTGCGTCAAACGGGTAAATCAACTGCTCCTGCAAAGGGTGTCGGCGTTGCGCCGGTGCCCTGATTTACGGTTGTAGCGGGTTGTAGGTGGCTCGCTTCAACTGTTCCCGCGCCCGGGACAAGCGTGAGCGCACGGTGCCAATGGGGATGTCCATGGCGTCGGCGGTGTCCTGGTAGCTGCCGTCGGTTTCCAGCGAGGCGTAGAGGGTTTTACGCATTTCCAGTGGCAAGTGGGTAATCGCCCGCAGGGTTCTTTCGAGCCTGCGGTTGATCTCGAATTGCCAGTCCAGGTTGTTGTTTTCTTCCTGCCCATGCCACAGCGCTTCATCGAACTCGCAATGCACCGGTTTGGCATACAGGCGCCGGAAGTGATTGCGGATCAGGTTCTGGGCAATCCCGCACATCCAGGTGCTGAGGGTGGCCTGGCCGCCGAAGCGGTCCCGGTTACGCCAGGCCTCCAGGTACGTCAGTTGCAGAATATCGTCTGCATCTTCCGGGTTCAGCACGCGTTTATGGATGAAACGGCGGAGTTTCTTGTGGTGGTCTTCCGACAGGTTCTGGATGGAGCGGTGCGGGTCAGGTGTAAGGTGAACTAGAACATCGACTGGGATATCCATGAATTTTTCCTCAGGGTAGACACGATCGAAATAATTCCGACGGGAACCCCCTTAGCACTGCCTGTGCCAAGCGATAAATATGTATAACTTGTTGATATATAAGATGAAATATCTTGTTTTGGTGTCTTTTCATGCAAGGCTTTGCACAAACCTCCAGAGGTTTGTGCCGGTTTTTTCATAAGCCTCTGAATCGCCGGCAAGATGGAACCGTAATGGGTTTGCCCTCCACACAAGGACACGAATCTCCCTGTCCTGGCATTCCCCATGAAAGTCGATCCCCACGTTGATGTGCAAAAGCCCCAGAGCCTGGATCAGCCTGCGCCTGCAAGGGTTGATAACCGCCCACCTTCCCAGACGAGCACCCCGCCGATCGGCGATGACCTCGGTTCGCTGTTCAACCAAGAGGTCGAGCTCAACAGTCGCGCGCTAGGACGGCGGCAGATAGGGTTGCGCGTTATGCCGGTGGAGCAACTGGCGCAACTCTATGAACAGTTGGGGCATCCGGCTCAGGCAACGCTAGCGACCATTGCGCGAAGTGTCAGGGTTCAATTGCTGGTGAGCCCCAGCGTCGAGAAGTTTCTGGAGATCACCGGCAATGACCCGGCCCGGGCCTACGTGGTGCTCCAGCAAGTGGCCGCCCAGGCCGATGCCGAGGTGCGCAGCAACGAGGCGAAACTGGCTCGCGAGGCGCTGGTGAAGCTGGAGATGCGCTTCAAGCCGCAGATCCAGGCGGGCCTGAACACGGCGCTGGCGCTGCAAGCCAGCAGTGATGACCCACACCTGCGCCAGGCGGTGCGCAGTGTGTATTACGCCAGCGTGGTCACCCGGCAATCCCTGGCAACGATGCTGCAGGCGCTGTTGGGGTTGTTTGGCGGCGAAGACCTTGGCCAGGGGCTGAAGCTGATGCGTCGCGCCCTGGCCGACGACATTGCGGCGCTGACGCCGTCGATCGCCTCGGCCAAATTGCTCACGCTACTGGTGGGGTTGCGTGGCTGCGACCAACTGGGTGGCATCTTGTGCAATTGCCGGGACCTGATCGAGCGCCTGGCCCTCACCTATCCCGAGGTGACACGGGACGCAGTGGCCCTGCTCCAACGCTTGCTGGGTTACTCGAACACCGGGATTGCGACTGCCGAGATCCAGCGCCTGGCCATTGAATTGGGCGGGCTTGATGTACTCAACCAGTTGATTTCACTCAACAGTGTTTACCCGATGCTCAAGAGCCTGCCGCTGGCCGTGTGGCGTGATAACAGGGGCCGTGAGGACTGCCTGAACAGCTTTTTGCTGGTGATGGACGAATACGCACGCACCGAGCGCGGGACCCGGCAGGGTATGGCCCCGCAGGGCCCCGATGCATGAGCGCATTACGGGTCATCAATGGGGTGCTGCTGAAGGTTGCACAACGTGCCGAAGTCATGGGCGCGGTGGTCATCATGGCCATTGTGTTTATCTTTATTGTGCCGCTGCCCACTTGGCTGGTGGACATCCTGATTGCCCTGAATATCTGTATCTCGTGCCTGTTGATCGTGCTGGCGTTGTACCTGCCGGGGCCGCTGGCGTTTTCTTCGTTTCCGTCGATCCTGTTGCTGACTACCATGTTTCGCCTGGCCCTCTCGATTGCTACCACGCGATTGATCCTGCTGGAGCAGGATGCCGGCGATATCGTCGAGGCTTTCGGCAATTTCGTGGTGGGTGGCAACCTGGCGGTAGGGTTGGTGATCTTCATGATCCTGACCATCGTCAACTTCCTGGTGATTACCAAGGGTTCGGAGCGTGTCGCTGAAGTGGCGGCGCGGTTCAGCCTGGATGCCATGCCCGGCAAGCAAATGTCTATCGACAGTGATTTGCGTGCCGGCCTGATCGATGGCGAGCAGGCCCGGGACAAACGCGAGCAATTGTCCCGCGAGAGCCAGCTGTTCGGGGCCATGGACGGGGCCATGAAGTTCGTCAAGGGCGACGCCATCGCCGGGCTGATTATCGTGGTGATCAACTTGCTGGGCGGGTTCTCCACCGGCATGTTCCAGCACGGCATGAGCGCTGGCGATTCCATGGCGCTGTACTCGGTTCTGACCATCGGTGATGGCCTGATCGCGCAGATTCCCGCGCTGCTGATTTCCTTGACCGCGGGCATGATCATCACCCGTGTGGCGCCGTCCGGGCGTAACAAGGGCGCTAACAACATGGGCGCCGAGATCGCCCGGCAAATGACCAGCGAACCCAAGAGCTGGATCATCGCCTCGGTCGGCATGCTCGCCTTTGCGGCGCTTCCGGGGATGCCGACGGTGGTGTTTATCCTCATCTCGCTGATCACCGGTTCCCTGGGTTACTTCCTGGTGCGCCAGCGCCAGAAGCGCGAGCAGCCGGAGCAAGCGGGCGCCGATGCGGTCGCCCCGCAAGACAACGGTGAAGAAGACCTGCGGGGCTTTGATCCATCGCGGCCTTATCTGTTGCAGTTCCCGGCAGCCTTGTACGGCAGTGCACAGGTGGCGCAGGTCACCCACGGTATTCGCCAGGCGCGCAATGGCCTGGTCACGCAAATTGGTTTGACGCTGCCGCCGTTTGAAGTCGAGTTTGCACCCGCACTGGCCGAGGATGAGTTCCGCTTCTGCGTGCATGAAGTGCCGATGATCAAGGCCACCCTGGGACACCGGGTAGCGGTGGCCCTTGACACCTTGGCCACTGAGCCCGAAGAGGCCGCCAAGGGACTGCCTGAGCGCGACGAACAGGAGTGGGTGTGGCTGGCGCCCGACGATCCACTGCTCGACGACGAGCACTTGGAGCGCTTCACCGCAGAGAGCTTGATCATCGAACGCATGACCCGGGCGATGCTGCTGAGCGGGCCGCAGTTCCTCGGAATTCAGGAGAGCAAGTCGATTCTCAGTTGGCTTGAATTCAATCAGCCGGAGCTGGTGCAGGAACTGCAACGCATCATGCCGCTTTCACGTTTTTCGGCAGTGTTGCAGCGCCTGGCCAGCGAGGGCGTGCCCCTGCGGGCCGTGCGGCTGATCGTGGAGGCCTTGATCGAATACGGCCAGCATGAGCGTGAGCCGGATGCCTTGGCCGATTACGCGCGCATTGCCCTCAAGTCGCAGATTTTCCATCAGTACAGCGAAGCCGATGGCCTGCATGCCTGGCTGTTGTCGCCCCACAGCGAAAACGTGCTGCGTGATGCGTTGCGCCAGACCCAGACCGGGGTGTTCTTTTCCCTCGACAACGACAGCAGTGCGGTGTTGGTCAGCCTGCTCAAACAAGCCTTTGCCGTGCGGGCCAAGAGCAAGAGCGTGCTGTTGGTCGCGCAGGATCTGCGCAGCCCTTTGCGTACCTTGCTGCTGGAAGAGTTCAACCATGTGCCGGTGCTGTCGTTTGCCGAGCTGGGTAGTTCCTCCAAGGTGAAGGTGCTGGGGCGCTTTGATCTGGGTCAGGACGATCTGTTGCGCGGCGCAGTGGCATGAGGGCTTGATGATGTTTGAGTTGCGCGTGCTTGATGGCCAGCATCAGGGGGCGGCGTTGCCGTTGTTTGGCGAGCAGTGGAGTATGGGGGCCCATCCTGATACCGACCTTTCCCTGTACGACCCCGGCATCGCCGAGTGGCACGTGTGGTTGCGCCTTGCCGGCGGGCAATGGCTGGTGCAGGCCGAGCAAGGGCTGGTGCAGAACGTCGATGGCCAGTTCGTCGCTCAGATCAGTGACTTGCCACTCAACGTGCCTTTCTCGATTGGCCAGATTCGACTCTGCGTCACCCGGGCCGATCAGCCCTGGCCGAAGGCGCCTGTGGTGACGGCGCCGGAGCCGGCACCGGCCAGTGAGGCGCCGCCGACGCTGACCTTGTCCTCGATCTCGAGGTCGCAGCAGAAGCGCTTGATCAGCCTGGTGGTGGTGGGTGCAGTCATCATCACGGCGATCGGTATGGTCACCAATGGCGAGCGTCAGGCACAGGCATCGCTGATGCCGCCAGTGGTCAGCAAGCATGAGCTGGGCTCGCCCTACGAGGTGCGTCAGCAGTTGCTCAAGATGCTCGGCGAGCGAGAGTTGGGCCACCGCATCAGCCTGCAAGTGATCAATGGCCAAGTCACCCTCAGCGGCGATGTTTCCCGGGATGAGGTGGAATTGGTGTCGCGCATGCTCAGCCGTTTTGGCGAGCAGTTCGATACCTCGGTGCCGGTGCTCAGCCGTGTCAGCGAACACAGCAGTGTATTGCCCTTCAAGATTCTGCAGATCGTCGGCGGGCCCAACGGGCACGTGGTTCTGGACCAGGGCAGCCGCTTGTTCGTCGGTGATGAGGTGGAAGGTTTACGACTGGTGATGATCGACAACACCAAGGTGGTATTCGACGGCGTGCAACGGATCGAGGTGCGCTGGTGAGCGAGGAGATGCGGGCTCGTCTTGAGGCCTGGCAGCAGCGCCAGGCGAGTGCATTGGCCAGTTTTGCGCCGGTGGCGGTGCGCGGTCGTATCCAGCGGGTCAACGGCATGTTGCTGCAATGCCGGTTGCCTCAGGCGCGCATTGGCGACTTATGCCAGGTCGAAAAAACCGTGGGCGACTACATGCTCGCCGAGATCATCGGGTTCGATCAGCAGGATGCAGTGCTCAGTGCCCTGGGCAACCTGGAAGGCGTGCGGGTGGGCGCCAGCGTGCAGCGCCTTGGGGTGCCGCACCGGGTGCGGGTGGGGGACGATCTGCTGGGGCGGGTGCTGGACGGTTTTGGCCGGCCGATTGCGGGCGAAGGGCCGAGTGCCTTTGTCGAGGATGACGCCGCGCAGGCGAGCCCTGTGCTGTGCGAGGCGCCATTGCCCACTGAGCGTCCGCGGATCAACCGCGCGTTGTCCACCGGGGTGCGTTCGATCGACGGGTTGGTGACGCTGGGGGAAGGTCAGCGTGTCGGCCTGTTCGCCGGTGCCGGTTGCGGCAAGACCACCTTGCTGGCCGAGATCGCCCGTAACGTGGAGTGCGATGTGATTGTGTTCGGCCTGATCGGCGAACGCGGCCGTGAGCTGCGCGAGTTCCTCGACCATGAGCTGGACGATCAACTACGGACCAAGGCCGTGCTGGTGTGTGCGACTTCCGATCGTTCCAGCATGGAGCGGGCGCGCGCCGCCTTTACGGCGACGGCCTTGGCCGAAGGGTTTCGGCGCAAGGGCAAGCGCGTGTTGCTGTTGATTGACTCCTTGACCCGATTCGCCCGGGCCCAGCGTGAAATCGGCCTGGCTGCCGGTGAGCCGTTGGGCCGTGGCGGCCTGCCGCCTTCGGTGTACAGCCTGATGCCGCGCCTGGTGGAGCGCGCCGGGCTGACCCGCGACGGGGTGATCACCGCCATCTACACCGTGCTGATCGAGCAAGACTCGATGAACGACCCGGTGGCCGATGAAGTCCGCTCGCTGCTTGATGGCCATATCGTGCTGTCCCGCAAGCTGGCCGAGCGCGGCCACTACCCGGCAGTGGACGTGTTGGCCAGCCTCTCCCGAATTTTAAGCAATGTGGCCGAGCCCACGCATATCAAGGCCGGCACCGGATTGCGGCGGTTGTTATCGGCCTACCAGCAGATCGAGCTGATGCTCAAGCTGGGCGAGTACCAGCCTGGCAGTGATGCCCTGACGGACTTGGCGGTGAACAGCCGGCAGGCGGTCGATGGTTTCCTGCGTCAGGACTTGCGTGAGCCGGCACCGATGGATACCACCCTGGATCTGCTGATGGAGCTGACCTGCGATGTCCCTTTCTGAAATCGACACCCTGCGGCGCCTGCGCAAGCATCGGGCTGATCGCGCCGAACGCACGTTGCGGGCGGCCAAGCGGCTTCAACAAGCGCTGCTGTTGCAAATCCAGCAGGCACAGGAAGTGCTGGAGCACACCCGCGAGGAGGAAACGCGCAAAACCGCAGAGCTGCTAGGCAAGCATCAAGGGCAAGTGATCTCGTTTCGCGACCTCACGTCCTGGAATACCCAGGAGCGCAGCTTCTCGGCCGACACCCGGCGCGAGGAAGGGCAGTTGCATGCGTTGCACGGCCAGCAGGAGGAGCAACTCACTCATATCGACAGCGCACAGCGGCACGTTAGCCAGTGTTTGCGCGAGGTTGAAAAACTCCAGGAGCTATCCCTTTTGTTGGTGCAGGAAGAGAACGATGACACAAGTTCCAGCGAACAAACCTGAGCGCCCGCGTCCGCGCGAGCCTCGGGATGAGCGTGAGCCCGGTACGGGGGCGTTCGTGCCCGTGGAGCAGAGGCTGTTATTTACCCAACTGTTTACCCGCGACCGTGAGGGCGGCGGCTACGGTTCCTCTCGCACGACGCTGACGGCGCCAACCGAGAGGCTGATGATCGAGGCAATGACCGAGCAATTGGCGCCTCGTATACAGGCCGCTGCGCAGTGGCCGTTGCAAGCGATGCTGTACCTGCCCCGGCTGGGGCGGATCAACGCGAGCGTGCGCCGCGAACAAGGCGCCTGGAGCGTTGAGCTGACGGCTGAGGAAACGTACACCGCACGTTGGCTGCCCGGCGTGCGGCAACGCCTGGAAGACGGCCTGGCCGGGGCGCTGGCGCAGCCGGTGCACGTGCACCTGGCAGATGTGTCCTCGGCATGATCATGCCGGTTTTGAACGTGCCTGTGGTCAACGCAAACACCGTGGCGGCGCAGCGCCGATTGGGGCGCGGCATGCGCATGGCGTTTCGGGTCTCGGGGCAGCACGGTGAGTTGCTGATGGCGCCCGGCCGTGCACCCACGGGTGCCAAACCGCAGTGTTTCGAGAGTACCAGCGGGGCGCTGGCATTCGCCGAGCCTGGACCGTTGTTCAGCCTGCTGGGGGAGTGCCCTGTGACATTGGCAGAGGCCGGCAATGACCCGGATTCCTGGTTCTGGGAATTGTTCCACCATCACCTGAGCCCCGAAGTGCGGACGCTGTTCGGTTACCTGCGGTTGCTGCCTGCCCCCAGGACGTTGACGTTCGGCTGCCGGTTCACGGTGACGCTGGGTGCGTCCCGCGTGGTGAGTTACCTGTGGCTGGCGCCCGAGACCTTCCTGGCGCTGTGCGACGCCGGCCCCTGGCGACCCATTGCCGCGCCGCTGCCTGCGTCGTTTCAACTGGCGCTTGCGGTGAAGCTGGGGCGCCTGCGTCTGCCGATTCAGCAGGTGCGCCACCTGCGTGTGGGTGATGTGGTGATGCTTGAACAACCCCTGTTCGACCCACAGGGCAATGGCCAGCTGCACGTCGGCAGGCACCGGCTGCACGGTTGTATTGATGATGAATCCGGGCCGTTGTGCCTGACGCTTATTTCGATCGAGGAAACGTCCATGGACGAGGATTTTGCAACACAGCAATACCCGGTGCAGGAGGGTGACCAGCCCGTGATGGACGTCTTCGGCCATGAGCCCTTCGACGAGTTGAACATGGCCCTGGAT
The DNA here is from genome assembly GCF_016650865.1 of Pseudomonas sp. TH34. Taxonomy (NCBI): domain Bacteria; kingdom Pseudomonadati; phylum Pseudomonadota; class Gammaproteobacteria; order Pseudomonadales; family Pseudomonadaceae; genus Pseudomonas; species Pseudomonas sp. TH34. The sequence goes on from NZ_JAEKFB010000020.1 coordinate 199,856, forward strand.
GTGCGCTGTGGCACCCTGAGCCTGACGCTCGGCGAACTGCGTAACCTGGCCCCTGGCGCGGTGCTGGGCATCTCCGGTTACGCCCCGGGTATGGCCGGGCTCTATTACGGCGACCGGCCGATCGGCCAGGGGCAGTTGGTGGAAGTGGACGGGCGCCTGGGCCTGCAGTTGTCACGTGTGATTTTCGCTCGATGACGCTTCAGGGGATTGACCCCCTTGTACTGGCATTGTTTCTCGGCGCGTTGTCGTTGATGCCGATGTTGTTGATCATCTGCACGTCCTTCTTGAAGATCGTCATCGTGCTGATGATTACCCGCAACGCCATCGGCGTGCAGCAGGTGCCGCCGAGCATGGCCATCAACGGAATAGCCTTGGCCGCGACGATATTTATCATGGCGCCCGTGGGCTATGAAATCGCCCAGAACGTCAAGGCGGCGCCTGTGGACATGAGCAATGTCCAGACGCTGCTGGAGACAGGGCGTGAGGCCATACAGCCGTTGCGCGCATTCATGCTGCGCAACACCGACCCGGATGTGTTGACCCACCTGCTGGAAAACAGCGCGCGCATGTGGCCACCTGAAATGGCGCAAAGCACCCAGCGCGAAGACCTCATCCTGCTGATCCCGGCGTTTGTGTTGTCGCAGTTGCAGGCGGGGTTCGAGATCGGTTTTCTGATCTACATTCCATTCATCGTCATCGACCTGATTGTCTCCAACCTGCTGTTGGCCCTGGGGATGCAGATGGTCTCGCCCATGACCATTTCCCTGCCGCTCAAGCTGCTGTTGTTCGTCATGGTTTCCGGGTGGTCGCGATTGCTCGATAGCCTGTTCCTTTCTTACCTCTGAGTGACCTATGGAACCGATCGTGCTGTTCAAGCAGGGCATGCTGCTGGTGGTGGTGCTGTCGGCGCCGCCGTTGATCGTGGCGGTGATCGTCGGTGTGCTGACCTCCCTGGTGCAGGCCCTGATGCAGATCCAGGACCAGACGCTGCCCTTCGGCATCAAGCTGGTGGCGGTGGGCATCACCCTGGTCTTGACTGGCCGCTGGATCGGTTTGGAGTTGATCCAGCTGATCAACCTGATGTTCGACATGATCGCCCGTTCGGCATTGAACTGAGGGACTGCGCGTGCTGCTTTATCTTGAGTATTTGCCCAGCCTGCTGGTTGCCATGGCGCGCATTTATCCCTGTGCACTCCTGGTGCCAGCGTTCAGTTTTCAACATATCCGCGGCATGCCCCGGCACGTGATCGTGATGGTGATGGCGTTGATTCCGGCGCCCGGTATTCATGCCGTCATGAGCGGCCAGGATTACTCCGCGCTGATGATCATCGGGCTGATACTCAAGGAAGCGACCCTGGGTTTTTTGCTGGGGATCTTGCTGGCCATGCCGTTCTGGATGTTCGAGTCGGTGGGCGCGCTGCTGGATAACCAGCGCGGAGCCTTGGCGGGTGGCCAACTCAACCCGTCGCTGGGGCCGGATGCCACACCCATCGGGCACCTGTTCAAACAGTTGGTGATTTATCTGCTGATCGTGGTGCTGGGGCTGAGTGTGTTGACCCAGGTGATCTGGGACAGCTACCTGATCTGGCCGGCCACCGCCTGGCTGCCGCTGCCGGCCATCAATGGCTTCAGCGTTTTCCTCGGCGTGCTGGGCGATACCTTTACCCACATGATGCTGTACGCCGCGCCGTTTATTGCGGTGCTGCTGTTTCTCGAATTCGGCTTCGCGGTGCTGGGCCTGTACAGCCCGCAGCTGCAGGTTTCCACCTTGGCAACGCCGGTCAAGTGCCTCGCCGGGCTTGGGATTTTGCTGCTGTATTTTCCATTGCTGCAGGATTTGATCGTCACCCGCATGGCGCAGTTGGCAGACCTCAAACATTCCATCGGCCTGATGTTTCAGGGGGTTGCACCATGAGTGACTCGGGGGAGAAAAAACACGCCGCCACCCCAAAGAAACTCAAGGATCAGCGCAAGAAAGGCCAGGTCGCGCAAAGCCAGGATGTCGGCAAGTTATTGGTGCTGACCGCCTTGAGTGAAATCGCCCTGTTCACCGCTGAAACCAGCATGCAGCGCTTCCAGCAATTGATGATGCTGGCGATGTCGGGCATCGGCCGGCCTTTTGTGCGGGCCCTGGAAGAGGTGTTGCTGGAAGGCCTGCTGATGTTTTTTTCGTTTGCCCTGTTGATGGCCGGGGTGGCGATTGCCGTGAAGCTGATCAGCAGCTGGTTGCAGTTCGGCTTCCTGTTCGCGCCGGAAAGTTTGACGCCGAACTTCAGTCGCCTGAACCCGCTCAGCCAGATCAAGCAGATGTTCTCCGCCCAGTCGGTAATGAACCTGTTGATGGGACTGGGTAAGGCGCTGTTGCTGACCCTGGTGCTGTACGTGGTGATCGGGCCGTCGTTGTCGGCGTTGATCAACCTCGCCACCAGCGATTTGCAGAGCTATATCCTGGCACTGATCACCTTGTTCCGTCACTTGCTGCACGCCTGTCTGGGGTTGCTGCTGGTGCTGGCGTTGATCGATATGGCGTTGCAGAAACATTTCTTCGCCAAGCGCATGCGCATGACCCAGGTGGAGGTGATGAAGGAATACAAGGACATGGAAGGCGACCCCCACGTCAAGGGCCAGCGGCGTCAGTTGGCCTATCAACTGGCCCAGGAAGAGCCGAAGGTCAAGCTGCCCAAGCTGGAAGAGTCCGACATGCTGGTGGTCAACCCGACGCACTTTGCCGTTGCGCTTTACTACCGCCCTGGGAAAACCCCGCTGCCGATGTTGGTGGACAAGGGCACGGACGCCGGGGCCCGTAAACTGATCGATCGGGCCAAGGCTGCCGATGTGCCGGTGATCCAGTGCGTGTGGCTGGCGCGTACGCTCTATGAGAAGAAACTGGGGGCCCCCATTCCCCGGGAGACGTTGCAGGCGGTGGCCTTCATCTACCGGACGCTGCGTGAGCTGGACGATGAGGCCAAGCGCGACACCTTGCATTGGCCGGAACTCGAACAGCGTTAACGCGGGCGGCGTACATCCAGCGCTTCAAGCTTGGCCAGGGACAGTATCCGGCTGACGGTGTCATTGAGCGCCGCACCGTCCACCGGTAAGGCGTGCCAGATCACCAGCGCGCCCTTGGCATCCAGGTAGACAAAGCACCCGTCGAACGCCAGCGCATGTTCAAAGCGCCGCTCAAGCACGTGCTGCAACTGCCCGGCCTGTAAGGCCTCGGGTGCAATCTGCAAGGCCAGGCCCCGCTGGGTACCGGCCTTTATCGGGAGCAGGGTAATGCCTGGAGAGAGGGGGCAGGTGAGCGTCATTGCCGCTCACCAACTGGTCCAGGAAAACCTGGCGATGTTGATCATCGTCGGGTAATCCCATGGGGTTCACCGCTCCAGGGATATGGTCTGATAATCCGAGCGTTCGCCGGCAGGGCCGGGTTCTACGCGCATCTGTGGCGGCCACCAGACCACCATTTTATTGGCGCTGGATTGCGGACGTGAGCAGGAGTCGCCCTTGCACGTTGGCGTGCAACCGACGATGAGCAGCGTGAGGCCAATCAAGGTGACGCAGGACAGTGGTCGTTTCATTATGGGGTGCTCCGGGCTGGCGTGAGCAGGGAAGGGCGGGGCACGCCGATGTGCTCATCTTTGATGACAGGGCGCATGGCGATAAACACTTCAGCCTCTTCACCCGGCTTGAGCCAGGCACGTGGCCAGACGCTCACCGCCAGGGTCTGGGAGTTGCTGCATTCCTTTTCATCGATGCGCACGTGGCGATTGAACTGGTTGCGCAGCACCACCACGGCCACGTTGAACTGCGGGCCGGTATACCACTGGGTGCGCTCGGTATTGAGGGCCAACAGGTCCCGGGTGGCGCACAAGGTATCCAGGCCAAGTGGCATCGGCGCCGCCTTGAAGGCCTTGGGCACTTGGCCGCTGACGAGGTGAGCCAGGGTGCTGGTGATGTCGCTGCGCTTGATCACCGGTTGATGCTCCGCATAGCGCCTTGCCAGAGGCTTGAGCGCCGCCTGCAGTTCGGCCTGGTCTTCCTGGGGCAAGTAACGTGAAGGGTCGGCCTGATCGCCGATGACTCGCGGGGTCAGGATAAACAGACGCTCGCGCCGGTTGTTCTGGCGTTCGGTGGAGGAAAACAGTGCCTTGCCCAGCAACGGTATGTCGCCCAGCAGCGGTACCTTGTTCTGCTTGTCGGTGCGTTCGGTGACATGGAACCCACCCACCACCAGCGAGCGTTTTTCCGCCATCACCGCCTGGGTGCTGACCTTGCCCCGGCGCACATCAGGGCCGATGCGCTCGGGGTTGGACTCATCGAAGTTACCGTCCTCGATATCCACCACCAGATGGATCTGGTGCTGCCCGCGGGAGGTGATCACCCGGGGCACGACCTGGAAACTGGTGCCTACCGTGATGGGCAGGATGTTGGCGACTTCTGTGCCGGCCGTCAGGTATTGGGTGCGGTTGAAGTCAATCACCGCCGGCTGGTTTTCCAGGGTGAGCACTGACGGGTTGGACACCATCGTCGCCAGGCCACGTTGTTCCAACGCGCGTATGTCGGCATAGAAACGGTCACGGTGTGCGATCGACAGCTGCGAGGAGGTCCCGGGGGCCATGCTTACGCCGCCACGAAAGCGGCTGTTTTGAAAGCCCCAGTTGACCCCGAATTCGCGCAATTGGGTGCGTTCGATATCGAGGATGATTGCGTCGATTTCCACCAGCTTGCGGGCGACGTCGAGTTGAGCGATCAGCTCGCGGTACATCGCCTGGCGTTCCGGCAGGTCATAGATCAGCACGGCGTTGTTGCGCACGTCGGCCTCGACCCGGATTCTGCTGGCGGACACCGGCGCCCGTGGGGTGAGCGACAGGCCGCTGTCCAACTGCCCCGGGTTGATTGCCGGGCCGAGCATCTGCCCCAGCATCGGGTTGCCCAGCCGTGGAAAGCTCGGCGTGATGGGCGAGGGTTGTGAGGCTGAGGCTGGGCGCTGGCTAAGAGTCGAGAGGGTGGAGGCGGGGCGAGGTTCCAACAAACCGCGCAGCATGCTGGCGACGCCGGGAATGGTCAGCTTTTCACCGCGATAATCAATCGGGCGGTCCGCTGCGTTGGCGAACTTCAGCGGGTAGGTGAGGATGCTCTGCTTTTCGTCGGGAGATTTGCGCTGGCTGCTGAATTGCTTGATCTGCTCAATGTAGCGCTTGGGGCCCGAAACCAGTACCACGCCATCGTCGGACAACTCACCCCAGCCAAACCGGCTGTCCAGCAGGCCAATATCGGTCAGGGCCTGCTTGAGGTCGGCGAGGGTCTCGGAAGAGACTTCCAGGCGCGCTGATTCCTGTTGGTCCAGGGTGCTGATGTACAGGGTGTTGTTGTACAGGTACCACTGGAAGCGATGCTCCACGCCCAGCCTGTCGAGCAGCGATTGCGGGGTATTGGCGCGTATCTTGCCGTTGACGTTGCCTTCCAGCAGGCCGTCGATTTGCAGTTGTGTGCCAAACGACTGGGCGAAATCTTCCAGTACTTCCCGCAGTGGCTTGTGTTCGGCTTCATACGCGTAGGCGGTGTTTTTCCATTCACTGGGGACGGCGGCCAAGGTGCTTTCCAACGGGGTCAGCAACCAGGGCAGCAAGATCAGGCCACGCCAATGGGCTCGTTTTGTGCGATCTGCAGGCGAGTCGGCGCGCAAGCGAGGGAGCTTGTAATTCTTGTTAGACATGATCGTTCTCTGAATTAGTACGGCAGCGAGCGTAGGGACGTGGGCATGGGTTTCCGGGTTGGGGCTGCGAGGCGTGCGACGATGGCGCGCCAGGTGTCACGCTGGTTGAGCAGAGCTTCGAGACACCCCAACAGGCGCTTCTCGTCGGCCCCCTCCCGCAGGCACTGGACGAGCCAGAGCACGCCACTGGCCGGCTCCAGGGCAAGTGCGCCGTGAAAGTGATTCAGGCTGGCGCCTCCCAGGCGCATCAAGGTTTGCAGGCGTAAGGTGTCCGGGCGACTTTGAGTCAGCTGGACACTCAGTTGCACGGTGTTCGATATACGCTGAAAAATAATCTCGTCATCGTCTTCGAACAGTCTGAGCTGGCCTTCTGTACCGTTCACCCAGCGAGTAATCAGCGACTGCAACTTACTGCACGCCGTCGAGCACAGTCTTGAACAGTGAGTGTTGGACGCGGACCTGTTCGTGAAACGCGAACGAAGAGAGGCGTTCTTGTTTAATGAGATCGCCGAAATAGGCCATGTCCACGTTGTCGATTTCCGGCTCATTGGCGATGGCGGCAACACGATTGGTATCGGTGTTGAGTTGTCTTAAAAGTTGGCTTCTCAAGTTCCCGTAAAAATTCATAGATTTCACTCCAGATGTGTTTGAGCTGTGTGGTTTGCCTCCGACTGTCAGTTCCATCCACATTGAGTTTTTTGTAACACACAGAGGGGCTGTCGACGGCAGTGTCATTCACTGTGCTTGCCGGCCTTGGGTGCGAGCAAAATGTCGCGCATTGAGAGCCAGTCGATACGAAAGTCCCCTTCATCCGTTTCCAGTACGAGCGTCTGGGGTTTGATCAACTCCTCAGTACGAACTATCCAGGGAGTGGCCCCATGCCTGGCCAGGCAGCGCTCCACGGTCTCACGCTCAAGTGGATGGCAGAGGAGAGTCGCCTTGACCGCCGGCATTTGTGCGGCCATCAATTGTTTGATCAAGGCGCTGACGCGTTGCGCTGGTGCGACATCATCCAGCAGGCAGAGCAGGGCCTGGTTGGCGATGGACGTCGCATATTGTTCGAGGTTGTCGCTCAGCATTTGATGCTGGCTCTCCCATTGTTTGAGCTGGGAGTTGGCGCGCTGCCAGAACTCCACGCTGGCCTTTTGATGCAGTTCTTCGCGTTGCTCTGCTGCCAGTAGCAGCAGGTGCTCAGCCTGGACTTTTGCGCGCTCCAACAGTTGATTGGCCTGGGCACTCTCCTGAATTTCTTCTCGCGTGATCAACAGGCGTGTCGGGCCAGGCGTTCCATCGTGCAGGGCAATTTTGTGTCGGCGTAACATGATGGGGGCAGTTCCGTCAGGGGAGGCGTTCGTCGTTTGTCGTCGTCGTGACACGCCAGACGACTGCTTGCCAGAGGATATCGAGCCGGTTGTGGACGTCGTAAAAGTCGGCGTTTTTTTGCTCCAGTGCCAGTACACGATGACGCGCAAAGCGCAGGCGAAGTCGCTGCCAGACAGTGGGTTCGACCCACGCACGCAGTAGCTGCAGTGGGTCGTCGTCGTGGGACAGTACCGTGTTTGGATTCAGTGCCTTCGATAGGCTCAGGCACCACAGGTGCTGGTTTTCGCTCAACACCCCGTCAATCGGGCGATGGCAGGTATCACTCAGCAGCGCCAGCATCAGTTCGAGCTGCGCTTTTGATGCGAGGGCCAGTCGAAGCACCGTGACGTGGGGTGTGGCGGGCAGGCAGGGCGGGATACCCAATGTTGTGCTCGCCAAGGCGTGATTGCTGCGACAGAGTGCGTCCAGAGCGCGATACTTGTCGGCGACGTTCCAGTCCGCATGTGCAGACCTCCATGGGAAGGCCCACCACTGAACCCAGTTCAGTTGTTCAGTCATTGGGTGGCCGAGCTCGGGCAAGTGCCGTTTGCTGAAGCCGCTTACGCCACAACACCGCTGCTATGATCGCCAGAACCAGACCTGCCAGTGACAACGCGATACTGTTCCGCCAAAACGCCAGATCATTTTCTGGAATGAGGAAGGGCCCGAAGTAGCTCAGGCGTTGCTGCTCCTGATAGGCTGCGGCAGGTACGAAAATCACCGTCAGCTTTTGTGAGTTATCCACAGCTGTGGTCATGCCGGGAATGCTACTGGCGACCATCCTGCGAACGCGTGCGCGGATATTGTCGGGGTCCAGCCGTGGGTCATGCTTGATGAATACCGAAGCAGATGCCGGTTGTACAGGTTCGCCAGGCGCTATGCGTTCAGGCAGCACAACGTGCACTCGGGCCACAATCACCCCGTCAATGTTTGACAAGGTGGCTTCCAGCTCTTGGGACAAGGCATAGATATAGCGGGCGCGCTCTTCAAGCGGAGTGGAGATAACGCCTTCCTTACGGAAGGTATCTCCCAGGGTGGTACGGGCAACCCTGGGTAACCCGACAGCCTCCAGCGTACGTACGGCACGGCTGATGTCAGTGGCGTTGACCCGTACGACAACACCATCTTTGGCGGGGATCTTTTGCGCGCGTATGTGCTTGTCTGCCAGTTCCGCGATGACTTCATTGGCTTCCTGCTCAGAGAGTTGGCGATGGAGTTCGACGCGTTCACCGCAGCCGCTGAGCATGAGCGTCAGACATAAGATGAACCCGGTGGCCAGTGGACGGATCATTTTTACCTACTGTAAATTTCCGACTTTTTCGACAAGTTGTATGGCTTTCCCGATACTTTTCGTGGCTGCGTGGTTTAACAACACCGTGTTGGAGAGCTCGGTGGAATATTTAAGTTTTTCTTTTTCGTTGTGGGTGGTGTTGAAGGCTGTCAGGGTTTTGCTCATACGGTTTGTCGACTTGACCAACAAGGCTGACGCCTCTGTCAGGATATTCGAGATGTTCCTTGGCGCGACGGTATTAACGGGAAGCGTCGAGTGCTCCACCTTTGCTTCGAAAAAATGTGCATCTTCGGTTTTTTGTGAGGGGGAGGAGGCTGGCTGAATCCAGGAAGTTGTAGTAACTCTGGTGTTTTCTAACGAAACATCATTTTCTGTCTGCATACAAAGCTCCTTGGGCCGGAATAAAAAAACCGCACCTGCCTAAAGGCAGGGCGGTCTGTTGGTTAGCGAATTGCTTCAATATTTTTTTTCTTTTCGGTAATTTTAAAAGCCTCGATACCGTCTTTGAGCGACTCCCGGGCTTCTGCTTTTCTTAACTGCTTGAGGTCGTCGTTTTCACCGCCGCCGAAGCCCTGAGACGGATAGGTATTTGCCGGGGCGGTATCACTGATACGGGACATATGGTTACTCCATTATTTCGAATGAAAAGGAAAGTACTCGTGGCCGTACTTGGTGTGTACGCACCTTTGTTGGGCGTTCACGTTAGCTCTAGCAAGGCCCGTAGCTTGTGTGGTTGTAGCGACGGTGGCGTTCCACATTTCATAAGGGCCGCTGTATCTGAATATTTCTCGCTGCACCGGGCACTAGTCCAGTGATATAGCCAGTTGCTTCATGCGGTAATAGAGCGTGCGTTTTGCAACCCCCAGTTCAACGGCCACGCCATCAACACATTGGCCGTGACGGCGAAGCGACTCTTCAATCAGCGTTTTCTCGATTTGCTGCAGCCGTTCCTTGAGGCAGGTTTCTGTCTTTTGATGGCCCGCCACCGACTCTGAAAGCGGTGGCAGACCCAACACAAAACGCTTCGCCGCCGAACGCAGTTCACGAACGTTGCCCGGCCAGGGATGGCACAGCAACCGTTGCAGCAGCGCACTGTGGGGAGAGGGTGCGGGGCACTTAAAGAACTCTGACTCTTCGCGGACCATGTTCAGGAATAACGGCACAATCCGCTCACGCCGTTCCCGCAGGGGCGGCAGCTGGATATCGACCACATTCAGGCGAAAGTACAGGTCGCGCCTGAACGCTCCCTGTTCGACCATCTCATGCAGTGATTGCTGTGCGGAGGCGATGACCCGCATATCCACCGGAATGAACCGCGTGGAGCCCAGGCGTTCAACGCCCCGGCACTCCAGCACTCGCAGCAGCTTGGCCTGCAGGTTGAGAGGCATGCTGTCAATTTCATCGAGGTACAACGTGCCCAAGTGGGCGGCTTCGACAAACCCTGCCCGGGATTGCATCGCACCGGTATAGGCGCCGCTGTTGACCCCAAACAGTTGGCTTTCAGCCAGGCTTTCCGGTATCGCGGCGCAGTTGACGGCAACAAAGTTGCCCTTTCGGCGGGACAGCAGATGTATGCGTTGTGCCAAGGTATCTTTACCTGTCCCGGTTTCGCCCAGCAGTAGCATATCGATATTAAGTGTGGCGGTATTATGGATAGTGGCTTCAATGGCGGGGCATTCGGTAAGGGGGGAGTCTGTCACATCCTCATTGTGATAGGAGGCCGGCATATTGTTGTTGCTCCAATATTGGGTCGCATCACTGTTGTTAGACTTTGTTAGTCCTTTCGAATGCCGGGAAGTAAATCGGAAAACATCTGCTTTGTCATCTTGGGCAAGAGGTCAAAAGGCGGCCCTAAGTGTGTAGAAAAGATTAAGAGTAGGCGGAGTAAAAAGAAGGCAACTCGTTTTTTTAGTTTGATTTCTCATTCTGCGAAGGATAAATCCTAAAGTGGCTGGAGAGTTTTGGAGTCTGAAGGGTTTTTGTCGCCAAGTGATGGGGTATTGGTTTTGTAAGTGTTTTTGTTTTTTAATATATAAAGTTAACGAATGTGTCTTACTGCCGGGTTGTTCAATGCAAAACTGTTCGCCCACAAAAAAGCCGATGCACTGCATCGGCTTTTTTGTTTGCGGCATGGGCCGCAGTTGACGCTTACACGTTGAAGCGGAAGTGCATCACGTCGCCATCCTTGACGATGTATTCCTTGCCTTCCAGGCGCCATTTACCGGCTTCCTTGGCTCCGGCTTCACCCTTGAACTGGATGAAGTCGTTGTAGGCGATGACTTCGGCGCGGATGAAGCCTTTTTCGAAGTCGGTGTGGATCACGCCAGCGGCTTGCGGGGCAGTGGCACCGACCTTGACGGTCCAAGCGCGGACTTCTTCAACACCGGCGGTGAAGTAGGTCTGCAGGTGCAGCATTTCGTAGCCTGCGCGGATCACGCGATTCAGGCCAGGCTCTTCCAGGCCCAGGGCCTCGAGGAACATGTCCTTCTCTTCGCCGTCTTCCAGCTCGGCGATTTCCGCTTCGATCTTGTTGCAGACCGGTACGACCATCGCGCCTTCTTCTTCGGCAATGGCCATGACCACGTCGAGCAGCGGATTGTTCTCGAAACCGTCTTCAGCCACGTTGGCGATGTACATCACAGGCTTGGTGGTCAGCAGGTGGAAGCCCTTGATCACGGCCTTTTCGTCGGCGCTCATGCTCTTCATCAGGCTGCGTGCCGGCTTGCCCAGGGTGAAGTGGGCAATCAACTGCTCCAGCAAGGCTTTCTGGACCACTGCGTCCTTGTCGCCGCCCTTGGCGTTACGGGTGACCTTTTGCAGTTGCTTCTCGCAGCTGTCGAGGTCGGCGAAGATCAGTTCCAGGTCGATGATCTCGATGTCGCGTTTCGGGTCGACGCTGTTGGAGACGTGAATTACGTTCTCGTCTTCGAAGCAGCGGACCACGTGCGCAATGGCATCGGTCTCACGGATGTTGGCGAGGAACTTGTTGCCCAGGCCTTCACCTTTCGACGCGCCGGCTACCAGGCCTGCGATGTCGACGAACTCCATAGTGGTCGGCAGGATGCGCTTTGGATTCACGATGGCCGCCAGGGCGTCCAGGCGTGTATCGGGCATCGGCACGATACCGGTGTTCGGCTCGATGGTGCAGAAGGGGAAGTTCTCCGCCGCAATCCCGGATTTGGTCAGGGCGTTGAACAGGGTGGACTTGCCGACGTTAGGTAGGCCGACGATGCCGCAATTGAATCCCATGGTGTTTCCCCTCGGGTAAAGAGTCAGGCCTTCTGGCTGTGCAGGTTTTTCATCGCACGGTTCCATTCACCGGCGAAGATATCCGGCAGCACGCCGAGGGCAAAATCGATGCTGGCATCGAGTTTTTCCTGTTCGGCGCGTGGCGCACGACCCAGGACGAAATTTGAAACCATACTGGCAACGCCCGGGTGGCCGATGCCAAGCCGCAAGCGGTAAAACGTATTCTGATTGCCCAACTGCGCGATGATGTCCCGCAGGCCATTATGCCCGCCATGGCCGCCGCCTTGCTTGAGCTTGGCAACGCCGGGTGGCAGGTCAAGTTCGTCATGGGCCACCAGGATTTCTTCGGGTTTGATCCGGAAGAAGCCCGCAAGCGCCGCGACAGCCTGGCCGCTGCGGTTCATGTAGGTGGTGGGAATCAACAGACGAACATCCTGACCCTGATGCGAAAAGCGTCCGGTCAGGCCGAAATATTTGCGATCGGCCGTAAGGTTTACACCTTGTGCGTGGGCGATGCGCTCAACAAAAAGGGCCCCCGCGTTATGCCGGGTCTGTTCGTATTCGGCGCCTGGATTTCCCAGGCCAACGATCAGTTTAATGGCAGTCACGACAGGGGCCCTTCTTTTGGAGTTGTGGATAACATCGCCGTGGGTGCGGCGAAAGTGAACGACAAAAACTCATTAACCGTTAGAGGCCAACTTCGCATTCTCGCCCGCTTTCTCGCTACGTTCCGGTCCGCGATGTTTCCTCAAGCTCCGGCATTACAGAGTGAATTACTCTGCAGCGCCTTCTTCAGCTTCTGGTGCAACGCGTGGAGCGTGTACGTTTGCAACAGCTTTGTCATCACCGTGAGCCAGTGCAACAAACTCAACGCCTTTAGGGGCCTTGAGGTCGGACAGGTGGATGATGTCGCCGATTTCAGCAGCCGACAGGTCGACTTCGATGAACTCAGGCAGGTCTTTCGGCAGGCAGGTCACTTCGATCTCGGCTACAACGTGCGAGATTTCGCCGCCTTTCTTGACCGGAGCTTCTTCACCAACAAAGTGCACAGGCACGATAGCGGTCAGTTTTTGACCGGCTACAACGCGAATGAAGTCAGCGTGCAGTACGTGGCCCTTGGCTGGGTGACGTTGCAGTGCCTTGATGATGACGTTCTGCTTCTTGCCACCAACGTTCAGCTCGATGATGTGGCTGTAGGCCGCGTCGTTTTCGAGCAGTTTGGCGATTTCTTTAGCCAGCATGCTGATGGATTCAGGGGCTTTTTCGCCACCGTAAACTACAGCTGGAACCAGGCTTGCGAGACGACGCAGGCGGCGGCTCGCACCTTTCCCCAGGTCGGAACGCAGTTCAGCATTCAAAGTAAATTCGTTCATGTTGTATCTCCAAAATAACCACATTCGCCCTAGCGTTTGCGACCAGCGCTAAAGGCGATATGGGCAAAAAAGCCCCGCCCCAACAGAATGCTGGGGCGGGGCGCTTTTCGTCAGGTTGATGCAGCTAAGGTTTGACCCTTAACGGAACATCGCGCTGATCGATTCTTCGTTGCTGATGCGGCGAACCGCTTCGGCAACTACCGGTGCGATATCCAGTTGACGGATACGCGAACAGGCTTGAGCGGCAGCGGACAACGGGATGGTGTTAGTCACCACCAGTTCGTCCAGCATTGAGTTCTCGATGTTCTCGATCGCTCGGCCCGACAGCACAGGGTGTGTGCAGTAGGCGAAGACTTTTGCTGCACCGTGCTCTTTCAAGGCTTTCGCCGCGTGGCACAGGGTGCCGGCGGTGTCGACCATGTCATCAACCAGAATACAGGTACGCCCTTCGACATCACCGATGATATGCATCACTTCAGAGTGATTGGCTTTCTCACGGCGTTTGTCGATGATCCCGAGATCCACGCCCAGGGATTTGGCAACAGCCCGTGCACGCACGACGCCACCAATGTCCGGGGACACGATCATCAGGTTTTCAAAGCGCTGGTCTTCGATGTCATCCACCAGGACGGGGGAGCCGTAGATGTTATCTACCGGAATATCGAAGAACCCCTGGATTTGGTCAGCGTGCAGGTCAACCGTGAGAACACGGTCGATGCCTACCACGGTCAGCATGTCAGCAACGACTTTCGCGCTGATAGCCACACGTGCGGAACGCGGACGGCGATCCTGACGGGCATAACCAAAGTAAGGGATTACAGCTGTGATTCGAGTCGCTGAGGAGCGGCGGAAGGCATCAGCCATCACGACGAGTTCCATCAGGTTATCGTTGGTCGGAGCGCAAGTCGGCTGAATAATGAAGACGTCTTTACCGCGAACGTTTTCATTGATCTCGGCTGTAATTTCGCCGTCGGAGAATTTACCGACAGAGATGTCACCGAGAGGGATATGCAGCTGACGTACAACACGCCGAGCCAGATCGGGGTTAGCATTCCCCGTAAAGACCATCATCTTGGACACGCGCAGTACCTAGAGGCTGAGGGTAACCTGGATGAGTATAGAAAATGGCAGGGGCGGCTGGATTCGAACCAACGCATGGCAGGATCAAAACCTGCTGCCTTACCGCTTGGCGACGCCCCTGTATCTGTTGCAACGAGTACCCAGTACTCGGTTCCTTTAGAGCAGACTTTGCAGCTTGCGATGCAACATCGAAACGTTGCTTCCCTTTGCTACAAACCCCGTAAGGGTCTCTGTAAGAAGGGCCGAGACTTTATCAGCTTCAGCTTTGCTTGGGAAGCCCCCAAACACACAACTTCCAGTTCCGGTTAATTTTGCTTCGGTAAATTTACCTAACAAATTCAAAGCGTTACGTACATCTGGATAACGCCTTGCTACAACCGGTAAGCAGTCATTTCGACTGTTTCCCTTGGGAACGGGGCGCACTTTAATGGGAGGAGAGTTACGTGTCAACAGTGGATCTGAAAAAATTTCTGCTGTACTTACAGATACTTGCGGAACAAGCACGACATACCACGGCTCTTCGGGGTCTACAGGGGTGAGTTTCTCCCCCACGCCTTCGGCAAAAGCAGCGTGCCCACGCACGAAAACCGGGACGTCCGCGCCCAGTGTCAGGCCCAGCGCCGCCAGGCGATCGTGGTCCCAACCCAGCTGCCACAAGTGATTCAGGCCGAGCAAAGTTGTCGCGGCATTCGAGCTGCCGCCACCGATGCCGCCGCCCATGGGCAGGATTTTTTCGATCCAGATGTCGATGCCCAACGGGCAACCGGATTGTTCCTGAAGTTTTTTCGCGGCCTTCACAATCAGGTTGCTGTCGTGAGGCACGCCTTCGAATTCGGTGTGCAGTTGAATCACGCCGTCATCGCGAACGGCGAAAGTCAGCTCATCGCCGTAATCGAGAAATTGAAAAATAGTCTGCAGCTCGTGATAGCCGTCTTCACGGCGACCGAGAATGTGCAGCATCAAATTCAGTTTGGCCGGAGAGGGCAGGGTCAGACGTTGCGCGGTCATGTCACTGCCCCAGTTTGCGAGGTTGCCAGTCCTTGATCACCAGCGTGACGTCAAGGTCGGTGCCATGCAGCTTGATGCGCTCGGGCAGCCAGTAACCGTTCTGTTGCACATAGCTCAGGTACTCGACCTGCCAGCCATCCTGTTCCAGCGAAGCCAGGCGGCTGTCGCCATTGAGGCTCAGGCGGCTCTTGCTGTCTGGCGCCGGAAGACCGCGTACCCACCACACCAGGTGCGATACGGGGAGTTTCCAGCCCATCTGTTCTTCCAGCAGGGCTTCCGGCGTCGGCGCCTCAAAGCGGCCCTGATTGGCCACTTCCAGGCTGACTTGCCCCGGTCGGCCGGTCAGGCGTGCCGCGCCGCGACCCAGCGGGCCGGACAGGCGAATGTCGTAATAGTCCTGGCGTTGCAGCCAGAACAAGGTGCCGCTGCCCGAATCTTTCGGGGCGCGAATGCCGACCTTGCCCTCGATCTGCCAGCCGTCAAGGCTGCTCAGTTGATCCTTGTGCTGCTGCCATTGCGCCGGGTTGCCCGGGCCTTCGACAGATTCACGGGTGCCGAGGCCGGAACAGCCGGCGAGCAGGGCGATAAAGCTGAATACGATGACGTGGCGCAAAAACATAAAATTAAAGGGTCTCGGATCCGGTCAGGCGCTTGATGGTACTGCGCAGGATTGGGCTTTCGGGTTGTTCCTTGAGGAACTTCTCCCAGATTTGTCGCGCTTCACGCTGCTTGCCGTTGGCCCAGAGCACTTCGCCCAGGTGTGCGGCCACTTCCTGGTCGGGGAAGCGCTCCAGCGCCTGGCGCAGCAAGCGTTCGGCTTCGTCCAGGTTACCCAGGCGGTAATTCACCCAGCCGAGGCTGTCGAGTACGGCCGGGTCTTCCGGGTTCAGCTGGTGAGCCTTTTCAATCAGCTCCTTGGCTTCGGCGTAACGCGTTGTACGGTCGGACAAGGTGTAACCCAGGGCGTTCAGTGCCATGGCGTTGTCCGGATCGCGCTTGATGATCAGGCGCAGGTCTTTTTCCATCTGCGCCAGGTCATTGCGTTTTTCCGCCTGCATGGCGCGGGTGTACAGCAGGTTCAGGTCGTCCGGGTATTGCAGCAAGGCTTGCTGGAGGATTTTCCAGGCGCGATCGCCTTGCTTGTTGGCCGACAAGGTCTCGGCCTGGATCAGGTACAGCTGGATCGCGTAGTCCGGCTCGGCATCCCGTGCGGCAGCCAGGCGTTTTTCGGCCTCGTCGGTGCGGCCGTTGCTCATCAGGATATCGGCCTGGCGCAGTTGGGCCGGCAGGTAATCATTGCCAGGACCAACTTGGGCGTATTCAAGCAGCGCGGCTTGCGGGTCGTTGCGTTCTTCAGCGATGCGACCCAGGTTCAGGTGCGCCGAATCAACGTGGCTTTCGCGGGCGATCAAGTCTTCCAGGTAGCCCTTGGCCTCATCCCATGCCTTGGCTTCCAGGCACACCAGCGCCAGGGAGTAACGCAATTCGTCATCGTCCGGGTATTGCTGGACGAGGTTGGCGAACTGAACCTTGGCATCTTCCATGCGGTCCTGTTCAACCAGCATGCGCGCATAGGTCAGCAGCAGGCGTTTGTCGCCCGGGTACTTCTTGATGCTTTTTTCCAGCAGCGGAATCGCTTCCTTGCCGCGGTTAAGGTTTTGCAGCAGGCGGGCGCGCAGCAGGATCGGTGCTATCTCGCCGTCTTCCGGCGGGTGTTGCTCCAGCAACTTCAGCGCGGCCTCGGACTCATCATCCTGTTGCAGCAACAGCGCCTTGCCGAAAATCAGCTGACTGTTGTTCGGGTGTTTTTGCAGCAGACGGTCGAAACTCTTCATCAGGCCGTTGCGGGTGTCCTGATCGGTGTCGGCGGCCGACAGCGCGAGGAAGTCGAAATGTGTGTCGCCCTTGCCCTGCAGGACTTTCTCCATATAGACCATGGAGTCGTCATAGCGCCCGGCGCGGGCCAGTTGAATGGCGGCTGCCCGTTGCGCCTCGAGATCGTCAGGAGCGTTTTTCGCCCAGATCAGCGAGGTGTCCAGGGCGGCCTGATCGGCGCCCAGGTACTCGGCGATACGAAACGCGCGCTCGGAAATCCCCGGATCCTGAGTATTGATGGCCTGGGTCACGTAGTTATCCAGGGCAATGTCGAAACGATTGCGCTGGCCGGCCAGCTCCGCGCTCAGCAGACTGAAGACCGTTTCTTCACTGAACGAGGAATAAACCTTGGGCTTTTCAGGGGCGGGGGTGCTGTCTTCTACCGGCGGCGTACCGTCCGGCGACACGGGTGCCATGGCCTGGCAGCCGCTGAGAAAGACAAAAGCAAGGAGCAACGCGGAAGATCTATTCATATAGGAAGAGGACGACTAACCTGCGGTCGGATCATCATGACACAAGCCTTCGGCCAAACATAACCGAGTCTCAGTGGATGCCTTTATAGACACAAGGCATTAGGACAATAGCCTACGGTGGTTGTTCTGAATCATTCGAAGTAGGACAATTGTCGGCTTCCCGACATCATCAGCGATATTGAATGGCCTTCCTTGCACTCGGTATTAACCACAAGACTGCTTCTGTAGACGTCCGCGAGCGCGTGGCTTTTACTCCCGAGCAGTTGGTTGAGGCCTTGCAGCAGCTCTGCCGGCTCACCGACAGTCGCGAAGCTGCGATCCTTTCGACCTGCAATCGCAGCGAGCTCTATATAGAGCAGGAGCATCTTTCAGCGGATGTGGTGCTGCGCTGGCTGGCCGATTACCACCATTTGAGCCTTGATGAACTGCGCCAAAGCTCATATGTGCACGAAGAGGATGCGGCAGTTCGTCACATGATGCGCGTCGCCTCCGGGCTCGATTCGCTGGTGCTGGGTGAACCGCAGATCCTCGGCCAGATGAAATCGGCCTACGCCGTGGCCCGCGAGGCCGGCACCATCGGCCCGTTGCTGGGGCGTTTGTTCCAGGCCACCTTCAATTCCGCCAAGCAAGTGCGCACCGATACCGCCATCGGTGAAAACCCGGTGTCCGTGGCGTTTGCCGCCGTCAGCCTGGCCAAGCAGATTTTCAGTGACTTGCAACGCAGCCAGGCCCTGCTGATCGGCGCCGGCGAGACCATCACCCTGGTCGCCCGTCATCTGCATGAGCTGGGGGTGAAGCGCATCGTTGTCGCCAACCGTACCCTGGAGCGCGCCAGCATTCTGGCCGAGCAGTTCGGTGCCCATGCGGTGTTGCTCTCGGATATCCCGGCCGAACTGGTGCGCAGCGATATCGTCATCAGTTCCACCGCCAGCCAGTTGCCGATCCTTGGCAAGGGCGCGGTGGAAAGCGCCCTGAAACTGCGCAAGCACAAGCCGATTTTCATGGTGGATATCGCTGTTCCTCGGGATATCGAGCCTGAAGTCGGCGAGTTGGACGACGTTTACCTCTACAGCGTCGACGACCTGCACGAGGTGGTGGCCGAAAACCTCAAGAGCCGCCAGGGCGCAGCCCAGGCCGCCGAGGAGATGGTCAGCACCGGTGCTGACGACTTCATGGTGCGCCTGCGTGAATTGGCGGCAGTGGACGTGCTCAAGGCCTACCGTCAGCAAGGCGAACGCTTGCGGGACGAGGAATTGATCAAGGCCCAGCGTATGCTCGCCAACGGCAGCAGCGCCGAAGACGTGCTGATGCAACTGGCGCGCGGCCTGACCAACAAATTGCTGCACGCCCCCAGTGTTCAGTTGAAAAAGCTTACCGCCGAAGGCCGCCTCGATGCGCTGGCCATGGCCCAGGAACTCTTTGCCCTCGGTGAGGGCGCGACAGAAAGCTCTTCGGATAAAAAACCGCAATGAAAGCGTCACTGCTCAATAAACTGGACGTCCTTCAGGACCGTTTCGAAGAACTGACCGCCCTGCTCGGCGACGGCGAGGTCATCTCCGATCAGACCAAGTTCCGCACCTATTCCAAGGAATACGCGGAAGTTGAGCCGATCGTGGGCACCTATAAACAGTTGCTCAAGGTTCAGGCTGACCTCGAAGGCGCCCAGGCGCTGCTCAAGGACAGCGACCCGGACATGCGCGAAATGGCCGTTGAAGAAGTGCGAGAAGCCAAGGACAAGCTGATCGAACTGGAAGGCGACCTGCAGCGCATGCTGCTGCCCAAGGACCCTAACGACGGGCGCAACGTGTTCCTCGAAATCCGCGCCGGCACCGGCGGTGACGAGGCGGCGATTTTCTCCGGCGACCTGTTCCGCATGTACTCGCGGTATGCCGAACGTCGCGGCTGGCGGGTGGAGATTTTGTCCGAGAACGAGGGCGAACACGGCGGCTATAAAGAAGTCATCGCCCGGGTTGAAGGCGAGAATGTCTACGGCAAGCTGAAGTTCGAGTCGGGCGTGCACCGCGTGCAGCGGGTTCCGGCAACGGAATCCCAGGGCCGCATCCACACTTCGGCGTGCACCGTGGCCGTGTTGCCCGAGCCTGACGAACAGGAAGCCATCGAGATCAACCCGGCAGATCTGCGGGTCGACACCTACCGCTCATCGGGCGCCGGTGGCCAGCACGTGAACAAGACCGACTCGGCGATCCGCATCACTCACTTGCCTTCGGGCATCGTGGTGGAATGCCAGGAAGAACGTTCCCAGCACAAGAACCGTGCGCGGGCCATGTCCTGGCTGTCGGCCAAGCTCAATGACCAGCAGACCAGCGCTGCCGCCAACGCGATTGCCAGCGAGCGTAAATTGCTGGTGGGTTCGGGCGACCGGTCCGAGCGTATCCGTACCTACAACTTTGCCCAGGGCCGGGTCACTGACCACCGCGTCAACCTGACGCTGTACTCCCTGGACGAAATCCTTGCCGGTGGCGTTGATGCGGTGATCGAGCCATTGTTGGCCGAATACCAGGCCGACCAGCTCGCGGCGATAGGTGAATAAATGACCATTATCGCCAGCCTGTTACGCGCCGCCGACCTGCCGGACTCGCCCACTGCGCGCCTGGACGTGGAGTTGCTGCTGGCGGCTGCCTTGGGCAAGTCCCGCAGCTACCTGCACACCTGGCCGGAAAAAATCGTCAGCAGCGAAGATGCACTGACCTTTGCCGACTACCTGCAACGCCGCCGCACCGGCGAACCTGTGGCCTACATCCTCGGCCAGCAAGGCTTCTGGAAGCTCGATCTGGAAGTGGCGCCGCACACGCTGATCCCGCGTCCGGAAACCGAGATGCTGGTGGAAGCCGCTCTCGAATTGCTGCCTGCCACACCGGCCAAGGTCCTCGACCTCGGCACCGGTAGCGGCGCGATTGCCCTGGCCCTGGCCAGCGAACGCCCGGCCTGGCAAGTCACTGCCGTCGACCGTGTGCTGGAAGCCGTGGCCCTGGCCGAACGCAACCGCCAGCGCCTGCACCTGAATAACGCCACGGTGCTGAACAGCCATTGGTTCAGCGCCCTTGAAGGCCGTACCTACAACCTGATCATCAGCAACCCGCCATATATCGCCGATACCGATCCGCATCTGGTGGCCGGTGATGTGCGCTTTGAGCCGGCCAGCGCGCTGGTGGCCGGGCATGACGGCCTGGACGACCTGCGGCTGATCATCGCCCAGGCGCCCGCGCACCTCGACGCTGCTGGCTGGCTGTTGCTGGAACACGGATACGACCAGGCGGCCGCCGTGCGCGACCTGCTGCTGAGTGAAGGCTTCGAAGACGTCCACAGCCGCATCGACCTCGGTGGCCACGAGCGCATCACCTTGGGGCGCCGGCCGTGATGAATGATCAGGAGCTGTTGCGCTATAGCCGACAGATTCTGTTGCAGCATGTCGACATCGAAGGCCAGTTGCGCCTGAAAAACAGCCGCGCGCTGATCGTCGGGCTCGGTGGTCTTGGTTCGCCGGTAGCGCTGTATCTGGCGGCGGCGGGTGTAGGTGCGCTGCATTTGGCGGATTTCGACACGGTCGACCTGACCAACCTGCAACGCCAGATCATCCATGACACCGACAGCGTCGGCCTGAGCAAGGTCGATTCGGCGATTCGCCGCCTGAGTGCGATCAATCCTGAAATACAGTTGATCGCCCATCGCAGTGCGCTGGATGTTGATTCCCTCGCGGCTGCCGTGGCGGCGGTCGACGTGGTGCTCGACTGCAGCGACAACTTCTCCACCCGCGAAGCGGTCAACGCTGCCTGTGTTGACGCCGGCAAGCCTCTGGTCAGTGGTGCGGCGATTCGCCTGGAAGGCCAGCTGTCGGTGTTCGACCCACGGCGCGCCGAAAGCCCGTGCTACCACTGTTTATACGGGCACGGCAGCGAAACCGAACTGACCTGCAGTGAAGCCGGCGTGATCGGCCCGTTGGTGGGCTTGGTCGGCAGCCTGCAGGCCCTGGAAGCCTTGAAGTTGCTGGCCGGTTTCGGCGAGCCGCTGGTGGGGCGGCTGTTGTTGATCGACGCCCTGACCACGCGCTTCCGCGAGCTGCGGGTCAAGCGTGACCCCGGTTGCAGCGTCTGCGGCAGCCACCATGGTTAAGGACGCGCCGATCGGTGTGTTCGACTCCGGCGTCGGCGGCCTGTCGGTGCTGGACGAAATCCAGCGTCTGCTGCCCCATGAATCGCTGCTGTACGTAGCGGATTGCGGGCACATCCCCTACGGCGAGAAAACCCCGGCCTTCATCCTTGATCGCTCGCGACGGGTGGCGGAGTTCTTTCGTGAGAAGAGCGCCAAAGCCTTTGTGATTGCCTGCAACACGGCGACTGTTGCCGCAGTCGCCGACTTGCGCCAGGACTATCCCGACTGGCCGCTGGTAGGTATGGAGCCTGCGGTCAAACCCGCCGCCGCCGCGACCCGCAGCGGCGTGGTCGGGGTGCTGGCGACCACCGGCACCCTGCAAAGCGCCAAGTTCGCCGCCTTGCTCGACCGCTTCGCCACCGATGTTCGGGTGATCACCCAGCCGTGCCCGGGCCTGGTGGAGCTGATCGAGACCGGCGATTTGAGCAGCCCGGCCTTGCGTGTGATGTTGCAGGGTTATGTCGAACCGTTGATCGCTGCCGGTTGCGACACCATCATCCTCGGCTGCACCCACTACCCATTCCTCAAACCACTGCTCGCCGAGATGCTCCCGCCGACGATCATTCTGATCGACACGGGCGCGGCCGTAGCGCGTCAGTTGCAACGCCTGTTAAGTGATCGCGAACTGCTGGCCACTGGCAATCCCGTGCCGGCACAGTTCTGGACCAGCGGCGATCCAGAGCATCTAAGAAAAATCCTACCTACCCTATGGAATTTTCCCGGCGTTGTGCGTAGCTTTGGCCTGTGAAAATTTCGTGAAATAACCGAATTACTGACTGAACTTCTGCATAAACGGCGACTTCTATAGCAAGTTAGCCTGTACAAAATCATACAACTTCGTTCGTAAAGGATGTTTCTTATGAAGCGCTGGTTCTGTTTGGCCGCGATTGCGGCCGCTGTGGTGGGGCACTCTTTTTCAGCGCAGGCGGCAGGCCTGGAATTTGGAGTGGGGAGTACCAGCGATTCGACCATGACTTATCGGTTGGGGCTGACATCTGATTGGGATAAAAGCTGGTGGCAGACCGATACGGGCCGCGTGACCGGGTACTGGAGCGGAGCCTACACCTACTGGGACGGTGACAAGCGCGCCAGCGTCAGCAGCCTTTCGTTCTCGCCGGTTTTTGTTTATGAGTTTGCCGGGGAAAGGGTGAAACCGTACATCGAGGCTGGGGTTGGCGTGGCCGTGTTCTCCCGCACAAGGGTCGAAGACAACAACATCGGCCAGGCTTTCCAGTTTGAAGACCGACTGGGCTTTGGTCTGCGCTTTGTCGGTGGGAGTGAAGTGGGTATTCGGGCTACTCATTACTCGAATGCCGGGATCAGCAGCAATAACGATGGTGTCGAGAGCTATTCGTTGCACTACACGATGCCACTGTAATTCTTCAGAACACCGCAAAACCATTGTGGGAGCGGGTTTGCTCGCGAAAGCGGCGTATCAGCCACGAATCAGTTGACTGACACACCGCTTTCGCGAGCAAGCCCGCTCCCACATTTGCTCATCGTTGGTTTTTCAAAATCAGCGATACACCGTCGCAAGCCCCTGGCGCTCATCGATGCACTCCGGTGCGCCCATCTCGAACTCCCGGCAGATCAGCGGCCGCTTCTCATAAATCGTGCACATCATCGTGTCGCGATCCAGCGCCGCGCACCAGCCATCATCCAGGCGCAGCATGACTTCGCCGCCCCAATCGTCGGTATCGATAAAGCGGTCAGGCACGCCGGTGTCGGTGATCAGCATGACTTCCAACTGGCAGCAGCACGCGGCGCAGGTGGAGCAGGTGACGGCGGGTTCGGCGATTTGCGTGTGGGGGATGTTGGTCATAGGCGCGCAGTGTAAGGCAAGCGGCTCATAGGTGTGTGAAAGGCCTGACGGACGTCAATGTGCCAACTGCCTGGCGACCCAATGCAACAATGGAAAAATCATCCCCCAGAGTAACGCCAGGCCGATGACTGTCGGCACGGTGCCATAGCCGAAACTCACCCCGGCCAGTTGGCTGCCCGCGTAATAGGACAACGGCCCGCCCACCGCCCCCAACAAACTCGCACGCCACCAGGGCTGCGCGCTCCAGGCCAGGCAATGGCGCAGCGTGGTCGCCAGCAATGCCCACAACAGGATCAGCCACAATGGCGCCAACGGCCCGGGCAGGCTGAAATGAAACACGCCGAATGCACGTAGCACGGTGTCGATCACGGTGCCCAACAAGGTGACGGCAAGAATCACCTGGCCTTCCGCTGACCACGAACTTATCCACAGCAGGTGGATTACCAGCACCGCCAACCCCACCAACAGCCACAGACTGTCGCCGCCCAACACACAGGCAAACCAACCGCACTGAAACAGCACGGCATTCGCCAGCGGTTTAAGCATCAAAGCGCCCGAGCAGAGGCTGGGTCAGGGCCGCCGGCTTGGCCAGGAGCATTTGTGCCGTGCCGATGGTGCGCTCCATAAAGCCGCCCTCGCAGTAGCACAGGTAAAACTCCCACAGCCGCAGGAAATATTCGTCGTAGCCCATTTCCGTCAGGCGGCTGTGGGCGCGGCGAAAGTTCTCATGCCACAGGCGCAGGGTTCGTGCGTAATGCAGGCCGAAATCCTCCATGTGCAGCAGGTTCATGTCGGTGTCGCGGCTGACGATCTCGAGCATTTTCTGCACGCAGGGCAGGGCGCCGCCGGGGAAAATGTAGCGCTGGATGAAATCCACGCTGCTCTTGGCCTGTTCGTAGCGCTGCTCGCGAATGGTGATGGCTTGCAGCAACATCAGGCCGTTGCTCTTGAGCAACTGAGCGCATTGTTTGAAGTAGGTCGGCAGGAAGCGATGGCCCACGGCTTCGATCATCTCGATGGACACCAGTTTGTCGTACTGCCCGCTCAGGTCGCGGTAGTCCTCCAGCAGCAACGTCACCTGATTCTGCAAACCCAGGGCCTCGATGCGTTTTTCAGTGTAGGCAAACTGCTCTTTGGACAAGGTCGTCGTGGTGACCTTGCAGCCGTACTGCTGCGCGGCATAAATCGCCATGCTGCCCCAGCCGGTGCCGATTTCCAGCAGGTGGTCGGACGGTTTCAGCGCGAGCTTCTGGCAGATGCGCTCCAGCTTGTTCAACTGTGCCTGTTCCAGGGTGTCGTCGGCGGTGAGGAACTGTGCGGCCGAATACATCATGGTCGGGTCGAGGAATTCTTCGAACAGGTCATTGCCCAGGTCGTAGTGGGCGGCGATGTTCTTCTGCGAGCCCTTACGCGTGTTGCGGTTGAGCCAGTGCAGGCCTTGGGTGAAGGGCCGCGCGAGTTTGGCCAGGCCACCTTCCAGTGCATCCAGCACGTCGAGGTTGCTGACCATCACCCGCACCACGGCCGTCAGGTCCGGGCTGCTCCAGTAGCCATGAATAAATGCCTCGCCTGCGCCGATGGAACCGTTGGCTGCCACCAGCCCCCACACGGCCGAATCGAGGATCTGGATTTCCCCCAGCAGGTGCGCTTCCCGTGCGCCGAAGACTTGTCGCTCACCGTCCTCAATCACCACCAACTGGCCGTGGCGCAGTTGGCCGAGCTGGCGCAGCACCGCTTTGCGCAACAGTGCGGCGGTCATGCCGTTGACGTTCAAGCGATTGGATTTGACCGATAAGCTAGGGGATTTCATGGCGGCGATCCTTGGTGTACCCGACTGCGGTGCGAGAAGCGCCTTCGGCGGCGTGATGGGAAAAAATCGGCGTGCGTTTAAGCAGAAGGCGCAGGGCCTGCCAATAAATGGCCAGGCAGGTCTTGGCGGTCATCCACGGAAAGCGCCACAAGTAACGGTGCAGGCTGGCGCGGTTCAGCGCCTCGCGTTGCAGGCTCAAGGTGGCGTCGAAAACTTTCAGCTCGCCCTGCCAGTCGGCCATGTGTACGCCGAGTTTCGCGGCGGGCGGGCTGAAGCTCATGCGGTATTCCAGGTCCCGGGGCAAAAATGGCGAGACATGAAAGGCCTTGGCCACGGCGAAGTGCTGATGCTCACCGGCAGGCAGCGCCATGGCCGGAAGCACGTAGTGATAGCGTTCGCGCCACGGGGTGTTGGTCACTTCGCACAGAATCGCGGCCAAGGTGCCATCGGCCTCGAAGCAGTAGAAGAAACTCACCGGATTAAAAGCCAGGCCCCAACTGCGAGCCTGGGTCAGAAGGCAGATTGCGCCCAGTGGGATGCGCCCCAGGGCCTTGCCGACTTCTTGACGTACGGCATCGGTCAAGCTCATGCCGTGACGGGTAAATTCACGCAGGTAATCCTGCTGGCGAAACGCGAACGGCGCCCAGCGGTCGCCGGCCAATGGCGACAAGCCGAAGACTTCGTGCTGTTCGCTGAGGTCCAGGTACAGCAGGCCGATCCGATAGCGGAAGGCGTGGCCCTTGGGCGTAAAACGCCGATGGGCGATCCAGCCGCTGTACAGGGCGCTGTTCACAGGGTTTCCCCAAATGCCTTGGCCACCCGCAACGCGCTGACCACGCCGTCTTCGTGGAAACCGTTGGCCCAATACGCGCCGCAATAATAGGTGTGCTGCGTGCCGTGCAATTCTTCCCAGCGCGCTTGAGCGGCCACGGCGGCCAGGCTGTATTGCGGGTGGGCATAGGTGTAGCGGGAGAGGACTTTGAGCGGGTTAATCATCGCCGTCTGGTTGAGGCTGACGCAAAAGGTGGTGGTGCTGTCGATGCCCTGCAGGATGTTCATGTCGTAGGTCACGGCAGCCTGTTTTTGCGTGCTGCTGTTCAG
Source organism: Pseudomonas sp. TH34 (assembly GCF_016650865.1). Lineage (NCBI taxonomy): Bacteria > Pseudomonadati > Pseudomonadota > Gammaproteobacteria > Pseudomonadales > Pseudomonadaceae > Pseudomonas > Pseudomonas sp. TH34. Next base: position 226,186 of record NZ_JAEKFB010000020.1, read on the forward strand.
GCGGTAATTCCAGCTTGCCCAGGCCAGTTTGCGCTCGGGCAGCAAGCGGGTGTCGGTGTGCAGGACTACGTCGTTGTCGGCGTAGGGCAAGGCGCCGAGGATCTGTTGCTCGGCCAGGCTCGCATCCCCCAGCAACCCCAGGGCCTGGTCGCTGTGGCAGGCGAACACCACTTTGTCGAATGCATCGCTGCCTGCCGCGCTGTGGATAACCACGCCGATCGGTGTGCGCTCAACCCGGGTGACGGGGCAATTGAGGCGAATTTTTTCACGGAAAGATTGGGTCAGCGGCTCGATATAGCGGCTGGAGCCGCCTTCGATCACGCACCACTGTGGGCGGTTACTCACCGATAGCAAGCCGTGGTTCTTGAAGAACCGCACGAAGAATTGCAGGGGAAACCCGAGCATGTCAGCCAGGGACATCGACCAGATCGCAGCGCCCATCGGCACGATGTAGTGCCGGATAAATCGCTGGCCGTAGCCGCCCGTTTGCAGGTACTCGCCCAGGGTCATCTCGGCGCTGATGCGTTGCTCTTGCAGGTCCAGCGGCGCCTGGCGGTTGAAGCGCAGGATGTCGCGCAACATGCCCCAGAACCCCGGCGACAGGATATTGCGGCGCTGGGCGAACAGGCTGTTGAGGTTGTTGCCGTTGTACTCAAACCCGGCGTTCGGGTCGCACACCGAAAAACTCATTTCGGTGGGTTTGAACGTCACACCGATCTGCCCCAGCAACTTGATGAAGTTAGGGTAGGTCCAGTTGTTGAACACGATAAAACCGGTGTCCACTGCGTAGCTTCTACCATCCACCGTGACATTCACCGTATGGGTGTGCCCGCCGATGCGGTCGCCCGCTTCGAACAGGGTGATGTCGTGGCGGCGGCTGAGCAGGTAGGCACTGGTCAGTCCGGCAATGCCGCTGCCGATAATGGCGATCTTCACAGGTTGTCCTTGCGCGGCGGTGGACTGCGCAACATGCGTTTGCCGATGATCAGCTTGGCGCGGTTCGGCAGTTTCGACAGCGGCCACAGCGCGGCAATAAACAGGGCCGGAAAAGCAATTTCCAAGGGCCGGTTTTGCAGCTTGGCGAAGATATGTCGCGCGGCTTTGTCCGCCGGCCAGCTCAAGGGCATCGGGAAGTCATTGCGGGCGGTCAGCGGTGTGTCGACGAAGCCCGGGCTGACCACGGTGACGTCAATGCCCTCGGGCGACAGGTCGATGCGCAGGGATTCGAACAGATAACGCAGGCCGGCCTTGGAGGCACCGTAGGCTTCAGCCCTGGGCATCGGCAGGTAGGTCACGGCGCTGGCGACGCCGACCAGGTGCGGTGTGTGGCCGGCCCGCAACAGCGGCAGGGCGGCTTCGATGCAGTAACTGCTGGCCAGCAGGTTGGTGCGCACCACGTGCTCGATGATCGAGGAATCAAACTGTTTGGCGTCCACGTATTCGCAAGTGCCGGCATTCAGAATCACAGTGTCCAGCGAGCCCCAGACCACGCCGATATGCTCGCCGATTTCGCGCACGGTCTGGCTGTTGGTCAGGTCGCCCGCCACCACCAGCACTTGCCCGGGGTATTGTTGGGCGAGCTGTTCCAGCGGCTCTTTGGAGCGGGAACTGACAGCCACATGGGCACCGCTTTCGAGCAGCGCCTTGGCCAGTTCGGCACCGATGCCACTGCTGGCACCGGTCAGCCAATAACGACGGGGCGGCATAAGGTTCATCCCATTCTCCTTTTCAGCCAACTGACCACACCGCCGAGGACCGGCACGTGTTCATACAGCAGCGCACCCGCGTCGAAATAATCCCGATGGTGGTACACCTTGTCGCGCCACAGCAGATGCGAGCAGCCTTCGACACGAATCACTTTCCCCCCGCCCAGGCGTGGGTGGCAGAAGCTCATTTTCCAGCGCAGGTAGCCTTCGCCTTCGGTCACTTGATCGAAGCCATGGAAGTCAAAACGCAGCTGGGTAACGTTGTCGTACAGCTCGGCGAAATAACGGTGCAGCGCCGGCAGCCCGTGCACTTCGTGCAGCGGGTCGGTGAAGTTGATGTCCTGGCTGTACAGGCTGTCGAGCAGGTGCAGATTGTGTTTGTCCACACTGGCAAAGGTCTGAGCGAAGCGGCGCAGGAAATCACTCATAACCACCCCCGACCGCCTGGCGTGAAGGCAGGCTGCGGAAGGCGGCGAGCGCGCGCTCGCGGGACTTTTTCAGATCGACGATAGGACGAGGGTAGTCCGCCACGCCAAACAAGCCGCCCACGGCATCGGGGTTGTGCACTTCCTTTTTGTTCAGCGCTGCCAGTTGTGGCAGCCAGTGCTTGATAAACACGCCCTCACCGTCGAATTTTTCCGACTGGCTCAAGGGGCTGAAAATCCGGAAGTACGGCGCCGAGTCGGTGCCGGTGGACGAACTCCACTGCCAGCCACCGTTGTTCGCCGCGAGGTCGCCGTCGATCAGGTGACGCATGAAAAAACGCTCGCCTTCGCGCCAGTCGATCAGCAGGTTTTTAGTCAGGAACATCGCCACCACCATGCGCAGGCGGTTGTGCATCCAGCCGGTTTCCAGCAATTGGCGCATGGCCGCGTCGATGATCGGCAGGCCGGTGCGGGCTTCCTGCCACGCCTTCAAGTCTTCCGGACTGTTGCGCCAGGCCACGGCTTCAGTCTCCGGGCGGAACGCGCGGTGGCGTGAGACCCGTGGGTAACCCACCAGGATATGTTTGTAGAACTCGCGCCACAGCAGCTCGTTGATCCAGGTAATCGCGCCGATGTCGCCGCTTTCGAATTCGCCCTGGTTGCTTTGCAGCGCGGCATGCAGGCATTGGCGCGGCGAAACCACACCCGCGGCCAGATAGGCCGACAGCTGGCTGGTACCGGGCTTGGCCGGGAAGTCGCGTTCGTCCTTGTAATAGCTGATTTGCGCGTCGGCGAATTGATCGAGACGGCGCCGGGCTTCGGCTTCGCCGGCAGGCCACAGGGCGCGGAGGGCCTCGCTCGGGGTAGCAAAGCCCTCGACGTGATCCGGGACCGGGTCGCTTTTGAGTTTGAGCGGTGCCTGCGCCTTGGGTGTGGCGACCAAACGCGGCAAGGCGCCGTGCAGGCGGTTGTAGCAGACTTTGCGGAACTGGCTGAACACCTGGAAGTACGTGCCGGTCTTGGTCAGCACGCTGCCGGGCTGGAAAAACAACTGGTCCAGGTAATCGTAAAACGTGACACCGCGGGCTTCGAGGGCCTGGGCCACGGCGGCGTCGCGGCGCTCTTCGTGGATGCCGTATTCGTCATTGACGTGCACTGACTCGACCGACAGTTCCTGGCACAGGTCTGCCAGGACTTGCGGTGCCTGGTCCCAGGTCGATGCATGGCGGATCAATAGAGGAATGTTCAACTCCCCCAGCGCCACGCTCAGGCTCTTGAGGTTGCGCAGCCAGAAGTCGACTTTGCACGGCGCGTCATCGTGGGCCAGCCATTGCTCCGGGCTGATCAGGTAGACAGCCACCGTCGGCCCGCGCTGTGCGGCGGCGGCGAGGGCGGTGTTGTCATGTAGGCGCAGGTCGGTGCGCAGCCAGATCAAGTGCATTTAAATAAGTCCACGCTGGATCAGTACCTGATGGGCCGACAACGGGTCTTCGGCCAGGAGCAATTCAGGAATGTCTTGGGTTAATACGGACAGCTCCGCCTGGTGGATGCATACCGCTGGTCCGGTTATCAGTTTTGGGCAACTGAAGCCGCTCAATAGTTTTTCCAGCGCCGACGTATGGAGCGTCTTGCTCGAATACAGCAGTACTGCCCGGGGTTGCAGGCGTTCGACGGCCAGGGCCAGTTCGCCCGTCGGCAATGGCCAGTCGAAGACTTCCACCGGGCAATCGGCGCTGCTGGCGAGCCAGGCGGTGAGCCACAGGTGCGGCTCCAGCGGCAGGTCGGAATGGTTGATCAGCAGCAACGGCGCGCCGTTGAGCTGGCGGTTGTTGTGATACATCCGCGCGCCGAATTTGCTGCGCAGCCAGGAATAGAAAAACACCCGCTCCATCTGCGCACCGAATTGGCCCTGCCAGCGCAGTTCAAGCTCCTTGAGCAACGGCAATAACAGTTGCTCGCACAAGGTGCGTGGCGGATACAGGGCCATGGCCTGGTTGAAGGCGTCATCCACCCGGCGCTCGGCCAGTTCGCTGATGGCCTGCACCAGGTGCTGGCGGCGGTTATGCCATTCGTTTTCCTCCGGCGGTTGGCTGGCGGGTTGTGCGGTGTCGATCAGGCTCTTGACCTGGCTGACCGGCACACCGCGGTTGAGCCAGGTCAGGATGGTGTGGATGCGTTGTACATGCTCGGCACTGAATAGCCGGTGCCCCTTGGGCGTGCGCTGGGGCACGATCAGGCCATAACGCCGCTCCCAGGCGCGCAGGGTCACGGCGTTGACGCCGGTCTGGCGCGCTACTTCGCGGATCGGCAGCCAGCCTTGTTCGATGGCCTCGGCGATGTCTTCGACAGGTGCTTGCAGGGGGAAAGTCATAGGTTAAATCGCATTACGCAGGCTGAGGTTTTCCGGGTGCGGTTGCAGGTAGGCCTGCTGCGCGATGTAGCGGTCCGGGTGCTGGCGAAAGTGGTGCTTGAGCAGCGTCAGCGGCACCACCAGCGGGACGATGCCCTGGCGGTATTGGCCGATGAGGGTCTGCACTTCCTGTTTGTCTTCGGCGCTGATGGCTTGCTTGAGGTAGCCGCTGATGTGTTGCAGCACATTGGTGTGGGTGCCACGGGTGGCACACTTGCTCAGGGCGGTCATCAGCTCGCTGAAATAACCGGCGGCCAAGGTGTCGAGGTCGACGTCCTTGGGCATGCTGCCCAGCAGGTTGCCCAGGCTTTTGTAATGCACGGGGCTGTGGGCCATCAGCAGGTATTTGTAGCGCGAGTGAAATTCCAGCAGGCGGTGACGGGTCAGGCCTTCGGCGAGGAGCTGCTGCCAAGTGGCGTAGACGAACACCCGGGTCAGGAAATTTTCCCGCAGCACCGGGTCGTTCAGCCGACCGTCTTCTTCCACCGGCAGGTTGGGGTGACGCGCGCAAAACGCCTGGGCGTAGATACCGCGTCCGCCGCCGTCGATGGGCATGCCGTTGTCTTGATAGACCTTGACCCGCTCCAGGCCGCAGGACGGCGATTTCTGCATGAAGATGTAGCCGCAGAGGTCGGTGTGTTCGGCGGCCATTTGCCGACCGTAATCGTCCAGCGGTTGGGTCACGTTGAGCTCGCGGTGCACGGTGCCGACGGCCTGGGGGTTAAGCGGGTCGCCCACCAGCCGAATCGGCTCACGGGGAATGCCCAGGCCGATGGCGACCTCAGGGCAAAGCGGCACGAAGTCGAAATAATCGGCGAGGGTCTGGCTGCACAGTTGAGATTGTTTGTGCCCGCCGTTGAAGCGCACGTTCTCGCCCAACAGGCAGGCGCTGATGGCGATTTTTGGTTTTCCGGTGGTGGGCAGGGTGCTGGGCATGGCCAAACCTCGGTGAAATTCCTGTACAGAGATAAATTTCTGTACAACTTAATCTCATCATAGGTTTGAAGCTGTACAAGTCAAATAATTTGTACAGGTATTTGCGGAATGGCTATTTCCAGCCGATTTTCCAGTCTTCAACGTTTTGCAGGGTTTGCCAGGGCAGGCGCTGAACGCGATGGCTCATCACCGCTTCCAGTTCGATTTCCTGCACATCGCCTTCTTCGTCGCGCAGCAACTGGGTGACCAGGAAATGTTTTTCCTTGTGCTGCGGGCGGGCTGCTGTCCACTTCGACAGCAGCAACTTGGCGGGATTGATGCGGTTCATTGCAGATGCTCGATCAACCGCCGCGCCGCTTCCTGGCCGCTTAGCCAGGCACCTTCCACACGGCCCGACAGGCACCAGTCGCCACACACGTACAAGCCCAGGTCGGCGTCGGCCAGCACGCCAAATTCATGGCTGGTGGACGGCCGTGCATACAGCCAGCGGTGGGCGAGGGTGAAGGATGGCGCCGGCATGGCGCTGTGCAAAAGTTCGGCGAAGGCACCGTGCAGGTGTTCGATCACCGCTTCCTTGGACAGGTCCAGGTGTTGCTTGCTCCAGGTGCTGGTGGCGTGCAGTACCCAAGTGTCGAGGGTGGTGTCGCGCCCAGGTTTGCTGCGGTTGCGGGCCAGCCAGTCCAGAGGGCTGTCTTGCACGAAGCAGCCTTCCATGGGGGTATCCAACGGTTTGTCGAAGGCCAGGGCGATGGCCCAGGTCGGGTCCATCTTCACGCCGGCGGCGGCACTCGCCAATTTGGGCGCGGCGGCCAGCAGGGCGGTGGCTTGGGGCGCCGGGGTGGCAATGATCACGTGGCTGAACGGGCCGTGGTTTTCGCCGTCGGCGTCCAGCAGGTTCCAGTGGTGTTTGCCCTGGAACACTTCGGTGATGCGGCAACCGAACTGCACCGGCAAGTCATCCAGCAGGGCGCGGGTGATCGCACTCATGCGCGGCGTGCCGACCCAGCGGATCTGTTCATCGGGAGAGGGCGTGAGTTGCCCGGACTTGAAGTTGTACAGCTGCGGTTTCCATTGCTCGGCGCACCCCTGGGCTTGCCAGCGTTGTACCTCGTTGACGAAGCGTCGGTCGCGGGCGGTGAAGTACTGCGCGCCCATGTCCAGTGCCCCCGCATCGCTGCGCTTGCTGGACATCCGACCGCCACTGCCGCGGCTTTTATCGAAGAGTTGTACAACGTGCCCCGCGTCTTTTAACGCTCGGGCGGCGGAGAGACCGGCGATGCCGGTGCCAATGATCGCGATGGGAACAGTCATGGGAGGCCTCGTTTTACCGTTGGGTACAGACTACGCCGACACCAATAGCTGTACAATATTGTTTTTTGGTATAAGTTTTGGCGTACCTGATCGTTTGGCGTGACCTATGGTTAACCCTGAGGGTTTAACCACCGTTGCGCCCGATTAAAACATCCCTGTTTATAAAATAGACTAACGGTGGTCGGCGAACGTTACACGAGGAACGACTCATGCACATTTTGCTGACCGGCGGTACGGGTTTGATCGGCCGCCAACTTTGCCAACACTGGCTTGCCCAGGGCCATCGCCTCACGGTCTGGAGCCGCCATCCCGAACAAGTGGCCAAATTGTGTGGTGCCCAAGTGCGCGGCATTGCTCGCCTGCAAGACATAAACGAGCCGGTGGACGCGGTGATCAACCTGGCCGGCGCACCGATTGCCGACCGGCCCTGGACGCATAAACGCAAGGCGCTGCTATGGAGCAGCCGCATCGGCCTGACCGAAACCTTGCTGGCGTGGCTTGAGGGCCTTGAGCAAAAACCGGCGGTGTTGATTTCCGGTTCTGCGGTCGGCTGGTACGGCGACGGCGGCGAGCGTGAGCTGACCGAAGACAGCGGCCCGGTACAAGACGATTTCGGCAGCCAGCTCTCTATTGCCTGGGAAGAAACCGCCCAGCGCGCCGAAGCATTGGGCATCCGCGTCGTGCTGGTACGTACAGGGCTGGTGCTGGCGGCCGAGGGCGGCTTTTTGTCGCGGCTGTTGCTGCCATTCAAACTGGCGCTGGGCGGACCTATCGGCAACGGTCGGCAGTGGATGCCATGGGTCCATATAAAGGATCAAATCGCCCTGATTGATTTTCTTCTGCACAAGACCGATGCCCGCGGTCCTTATAATGCCTGCGCGCCACACCCGGTACGCAACCTGGAGTTCGCCAAGACCCTGGGCAAGGTGCTGCACCGCCCGGCGTTCATGCCCATGCCGGCGTTTGCCTTGCGCATCGGCCTGGGCGAGTTGTCCGGTTTGTTGCTGGGCGGCCAGCGGGCGTTGCCGCAGCGGCTGTTGGCCGCTGGGTTCATTTTCCAGTTCACTGAGTTGCACGCGGCCCTGGACGACTTGTCCAGCCGCCTCTAGAGATAGGATGTTGCATGACGGATCACGCGTTGTTACTGGTCAACCTGGGTTCACCGGCGTCCACTTCGGTGGCGGATGTGCGCAGCTACCTTAATCAATTCCTGATGGACCCTTACGTCATTGACCTGCCATGGCCGGTTCGGCGCTTGCTGGTGTCGCTGATCCTGATCAAGCGCCCGGAGCAATCGGCCCATGCCTACGCCTCGATCTGGTGGGACGAAGGCTCGCCGCTGGTCGTCCTCAGCCGCCGCCTGCAACAACAGATGACCGCGCAATGGACCCAAGGCCCGGTGGAACTGGCAATGCGTTATGGCGAGCCGTCGATTGAAAGCGTACTGACGCGGCTGGCGTCCCAGGGCATCAAGAAAGTCACCCTGGCGCCGTTGTACCCGCAATTTGCAGACAGCACCGTGACCACGGTGATCGAAGAAGCCCGACGCGTGGTGCGGGACAAAAAGTTGGCGATCGAGTTTTCGATTCTGCAGCCGTTCTACGATGAACCGGAGTACCTCGACGCCTTGGCCAACAGCGCCAGAGCTTATGTGGAACAGGATTTCGATCACCTCCTGCTGAGCTTTCATGGGTTGCCCGAGCGCCACCTGAAAAAGCTCGACCCTACCGGGCAACACTGTTTCAAGGACGCCAACTGCTGCCAGAACGCCTCACCCGAGGTGCTTGCCACGTGCTATCGCGCGCAGTGCTTCAGTGTTGCGCGGGACTTCGCGGAGCGCCTTGGCTTGCCGGAGGGCAAATGGTCGGTGGCGTTCCAGTCGCGGTTGGGCCGGGCCAAGTGGATCGAACCCTACACCGAGGCACGCCTTGAGGCGTTGGCTCAGCAAGGGGTGAAGAAGTTGCTGGTGATGTGCCCGGCGTTTGTCGCGGACTGCATCGAGACACTGGAGGAAATTGGCGATCGCGGCCTGGAACAATTCCGCGAAGCGGGGGGCGAGGAGCTGGTGTTGGTGCCTTGCCTGAACGATGACCCACAGTGGGCGGTGGCGCTCAATACCCTGTGTGAAAGAGCGCCGGTGGCACTGTAATCAAGCCGAGTGAGGCCTGAATGTGGGAGCGGGCTTGCCCGCGAATACGGTGGGTCAGTTAATGAAGATAGCGACTGATACACCGCCTTCGCGAGCAAGCCCGCTCCCTCATTGACTGTGCCCACTCTGAATTTTCGGTGTTACTCGTGATGCGGCTCGCCCAGGAAGGTCAGGGAACTGAACAGTCCGCGAGTCGCTACATCAGCATTGTCTTTAAGCGGGATCTCCACCTGCGCCGCAATCACATTCAATCCTTCATTCCTTACCAGCACCTGGGCGCGGCCGTCTTTATCGGTCTCGGTGCTCAAGGTGCTCGGTGCATTGCGATAATCCCCCACCAGCTTGACCCCAGCCGCCGGCTTGCCATCCAGCAGCACCCGTACGGGCAGTGATTTGCCCGGTCCTACGGTCAGCGGATCAACTTCTGGCAAGATCAGTAGCTTGAGCTGGTCCAGCTTCGGCAACGTTGCTCCCGGCTGGTAGATCGCCAGGCCGTACTTGAAGGTATGGGTCGACTCAATCGCCCCCGGCACTTTACTGCGGCCCTCGTTGACCCACTTCTTTTCAGCCGTCTGCGACCACATGCCGTTATCCAGGGCGACCGCCAATACAGCCGGCGATTTGAGAGGCTTCAGGCGCGCGTGATCGGACAGCCGTTCCACGGTCACCGGAATCATTTTGCCGCTGGCGTCATAGGCCCAGGCGCCGCTGATTTTCTGGGCCTTGAACACGTTGTCTTCGGCGCCGTGGCCGTAGATCACTTCGATATTGCCGCGCCGTTGTTCGGTCCACAGCCCGTGGGCCGAGACTTGGGTGGCAAACAGCAGGCCTAACACGGCCAGGGATTTGAAGACTTGCATGGAGACGTCCTTTTACAGGTTGAGGGTCAGGCTGACGGTGAAATTGCGCGGCTCGCCGGGATTGACCCAGTAATTGCTGTAGGAGCGCTCGTAGTACTTTTCGTCGAACAGGTTGTTGAGGTTCAGGCCCACGGTGACGTTGTCGCTGGCCTTGTAGTGGGCCAGCAGGTCGACGGTGTGGTAGGCCGGCAATTCAAAGCTTTTGCCAGCTTCGCCTGAGCGGTCGCCGACGTAGGTAAAGGCCGCGCCGAGGTCGGAGCCACGCAACAGGCCGTCCTGGAATTCATACACCCCGAGTAAACTGCCGCTTCGTTTGGCCACGCCGAGAATCCGGCTGCCCGCAGGGATGTCTTTGTCGCCTTTAGTCACTTCGGCGTCGATGTAGGCAAAGGCGCCGATCACCCGTACGGCGTCTGTCACCTGGCCGGTCAGTTGCAGGTCAAAACCCTGGCTGCGGGCCTTGCCCATGGCCCGCTGGGTGTCGGTGGCCGGGTCCAGGGCCAAGACATTTTCTTTCTCGATATGGAAGGCGGCGAGGGTGGTGCTCAGGCGGTCGTCGAACAGTTCGCTCTTGATCCCGATTTCATAACCCACGCCTTCCTCCGGCTTGAAGGATTTGCCGCCGGCGTCCAGGCCATTGTTGGGTTTGAACGAGGTGGAGGCATTGGCGAACAGGCCCACTTCAGGCGTCAGTTGGTAGAGCAGGCCGGCGCGTTGGGTTAGGGCATCGTGGGTCTGCCGGCTTTTGGCGTGGTTGCGGGCGAAGTCGTCGGTGTGCTGCTCGAAGTGTTCGAAGCGCGCGCCGATCATCCCGCGCAGCCGGTCGGTGAAGATGATCTGATCCTGCAGGTTCAGCGCCTGGCTTTTCACCTGTTCGAAAAAGTCGGTGCCCGAGCGCTTGCCATTGGGCTTTGGCTGGCCGTAGACCGGGTTGTAGATGTCGATGGCGTAGTCGCCGCCAGCAATCGCGGTGACTCGTTCTTTCTTGCGGTAGTCCTCGTATTCGGTACCCATCAGCAACTCGTGCTGCCAGTTGCCGATGTCGAACCGGCCACGTAGCTCGAGTTGGGTGATGCTGTCGTGCCAACCGGTGGAGCGTTCGCGGTAGCGACGCTTGAGGGTGTGGCCGTCGGCATCCAGTGGGCGGTTTTCCGAGGCATCGCCCCACAGGCTGCCCTGCTTGTAGTGGCTGCCCAGGCGCAGTTGCCAGACATCGTTGAGGTGGTGTTCGAGGGTGGCTTGCAGGCGGTTATTGTGGTTACGGATATCGCCGTCGTTGGGCTCGCCGAGGAAGGTCGAGCGGGAAACGCCGCTCCAGCGATTGTTCGGCGCGACGATGCCACGGTCGAAGGTGGAGCGGTGGCGCACGAATTCACTTTCCACCAGCAGGTGTGTGTCCGGGTCCAGTTGCCAACTGATGGAGGGTGCGACAAAGACCCGTTTGGCCTCCACGTGGTCGCGGAAGCTGTGGTTGTCTTCCACCGCCAGGTTGACCCGTGACAACACGTTACCCTCGCTGTCGAGCGGCGTGTTCACGTCCAGCGCGGTGCGATAGCGGTCCCAACTGCCGGCACTGGTCTGCACGGTGGTGAAGGCTTCGGGCTGCGGCTTCTTGCTGACGATATTCACCGTGCCGCCCGGGTCGCCACGGCCATACAGGCTGGCGGCGGGGCCCTTGAGCACTTCGATGCGCTCGATATTGGCCGCATCCGGCGTGCTTGGGTAACCGCGGTTGGCACTGAAGCCGTCCACGTAAAACTCAGAGGTGGTGAAGCCGCGGACGCTGTATTCGTAGAGCGTCAGGCCGCCGAAGTTGTTTTGTCTGGATACGCCGCCGGCAAATTCCAGGGCGCGCTCGACGTTGGTACTGCCCAGGTCCTTGAGCACCGAGGCAGGAATCACGCTGATGGATTGTGGGATGTCTCGCAGGGCGGTGTCGGTTTTGGTTGCGCTGGCGGAGCGGGTGGCGCGATAGCCTTTGATGGGGCCAGTGGCGGATTCATACGCCTCACCGGTGATGCGGGTAGCCTCCAGTTCTAAGGTGGCAGTGTCTTCGGCGTAGACCGGGTCCACCAGCAAACCCAGGGCGATTCCCGCCAGTGGGGCAAATCTTCGAGACGGCATGATAGAGCGTTCCAATAGCGATATTGAAACAATATAACATCTCTATTGCGGGTAATTTTCTTCTGAAACATTAGGTAACAGGAGCCCTGAAGCGGGCTCCTTCAGAGGTTATTCCTCTTCTTTCACCGGCGCCGGCGGCGGACGCAGGCCGATTTCTGCCGACAGCTTGATTTCCTTGCCATTGCGCATCACCTGGATCGCCACCTTGTCGGTCGGCTTGATCCGCGCCACCTGGTTCATCGACTTGCGGCCATCACCGGCCGGTTCGCCGTCGATGCTGAGGATCACATCCCCCAGTTGCAGGCCGGCTTTCTGCGCCGGGCCGTCGCGGAAGATCCCGGCGACCACGATGCCTGGGCGCCCGGTCAGGCCGAACGACTCGGCCAGTTCCTTGGTCAGCGGTTGTACTTCAATCCCCAGCCAGCCACGAATCACTTGGCCATGCTCGATGATCGACTTCATCACTTCCGTGGCGAGTTTGACCGGGATGGCGAAGCCGATGCCCTGGGAGCCACCGGACTTGGAGAAGATCGCGGTGTTGATGCCGGTCAGGTTGCCGTTGGCATCCACCAGCGCGCCGCCGGAGTTGCCCGGGTTGATCGCCGCGTCGGTCTGGATAAAGTCTTCGTAGCTGTTGAGGCCCAACTGGTTACGCCCGGTGGCGCTGATGATGCCCATGGTCACGGTCTGGCCCACACCGAACGGGTTGCCGATGGCCAGCGCCACGTCACCTACGCGCAAGCCTTCGGAGCGGCCGATGGTGATCGAGGGCAGGCTTTTCAGATCAATCTTCAACACCGCAAGGTCGGTTTCCGGGTCGCTGCCGACTACGCGGGCCAGGGTTTCCCGGCCATCACGCAGGGCCACCACAATCTGGTCGGCGCCGGTGGTCACGTGGTTGTTGGTCAGGATGTAGCCTTCCGGGCTCATGATCACGCCGGAGCCGAGGCTGGATTCCATGCGTCGCTGCTTGGGCGAGTTGTCGCCGAAAAAGCGCCGGAACTGCGGGTCTTCAAACAGCGGATGCGCCGGTTTGTTGATGACCTTGGTGGTGTACAGGTTCACCACGGCGGGCGCGGCGATCACCACCGCGTCGGCGTAAGTCACCGGGCCTTGCACCACCGCGCTGGTTTGCGGTGCCTGTTGCAGGTTGACATCGAGCGTCGGCAGGCCGACCAGTTGTGGATAACGCTGAATAATCAGCATCGCGATCAGCACGCCAGCCAACAATGGCCATCCAAAAAAACGCAGTGCCTTGAGCATTAAGAAAAATCCTGACGGGTTGCAGGGGGCGGGAGAGCGCCCATAATGTCGCGCATTATACGAGGCCGTGAGCGCCTCTGAACGGGATATTTAGGAGTCTTTTATGGCCGTCGCCCTGAGCACCTTAGTCGAGGAAGCGGACCGCTACCTTAATAGTGCAAAAATCGCCGATTACTGCCCCAACGGCCTGCAAGTCGAGGGCCGGCCGCAGGTGCTGCGCATCGTCAGTGGCGTGACTGCCAGCCAGGCATTGCTGGACGCGGCGGTCGAAGCCCAGGCCGACCTGGTGCTGGTGCACCACGGTTACTTCTGGAAAGGTGAAAGCCCGTGCATCACCGGCATGAAGCAGCGTCGCCTGAAAACCCTGCTCAAGCACGATATCAGCCTGCTGGCCTACCACTTGCCCCTGGACCTGCACCCGGAAGTCGGCAACAACGTGCAACTGGCCCGGCAACTGGACATCACCGTCGAAGGTCCACTGGACCCGGACAACCTCAAGATCGTCGGCCTGGTGGGCTCCCTTGCCGAACCGGTGTCGCCCCGTGACTTCGCCCGCCGCGTGCAGGAAGCCATGGGGCGTGAGCCGCTGCTGATCGAAGGCAGCGAGATGATCCGCCGCGTGGGCTGGTGCACCGGTGGCGGCCAGGGCTATATCGACCAGGCGGTGTTGGCCGGGGTCGACCTGTACCTGAGCGGCGAAGCTTCGGAGCAGACCTTCCACAGCGCCCGGGAAAACGACATCAGCTTCATAGCGGCCGGGCATCACGCCACCGAACGGTATGGTGTACAGGCGTTGGGTGATTACCTGGCGCGACGCTTCGCCCTCGAACACCTCTTCATCGATTGCCCAAACCCGATCTGACGAACACCACCGGACACATGTGGGAGCGGGCTTGCTCGCGAATGCGGTGCATCAGTCGCCATATGCATTGACTGACACACCGCATTCGCGAGCAAGCCCGCTCCCACATTTGATCGAGTTGAGCCAAACCGGGCGGTATATTGATATACCGTTTCGATCTAGCCAGCTCCCTCAATAGAATCAGGTGCTGTGCTAGCATGCCCCGCTCGAACACGGCCCGCTGGCCGTCCATAAGATCGTTTTTCCGTGAGTAGCCATGGTCGACAAACTGACGCATCTGAAACAGCTGGAGGCGGAAAGCATCCACATCATCCGCGAGGTCGCCGCCGAGTTCGATAACCCGGTGATGCTCTACTCGATCGGTAAAGACTCCGCCGTGATGCTGCACCTGGCACGCAAGGCATTTTTCCCGGGCAAGCTGCCGTTTCCGGTGATGCACGTCGATACCCGCTGGAAATTCCAGGAGATGTACAAGTTCCGCGACAAGATGGTCGAGGAACTGGGCCTGGACCTGATCACTCACGTCAACCCGGACGGTGTGGCGCAGGGCATCAACCCGTTCACCCATGGCAGCGCCAAGCACACCGACATCATGAAGACCGAGGGCCTGAAACAGGCGCTCGACAAATATGGTTTCGACGCTGCATTCGGCGGTGCCCGTCGCGATGAAGAGAAATCCCGTGCCAAAGAGCGCGTGTACTCGTTCCGCGACAGCAAGCACCGCTGGGACCCGAAAAACCAGCGCCCGGAGCTGTGGAACGTCTACAACGGCAACGTCAACAAGGGCGAGTCGATCCGCGTGTTCCCGCTGTCCAACTGGACCGAGCTGGATATCTGGCAGTACATCTACCTGGAAGGCATCCCGATCGTGCCGCTGTACTTCGCCGCCGAACGCGAAGTGATCGAGAAAAACGGCACGTTGATCATGATCGACGACGACCGCATCCTCGAGCACCTGTCTGACGAAGACAAAGCCCGAATCGTCAAAAAGAAAGTACGTTTCCGTACCCTTGGCTGCTACCCGTTGACGGGCGCGGTGGAGTCCGAAGCCGAGACGCTGACGGACATCATTCAGGAAATGCTCCTGACGCGAACTTCCGAGCGCCAGGGCCGTGTCATCGACCACGATGGTGCAGGCTCGATGGAAGATAAAAAACGTCAAGGCTATTTCTAAGGGGCTGTCATGTCGCATCAATCTGATTTGATCAGCGAGGACATCCTCGCCTACCTGGGCCAGCACGAGCGCAAGGAAATGTTGCGCTTCCTGACCTGTGGCAACGTCGACGACGGCAAGAGCACCCTGATCGGGCGCCTGCTGCACGACTCCAAGATGATCTACGAAGATCACCTGGAAGCCATCACCCGCGATTCGAAGAAGTCCGGCACCACCGGTGACGACATCGACCTGGCCTTGCTGGTCGACGGCCTGCAGGCCGAGCGTGAGCAGGGCATCACCATCGACGTTGCCTACCGCTACTTCTCCACCGCCAAGCGCAAATTCATCATTGCCGACACCCCCGGCCATGAGCAGTACACCCGCAACATGGCCACCGGTGCCTCCACCTGTGACCTGGCGATCATCCTGATCGACGCCCGCTACGGCGTGCAGACCCAGACCCGTCGTCACAGCTTTATCGCCTCGTTGCTGGGGATCAAACACATCGTGGTGGCCGTCAACAAGATGGACATCAACGGCTTTGACCAAAGCGTATTCGAGTCGATCAAGGCCGATTACCTGAAGTTCGCCGACGGTATCGCGTTTAAGCCGAGCACCTTGGCCTTCGTGCCGATGTCGGCGCTCAAGGGCGACAACGTGGTGAACAAGAGCGAGCGTTCGCCCTGGTACACCGGCCAGTCGCTGATGGAGATTCTCGAAACCGTCGAGATCGCCAACGACCGCAACTACACCGACCTGCGTTTCCCGGTGCAGTACGTCAACCGTCCGAACCTGAATTTCCGTGGTTTCGCCGGCACCCTGGCCAGTGGCATCGTGCACAAGGGTGACGAAGTCGTGGTGCTGCCGTCGGGCAAGAGCAGCCGCGTCAAATCCATCGTCACCTTTGAAGGTGAACTGGAAAACGCCGGCCCAGGCCAGGCCGTGACCCTGACCATGGAAGACGAGATCGACATCTCCCGTGGCGACCTGCTGGTACACGCCGACAACGTGCCGCAAGTGACCGACGCCTTCGACGCCATGCTGGTGTGGATGGCTGAAGAGCCGATGCTGCCGGGCAAGAAATACGACATCAAGCGCGCCACCAGCTACGTGCCGGGTTCCATCACCAGCATCGTGCATCGCGTTGATGTGAACACCCTGGAAGAAGGCCCGGCGAGCGCCTTGCAGTTGAACGAAATCGGCCGGGTCAAGGTCAGCCTCGACACGGTCATCGCCCTGGACGGTTACGCGAGCAACCGCACCACCGGGTCGTTTATCGTCATCGATCGTTTGACCAACGGCACCGTGGCCGCAGGCATGATCATCGCGCCGCCGGTAACTCACGGCAGTGCGGCGCAGCATGGCAAGTTGGCTCACGTGGCCACCGAGGAGCGCGCCCAGCGCTTCGGCCAGCAACCGGCGACCGTGCTGTTCAGCGGCTTATCCGGCGCCGGCAAAAGCACCCTGGCCTACGCGGTTGAGCGCAAGCTGTTCGACATGGGCCGTGCGGTGTTTGTGCTGGACGGCCAGAACCTGCGCCATGACCTGAACAAGGGCCTGCCCCAGGACCGTGCCGGGCGTACCGAGAACTGGCGCCGCGCCGCGCATGTGGCGCGTCAGTTCAACGAAGCGGGCTTGCTGACCCTGGCGGCGTTTGTTGCCCCGGATGCCGAAGGGCGTGAACAGGCCAAGGCGCTGATCGGCGCTGATCGTTTGCTGACCGTCTACGTACAGGCTTCGCCGCTGGTGTGTGCCGAGCGAGATCCGCAAGGCCTGTACGCGGCGGGCGGGGATAACATCCCGGGTGAGTCGTTCCCGTATGACGTGCCGTTGAACGCCGACCTGGTGATCGACACCCAGGCACTGTCGCTGGAGGACAGCGTCAAGCAAGTGCTGGAACTGCTGCGCCAGCGCGGCGCGATCTAAGCGTCACGCGCACAAAAAAGCCCGCCATGTTGGCGGGCTTTTTTATGGAATCTTGAAAACAACTCGGTCAACTGTGGGAGCTGACTTGCCTGCGATCGCGGTCTTTCAGTGCATGCAGTTTTAGCTGACCCGCCGCTATCGCAGGCAAGCCAGCTCCCACATTAAATTGCATCCACATGTTGATCAGCGACGGGCTGGGAAGTCTTTGTGAAGCTCTTCGAGCAGCACATCCTTCTCTTCCCACAACCGGTTGATCCAGCCTTGGAACGCCAACCGATACTCCCCATCCTGCTCATAATTCTTGCCGATAAACTCGGCCGGAATCTGCACCTCTTCAAACTGCACGACCACGTCCTTCACATTTCCGCACAGCAAATCCCAATAACCGGGGCGCCCATCAGGATAGTGAATGGTCACGTTCACCAGCGATTTCAGCTGTTCACCCATGGCATCCAGCACAAACGCGATACCACCGGCCTTGGGCTTGAGCAGGTAGCGAAACGGTGACTTCTGCTGCGCATGCTTGCCGGGGGTAAACCGTGTGCCTTCGGCAAAGTTGAAAATACCCACCGGGTTGTGGCGAAACTTCGCACAAGTCTTGCGGGTGGTTTCCAGGTCTTTGCCTTTCTTCTCCGGGTGTTTTTCCAGGTACGCCTTGGTGTAGCGCTTCATGAACGGGAAGCCCAGTGTCCACCACGCCAAACCAATAACCGGGACCCAGATCAGCTCTTGCTTGAGGAAGAACTTCAGCGGGCGAATACGCCGGTTGAGCACGTATTGCAGCACCATGATATCGACCCAGCTCTGGTGGTTACTGGTCACCAGGTACGAGTGCTCATAGTCGAGGCCTTCCAGGCCCTTCAGGTGCCAGCGGGTGCGACATACCAGGTTCATCCAGGCCTTGTTGTTGCTGATCCAGGCCTCGTGGGTCTGGTTCATCAGCCATTCACTGAAGCGCTTGGCAAACGGCAACGCCTTGAACAGCGCTACGATAAACAGGAACGAGCACAGCAGGATCGTGTTCAACGCCAGCAACAGCGAGGCGATCACCCCGCGCACGGCAGCAGGTAGAAAATCCAGCATTTAGACATCCATAGGTCGGTTGGCGGCTTGAATCGCGGTCAATGCGATGGTGTACACGATATCGTCCACCTGCGCCCCACGGGGCAGGTCGTTCACCGGTTTGCGCAGGCCTTGCAGCATCGGCCCCAGGCTCACGCAATCGGCACTGCGCTGCACGGCCTTGTGGGTGGTGTTGCCGGTGTTCAGGTCGGGGAACACGAACACCGTGGCCTTGCCCGCCACCAGGCTGTTGGGCGCCAGTTGCCGGGCCACGGTTTCGTTGGCGGCGGCGTCGTACTGCAACGGGCCGTCGATCAGCAGTGAGCTTTGGGCTTCGTGGGCCAGCAGGGTGGCTTCGCGGACTTTCTCGACTTCTTCGCCCGTGGCGGAATCACCGCTGGAATAACTGATCATCGCCACCCGTGGCGTGATGCCGAACGCGGCGGCCGAGTCGGCGCTTTGCAGGGCGATTTCCGCCAGTTCGGCGGCGCTTGGGTGCGGGTTCATCACACAGTCGCCGTACACCAGCACCTGCTCCGGGAACAGCATGAAGAACACCGACGAGACCAAGGTGCAGCCCGGCGCAGTCTTGATCAACTGGAGGGCCGGGCGAATGGTGTTGGCGGTGGAATGGATGACACCGGAGACCAGGCCGTCGACTTCATCCAGGGCGAGCATCATGGTGGCGATCACCACCGTGTCTTCCAGCTGCTGCTCGGCCATCGGTGCGTTGAGGCTTTTGGTTTTGCGCAGTGCCACCATCGGCTCCACGTAGCGCTGGCGAATCAGGTCGGGGTCGAGAATCTCCAGGCCTTCGGGCAGCTCGATGCCATGGGCGCGGGCCACCGCTTCCACGTCCGCCGGCTTGGCCAGCAATACGCAACGGGCAATGCCCCGTGCCTGGCAGATGGCGGCGGCCTGCACGGTCAGCGGCTCGCTGCCTTCGGGCAATACGATGCGCTTGTTGGCGGCCTGGGCGCGCTGGATCAGTTGATAGCGGAACACCGCCGGCGACAGGCGCATCTCCCGCGGCGTGCCGCAGCGTTGGTGCAGCCAGCGTGCGTCGAGGTGGCTGGCGACGAAATCGGTGATGATCTCCGCACGTTCGCGGTCATCAATCGGGATTTCCTTGTTCAGGCTGTTGAGCTGGTTGGCGGTGTCGTAGGAGCCAGTGCTCACCGACAACACCGGCAGCCCGGCCTGGAACGCGCCCCGGCACAGGTCCATGATCCGTGGGTCGGGCAGGGTGTCGCTGGTCAGCAACAGGCCGGCCAGCGGCACGCCGTTGATGGCGGCCAGGCTGACGGCGAGGATGATGTCGTCGCGGTCGCCGGGGGTCACTACCAGCACGCCGGGCTTGAGCAGCTCCACGGTGTTACGCATGGTGCGGGCGCAGATGATGATTTTGGTCATGCGCCGGGTTTCGTAGTCACCGGCGTTGAGGATCTGCGCGCCCATCAGGTCGGCCACGTCGCGGGTGCGCGGGGCGTTGAGTTCCGGCTGGTACGGGATGCAGCCCAGCAGGCGGAAATCGCCGCTGCGCAACAACGGCGAATGCTCTTTGAGCCGCGCCGAGAAGGCTTCCATGCTTTCGTCGGTGCGCACCTTGTTGAGGATCACGCCCAACACCTTTGGATCTTTCGGGCCGCCGAACAACTGGGCCTGCAATTCCACGCGACCGGAGAGTTCGGTGAGCACTTCGTTTTCCGGGGCCGAGACCAAGATCACTTCGGCGTCCAGGCTCTTGGCCAGGTGCAAGTTGACCCGGGCCGCATAGCTGGCGCTGCGGGTCGGCACCATGCCTTCGACAATCAGCACGTCCTTGCCCACGGCGGCTTGCTGGTAAAGGGTGATGATTTCTTCCAGCAGCTCATCCAGCTGACCGTCGCCGAGCATCCGCTCCACGTGGGCCAGGCCCAAGGGTTGGGGCGGTTTCAGGCCGTGGGTACGGGCCACCAGTTCGGTGGAGCGCTCGGGGCCGGTGTCGCCGGGGTGCGGCTGGGCAATCGGTTTGAAGAAGCCGACTTTCAGCCCGGCCCGTTCAAGGGTACGCACCAGCCCAAGGCTGATGGAGGTCAGACCCACACCAAAATCGGTGGGCGCGATAAAAAAAGTCTGCATGCGAATTCTCTGGAGGTGCATGGCTTCGGTGGCGGCCTATGGCTGGCTGTCTACCGGGAATCAGGTGCCAAGGTTATCTTTATCTGAGCCTTGCGCACACCAGCCGCACGTAAAGGGCTTGTCTATTTTTTCAAGGCGTTGCGCCGGGTCTGTGACCCAGGCCCGGGATTGCCAGGGCGGCTGGTGGCGCAGGTGCTGGGTGTGACCACAGGAAAGCTCGACGACCCAATGCCGGTCTTCGTCCTGGTGAAATCCGACGACCGTCGGGTCAGTTGTTCGACCCCGTCCGTCCGGGTTGTGTTCGCTTTCAGGCAAATCCTTGTTTAGACTTGTCCGTTCTTCATTCTTCTGCAAAAGGTCTCGCCCCATGCCGATCGCCGCCAATAAGGCTGTCTCCATTGACTATACCCTGACCAACGACGCTGGTGAGGTCATCGACAGTTCTGCCGGCGGCGCGCCGCTGGTCTACCTGCAAGGTGCAGGTAACATCATCCCGGGCCTGGAAAAGGCCCTGGAAGGCAAAGAGGTCGGTGACGAACTGACCGTTGCCGTGGAACCTGAAGATGCCTACGGCGAATACTCTGCCGAACTGGTCAGCACCCTGAGCCGCAGCATGTTCGAAGGTGTCGACGAGCTGGAAGTGGGCATGCAGTTCCACGCTTCCGCTCCGGACGGCCAGATGCAGATCGTCACCATCCGTGACCTGGACGGCGACGACGTGACCGTCGACGGCAACCACCCGCTGGCTGGCCAGCGCCTGAACTTCCAGGTGAAGATCGTCGCTATCCGTGACGCTTCCCAGGAAGAAGTGGCCCACGGCCACGTGCACGGCGAAGGTGGTCACCACCATTAATTGATTGAGCGACGCTCTGTCAGTTGGAAAAAGGCGCCTTCGGGCGCCTTTTTCATTTGGCGGCTATTCTTGCCGACTTGGCGGCTGTAATCTCGAGTGGCCGTTACAAAGAACATGGGATATCTGGAGTTCGTCATGAGTGCTTTCCACGACCTTAAACTCAAAGCCCTGGATGGTCAGGAGCTGCCTCTGGCGCCCTTCAAGGGGCAAGTCGTGCTGGTGGTCAACGTCGCCTCCAAATGTGGTTTGACACCACAGTACGCCGCGCTGGAAAACCTCTATCAGCAATACAAAAGCCAGGGTTTCACCGTACTCGGGCTGCCGTGCAATCAATTTGCCGGGCAGGAACCGGGCACTGAAGAAGAAATCCAGGAATTTTGCAGCCTCAATTACGGCGTGACCTTTCCCTTGGGCAGCAAACTTGAGGTGAACGGCCACGATCGCCACCAGCTGTATCGATTGCTGGCGGGCGAGGGCGCCGAGTTTCCCGGGGACATCACCTGGAACTTCGAAAAATTCCTGCTGGGTAAAGACGGCCGAGTTTTGGCGCGTTTTTCGCCGCGTACACCGCCGGATGATCCCACCATCGTGCAGGCGATTGAAAAAGCATTGAGCTGATACTTTCAGCATTGCCGAGTGAGCTTCCGTGGCAAGGGAGCTTGCTGTGGCGAGGGAGCTTGCTCCCGCTGGGCTGCGCAGCAGCCCCATGCCCTCCCGCTTTTACCCCTTAATCACCCCAATCAATAGTGCTATCCAGCACGCTGCGCACTCAATATTATCCACATCATAAATTCCTTTCTGATGGAGTGCTCCCATGCCTGTCCAAGCCTTGTTCAAACCGTTCCAGCTCGGCGCACTGCAACTGCCGACCCGCGTAGTGATGGCGCCGATGACCCGTTCGTTCTCCCCGGGCGGTGTGCCTAACGCCAAAGTGATCGAGTACTATCGCCGCCGCGCCGCTGCCGGCGTCGGCTTGATCATCACCGAAGGCACCGTGGTCGGTCATCCGGCGTCCAACGGCTACCCGAACGTCCCGCATTTCTACGGTGAGGCCGCCCTGGCCGGCTGGAAGAAAGTGGTCGACGCGGTACACGCCGAAGGCGGCAAGATCGTCCCGCAACTGTGGCATGTGGGCAGCGTACGACGCATCGGCACCGAGCCGGATGCCAGCGTGCCAGCCTATGGTCCGACTGAAAAACTCAAGGACGGCAACGTCGTCGTCCACGGCATGACCGTGCAAGACATCAAGGACGTGATCGCTGCGTTCGCCCAAGCCGCCAAGGATGCACAAAGCATCGGCATGGATGGCGTGGAAATCCACGGCGCCCACGGTTACCTGGTGGACCAGTTCTTCTGGGAAGGCACCAACCAGCGCACCGACGAATACGGCGGCAGCCTGGCCAACCGTTCGCGTTTCGCCATCGAATTGATCCAGGCCATCCGCGCCGCCGTGGGCCCGGACTTCCCGATCATCTTGCGTTTCTCCCAGTGGAAGCAGCAGGATTACACCGCGCGCCTGGTGCAAACCCCGGAAGCGCTGGCTGAGTTCCTCAAGCCGCTGTCTGACGCCGGCGTGGATATTTTCCACTGTTCCACCCGCCGTTTCTGGGAGCCGGAATTCGAAGGCTCCGAGCTGAACCTGGCGGGCTGGACCCGCAAGCTCACCGGCAAGCCAACCATCACCGTGGGCAGCGTCGGCCTGGACGGCGAATTCCTGCAGTTCATGGTCAACACCGACAAGGTGGCGCAACCCGCCAGCCTGGAAAATCTGCTGGAGCGTCTGAACAACGACGAGTTTGATCTGGTCGCTGTCGGCCGCGCACTGCTGGTGGATCCGGATTGGGCGCTGAAGGTCCGCGAAGGACGTGAAGGCGATATCCTGCCGTTCAGTCGTGAGGCGTTGACGACGTTGGTGTAAGGGGCGACAGGACGGGCACTGGTTGCTCGTCCTCGCATACCCCGCGTAACTGCCGCTCAAACTGCTCGATAATCGCCGGCCAACCCTGACGGCTGGCGTGTTGCCGGGCATTGAGCCGCACCCGCCTTAGACTTTCCCGCTCTTCCAGCAGCCAATTGGCCGCATCGCAAAACGCCTCCTCATCCCCCGGCATCGCCAGCACGCCACTGTAGCCGTGGCGAATGTGCTGGGTCGCGGCCGCCTGGTCGTACGCCACTACACCCAACCCTGAAGCCATGGCTTCCAGCACCACGTTGCCGAAGGTTTCAGTGAGGCTGGGGAACAGGAACAGATCCCCGGATGCGTAATGCCTGGCCAACTCTTCGCCGCGCAGGGTGCCGCAGAAAATCGCCTCCGGCAGTTCCTTTTCCAGCATCGCCCGTTGTGGGCCGTCGCCGACGATGATCAGTTTCATCTGGCGCAGTGGATAGGTGTCCTGCAGCGTTTCAAAGCAGCGCTTGAGCAGCCCGAGGTTTTTCTCTTGGGCCAGGCGGCCCACGTGCAGCACCGCGATCTGGTCACTGTTCAATGCCCAGCTTTCACGCAGCGCATTGTCGCGCTTGGCCGGATGAAACAGCTGGCTGTCGACACCGCGGGCGAGCATGCCCAGGCGCTCGAAATGGCGGCGCTCCAGCTCCAGGCGCTGGCTGGCGCTGGGCACCAGGGTCAAGGTCGAGCGGTTATGGAACCAGCGCAGATAGTGGGTCAGCATCCGGCTCAACATACCCAGGCCGTACTGGTTGGAGTACTGCTGGAAATTGGTATGGAAGCCACTCACCACGCTGATCCCCAGGCGCCGTGCCGCACGTAACGCCGACAAGCCCAGCGGCCCTTCAGTGGCGATATACAGCACATCCGGGCGCTGGCGGGTCCAACGGCGCAGCAATTTGTGCATCGACGACTGGCCCCATTGCAGCCCCGGATAACCCGGCAAAGGCCAGCCGCGGCAAAGCATCAGGCCATCGTCACTGGGCCGGCTCTGGTCGCTGCCCTGGCGTGGGCGAACCAGTTCGACTTGATGCCCGCGCGCGCGCAAACCGTCACACAGGCGGCCAAGGGTATTGGCCACCCCGTTGATCTCTGGCGGGAAGGTTTCGGTGATCAGGGTGATGTGGAGCGAAGCTGTCGTCATGACCCACAGTGTCGGCGTGGGCCATGTCGTCATTGTGTCTTTTGGATGATGGATTTGTGACGGCTCAGGCCTTTTTAACGGGCATGGCCTCGGCGCCCTGTTCACGCACCCAGAACAACGTCGCCCCAGCGACCGCCGCCGGCATCATCAGCAGGTTCACCACCGGCACCAGCAGCACCAGGTAAACGATCCCGCCGAAGCTCATGCTCTGCCAGCGCTTCTGGCGCAGCCAGGCGAGCATTTCGTTCCAGCCCAGCTTGTGGTTGTCTGCCGGGTAGTCGATGTACTGGATCGCCATCATCCACACGCCGAACAGCAGCCACAGCGGCGCGGCCACCAGGTTAACCACCGGGATAAACGACAGGATAAACAGACCGATGGCCCGGGGCAGGAAGTAGCCCAGTTTGCGCATTTCCCGGGCCAGGGTGCGGGGGACCATGGCCGCCAGTTCACCCCAGCTGAACGCCGGGAAATCATCGGTGCCGCGCACCACCACTTCGACCTTTTCCGACAGGAAGCCGTTGAACGGCGCGGCGATGATGTTGGCGAGCATGGTGAAGGTGAAAAACACCATCAGCACCACCAGCACCACGAATAAAGGCCACAACAGGTAATTGAGAAAGCTCAGCCAGCTCGGCAATGTCGGCATGAGTGTGTCGACCCACAGGCTGAACTGATGGCCGGCGAAGTAGATCAATCCGACGAACAGGATCAGGTTGATCGCCAGCGGCAGCAGCACGAACAGGCGCAAGCCAGGACTGAGTACCAGTTTGAGACCTTCGCGCAGGTACTGTGGGCCTGAAAGAACGGGGGCGGGCATGAATGACTCCGGGCAATGGGGGCGAACGCGCCGACCTTACCGGCTTTGGGAGTACCGGGAAAGCACGGCCCGCCTCGCGACATTAACGGTAACAAAGGTGTCGATTAATAGAGGGCACGGGATAGAGACCACCTATGAGCTGGATTGTTATTCCGTATTTCCTTAATCTTGCCTCCCTCTATACGCTGCACCCATTATTTTCAGGATCTGCGAGTTCAAGCCTTCCCCAAGTGCTTCGCGGTCCTTTTTTATTCCAGCCGTTCTGTAGTCCGGGCGGTCGATAGGAGTGAGTCATGTCTGATACCCGTCATTCGCGAGTGATTATTCTCGGTTCCGGCCCTGCCGGTTACAGCGCTGCCGTCTACGCTGCCCGGGCCAACCTCAAGCCGTTGCTGATCACCGGCATGCAAGCGGGCGGTCAGTTGACCACCACCACTGAAGTCGACAACTGGCCGGGTGACGTCCATGGCCTGACCGGCCCGGTGCTGATGGAGCGCATGAAAGAGCACGCCGAGCGTTTCGAAACCGAAATCGTGTTTGATCACATCAACGCGGTCGACTTCTCGAAAAAGCCTTACAGCCTGACCGGCGACAGCGGCGTGTACACCTGTGACGCGCTGATCATCGCCACCGGCGCCAGCGCCCGTTACCTGGGCCTGCCGTCGGAAGAAGCGTTCATGGGCAAGGGCGTTTCCGCCTGCGCGACCTGCGACGGTTTCTTCTACCGCAACAAGCCAGTGGCTGTGGTCGGTGGCGGCAACACCGCGGTGGAAGAGGCGCTGTACCTGGCCAACATCGCCAGCACCGTGACCCTGGTTCACCGCCGCGAGACCTTCCGCGCCGAGAAGATTCTGATCGACAAGCTGCATGCCCGCGTGGCCGAAGGCAAGATCATCCTCAAGCTCAACGCCACCCTGGACGAAGTCCTGGGCGACAACATGGGCGTGACTGGTGCTCGCCTGAAGAACAACGACGGCAGCTTCGACGAACTGAAAGTCGACGGCGTGTTCATCGCCATCGGCCACACCCCGAACACCTCGTTGTTCGAAGGCGTGCTGGATGCCAAAGACGGTTACCTGATCGTGCAGGGCGGCCGTGAAGGCAACGCGACGGCCACCAACATCGAAGGCATCTTCGCTGCCGGTGACGTGGCCGACCACGTCTACCGTCAGGCGATCACCTCCGCCGGTGCTGGCTGCATGGCGGCCCTGGATGCCGAGCGTTACCTCGACGGTTTGAAGGACGCTGCGTTCTAAACCGCTGAAACAAAAAAACCGGCTACGAGGCCGGTTTTTTTACGTCTGCGATTTATGCAACACCGCAGCTCAAATGTGGGAGCGGGCTTGCTCGCGAATGCGGTGTATCAGTCACCCGATGCATTGACTGACACCCTGCATTCGCGAGCAAGCCCGCTCCCACATTTTGATCTATGCCTGACTCAGGATTTGCGAGTCAGTGGCTGTGCGGTGAACTTCACACCCGCCAACCCATGCTCGATCAGCGCCCGAATGTTGCCATGGTCACTGCCTTCAGGCGTGGCCAGTACCGAACGGTAATGCTCGCCAAACGCCAACAGCGCTTCCTCATCACTCAAGCCTTCCAGCAGCGCCAGGCCCAGTGTCTTGCACGAACCTTCGTTCTGCCCGGCGGCGTTTTCCACGCTGCCGTTGGTGAAGGCTTGTGGCTGGTAGTCGTAACCGGCGGCAACAAACGCCAGGGTATCGGCAAACGCATGTTCGCCGCTGGTGAGGCTGGCGCGCAGGGTGTTCAGGTCAGTCATGGGTTTTTCCTTTGGCGAATGCCGCTTGCTGTTCGGCACTGGCTTCTTGCTGGTATTGGGCTTTCCACTCGGCGTACGGCATGCCGTACACCACTTCACGGGCGTCATCGAGGCTCAGCTCGATGTGGCGCTCGTCGGCCTCGGCCTTGTACCACTTGGACAAGCAGTTGCGGCAGAAGCCCGAGAGGTTCATCAGGTCGATGTTCTGCACATCCTTGCGGCTGTCCAGGTGGGCCACCAGCCGGCGGAAGGCGGCAGCTTCGAGTTCGAGGCGTTGTTGATCGTTCATGGTACTCACTGCAAAGGTAAGGGTTAGCGACTGGCCGCCAGGGTGATCGACACCGATTCGGCAAAACGCAACGCATGGGGTTTGTCGACTTCGACTTCGGCGTACAGCACCGACGTATTGCTCATCACCAGGTCGAGGATCTCCTGGGTCAGGCGCTCCAGCAGGGCAAAGCGGTTGCCTTCCACATGGGCGATGATCGCCTTGGTGATGGTGCGGTAGTTCAGCGCGTGGTCGATGTCGTTGTCGCGTACGGCTTCCTGGGCGGCATACAGGATGGTCAGGTTGATCAACACATCCTGCTTGTTGAGGATTTCATCCTCGTTGATTCCGATAAACGTGCGCAGGCACAGGTCTTTGACCCGGATGCGCGCCATGCCTGGCTGAAGTTGTGGCATTGCTACTTGCTCCGTCCAATCAGTTGCAGGAACTCCATGCGCGTGGTGTTCGACTCGCGGAAGGCGCCGAGCATCACCGAGGTGTTCATGGTTGAATTCTGTTTTTCGACACCGCGCATCATCATGCACATGTGCTTGGCTTCGATCACCACCGCCACACCGGATGCCTGGGTGACTTGCTGGATGGCGTCGGCGATTTCCCGCGTAAGGTTCTCCTGGATCTGCAGGCGCCTGGCGAACATGTCGACGATGCGCGCCAGCTTCGACAGGCCAAGGACCTTGCCGGTCGGAATATAGGCCACATGGGCCTTGCCGATAAAGGGCAGCAGGTGATGCTCGCACAGCGAATACAGCTCGATGTCCTTGAGGATCACCATCTCGTCGTTGTCGGAAGCGAACAGCGCACCGTTGACGATTTCCTCCAGGTTCTGCTCGTACCCATGACACAAATACTGCATGGCCTTGGCAGCGCGCTTTGGCGTGTCGATCAAACCTTCGCGCTCGGGGTCTTCACCCAGGCCCTTGAGGATCTCGCGGTAGTGGTGGGGCAGGGATAAGGTCATACAACATCCTCGCAAACGGCTTACTTGATATGCCGCCCGCCGTTGACGGTCAGGGTGGTGCCGGTGACATACGGGTTATCCAGCAGGTAACGCACGCTCTGGTAAATCACCTCGGGGCCGGGTTCGATGCCCAGTGCCGCCTTGGCCAGGACCTTGGCGCGGTAGGCCGCGTCGTCGCCCTCGTTGAACATCACCATTGCCGGGGCAATGCCGTTCACTTTGATCGTTGGTGCAAGTTGTGCGGCAAACGATAAGGTCAGGCTGTCGAGCCCGGCCTTGGTGGCGCAGTAGGCAATGTGCTGGCGGCTGCCCTTGCGGGTCACGTCATCGCTGATGTGCACGATATCCGCAGGCGTGGAGCGTTGCAGCAGGTAAGCACAATGCAGGTTGATCAGGTACGGCGCAAGCATGTGCACACTGAACATGTCGGCAAACGCGCGGGTCTCGTCGCCGGGCGTTTCTGACTCCCAGGCCGAAGCATTGTGGATGATCGCCCGCAGGCTCTGGGTGTGCGTCTTCAACTCGTCGATGAAGGCGAGAATGCCCGCCTCGCAGGAAAAGTCGGCAAACACGCCAATCGCACCGCGCTCGCGCAGGGTCTGCACGCCGGGACGTTCGCTACGGTAACTGAAAATCACCGGCTGCCCTTCGTCCAGCAGGCGCAGGGCGCAATGCAGGCCGACACGCTGGCCGGCACCGGTGATCAGGATCGGGGCGGGTGTTGAAGACATGGGAAGCTCGCGTCGCTGGCAGGCTAAAACTATACCAGCGCGCAGCCTCCCTTGTACTCAAACGGTGGCTTCGGTGGCCTTTACCCGAACCGGGGCTGGATGCAGCCAGCCGGCCAGGAGGTGGGTCGATAACGGGATGAAGAAGTAAACCATCAATGGCGTGAGCGCGAGGGTGCTGACCAACACACGGCTCAACAACCCCAACTCGCTGAGCAGCGGCTCAAGACCGAAGTTGAAGAGCAGCGACACCGGGAAAAATGCCAGCCAGATGGCCACAGCCTGCTTCCAGCGCGGCGGACGTGCGGCGGCGGCGCCAAACCAGCCGTCGATACCGCGTACGCGATGCTCCGACGGCGCAGCAAACAGCTCACTGCCGCGCCCGAGCCATGCACTACGGGATGCGGAAAACTCCCACGCATGCAGGGTCTTTTCATCGGCGAAGCGGAAAATAATCTGGAATTCATCATCGTTGGGCGGCGGGGCTAGCACGCCGGAGCCCAGGTAACCGGGAAAGTCCGTGGCCAATTGCTCGCCTTCGCGCAGCCAGGCCATCAACTCTTCGTAACGACCCTTGGCCACGCGGCGCGCAACCATCAGGGTAACGGGGGAGGTAGACATCGTATATCTCCATAAGGATCGGGTGCGCTGAACCGGGTAGGTGGCGCACGAACGAAGCTGCGGGTAAGCAGCTACGTTGAAAAAACAGGCAAGGATTATTCCTGTTTTGAAGAAATACACCAGCGGCATTGGTCGGCTGGCTGAAGACCTTGAAACGGACAGTCGTATCGGCGTTAAATGGGATCCAAGTTCCTCACAGTATATTAGTGCCCTGATGTCTGTAATGACTGCTCCATGCCCCGATATCGCCGTTGGCAAATCCGCCGATTCCGATGAGCTGTTCCCGATTCGTGAAGTGGCAAGATTGACAGGCATCAACCCTGTCACCCTGCGTGCCTGGGAGCGTCGTTATGGGCTGATACAGCCGGTTCGCACCGAAAGCGGGCATCGCCTGTATTCACGCACCGATATAGAGACCGTTCATCGCATTCTCGATTGGATCGAGCGTGGCGTGGCGGTAAGCAAAGTCGGGAAAATCCTCGCCCGCGATGATCAGCAAGCCGCTGTTGCGGCGGTTACGCCAACAGGCGCCGAGCATGAATGGAGCCAGTGGCAGCAGCAATTGCGAACGGCCGTCGGTGCCTTCGACGACCGGCAACTGGACCGGTTATATGGCCAGATATTCGCGGCTTACCCGGTCGCGGTGGTTTTCCAGGACATCCTGATGCCCCTCTGGCAGCAGTTACTGCGTCACCAGGGACTCTTTGGCCAAACCAGCGAATGGCTGTTTTTTGATGGATTCTTGCGCAGCCGTACCTGGAAACGCCTGCAAATAGGCTGCGCCTCCCCGGCGCCCCGGGTACTACTGGCCGCGATCGCCGGAGAATGCCGAGAGCTTGAACTGTTGGTCGCAGGTTTGCTGCTGAGCAGTGACGAGTTGGCGGTCAAGGTCTTGAGCGTGGGCCAGCCGATAGATGAATTGACGCTTATCTGCGAAAAAACCAAGCCACAAGCTCTTGTGGTGTTCTCCAATCATTCGCCCACCAGTGAGTTATCCCGGCGCCTTGAGCGGCTGGCCTTGACCATCGACTGCCCGCTTTTGCTAGCCGGCGATGCGGCGGAATTGGCCCAGGAGGAACTGAAGGGGTCGCCCGTCGGCTGCCTGGGGAATGAAGGGCGATTGATGCAGCGCCGCTTGCAGCAGTTTCTGCGCGGCACCCTGGATACCTGACGTCAGGCGTGGACTTCGGGATGGAACAGGCGGTGCTGCTGCAGGATAAACTGGCGCAGGCGCTCGGTTTCATCCACATCACTCTGGTTTAGGCGATAGGCGAACGACCCTCGGGAAGTTTCCCGCTCGAGGGTGCCCCGCACCGAGATACGCTCGTACCCGGACGGACTGAACCACAGGGAAAAGGTTTTTGGCGCCTTGATCCGCCCGCGAATTTCCACCAGCAACCCCTTGAACGACACCTCATGCACCCAGAGTGCACCCGGCTGGCCCTTGATATTCTCCAGCGGCACCGGCTCTTCAAGCGCCAGACGCCACGGGCGAATCATCGGCCCGTCTTCGAAAATACTCGGTACACCCAGCCGCAAATGCACGGCATGAAACTCGTCTTCCACCAATTGCAGCGGAAAGGTCATTTGCTGGTTGTCGAATTGCGCCTGGAGGGTGACATGGTCATGGGCGGCCAGTCGGGTGAGCAAATCACGAATCTGCGCACCGCCATTGACCGTCAGGCTCGACGACGCGTCCCGCACGTTGAGTTGCGGGTTATGGTGCATGGTCTGAATAAAATCCAGCTCGTCCTGCGTCAAAAGCGCGTCGCGTTGCATTGATCTTGCTCAAGAAAAAGGTATTAAAACGCCATTATCTCTTTAAAGACCGCGTTTTCTAGTTTTTGTTAGATCCGCTCGTCGACTTGAGTGCCGCAAGCTCCGCCTTGAGGTCCGCCAATTGGGCTTCAAGTTGCGCGACACGCTGCTGGGCCTTGACCTGAACGGTCACATCCTTCTGCACACCGACAAAGTAGGTCTGCTTGTCGGCCGCGTTGTAAACCGTCGATAACGACAGCTCATTCCAGAAATGCGTGCCGTCCTTGCGGTAATTGCGCAGGATTTCCCGACAGGAGCCGCCACTCTCCAACGCTTCGCGAATCGCCATCAGGCCTGGCTGGTCGCGGTCACCCGATTGCAGGAAGCGGCAATCCTGATAGAGGATTTCGTCGAGGGTGTAGCCGGTTATGCGCTCGAACGCCGGGTTTACGTAAATCAGCGGCTTGTCCTTGCCTTCACGCTCGGCGACCACGATGCCGTCGTTGGAAGCGTTGATCACCAGTTGCATCAGCTTGGCGTTAATCATTTAGCGGTCCATGGCTTGTCTTGGGAATTTGCAGTTTAAGACATGCCAGCAGCCTGTCCACTTACCCTAGCTGTTAATATCCCAGGCTTTTAGTCAGCTACAGGATCAGATTGATGAAAGTCGCCATCCTTTCCGGCTCGGTGTACGGCACGGCTGAAGAAGTCGCCCGTCACGCTGCAAGCATCCTCAACGCTGCGGGTTTTGACGCCTGGCACAACCCGCGCGCCACCCTGGCCGATGTGCAGGGTTTTGCCCCCGAGGCCTTTTTAGCCGTGACCTCCACCACCGGCATGGGCGAACTGCCCGATAACCTGCAACCGCTGTATTCGACCATTCGCGACCAACTGCCGGCTGCCTGGCGCGGTCTGCCGGGCGCAGTGATCGGCCTGGGCGACGCCAGCTATGGCGACACCTTCTGTGGCGGCGGCGAGCAAATGCGCGAGCTGTTTGCCGAGTTGGGTGTGCACGAAGTGCTGCCGATGCTGCGCCTGGACGCCAGCGAAAGCGTGACCCCGGAAGCTGACGCCGAGCCGTGGCTGGCCGAGTTGGTTACTGCACTGCGCGGTTGACCGGAAACTCGCGTAACAACGCCAGCCAGGCCTGGGCGGCTTTCGACAGATAGGCGCCCTCACGCCAGATAAAGGCAATGTCCCAGCGCAGGTATTCCGGCGCCTTGAGCGTCAGGCGCACCACCCCGGGCCGCACCAGGCCTCGGGCTACTACGCTGGGCAGCAACACCACGCCCTGGCCGGCGGCCACCAGGGCCGCGAGGAAATCCGCCTGGCCGCTGCGGCCACTTTCTTTCGGGGTAAAGCCCAGTTGCTGACAGGCCTGTAGCAGGCGGTCGTTCAATACAAAGCTGCGCTGGTACATCAGGAACGGCGTGTCGGCCAGTTCTTCCAGGCGGATGTGCGCGTTGTCGGCCAACGGATGGTCCATGGGCAGCAGGGCGTCCAGTGGCTCATCGCAGAATGCCTGCCAGGCGAACGCCGGATCGCTGGGCATCAGGCTGCCGCCCACCTCCAGTTCTCCACTCAGAATCGCCTGCTCGATATTGCGGCTGCCGCCTTCCAGCAACTGAATGGTGACATTCGGATAACGCCGTCGGTACTCGGCAAACAAGCCGGCAAACAGCGTGTCACCGCCCAACTGCGGCAAGCCCATGCGCAGTTCGCCACGGGTCAGTTGATTCAAGTCGTCCAGCTCACTGAGCAGCTCGGCTTGCTGGCGCAGCATCGCTTCTGCCCGCTGCAACACCACTTGGCCGGCCGCCGTCAGGCGAATCTGCGAACCCAGGCGATCCAGCAGGGGCGTGCCCAGGCTTTGCTCCAGTTGTGCCACCTGCTTGCTGACCGCGGACTGGCTGATGTGCAGGGTTTTGCCGGCTTGGGTAAAACCGCCCCGGTGGATCACTTCAACAAAACTGCGCAGCTGTTTGAATTCCATTCACATGATTCCAGTTTGGAATAGATTGCAGTCTAACAATTCGCTGTGGGGATGCCAGGGGCCTCTTTAAAATGGGCGCCCTGGGAGGACCCAAAGCTCATGAAACGTTTCACCTTCAAATTCGTCGGTCGGTTGCTGGCTGAACTGATCGTCCTGCTGGCCACTTACTTTCTGGGCTGCCAACTGGCGGCCTGGCTGAGCTGGCCTATTCCCGGTGGTGTGATCGGCCTGGGCCTGTTGCTGCTGACCTTCGCCACTGGCCTGGTCAAGCCGGCGGCCCTGCAATTGGGCGCCGGTGTGTTGATGGCGGAGATGCTGCTGTTCTTCATTCCTGCGTTGATGAGCCTCTTGGACTACGGCGGCCTGGTAAAGCACGACGGCTGGAGGATCATGCTGGTGATCGGTTTCAGCACTTTGTCGGTAATGCTGGTGACGGCGTTTACCGTGGAATTCGTCTGCCGCTGGAAGCTGCGCCATGAAGCTTGAGCTGATGCCTATTTTCTGGCTGGCGCTGACCCTGGGTGCCTACGGATTCAGCCGCTGGATCTACCGGCGCACCGGGCGTTACCTGTTGTCGCCGCTGATCCTGGTGCCTGCGCTGTTACTGGCGGTGGCGGTTCCGATGAAAACCGCCTACGCCGAATACTCCACCGACACCCACTGGCTGATGCTGGTGCTGGGCCCGGTGACTGTGGCGTTCGCCATTCCGATCTGGCAACAGCGTCAGCTGCTGATGCGCCATTGGTCAGCGTTGTTGCTGGGGATGGTGGCGGGCAGCGCAGCGTCCATCGCCACTTCGTATGGCCTGGCCAAGGCCCTCGCTCTCGACAGCTCGGTGACGATGTCCTTGGTGCCCCGTTCGATCACCACGCCGTTCGCCATGCCGGTGTCTTCCGACCTGGGTGGCGTGCCGGAGCTGACGGCCGTATTCGTGATGTTCACCGGAGTGTTCGGCGCCATGCTCGGCGGTGTACTGCTCAAGTGGCTGCCGTTGCGCACGCCATTGGCTCGCGGCGCGTTGTTCGGCGTGGGCGCTCATGGCGCGGGTGTCAGCCGCGCCCATGAGGTGGGTGGCGAGGAGGGCTCGGTGGCGGGCCTGGTGATGGTGCTGACCGGGTTGCTCAACCTGTTTGCCGCGCCTTTATTGGCGTCGCTTCTCTGACACGCATTGAGCAAATTCGAACTATTCTCAGGACTGACCCGCTCGGTCATCAAGGTGGCTGCCAATGCAACTACGGCAGCCTCGGCGTCTGACTAGACTGGCCCTTCACTCAAAAAAATAATAAGAAAACGCGCCAAGGAGGTCATTGCCGTGAGCCTAGCCACTGTTCAATCGACACACAGCGTAAAAGATCAGGTCAGCGTTGCCGAATGGCAGACCCGCGTCGACCTCGCCGCGTGCTACCGACTGGTGGCGATGCACGGTTGGGATGACCTGATTTTCACCCATATCTCGGCCAAGGTGCCGGGCACCGAAGACTTCCTGATCAACCCTTATGGGCTGATGTTCCACGAGATCACCGCGTCGAGCCTGGTGAAGGTCGACCAGGCCGGCAACAAGCTGATGGACAGCCCGTACGAGGTCAACCCGGCGGGCTACACCATCCACAGCGCGGTACACGAAGTTCGCCACGACGTGGTCTGCGTGCTGCACACCCACACCGCTTCTGGTATCGCTGTCTCCGCACAGAAGCAAGGCGTGTTGCCCATCAGCCAGCAATCCTTGTTTGTGCTGTCCAGCCTGGCCTACCACGTCTACGAAGGGGTGGCGCTGAACCACGAGGAAAAGGCCCGCTTGCAGGCTGACCTTGGCGAAAACAATTTCCTGATGCTGCACAACCACGGCCTGCTGACCTGTGGCCCCAGCATCGCCGATACGTTCCTGATGATGTTCATCTTCCAGCGCACCTGCGATATCCAGGTGATGGCGCAGAACGGTG
Organism: Pseudomonas sp. TH34; assembly: GCF_016650865.1. Taxonomy (NCBI): domain Bacteria; kingdom Pseudomonadati; phylum Pseudomonadota; class Gammaproteobacteria; order Pseudomonadales; family Pseudomonadaceae; genus Pseudomonas; species Pseudomonas sp. TH34. The sequence continues at coordinate 261,326 of NZ_JAEKFB010000020.1, forward strand.
GCGCAGAATTGATCACGATTGCACCACAGATATTGGCCGGTGCCCGGGCGATGATCGCCGGGGTCACCAAAAGCGCTCAGGGTATGGGCGGCGCACTGGCCTGGCCGGCGCTGCTGCGCAAACTGGACGCACTCGACCCCGGGTATAAAAGCTGATGCCACTCGCCGAGATCCCGCTGCGCATCTGGCGCCAGCGCGCCCAGAGCTTTGAGTTTCGCGGCCGCACCATTCGGTACTGGGTGGCGGGGCAGGGCGAGCCGTTGCTGCTGATTCATGGTTTTCCCACGGCCAGTTGGGATTGGCACTACCTCTGGCAGCCGTTGGCCCAGCGCTATCAAGTGATTGCCTGCGACATGTTGGGGTTTGGCGATTCGGCCAAGCCGCTGGATCACACCTATTGCCTGCTGGAACAGGCGGATTTACAGCAGGCTTTGCTGGAGCATCTTTGGGTACAGCAGTCGGTGCATGTGCTGGCCCATGATTACGGTGACAGTGTTGCGCAGGAGCTGTTGGCGCGGCATTACGAAGGGCGCTTTCAGATGGCCAGCGGAGTGTTTCTCAACGGTGGGTTGTTTCCGGAGACGCATCGTCCGGCGTTGGTTCAGAAGCTGTTGCTGAGCCCGTTGGGGTGGATGATCGGACGGGCGTTTGGGCGTAATGCGCTGGCCAACAGTTTCGGGCAGATTTTTGGGCCTTCGACCCGGCCCAGTGAAAGTGCGCTGGATGATTTTTGGAGCTTGATCGAGAGCCAGGATGGGCCGCGGATTTTGCACAAGTTGATTGCGTATATTCCTCAGCGTCGGCGGCAGCGGGACCGCTGGGTGGCAGCGATGCAGCGGGGGAGGTGCCGTTGCGGGTGATCGATGGCGAAGTTGATCCCATTTCTGGTGGGCATATGGTTCAGCGCTATCGTGAACTGGTGCCGCATGCGGATACGGTGTTGCTCGCGAATATTGGGCACTATCCGCAGATTGAGGCGCCGGTGCAGGTATTGAAGCATTATCTGGCGTTTCGGGAGGGGCTTGGGGTGGGGGCTTCTCGGGTGGCTTATTCTTGATTGGGGTTGAGTACATATCCGTTATTTAGGTAACGGCCGCTTACGGTTCCGCTCTTACAGCGGCTCACTTTGGAAAAGCCCCAAAGTAAGCAAAGGGCTCTGCCCCGCCTGTCGGCACCTCGCCTAGGCTCGGTGTTCCCTCACTCCGGCATTGCTCCGCGGGCCGCCGCGACGGGCCATCCATGGCCCGGCGCGGCTAAACCGGCGTCCTGCCGGTTTACCCGCTCCGCAATACCTGCGTTCGGCCTCGGGCTTATTGGGGCAGTCAGATCAAAATCAAAAGCACAGCGGCCTACAGGCCGGCTTGAGTGTTAAAAGCAAAAGCAAAAGCAAAAGCAAAGACCAAAGCGAAAGCAAAGCTGCTTTTCTGTGGGAGCTGGCTTGCCTGCGATGCAGACACCTCGGTGCATCAGGTACACCCAGTTGATGCCATCGCAGGCAAGCCAGCTCCCACATTTGACCGTGCCCGCTTTAGCTTTTGATTTGGCTTTTAAACACTCAAGCCGGCCGGTAGCCGCTGTGCTCTTGCTGTTGATCTTGATCTTGATCTTAGGCGCCCCGTTAAACCACGCTGGCCGAACGCAGGCTTTGGAGCGTGGGTAACCCGGCAGGACGCCGGGTTAGCCGCGCTGGGCCAAGGATGGCCCATCGCGGCGGCCCACGGTCCAAAGCCGGAGTGAGCACACCGAGCCTAGGCGAGGTGCCGAGTGGTGGGGCAAGAGCGTTTTGCTTACTTTTGCGCTTTTCAAAAGTGAGCCGCTGTAAGAGCGGAACCCTAAGCGGCCGTTACCGCAGCAACGGATATGTACCCCATCTACCCCACACCAATCATCCCCCAGCCTTATCGCGCACCATTCACCCCCAACCGTATTTATTGTGACCGCAAGCCCCGTGCCTGACACTCAACTCATCCACCCCTAACCGCCCCTGGAGTCCCCAATGAGTGAGCCTGTGCAGTTCCAAGACAAGGTCGTGATCGTCACCGGTGCCGGCGGCGGATTAGGCCGCGCCCATGCACTGCTGTTCGCCAAACACGGCGCCAAAGTGCTGGTCAACGATCTTGGCGGCTCAACCCAGGGCGAAGGCGCCAACGCCTCGGCGGCCGACCGCGTCGTCGCCGAAATCCGCGAGGCCGGCGGTATCGCCGAAGCCAACCACGACTCCGTCACCGACGGCGACAAAATCGTCCAGAACGCCCTCGACGCCTTCGGCCGCATCGACGTCGTCGTCAACAATGCCGGCATCCTGCGGGACAAAACCTTCCACAAAATGGAAGACAGCGACTGGGACCTGGTCTACCGCGTACACGTCGAAGGCGCCTACAAAGTCACTCGCGCCGCGTGGCCCCACCTGCGCGAACAAGCCTATGGCCGGGTAATCTTCACCGCCTCGACCTCAGGCATCTACGGCAACTTCGGCCAGTCCAACTACGGCATGGCCAAGCTCGGCTTGTACGGCTTGACCCGAACCCTGGCGCTGGAAGGCCGCAAGAACAACATCTTGGTCAACGCCATCGCGCCCACCGGTGGCACACGCATGACCGAAGGCCTGATCCCGCCGCAAGTCTTCGAACGCCTCAAGCCGGAATTGATCAGCCCGCTGGTGGTGTACCTGGGCAGCGAGGCATGTCAGGAAACTTCCGGGCTGTTCGAGGTGGGCGGTGGCTGGATTGGCAAGACCCGCTGGCAGCGCAGCCTGGGTGTTGGCTTCGACCCTGAGGCAGGGTTCTCGCCGGATGACGTCGCCGCCCACTGGCAGCAAATCTGCGACTTCGACGGGGCCGCTCACCCCAAGGACAACATCGAAGCCTTGAAAGAGATGATGGCCAATCTGCAGAAATACAGCCTGTGATCGTTGCATGAAAAAGTTTTAATCAACTGGGGCGCCATGGCGCCCCGGTTTATTTCAGGCATAAAAAAAGCCGCTGCAAAGGCAGCGGCTGAAGTAAGACGTTTGATCAAGGAGCAATAAATCAACGTCAGTGAACACCGGTAACAGATTGAAAGTAGTGATCAATCCATAAAAACATGCTGTTCTTCCAGGTTCTGGAAGCGGGCGGTTTGCCCTGAAAGCCAAGTAAGAATAGGCTTTTGTTACAGAATGAAAAATAGCGATTCGAGACAAGGACTGTTACCAAACCGGCAACAGTGGCAATAAGGCCTCATCCATCCTTCTGATAACCCTTCATCCATCTCGTCCATACCCTCGCCAATACCCCGCCCAGAGCGCCCTTTCATCCTTTCGAGCGACAACACGAATACCTCCTTGGTGCGCTTATCGCTCCTGATCGCGGGCAGTAGGGTGGGGCCTTCTGTCACACCACCGGGGAAGACGCATGACAAGAACAACAATGCGCGCCATCTTCAGGCCACAGGCGCTGGCCGCTGCGGTTGCTTTGGGTTGCTGTGCCCAGGCGCAGGCTGTTTCGTTCAACATCGGCGAGATCGAAGGACAATTCGATTCCTCGCTGTCGGTCGGTGCCAGCTGGGGCATGCGCGACGCCGACAAGAAGCTGGTGGGTATTCCCAACGGCGGCACCGGCCAGGCGTCCACCGGCGATGACGGCCGCCTGAACTTCAAAAAGGGCGAGACCTTCTCCAAGATCTTCAAGGGCATCCACGACCTGGAGCTCAAGTACGGCGACAGCGGCGTGTTCGTGCGCGGCAAGTACTGGTACGACTTCGAATTGCAGGACGAAGACCGCGAATTCAAGCAGATCAGCAATAACCACCGCGACGAGGGCGCACGCTCTTCCGGCTACGAATTACTCGACGCGTTTGTCTATCACAACTATTCCATCGGCGATTTGCCGGGCAACGTGCGCGTCGGCAAGCAGGTGGTCAGTTGGGGTGAAAGTACGTTCATCGGCAACTCCATCAACAGCATCAACCCCATCGACGTTTCCGCGTTCCGCCGGCCCGGTGCCGAGATCAAGGAAGGCCTGATTCCGGTCAACATGGTGTTCGCTTCCCAAAGCCTCACCAACCAACTGAGCGTAGAAGGTTTCTACCAGTTGAACTGGGAAAACACCGTGGTGGATAACTGCGGCACCTTCTTCGGCAACGACGTGGTGGCCCATGGCTGCAACGGCAACTACACCGTCGGCAGCCCGGCGATTGCACCATTGCAACCGGTGGCGGCGGCGTTTGGCCAGGGCTTCCAGGTCACGAACGAAGGCGTGGTGGTGCAGCGTGCAAAAGACCGCGAGGCACGCGATGGCGGCCAGTTCGGGATGGCGTTGCGCTGGCTGGGGGATGACACGGAGTACGGCCTGTACTTTATGAACTACCACAGTCGCACACCCACCGTCGGTACCATCACCGCCAACACCAACCTGGCTACCATTGGCCGTATCGTCAATGCCGCCAACGGGATTGCCCCGGGTTCCGGGTCTGGGCTGGCGCAAAGCACGATGCTCGGTCGCGGTCAGTATTACCTCGACTATCCGGAAAATATCCGCCTGTTCGGCGCCAGCTTCTCGACCACCTTGCCCACCGGCACGGCCTGGACCGGCGAAATCAGCTACCGCCCGAATGCCCCCGTACAACTCAACACCACCGACCTGACGCTGGCATTGGTCAACCCGATTGCTGGTAACGCCGCGTCACCGATCGCCAGTTCCTTCGGTGCCGACAACGCTGGCTACCGCCGCAAGGAAATCACCCAGATCCAAAGCACCATGACCCAGTTCTTCGACCAGGTGCTGGGCGCCGAACGCCTGACGCTGGTGGGCGAAGCGGCCTTCGTGCATGTGGGCGGGCTGGAGGCGAAATCCAAGCTGCGTTACGGCCGTGACTCGGTCTACGGCCAATACGGCTTCGGCGGTGACACCGACGGTTTTGTCACGGCCAACTCCTGGGGTTATCGCGCCCGGGCCATCCTCGATTACAACAACGTGTTTGCCGGGGTCAATCTCAAACCCAACGTGTCGTGGTCCCAGGATGTCAGCGGCTATGGCCCCAACGGCCTGTTCAACGAAGGCGCCAAGGCCATCAGCGTCGGTGTGGACGCGGACTACCGCAACACCTACACCGCGAGCCTGAGCTACACCGACTTTTTTGGCGGTGACTACAACACCCTCACCGACCGCGACTTCATCGCCCTCAGCTTTGGCGTGAACTTCTGATTTGGCTTAAAGAAGGACAAAAGACTATGCGCAAGATGATTCTGCAATGCGGTGTGTTGGCACTGAGCCTGTTGGCGGCCAACGTGATGGCCGCGGTGTCGCCGGAAGAAGCGGCCAAACTTGGCACCACCCTGACCCCGGTGGGTGCCGAAAAGGCCGGTAACGCTGACGGCTCGATCCCGGCATGGACCGGTGGCATCCCGAAAAACGCCGGGGCGGTGGACAGCAAAGGCTTCCTCGCTGACCCGTTCGCCAGTGAAAAACCGCTGTTCGTGATTACCGCCGCCACCGTCGACAAGTACAAGGACAAACTGTCCGAAGGCCAGGTGGCGATGTTCAAGCGCTACCCGCAAACCTACAAGATCCCGGTGTACCCGACCCACCGCACGGTCAACCTGCCGCCGGAGATCTACGACTCGATCAAGCGCAGCGCGCTCAATGTGCATGCGATCAACGACGGCAACGGCCTGGAGAACTTCACCGGCAACCGCTACTACGCCTTCCCGATTCCGAAGAACGGCGTGGAGGTGCTGTGGAACCACATCACCCGTTACCACGGCGGCAACCTGCGCCGCATCATCACCCAGGCCACGCCGCAGACCAACGGCAGCTACACACCGATCCGCTTCGAAGAAGAAGTGGCCGTGCCGCAACTGATCCCGGACATGGACCCGGTCAAGGGCGCCAACGTGCTGACCTTCTTCAAGCAATCGGTGACCGCTCCGGCGCGCTTGGCCGGCAACGTGCTGCTGGTGCATGAAACCCTCGACCAGGTGAAGGAGCCGCGCCTGGCCTGGGTCTACAACGCCGGTCAGCGCCGGGTACGCCGTGCGCCGCAGGTTGCCTATGACGGGCCGGGCACTGCGGCCGACGGCCTGCGCACCTCGGATAACTTCGACATGTTCTCCGGCGCCCCGGACCGCTACGACTGGAAGCTGGTGGGCAAGAAGGAGATGTACATCCCCTACAACAGCTACAAGCTTGATTCGCCGACCCTCAAGTACGACGACATCATCAAGGCCGGCCACATCAACCAGGACTTGACCCGCTACGAGCTGCACCGGGTCTGGGAAGTGATCGGCACCGTCAAGCCGAGCGAGCGGCATATCTACGCCAAGCGCCACATGTACATCGACGAAGACAGCTGGCAAGTGGCGCTGGTGGACCACTACGACGGCCGTGGCCAACTGTGGCGGGTCGCTGAAGGCCACGCGCAGTTCTACTACGACCACCAGGTGCCGGCCTACACCGTCGAAACCCTGTACGACATCATCGCCGGGCGCTACATCGCCCTGGGCATGAAGAACGAAGAGAAGAGCAGCTTCGTGTTCGGCTTTGCGGCCAAGGCGGCCGACTACACGCCGGCGGCATTGCGCTCTGAAGGCGTGCGCTAAAACCTGATTGAAATACGGTCAAACTGTGGGAGCTGGCTTGCCTGCGATAGCGGTGTATCAGTAACAGATACCTAACCTGAAACACCGCTATCGCAGGCAATCCAGCTCCCACACTGGAACGCATTTCAACGCTGAATCTCATGCCGGGTTGCCTTTTGGCTCCCGGCTTTTTTATGCCCGGCAATCAGCCTGCTGAATACTCCTCAACAACCGCCAGCCACAGGACTAGGGTAGGGGGCACGCCGCCTAATAATAAAAAACAGGGACGCAGTAATGACCGCCATGACCCGTTGTCTGGATCGTCCTGGATTCATGCCACGTTTGTCTCCCCATCATCTGCTACGCCCGCGTTTGGCCGGGCCTTTGCTCAACGCCTCGGCGCGGGTGAAGCTGCTCTGCGCCCCGGCCGGCAGTGGCAAGAGTGCGCTGCTCGCCGAGTGCGCGCTGCAGGCGCCTGCGGAGTGCCAGGTGTACTGGTTGCCGCTGAACGGCGCGGCACTGGATTTGTGTCAGCGTCTGGCCCAAAGCCTTGGCCTGGTGTTTGTCGATGAGCCCACGCTGCTGCTGGCCCTCAACCGCTGGCAAGCGCCGGCCTGGTTGTTCCTCGATGACTTCTGCCGAGTACCGGCACCTGAACTGGATGCGTTGCTCGATCGCATTCTGGCGGCCAGCAGTCCCGTTTTAACCTGGTGGATTGGCGCACGGCGGCGGCCGGCCTGCAATTGGCCACGCCTGTTACTCGACGATGAACTGTGGGAGTGCAACGCAGCCGAGCTGGCGTTTGATCACACCGAGGTCCAGCACTTGGCCGGGCCCTGCGTCGACAAGGTGCTGAAGTTCAGCGCCGGCTGGTGCGCCGGCGTGCGCATCGCGTTGCTTGAGAGCGACGGGCACCCTGACAAAACCTTGCTCGACTACCTGCAGCACGAGCTGTTCAGCGGCCTGGCCCCCGAGTTGGCCGAAGCCTGGCGCGTGCTTGCGCACCTGCCACGTTTCAACCCGAGCCTGTGTGATCATCTGTTCGGCTTCGGTGATTATCTGCGTGACTTGCAGACGTTGGGCGCCTTTATCGAACCCTGGGAAGACGCCACCGACTGGCTGCAAATCTTCCCGCCGTTGGCGCAGCTCATGCGCGACGAACCCTGGCCGGCCAAGCGCTCCTGGCACCGTCGCGCCTGCCAATGGTTTACCGCCGCCGAGGACTGGCAAGCCGCGTTTGAGCAGGCGCTGCTGGCCGAAGAGTACGAAGTGGCCGTGAGCCTGTTGCAGCATTTCAGTTTTGAAGACCTGTTCCGCCAGCAAAACGCCGTGCTGCTGTTGCGGCTGCATGAGCAGCATGGTGATGAATTGATGCTGGGTTCGGCGCAACTGGTGGGCTTGGTAACGGCGGCGTTGCTGTTTGCCGGGCGCTTCGATCAGGCGGCGTTATGCATCGATCAACTGGCGCGTTTCACCCCGCAACCGACTGCGCATTCGCAGCGCTATCTGCTGGCTCGCTGGCAGGCGCAATGGGGTTGGTTGTTACACCTGGGAGGCGAAGCCGCACGGGCTCGGGAACATTTTCTGGAAGCCCTGCAAGACTTGCCCGAGAGCGCCTGGACGTCGCGCTTAATGTGCCTGTCGGGACTGACCCAGCAAGCCCTGCTGCGTGGTGAGCTGGACGTGGCCCAAGCGCTGAACCGCGAGGCGTTGTGCCTGGCGCGCTCCCATGGCTCATTGCTGCTGGAGGCGCTGTTGGAACTGGATCATGCGCAGTTGCTGGAACAGCGCGGCGCGCCGTATCGGGCCCAAAGCCTGCTGGAAAACGTGCAGCGCATGCTGGTGCAACAGCGACTCAAGGCCGGGCCGTTGGTGGGGCGGATTTTGTTACGACGGGGGCATTTGGCCCTGCGCCAGGGCCACGACGCCGTGGCCGCCGAATGCTTTGAATCCGGCCTGGGCATGTGCCTGCACAGCCAGGACAAACGCGTGCTCTATGGCTACCTCGGTCTGGCTTTATTGGCCGCCAACAAAGGCGATTACGCCGAGGCGTTTATCCAGTTGCGGGACGCCGAGCGCCTGATGCAGCAACGCCAGGTGCCCGACACCGTGTACCGCGCTGTGCTGCTGTTGCTCAGCGGGCATTTCTGGCTGCAACAGGGCCGCGCCGAACTGACCCTGGAAGCGGTGACCCGCGTGCTGCGTCACTACCGGGGGCCGAAGGCCAAACAGGCGCCGCCGGCCACCCTGGAGCTGATCCCGCGCCTTGAGTATTTGCAGGTGTTGGCCGAAGTGAAATTGCGCCGCGCCGAAGAGCCTGTCGCCCGCTTGAGTGCGTTACTGGGGACTGCCCGTCAGCGCGGAATGCTCTGCCTGGAGGCGGAGTTGCACTTGGTGCTGGGGGAAGTGGCCTGGCAGATCGGCGATCGCCCGTTGGCCGTGCGCTCCCTGGAGGCCGGGTTGGAGCTGGCGGGGCGTTGCCAGGTACAACAGGCGATTCGCGAGTTGCGCCTCCGGCAACCGGGGTTGTTGAGTGCGCTGGGGCTGGAGCCGCAAGAGTGTCAGGCGACGGCCGGGGAAAACCCTCTGAGCCAGCGCGAGCTTGAGGTGCTGCAGTTGATTGCCCAGGGCAATTCAAATCTGGAAATTGCCGGGCAGTTGTTTATCTCGCTGCACACGGTGAAAACCCATGCCCGGAGGATTCATAGCAAGTTGGGGGTGGAGCGGCGTACCCAGGCGGTGGCCAAGGCCAAAACCTTGGGACTGATGGCCTGACGCCAAGCGCTATTTCTCAAACAATGAAGATCAAATGTGGGAGCGGGCTTGCTCGCGAATGCGGTGTATCAGTCACTGATGCTTTAACTGACAGACCGCATTCGCGAGCAAGCCCGCTCCCACATTTTGCTTTGTTGTGTGCCTGATACTGAGCGTCAGGGCTGATAACCCATCCGCCAACTCACCGCCTGGGTGGCCGCCAACAAACGCTTCGCCGCCGGGCCATCTTCATCGGCATGGAACAGCGAAGTCGGCCCCACCACGGTCAATACCGCCGCCACCTGCCCGACCGCGTTGAACACCGGCGCCGACAACGCGTCCACACCCGGCATCAGCAAACCATGCACAAAGTGCAGGCCTCGCTGGCGGATCTGCTCGCAGGTGGTGGCGTAAGCCTGGTCATCCGCCAACGCATGGGCGATACCCGCCTGAATTTCCCGCTCGCGCAAGTCCACGGTTTCCCGCGACGGCAGGAACGCGCTGAACACCAGCCCGGTGGATGAGCTGAGCAGCGGTAACACCGAGCCCAATTGCGTCACCACCGTTACCGCGCGCACTGCCGGCTCGATGTGCACCACGGTCGCGCCCTGGTTGCCCCAAACGGCCAGGAAGCAGGTTTCATTCAACTCGTCTCGCAGTTCCGCCAGGGGCAGGGCGGCGACTTTCAGCACGTCCATGCTGCCCAGCGCGGCCAGCCCCACGCGCAAGGCTTCGCGGCCCAGGCCGTAATGGTTGGTGGCGGTGTTCTGTTCAGCAAAACCGGAGGCAATCAGCGCCTGCAAGTAGCGGTGGACCTTGCTCGCCGGCATTTGCACGTGTTCGGCAAGGCGCGACAACGAGGTGGCCGGCGACAGTTCAGCCAGGGCCTTGAGGATGTCGGTGCCCACTTCAGCCGAGCGGACTTTCTGTTTACCGGTGTCGCGGGGGGCGGGCGGCTTTTCCATGGAGGGCATGAATCCGAAAGACGAATGGGCGTCTTTATAGCTTGACGGTCAACAGGTATCAAATTACGTTATGCGTAACTGGATTACGATAAAAACAACTTCCGCTCAGAGGACGATCCATGACCCTCGAATACCAATCAGGCTTCGGCAATGAATTTGCCAGCGAAGCCTTGCCCGGCGCACTGCCGGTTGGCCAGAACGCCCCGCAGAAAGCGCCCTACGGGCTGTACACCGAACTCTTCTCCGGCACCGCCTTCACCATGGCCCGCAGCGAAGCCCGGCGCACCTGGTTGTACCGCATCCAGCCGTCGGCCAATCACCCGGCGTTCGTCAAGCTGGAGCGGCAATTGGCCGGTGGCCCGCTTGGAGCGGTGACGCCTAATCGCCTGCGCTGGAACCCGCTGGATATTCCCGCTGAGCCGACAGATTTCATCGACGGGCTTGTCGGCATGGTCGCCAATTCCGGGTCGGAAAAACCTTCGGGCATCAGCATCTACAACTACCGCGCCAATCGCTCCATGGACCGCGTGTTCTTCAACGCCGACGGCGAACTGTTGATTGTTCCCGAGCAGGGCCGCCTGCGTATCGCCAGCGAACTGGGTGTGCTGGACGTTGAGCCGCTGGAAATTGTCGTGCTGCCCCGCGGCCTGAAATTCCGCGTCGAGCTGCTGGATGCACAAGCTCGCGGCTACGTCGCTGAAAACCATGGCGCGCCACTGCGCCTACCGGACCTCGGGCCGATCGGTAGCAATGGCCTGGCCAACCCACGGGATTTCCTTACCCCCGTCGCCCATTACGAAGACCTCAAGCAACCGACCACGCTGGTGCAGAAATTCCTCGGTGAACTCTGGGGCTGCGAGCTAGACCATTCGCCGCTGAACGTGGTGGCGTGGCACGGCAACAACGTGCCGTACAAATACGACCTGCGCCGCTTCAACACCATTGGCACCGTGAGTTTCGATCACCCGGACCCGTCGATCTTCACCGTATTGACCTCGCCCACCAGCGTGCATGGCCTGGCCAACCTCGACTTCGTGATCTTCCCACCCCGCTGGATGGTCGCCGAAAACACCTTCCGGCCACCGTGGTTCCACCGCAACCTGATGAACGAATACATGGGCCTGATCCAGGGCGCCTACGATGCCAAGGCTGAAGGCTTCGTGCCCGGCGGCGCGTCGTTGCACAGCTGCATGAGCGCCCATGGCCCGGATGGCGAGACCTGCACCAAGGCCATCAACGCGACGCTTGAGCCCCACAAGATTGATAACACCATGGCCTTTATGTTCGAGACCAGCCAGGTGCTGCGCCCTACACAATTCGCGCTGGAATGCTCACAGCTGCAACCTTCTTACGACGCTTGCTGGGCCTCGCTCCCTGCAACCTTCAACCCGAATCGGAGATAACCCATGACTCAGCCTAATCTCACCCGCAGTTGGGTGGCTTCCGCCAACGGTCACCGGGATTTCCCGCTGCAAAACCTGCCGTTGGGTGTGTTCAGCGTTAACGGCGCTGCACCGCGCAGTGGCGTGGCGATCGGCGATCATGTTTTCGATCTGCAGGCCGCTTTGGAATTCTTTGAGGGCGAGGCCCGCCGTGCCGTTGAAGCCACTGCTGGTGGCCAACTGAATGCGTTTTTTGAACTGGGCCGTGGCCCGCGTGTGGCCCTGCGTGAACGCCTGCTGGAACTGCTGGCGGAAGGCAGCGACCTGCAAGGCAAACTGCAATCAGCGCTGCATCCGGCTGCCGCTTGCCAGATGCACCTGCCGGCCAAAATCAATGATTACACCGACTTCTACGTCGGCATCGAGCACGCGCAAAACGTCGGCAAACTGTTCCGCCCGGACAACCCGCTGCTGCCCAACTACAAGTACGTGCCGATCGGTTATCACGGCCGTGCGTCGACCATTCGCCCGTCGGGCACCGACGTCCGCCGCCCTAAAGGCCAGACGCTGCCAGCCGGTCAAACCGAGCCGACCTTCGGCCCTTGCGTACGCCTGGACTACGAGCTGGAGCTGGGCATCTGGATCGGCCAGGGCAATGCCATGGGCGACTCGATTGCCATTGGTGACGCCGCTGATCACATCGCCGGTTTCTGCCTGCTCAACGACTGGTCGGCGCGGGATATCCAGGCTTGGGAATACCAGCCGCTGGGCCCGTTCCTGTCGAAGAGTTTTATCACCAGCATTTCGCCATGGGTGGTGACGGCTGAAGCCCTGGAACCCTTCCGCAAGGCACAACCGGCGCGCCCTCAAGGCGACCCGCAACCCCTGCCGTACCTTCTGGACAAGCGCGACCAGGCCGCTGGTGGTTTTGATATCGAACTGGAAGTACTGCTGACCACCGCCTCGATGCGTGAGCAGAACCTGCCGGCCCATCGCTTGACCTTGAGCAACACCCAACACATGTACTGGACCGTCGCGCAGATGGTTGCGCACCACAGCGTCAACGGCTGCCAGTTGCAGGCCGGCGACCTGTTCGGTTCGGGCACCTTGTCGGGGCCGGAAGCCGGTCAGTTCGGCAGCCTGCTGGAAATCACCGAAGGCGGTAAAAAGCCGATCGAACTGGCCTCCGGCGAAGTGCGTAAGTTCCTCGAAGACGGCGACGAAATCATCCTGCGTGCCTGCTGCACCCGCGACGGGTTTGCCTCCATCGGCTTCGGCGAATGCCGGGGTACCGTGGTCGCGGCGCGCTAAGAGGGCAGGGCCATGGAACTCTATACCTACTACCGCTCCACTTCGTCCTACCGGGTGCGGATCGCGCTGGCCCTCAAGGGCCTGGACTTCACGGCGGTGCCGGTCAACCTGCTGGTGCCCAAGGGCGGCGCCAACCATCAGCCGGAGTACCTGGCGATCAACCCGCAGGGTCGTGTGCCAGCCTTGCGCACCGATGATGGTGATGTGCTGATTCAGTCACCGGCGATCATCGAGTACCTGGAGGAACGTTATCCACAGGTGCCGTTGCTCTCCAGGGATTTGGCGACCCGCGCCCATGAGCGCGCGGTGGCGTCGATCATCGGCTGCGACATTCATCCGCTGCACAACTCCAGTACCCAGAATCTGCTCAAGCAGTGGGGGCACGATGAGGCGCAAGTGTTGGAGTGGATCGGGCACTGGATCAGCCAGGGTCTGGCGGCGGTTGAGCAGTTGATTGGTGATCAGGGTTATTGCTTTGGCGACCAGCCGGGGATGGCGGATACGTTCTTGATTCCACAGTTGTATGCGGCGGAGCGGTTTAAGGTGTCGTTGGCGGCGTATCCACGCATTCAGCGGGTGGCGGGATTGGCGGCGCAGCATCCGGCGTTCATGGCGGCTCATCCCGCCAACCAACCGGATACCCCATAAATCTCCAGGCTCACACCGGCCAAATGTGGGAGCGGGCTTGCTCGCGAATACGGTGTATCAGTCAGCAGATGTATTGACTGGCATACCGCTTTCGCGAGCAAGCCCGCTCCCACATGTGATCTTCAGCGTGTCCAAAATATATAAAAACAATACAGGTCCCTTGCGATGCACAATCAGATTGCCAGCTTTCGTGCGGCACTCGACGCCCGCCCGGTGTCGCGCTATCAGTGGTTGATTCTCCTGTTGCTGGCGCTGTTGCTGGTCACCGACGGCTACGACGCCCAGGTCCTGGGCTACGTGGTCCCGGCTCTGGCCAAGGACTGGGGCCTGGAAAAAGCCGCGTTCGGCCCGGTGTTCAGCGCCAACCTGTTGGGGCTGACCCTGGGTTCCCTGGCCGTCACGCCGCTGGCGGATCGCTTCGGGGTGCGGCGCATCCTGCTGTGCTGTGTGTTGATCTACGCCAGCCTCACGGTGCTGATGGTGTTCGCCAACTCCCTCAATACCTTGATGGCCGCCCGTTTTATCTGCGGCATTGGTATGGGCGGCGCGATGCCCAGTGCCATGGCCCTCATGTCGGAATACTCACCACCCCGCCTGCGAACATTGATGGTGACGCTGGCGGCCTGTGGCTTCTCTTTCGGTGGTGCGGCCGGTGGTTTTGTCGCGGCCGGGTTTATCGACAGTTTCGGCTGGCAGGCGGTGTTCCTCGCCGGTGGTGTGACGCCGTTGCTGTTGTTTCCGTTTCTCGCCTGGATGCTCCCTGAATCGCTGCCGCGCTTGCTGCGTGACGCACCGCCTTACGCGCGCCTGCAAAAAGTCACCGCGCGGATGCTGCCAGGCTGGCAACCGCCGGCGGCGAGCGAGGCAGAAAACCGCCAGGAGCAAGGCAGCAAACTGACAGTGGTGGAGCTGTTCCGCCATGGCTACGCGCGCCCGACATTACTGCTGTGGGCGACGTTTTTTGTCAGCCTGATCCTGCTGTATTTCATGATCAGCTGGTTGCCTTCGCTGTTGCTGGAAAGCGGTTTGGGCCTGAACGAAGCCAATCTGGTGACCTCGATGTTCCTGTTCGCCGGGACACTGGGCGCCATCGGCATGGCCTGGTTTGCCGATCGGTTGAAAAGCAAAGTCCGCCTGCTGTCCGGCGTGCTGGCAGCGGCTGCGGTGTGCACCATTCTGCTGGGGCTGAACCACGACAACCCGCGTTATCTGGTGGCCTGCGTGTTTGCGGCGGGCTTCTGCATCATCGGCGGTCAACTGACCCTGAACGCGTTCGCCAGTAACTTCTACCCGGCTCACGTACGGGCGACCGGTACTGGCTGGGCGTTGGGCGTCGGGCGGTTCGGTTCGATCCTGGGGCCGTTGTTCGGCAGCCTGTTGCTGGCGATGCACATTCCGGTGCAGCAGATTTTCTTCTTCTGCGCGATCCCCGCGGTGATTGCGGCGTTGTTGATTATCCAAGTGCGTTCGCCCAAGGGCGCAGCACCACAAGGCCCTGATGCGTTATTGGCGCCGGGCGCTGATCACGCGTAATCCCCAGCCGGTGGACACGCTGCCATCACTCTGCCGAAGGTGGGTGATGGCGGTCAGGAAGCGTTCTTTCAGGCGGGCCTTGGCAGGGATTGTCAGCCGGTCGATATCGTAGGTTTCTTTCAATGACGTCCACAGTGCGGCTGGCTGAGGCTGCCAGTGGACGTCGATGTCTTCGAAGTGGATATCAGTGAAATGCTCTGCCAGCAAGGTTCCCCAGCCGGCTTCATTGCGGGTGCGCGGGTCGCCCATGGGCAAGTGGGGCAGCCTGTCCTCCTTGGCGATTGGGCGAAACGCGTCCAGGAATGCGTCGCCAACAGGGCCGAGTAGAAACGTCCTGCCGATCAGCACCGCCAACGTGCCGCCGCTGCGCAATATCCGCTGTACTTCTTGCAGTACCTGTTCAAGATCATCCATCAGCATGATTGCCATGTGCGACAGCAGCACGTCGACGCTGCCCGTGGCCATACTCAATGCCTGGGCGCGCTCCTTGAGCAGCGTTACATCAGATGGGAGACGCAAGCGGGCGGCGTCCAGCTCCGCCTGGCTCATGTCGACACCGGTCAGTTGCAAGCCGGGTTGCTGGCGGTCAGCCAGCAGCTTGAGCAGATAACCATCGCCGCAGGCCAGGTCCAGCACGTTCAACGGGCTTTGTGCGGTGGGCACATGTGCAGTCAATGCGGCATAGGATGAGCTGTATTTCACCGCCTTCAGTTCGGCGAATGCCGCGCTGGTGGTGCCGGGCTGGCGTTGGTGAAAATCTTCGAGGTAACGTTCGGCGGGGGAGCGCAGGGGCATGACAACCTCATCCATGGGGCGGTACAGCTTACGCCAAGCGGGTCAATGCACCACAGAGTTGGGCGGCAAATGCCCCAGGCGTTCGGTCAGGCGCAGGCGCTGGATCGGGTCTTCGCTGAGCATCAACGCGTGTTCCAGGTCAAAACGCTCGGCGTTCGGGCAATCCAGACGCTGATACAAACTGGCCCGGGCCAGGTAGTCGGCGGCGCTGGCGTTGCCCAGCTCCAGCACGCGTTCGGCGTCCACCAGAGCGGCCAGGTGGTCGTCGTTGGACAGGTGCAACTGGCGCAGATTGCGTGACAGCCGCTGCAGGATCGAACGCGGCTCGGCAGTGTGCAGGTGGTCGGCCTGCAACTTGAGATTGGGGCCGTACTGGCGAGTCAGCAGGTCGCGGCAATCGTTAGGGTACAGCCGGCGGCCGCCGCACGGGTCGAGCAAGTGATCGGCCCCCGGCACCCGCAACAGGAAGTGCCCCGGGAAGTTGACGCCGACCAAGGGGATGTCCAGGCGCCGCGCCAGCTCCAGGGCAATCAGCCCCAATGCCAGCGGCTGCCCGCGTTTGCGCTTCAACACCTTGTCCAGCAGGGCGGCGGCGGGGCGCAGCGGGGTGTGGTCATCCTGGGCGAACCCCAGGTCATTCATGCGCCGCAGCAAGGGTTGCCCGAGTTCATCCGCCGGCAGCATCGGCAGGCTGAGGCTGACCAACTGCTGCAACACCTTGAAGTCCTGCAGGATGGCAACGGGGTCCACCGCGGGGTCGTGCTCGGCCGCCATCCACAGCGCGGCTTCAAAAAGCGCGGGCGGTGATCGTTCCAGGCAGGCAAAAAAAGCGTCGCGGGGCTTCATTGGGTTCTCCGGCGGATGCCTCGTTTTAGCCTTGCTGTGAACTTTCGTCCAGTGCCTTTAGAAGCCTCCTACCTGTTTATGTCGCAAACCCTTTAAAACCGGCGGCCTTATTCCTGCGCGCTTCAGCAGGCTTTCGCAGGCAGTCCTATACTTGGCGCCTACAAGAAGTGATTCGGGAGCCCGACGATGTTTGCGCTCATGCACAGCACACGCCTTGAATCGCTGCACCTGAGTGTCGACCCTGCCACCGGGTTAAAGGCGGTCATTGCCATCCACAACAGCCGTCTGGGCCCTGCCCTTGGAGGCTGCCGCTACCTCTCTTACCCCGACGATGAAAGTGCCGTGGCGGATGCCGCGCGCCTGGCCCAGGGTATGAGCTACAAGGCCGCGCTGGCCGGTTTGCCGGTGGGTGGCGGCAACGCGGTGATCATCCGCCCCGCCCATGTGGAAAGCCGCGCCGCGCTGTTTGAAGCCTTCGGCCGCTGCATCGAGCAACTCGATGGTCGCTACATCACCGCCATCGACAGCGGCACCTCGGTGGCCGACATGGATTGCATCGCCCAGCAGACCCGCTATGTCACCAGCACCACGGCGGCCGGCGATCCGTCGCCCCACGCGGCGATGGGGGTGTTCGCGGGCATTCGCACCACTGCCATGGCCCGCCTGGGCAGCGATAACCTGGAAGGTTTACGCGTGGCGATCCAGGGCCTGGGCAACGTCGGTTATGCCCTGGCCGAGCAACTGCACGCCGCCGGCGCTGAATTGCTGGTGAGCGACATCGACCACGGCAAGGTACAACTGGCCATGGAACAGCTGGGCGCGCACCCGATTGCCAATGAAGCCTTGCTCAGCACCCCGTGCGACATCCTCGCGCCCTGCGGTGTGGGCGCGGTGTTCAACCGCTACACGGTCGCGCAGTTGCGGTGCGCGGCGGTGGCTGGGTCCGCGAGTGCGCAGTTGACCAACCTGCAAGTGGCCGATCAACTGGAAGGCCGTGGGATTCTTTACGCGCCGGACTACGTGATCAATTCCGGCGGCCTGATCTACGTGGCCCTCAAGCACGGCGGCGCAGAGCTGGAAACCATCACCGCGCACCTGTCGAACATCGGCACGCGCCTGACCGAAATCTTCGCCCATGCCCAGGCTGAAAAACGCTCACCCGCGCGGGTGGCGGATGAGCTGGCGGAGCGCTTGCTGTACCGCTGAGGCGGGTCAAAGCTGATATTTCTCCCGGGCCAGTTGGCCCACGCCCATACGATCAAGGATGTGCATCGGGCACAGGATCGTGACCCGCACGGTTCCCGGCAGGCGGCTGATTTCGATGGAACCGTTGATGGTCGCGCGGTTGCGCACTTCGTCGATCGGCAGCCCGGTCACGGCGGCTGCGCGTTCCAGTCCGTTGTCCGTCGCGACGTTCAGATTGGTCCCACTTCCGATAAAGGTGATGGGCGCGTTCTCCTCGATCTCCACCTGTCCCCAGCGCTCACCCAACGCCTTCACCCGCAGGCGTTGCTCCGCGGTCATCGGGCGTGCCATGGGTGGGAGGTCATCGAGGTTTTGCAGCAGGATCGGCCCGTCCAGGCTCAGGCCCTTGATCACCTGCACCGTCAGTTCAGTTTCCCCCGACACATCGGTGGCATGCCCGGCAATTTCGCCATTGCCTTGCTGGGCGTGCATATCGCCCATGTACACCCCGGCGCCGGGGACCTTCACCGGGCAGATCAGGATGCAGCCTTCGCGCACGGAATTGGTGTCCATGTGGCCATCGGTTTTCGCGGTGTGCAGTTCATCATGGGTCATGCCGTAGCGATGGGGCGCCTCCACCAGGTATTGACCGAAGTCGCCGCAGTTGTGGGAATCCGGCAGATCTCGCGAAGGCGTAGTGCCGATGTTGCCCAGGAACGGGCGCATATGCGCGGCCAGGCCGGGGATGTCGGCGCGGGCCAGGGACAGGATCGAATGCTGGGCAGACAGTTCGGGCAGCGCCGACATGTCCGAGGCTTTGCCGGCCAGGCGATCCGCCACGGCCTGGTTGACCGTCAGACTCACCTGATGCTCGGCATCCAGGACGATCACGTAGCCATTACTGAAGCGAAACGCACTGACTTCAGCCCCGCAGGCATCGCAGCGGATGGCTTCTTCTCCAATGCCCTCGACGTGGCTGGCGGGATGCTCTTGCCCGCAGTTGGAGCAGAACTTCGCGACGAACGGGTCGCCGTGGTAACGCCCCTCCACGAAACTCATGACCCCCGAGGACGTGGCCAGAGACGTGACCCGCATGCGCTTGATCTTCAGCGCCACCGCGTCGCCGATCTCGGCCCCGGCGATAAACACCGGCTGGGTCACCTCATGGCCACCCTCAAAGGCCGGCGTAATCATCGGGCCCCAGCAGCCGGGCGGGGTGCCGGTGATCAAGGTGCCACCGTCGGCCAGCGGGCCGAGCATTTTCTGGCTGGGGCCGAGCAGCCCATTGGTGTAGGAGGTGACGGTGAGACGGTCAACAGAAGGGAGGTTATTCATTTTATTTTCCGGGCCCTGGGTGATTGAATGTTGAACAGGCTTCATCACTTAAGCGCTGGTGTGTATCTGTTGTGTGTCGCGCTGCCGCCATTGCCGGTACGTGTGTATCTCAGGGGCATCCATACACACTCTGATACACCCGCAGTGGCGTTCACGGGTAAATACAGATATCTCTGTTGCAGGCTTACTTTTTCAAACCCATCAGAACGAGGTTGGCATGTCCAAACAAACAGCAGGGCGCTCCAGCGGGCGCATGATTACCTTCAATCGCCCGGATGGCGCGGACGTCAACGGCTACCTGGCCAGCCCGGCGGTACTCGAAGGCGCGCCGGCAATCGTGGTGATCCAGGAGTGGTGGGGCGTCAACGATCAGATAAAGGGCGTGGCCAATCGACTGGCCGAATGCGGCTACCGGGTGCTGGTGCCGGACCTTTATCGCGGCGCGTCGACGGTGGAAGAGGAGGAGGCTCATCACCTGATGGATGGGCTGGATTTTGGTGACGCGGTTTCCCAGGACATCAAGGGTGCTGTGCAGTACTTGCAGGCGGATTCGAAAAAAGTCGGCGTGACCGGTTACTGCATGGGTGGGGCGTTGACGTTGCTGGCGTTGAACGCAATTCCGGAATTGGCTGCGGGCGTGGTGTGGTACGGCTTCCCGCCGCTGGAATACCTGGATGCGTCGAAGATCAAGGCGCCGCTGATCGGGCACTGGGGTACGCAGGATGCCTTCTTCAACATCGACACCGTGGCGGAGCTGGAGTCGAAACTGCACGCAGCCGGTGTGGATGCGACCTTCCATCGTTACCTGGCGCGTCATGCGTTTGCCAACGAGACTGCGATTGGTGATGGCCGAATTGCGGATACGCAATACGATGCCGCCTGGTCGCAATTGGCGTGGGATCGGACGCTGACGTTCTTCGGCAAGACCTTGTGGCAGGCATAAAACACGCTTTACCAGCCTGCACATAACCCTTGTGGCGAGGGAGCAAGCTCCCTCGCCACAAGCAAGCGCCCTCGGCCACAGCAAGCCCTTTCGCCACTACTGGCAATGCATCACTCAGCCGCTGGCTGCCCAATCTCCGCCAATGCACTCGCATTGTTCTTGAACGCCGCCGCAAACGCCGCGCGGTTCTTGGCCATGAAAATACCGGCATCTTCAGCCTGCTTCTCGCTCAAGCCCTCGACGTTTTTCAACAGCACTTCCATCAGGGACTCTGCCAGTTCAAGCATCTGGTCGTGTGCGTCGGCAAGTTTGCGATCCACGAATGTAGTCTCCAGGTCACGGGTACTGCGATACAGGGTTTCAACAGCCATTTTTCGGCCTCGTCATCGGTGCAGTATTGAAGGGAGTTGCCCTTGGTTCGGGTGTCGCCAAGCGTTCTCGCGACTACTGTATTTATATACAGCTAAAAGCATAAGCCAATCCATGGGCTTTGGGTAGTGGCTTTTTAATGTAGTTGGAATCCGGGGGTTTGCAGCAAGATAAATTTCTGACAACTTGCCGGGGTTGCGCCGGTTTCGTCCGTTCGCTTACCTTCCTCGGGCGCTGCAAATGCAGCGAACGGGCTTGGCGGCTCGGTATTAAGATGGCTCAACGGCTCCCCGATAAGATGCAGACGTTCAACGTTCGCACTCCTATGTTATGGCGGGTTGCGCAAGGACCCTTCGGGGTGCTGGGTTTCTTCTTACCGGTCCGCCAACCTTGTGTAATCCGTCACCCAATCTGCTTGGCGGCAGACGGTGGTGGTTTCCCTTCCATTAAGAAGATATTCACCATGAAAAAGATTACCCCAAGTCCCCCTTACGATTCACACACTGACACCCGTCTTCAAGCCGCAGCCAACCGCGCCATTGATCACTATCTGCGCCCTGAAACACCTGAACCACCTCCCGAACCCTCCTCGATTCTTTTCAGCGTTACGCCCAATGCCGACACGGAAACGTTACTCGCCAACGCCAGCGAAACCTTGAACAGTGCCCGTGAAATGGCCTGTAGCCTGGCTTTTGAGCTTGAGGGCCCACAGCGAAGTTTGCTTCTGGCGATCCACCAACTGCTCGAAATGAGTGGTTTATTGGTCGATCAAGCGTTGGATCAAGTCGCCCCGACCTGACCTGAATCCCCCGGTCACTTGGATCGTTCCCACGCTCTGCGTGGGAATGCATACCGTGACGCTCCGCGTCACCTCTACCCGAAACCATGGGGCATGGGACGCGGAGCGTCCGGGGCGGCATTCCCACGCAGAGCGTGGGAACGATCATCGAGTAGCAAGATAAGTGCCTCATATCACCCCGCCACCATCTCACTTCCTGTTCCCTGGCCTTTTTTCTGCATGCAGAGAAACCGTCACGTCCAACCCGCATTATCCGGTCGAGCCGACCTAAGGAAGCATCATCGTGAAAATCAACTGGGCTGAAAACCTGCGCAAGACCGTGCACCAACTGGCCGAGTCCTTGGGAAATCTGTTCGTCGAGACCTTCCACTACCTGGCGTTGTTCGCCATTGGTGCGGTGACCGCCTATGCCGCGGTGATGGAATTTCTGGGGATGCTGGAAACGGGGCACATCAAGATCGATGACATCTTGCTGCTGTTCATCTACTTGGAGCTGGGGGCGATGGTCGGGATTTATTTCAAGACCAACCACATGCCCGTGCGCTTCCTGATCTACGTGGCGATCACTGCGCTGACGCGCCTGCTGATTTCCAACGTCTCCCACCACAACCCGCCCGACCTCGGCATCATCTACCTGTGCGGTGGGATCCTGCTGTTGGCGTTCGCGATTCTGGTGGTGCGGTATGCCTCGTCGGCATTTCCGTCGGTGAAGGTCGAAGGCCCGCGCCGCAAAGGGCAAGCGAGCCTTGAAACAGAGAAAGGCGAGCTTTAAAGCACGGCACTCAGTGGCGGCCGGTTGACCGGCGGCCGCTGCAACACTTTGTGGCTATCCCCGTCGGTCATCACCGCTAATATCTCAATGGCGCTGTGCCCCTGCTCAATCGCAATCCCGAATTGCACGCTCTGCACCAGCCGTTTCAGGCGCTGCGGGTCGTTGCGTTGTTCGGCGCTGATCATGCGTTTGGCCACGACGCCGTCTTCATCGGACAGGGTCAGCATGATGCTGCCGTCCAGCCGCTGGATGCTTAAATTGACCCGGTATTTCGGGGCGAAGGTGTCGGTGATGATCTGAAAAGGGTTGTCCATGGTGCGTTACCGCCTGATAAGAACATGCAGTCATTGACGACCGGTGTCGGGATTAGTTCGCGTTTCCTGACCACCGGCCATTCGCTCGCTGAGGTTTTCACAAGGTCCGTTTTCCTCAGTAGCTGTACAGCAAAGGGCGTGCCGTACAGCAATCTGCCTGCCATCGAATGACCCTTGTGGGAGCGGGCTTGCTCGCGAATGCGGTGTGTCAGCCAATGAATACTCGGCTGAAGGACCGCTTTCGCGAGCAAGCCCGCTCCCACATTGGATTGGCGGTGTTTTTGCGCGCGGTGATCCGTTTCAGGGCATGACCGAAAAAACGATCGCAGACAGCGCAATCAAGCCGATCAACACCACAAACACGTTGGACGCCTGGCCCGAGTACTGGCGCAAGGATGGCACCTGGCGGATGGCGTACATCGGCATCAGGAACAACAGGCAAGCGATGATCGGCCCGCCCATGGTTTCGATCATGCCGAGGATGCTCGGGTTGAAGGTGGCCACGGCCCAGCAGGTGAGCACCATGAACAGCGCGGTGCAGCGCTCCAGCCACTTGGCCGATATGCTGCGGTTGCGCCCGCGCAGGGATTTGACGATCAGGCCCTGGAAGCCTTCGCTGGCGCCGATGTAGTGGCCCAGGAAGGATTTGGTGATTGCCACCAGCGCGATCAACGGCGCGGCGTAGGCGATGACCGGGGTCTGGAAGTGGTTCGCCAGGTACGACAGGATCGAGATGTTCTGCGCCTTGGCGGCGGCCAGGTCAGCCGGCGACAGGGCCAGCACGCAGCTGAAGCAGAAGAACATCACCGTCAGCACCATCATGCTGTGGGCCATGGCCAGGATGCCGCTGCTTTTGCGCTCGGCTTGCGGGCCGTACACGCGTTTCTGGTCGACGGCAAAGGCGGAAATGATCGGCGAGTGGTTGAAGGAAAACACCATCACCGGGATTGCCAGCCATAAGGTCTTGAAGAACGCCGGCAGCGGCATGCCTTCGCTGGCGGAGGCGAAGAAGGCGCCGTTCCAGTTGGGGATCAGGCTCACCGCCAACAGCAACAGGGCGGCGACGAACGGGTACACCAGCACGCTCATGGCCTTGACGATAACGCCTTGGCCGCATCGCACGATGGCCATCAGGCCGAGGATCAGCACCAGCGACAGGATCGCCCGGGGCGGCGGCGCCATGTGCAGTTGGTGTTCCATAAAGCTGGTCAGGGTGTTGGTCAGCGCCACGCTGTACACCAGCAAAATCGGGAAGATCGCGAAGAAGTACAGCAAGGTGATCAGCTTGCCGGCGCCGATGCCGAAGTGTTCTTCCACCACGTCGGTGATGTCGCCGGATTTGCCCGACAACACAAAGCGCGTCAGCCCACGGTGAGCGAAGAAGGTCATCGGGAAGGCCAGCAGCGCCAGCACGATCAACGGCCAGAAGCCGCCCACGCCGGCGTTGATCGGCAGGAACAGGGTGCCGGCACCGATGGCGGTGCCGTAGAGGCCGAGCATCCAGGTGGTGTCGTGTTTGTTCCAGCCTTGTGTAACGGTGGTCTGCGTCAGGTCTACAGCGGGATTTTCGGCAGCAGGTGTACGTACATCGGTCATCGTTATTGCCTCGTTATTATTTTTGCGCGGGCTCACGTTGGGGCGGCAGGAGTGCTCCGATCAGCACTCCACCCAGCTGACCGCCAGGCCGCCCCGTGAAGTTTCTTTGTATTTGTCGTGCATGTCGGCGCCGGTGTCGCGCATGGTGCGGATCACCCGGTCCAGGGAGATGAAGTGTTTGCCGTCGCCGCGCAGGGCCATTTGCGTGGCGTTGATCGCCTTGACCGCAGCGATGGCGTTGCGCTCGATGCAGGGCACCTGGACCAGCCCGCCGACCGGGTCGCAGGTCAGGCCCAGGTTGTGTTCCAGGCCGATTTCGGCGGCGTTTTCCAGTTGCTCCGGGGATGCGCCGAGCACGTCCGCAAGGCCGGCAGCGGCCATGGCGCAGGCGGAACCCACTTCGCCCTGGCAGCCGACTTCGGCGCCGGAGATCGAGGCGTTTTTCTTGCAGAGGATGCCGACGGCGGCGGCAGCCAGGAAGAAATTCACCACGTCATCGTCGGACGCGTCCGGGTTGAACTTCATGTAGTAGTGCAGCACCGCCGGGATGATTCCCGCTGCGCCATTGGTTGGCGCGGTGACCATGCGACCACCGGCAGCGTTTTCTTCGTTGACGGCGAGGGCGAACAGGTTGACCCATTCCATCGCCGACAAAGTCGACGTGATGACGTTGGGCTTGCCGATTTCCAACAGGCTGCGGTGCAATTTCGCCGCGCGCCGTGGCACATCCAGACCGCCGGGCAAGATGCCTTCGTGGCGCAGGCCTTGCTCAACGCATTCGCGCATCACCGACCAGATATGCAGCAGGCCGCTGCGGATCTCGGCGTCACTGCGCCAGGCCCGTTCGTTGGCCATCATCAGTTCGGAAACCCGCAGGCCGTGCTTGTTGCACAAGGCCAGCAGTTCGACGGCGCTGGAGAAGTCGTAAGGCAATTGCACTTCGCTGGTCGGCGCGATACCGGATTCAGCTTCCGCCGCTTCGATGATGAAACCGCCGCCCACCGAGTAGTACGTCTGCTCGCTCAACAGGCCGTTTTCGCCGTAGGCATGCAGGGACATGGCGTTGGGGTGGTAGGGCAGGCTTTCGTCCAGCAGCAGGAGGTCGTGTTGCCAGTTGAAGGCAATCGGCTTGCGGCCGCCGAGCAGCAGTTGGCCGGACTCACGCAATTGCTGAATGCGTGGGCCAATGCTGGTGGGGTCGATGCTGTCTGGCCATTCGCCCATCAGGCCCATCACGCAGGCGCGGTCGGTGGCGTGGCCGACACCGGTAGCGGACAGAGAGCCGTACAAACGGACTTCTACCCGACGGGTTTCGTCGAGCAATTGCTGGTCGTTTAGCCCCTGGACGAAGGTCGCCGCCGCCCGCATCGGGCCGACGGTATGGGAGCTGGAAGGACCAATGCCCACTTTGAATAGATCGAAAACACTGATAGCCATGCTAAACCCTTACAAGCAATGGAGTAGGAATCGCTGCCATCTTTTGTAGGACAAGCGGAATTGGCGCGATACTGAGCCTCTGGATCGGCACTGACCAACGAATTATCCTAAGACACCCTTTAGCAGGACTAAACCCTATGGCTCGCCCGCTTCATGGCCAGACTTACGTCTGGTTGCACGTTTTTTCCTGCGCGGCTCGGCATTTGTCGTTCACCCGCTGCGCCGAGGAACTGCACATCACCCCGGGCGCGGTCAGCCAGCAAATTCGCCAGTTGGAGGAGCGGCTGGGCTTTCGCCTGTTCCATCGGCGCGCACGCGGGGTTGAGCTGAGCGCAGAGGGCCAGCGGTTGGCGATCACCGTGGGCGAGGCCTATGGCAGCATCGATGCCGAGTTGCAGCGCCTGGATGCCGGGATGATCAGCGGCACCTTGCGCTTGCGCTCGATCCCGTCGTTTCTCGGCAAATGGCTGACCCCGCGCTTGCCGCGTTTGCAGCAGCGGTTCCCGGACATCCAGCTGCGCATGGTCGCCGAAGACAGCAGCGTTGCCCTGCATGAGGGCGACTTTGACCTGGCCATCGACCTGAACGATGGCAGCTACCCCGGATTGTTATCCACAGCCCTGCTGGATGAGCAGATCTTCCCGGTGTGCGCTCCGAGCCTGTTGCGCGGGCGACCGCCGCTGCATGGCCCCGCCGACCTGGTGCATTTCCCGCTGCTGCACGACATTACCGCCTGGCGTGGGAGTTATGAGTACGCGGAGTGGGAGTTCTACCTGAATGCCATCGGCTACGACGCCGCCGACGTACGGCGTGGGCATACCTTCAACCGCAACCATCTGACCATCGAGGCGGCGATTGCCGGCATGGGCGTGGCGATTGCCCGGCGAACCTTGCTCAATGACGAACTGGAGCGCGGAACCTTGATCGTGCCGTTCGG
This sequence comes from Pseudomonas sp. TH34, assembly GCF_016650865.1. Classification (NCBI taxonomy): domain Bacteria; kingdom Pseudomonadati; phylum Pseudomonadota; class Gammaproteobacteria; order Pseudomonadales; family Pseudomonadaceae; genus Pseudomonas; species Pseudomonas sp. TH34. Next base: position 287,802 of record NZ_JAEKFB010000020.1, read on the forward strand.
CCTCGCCGTACCCAATCACAAACGTTACGTGCTGCTGTACGCACCAGGCGCGCTGAGCCATCCGGGCGTGCGGGCGGTGCATGACTGGCTGGTGGAGGAAGCGGAGATTTTTCGCGGATTGCACCCGTTGGGAGAGGGGCAATTGTAAGGAAGTTGGCGGTAAGAAGATGTAACCAACTCCCCACCCTAACAGCGTTTTTGGTTGTAGTCAGGGTTAATTTGTAATGTGGGATTTATCTTTGCAAAGGGGTTGAAATGTTCCTCGGTCTGCTCAATTGTGTAATCAGGAGGTCATGGTTTTCACCCATCCGGTGAAGCAGGAATGGCCTTCCGCGAGCTAGCTGAAATAAGGGAAAACTATGCAAATCCAAGTCAATAGCGATAACCATATTGAAAGCAGCATCCGACTGGAGGAGTGGGTACGTACCACCATTGAGAGCACGCTCGAACGTTATGAAGAAGATCTGACCCGCGTCGAGGTTTACCTGCGGGACGAGAACGGTGACAAGCCCGGTCCACACGATCTGAGTTGCCGACTGGAAGCACGGCCAAAAGGCCATCAACCGATTTCGGTCCTCCATAAAGCCGATACGCTGGAACAGGCGATCGATGGCGCCGCTACCAAGCTGGAGCATGCCCTGGAGCATCTGTACGGCAAACTGCGCGGCAAACCACGCGCCGCGGGTCAAAGCCTGCCCAATACCAAGGCCGACGAGGCTGAGCTTGAAGAGGAATTCCTGGAAAACGAACAGGCTGCGCTTAACGGCTGATAGCTGATACTTTTTCAACCCCACTGAAAACGGGCCTGCAGATGCAGGCCCGTTTTTCGTTTAAAGCCTCAGCGCGGGCTGCGCCGGAAAAAACAGGCGCTCAAGGCCGACAGTGCGCACGCGCCCAAGCCTGCGTACAACATGGCCCAACCGGCACCGTTGCGTAGCGCGGCCTGGGCAATCAACGAGCCCTGCGGCAACACCTCCAGCTTGCCGGCGGCGATGTCCTGGCTGAGGGTGGCCAATTGCGCGGTGTCGGGCAATACGCCCGCCAGGTAGTGAGCGATCCCGAGTATCAACACCAACCCCATCAGCGCGATGTTGAGTGCGAGTGTGATCAGCCGTGCACTGAAGTCGATGCCCGAGGCCATCCCCGCGCGGTCGGATGAAACTGAGCCGGTGGTGGTGTTGGTGGTGGGCGAGTTGGTAAACGCCAAGCCGCTGCCGGCAATCCCACAGGCGATCAGGATCGATACCACACTGGGCTGGCCGCTACGGTTGATCGCGGCCATGGCGACAAACCCCACGCCCATCAGGCCCAGGCCCAACGGAATGATGCGTTCGGCGCCGTAGCGCAGGGCCAGGCGTTCAGCGAGTGGCGGTACCACCAGTGTGGGCAGGGTGTAGGCGAGCAGGGCGAGCCCGGTGAGCATCGTGTCGTAGCCCAGGCCGGCCTGGAAATACAGCGGCAGGTAGATCATGAAGGGCCAGAAGCTGAAGTTCATGCCGATCGAGCCCATCAGCGCGCCGTTGAAGCGCGGGATGCGAAACACCGAGAAGTCGAACATCGGATGTGGGCTGCGCCGCTCGACGACCCCGAACAACAGCAGGCTGGCCACCGACAATCCGGCCCAACCGAGCATCGCCGGGGTGGCGAAGCCGCTCTCGGTGCCCTGGGTGATGAAGTAAACCAGGGCGAACACCGCCAGGGTCAGGGTGGCCATACCGGCGATATCGAGGCGATGGGCCGCCGGGTCGCGGGACTCCTGCACGCTGATGCGCAGCAATACCAGGGTGAACAAGGTCAGCGGCACATGCACCAGGAACACCCAGCGCCAATCCGCGACTGCCAGGATCAACGCCCCCACCATCGGCCCGAAGCCCAGGCCCACACCGGCAATCACACCCCAGATGGCAAAGGCTCGCGCCCGGGCCGCCGGCTCGCGGAACTGGTGCGAAAGGATCGCGAACTGGCAGATCATCATCGCCCCGCCACCCACGCCCTGGACAAAACGCGCCGCGATCAGCGTGGACGCATCGTTCGCCAGCCCACAAGCCAGCGAAGCCAGCCCGAATACCCACAGGCACAGCACCAGCATGCGCCGCCGGCCAAAGCGATCGGCCAATGTGCCCGCCGCCATCAGCACGCTGGTGCAGGCCAGGGTGTAGGCATTCATGATCCATTGGGCGTCCTGGAAGCCGGTGCCCAGTTGCTGTTCGAGGGTGGGCAGGATGACCGGCACGCTGGAAATCTCCAGCCCGAACATCAGCGCCACCAGGCACACGGCGGTGAGCGCCAGGCCGTCTCTGGCGGTACGCGGCGGGTTGATGGCGGATACAACGGCGTCGGATGACATGGCCTCTTCCTTTCGATGGGGGAAGATGTCATTTTCACGGGAATCTTATTCTTTATTAGCGATACTTATTCCTGCAATAAGGGAATTTAGGGCGACAAACGACTATGGCCACTCCGCGTTTTGATGGTGTTGAACTGTTTTTGCAGATCGTCGAGAGCGGCAATCTGACGGAGGCCGCCGAACGGCTGAACCTCACGCGTTCGGCGGTTGGCAAAGGCCTGGCGCGCCTGGAGGCGCGGTTGGGCACGTCCTTGTTGCAACGCTCTACCCGGCGCCAGCGTCTAACCGAGGACGGGCAGGCCTATTACGAGCATTGCCTGCGTGCGCTGGCGGAACTGGAAGCCGCCGAATCCGTGCTGGAAAGTGGCCGTCAGCAGCCACGCGGACGGTTAAGGGCCAGCTTGCCTTTGGCGTTCGGTCATCACTATGCGGCGCCGGCGTTGTGGGGGCTGATGGACCATTTTCCGCAACTGGAGATCGAGATTTCCTTCTCCGATCGATTGATCGACTTGGCTCAGGAAGGCTTCGACCTGGCAGTGCGCATCGGCGCATTGCCCGACACCGACCGCTTGAGCGCAAGGCGCCTGGGGGAGCAGGCGATTGCCCTGGCGGCGTCACCCGCCTACCTGCAGCGCACCAGTCGAATCGAATCCATCGCGGACCTCGCCGGGCATCGGGGCATTGCCTACCGCAGCAATGCCCCGCACCGCGAGCGGGTCGCCTCGCCGTTGATCCTCGATGACCTGCAGGCCGTGGCCGATGCCGCCATCGCCGGGGTCGGCCTGGCCTGGTTGCCCAGCTGGCTGATCGCCCACTACGTACTGCGTGGGCAACTGCAGGCGGTATTGCCGGACCACCGCGAGCAACCGATGCCGATCCATGTCATCTGGCCCACGGCGACGCACATGCCGGCCAAGACCCGGTGCGCCATCGACGCGTTGGTGGCCGGCACACCGTCGTGCCTGGCGGGTAGTTGATCAGAACGCGATGGACGTCTGCACATACAGCGTGCGCGGCTCGCCGACGTATTTGCCCTTGTTGTTATCGTCAAACGAGCGGGTGTAGTACTGCTTGTTGAAGATGTTTTTCACACCGACCGCCACGTTCAAATCCGACAGCTGCGGGCCAAAGTCATACGCCGCGCGGCTGCTGAACAGCATGTAGCCAGGAATGCGTCCGGTGCTGCCGTCAGCGCTTTCCGCTTCCGTGTTGGCGTTGTCGGCGAACTGGCTGCTCTGGTAGCTGCTGTCCACATTCAACTTCCAGCGACCTTCGGTGTAACCCACGCCCAGGGTGCCTTTGTGCTTGGAGGAGAAGGGCACGCGGTTGCCTTTGTTCGGGCCGTCTTCGCGGATGGTGGCGTCGACATAGGCGTAAGTGGCGTACACATCAAAACCCGCCAGGGCCGGGCTCAAGCCGTCGAGGGCATAGTTGATGCTGGACTCGATGCCCTGGTGACGGGTTTCGCCACGGGCGATCACCGTGTCGTTGGTCTGGTTACTGTCGTACTGATTGTCGAAGTTGATCAGGAACGCGCCGATTTCAGCCCGCAGGGTGCCGTTGTCGTAACGGGTGCCGAGCTCCCAGGTGCGGGCTTTTTCCGGCTTCACTTCGCCGCTGGTCACGCGGTTGGGCATCTGGCTGTATTGCACGCTGCCGAATGAACCTTCGGTGTTGGCGTAGAGGTTCCAGTCATCGGTCAGGTGGTAGAGCACGTTCAACGCCGGCAGGGCGGTATTGTAGTCACCCTTGTATTTGACGTTGCTGAGGTTGTTGGTCTGCTGAGACTCGATCATCTCGTAGCGGATGCCCGGAGTGATGGTCCATTTGCCGATATCAATCCGGTCATCGACGAAGAACGCATTGGCTTCGGTGCTGCCCCGGGTGTCGCGGTCGTTGCGGCTGTCGGTGGTGGGCAGTTGCTGATTGGCGGTAATTGGCGTGCGGTAGCGCATTTCGTGGCCGGCTTCGTTGATGTAGCGGTAGCCCACGCCGACTTCGTGGCTGGTGGGGCCGAGGTCGAAGCCTTGGGCGAAACGGGTTTCCAGGCCGCGCACCCAGTACTCGCGAGGCGACAGGGAGAGGAAGTTGCCCTGGTCCAGGTAACCGCTGCGCAGCGTGGTGGTGAAGAAGCTGTTGACGGTGAATTCCCGGCGATCTTCCTGGTAGCGGTAACCGGCGTTGAACATCGTGCGGCGACCCCAGAACTGGTCGTAGGGGCGGGTGGATTGATACGGGTCGGCTTTGTAGGCCGCGGTACTCAAGCCGCCGGGCATATCGGCTTTACCTTCGTAGTACTGCGCCATGGCGTTGAAGCTGTTGGCGTCGTCCAGCTGGTATTTGCCCTTGAGGATCAGGTCGTCGATGCGGGTGTCGCTGTTTTCGCGCCAGTCACCGCCCCGGGTGCCGGAATACAGGATGGCACCGCCCAGGCCGTTGTCTGCGGTGCCGCCCGCCAGCAGGTTGCCGGTGGTCTTGAAGCCATCGTGGCTGGAAGACGGGCTGGTTTCGGTCTGCAAGCCGCCTTTCACCGTTGGCGCATCGGGAATCGCGCGGGTGACGAAGTTGACGATGCCGCCGACGTTCTGTGGGCCATAACGCACCGCGCCGCCGCCGCGCACCACGTCCACCGCGTCCATGTTGCCCATGCTGATGGGCGCGAACGACAGCTGCGGCTGGCCATACGGTGCAAACGGCACCGGGATACCGTCCATCAATACGGTGGAGCGCGAGGCCAGGCGTGGGTTGAGCCCGCGAATACCGAAGTTCAGCGCCATGTCGTGGCTGCCGGTGCCGTTGTTTTCCGGGGCGTTGACCCCGGGAATGCGGTTGAGCACATCGCGGGCCTGGGTGGCGCCCTGGCGTTCGAATTCTTCGCGGCGGATCACGTCCCGGGCGCCCGGGTGTTCGAAAACGTTGGTTTGCGCCGCGTCCCCCAGCCAGTCGCCGACCACATTGGAAGTGCCCAATTCGAGGGTGGCCGGAGCATTCGCCGGTTGCAGGCTGAAGGCATTGTTGCCCTCGGCGCGGGCTTGCAGGCCGGTGCCTTTGAGCAACGCATTCAAGCCTTCTTCAGCGGTGTAGTTGCCCGACAGGCCGTGGCTTTGCACGCCGGCGGTCACATCGGAGCCAAATGAAATCAGCACGCCGGCTTCACGGCCAAATTGGTTCAACGCCGCTTCAAGTGACGTAGGGGCGATGCGGTAGGGCTTGGCATCGGCCGCCATTACGTAGGGCACGGCGCTGAAACTGAGGCTGGCCCCCAGCAACAAGTGGCGCAGGGTGCGGGCGAGGGGCGTCAGGCGAGTCGGTTGCTGGGGCATGAAGTGCGGTCCTGAGAAGGAAGGGTCAAGGTGGCTTTCCTTCTCTGTCACGCGAGGTGCGGAAAACGGCTCACGGTTTTTGAAAATAATTCAGGCACGGGCTTCGACGGTGACCCAGTAGCGGGTAAATCGCCGGACCTTGACCGGCAGGCTGACTTGCAGCAGGTCCAGGATTCGCTCGCTGTCGTCCAGCGGGTAGCTGCCGGAAATCAGCAGGTTGGCCACTTGCGGGTCGCAGTTGAGCTGGCCGCGACGATAACGGCTCAGTTCGGCGAGGAAATCTTCCAGGCGCATGTGGGCCGCCACCAGCATGCCATCGGCCCAGGCACCGCTGCCGGCATCGGTGGGGCGTGCGGTGTCCCAGCCTTTGCGGGTGAAATTGACCTGATGGGCTTTGTCAACGGAGAGCGGCAAACCGCTATAGGTGTTGGGCATGACGTCGACGTGCCCGTCGAACACTGCCAATAGGGTGTGATCATTGAACTGCCGCACGTTCAGCCGTGCCGCCTGGGCGCTGAGCAGGCCCTGGGCGGTGACGATCCGCAGCGGGCTGTTGCCGGTTTTGGCGGTCAGCTGGATTTCGCCTTCGAGCAGGCGGATCAAGCGTTGCTGACCCTCAAAATGTACATCCACCGCACTGCCGGTGTTGAGCTGCAACTGGCTGCCATCGGCCAGCTGGAACGTGCGCCGCTGGCCGATGGGGCTGCGGTAGTCGGCACTCAACGGCGGCAGGATATGTTGCTGGCGCAAACCCCAGGCCGCTGCCGACCCGGCGCCGAGTATCAGCAACAACTTCAGGGCCTGGCGGCGACTGTTGGATTTCGGTGCATTCAAGGCCGCGTGAGCCAGGGGTGATGGCATCCCGCGCAACCGCTGGTTCACTCGCTGGATTTGCTCCCAGGCCCGCTGATGTTCGCTATGGGCGTCCAGCCATTGTTGCCAGGCCGCCTGTTTGCGCGGGTTGAGTGGGCCCTGCTGCATTTCCAACAGCCAGTGCACCGCTTGTTCGGCGACTTGCGTTGAGAAATTCATAGGGCGAAGTAGCAGCGCATCGCTGCTTTATTCAGGTGGCGCTTGACCGTGGCGATGGAGATCCCCAGTTCCGCTCCGATTTGCGCGTAGGTCAGGCCGTCGAGCTGGGCCAGCAGGAACGCGCGTTTAACCAGGGGCGCCAAGCCATCCAGCAACTGGTCCAGCTCCATCAGGGTTTGCAGGATGATTGCCCGCTCTTCTTCCGACGGTGCCGTGTACTCGGGCATTTGCGCCAGGGCGTCGAGGTAGGCGCGCTCCAGGTCCTGGCGGCGGTAATGGTTGAACAGCACACGCTTGGCGATGGTGGTGAGGAAGGCGCGGGGTTCGATCAGCGTCGGGGTTTCCCGTGCGGTGAGCACGCGAATGAAGGTGTCCTGGGCCAGGTCGGCGGCACTTTCCGGGCAGCCGAGCTTGCGTCGCAACCAGCCGGTCAGCCAGTGGTGATGGTCGTGGTACAGGACTTCAACAGTATTGGACGGCTGCAACGCGCACACTCCGGCAGCATGGGCATGCTTTAGAGAACAAGAATTGTTCTCATTGTAGGGCGCATAGGCGGGTTCGGCAATTACCAGTGATGCGTTCTCTTTTGCTTATGAGAACCTTTATCATTAATATTGCGCGCTAACGAACCTGGCGCCTTGTGCATGAAACGCAAAACCTCACTTCCCGTTTCCTACCGTCTTGCCGTGACTTCGCGGGTACTGGCGGCTGTGGTCGGCGGTTACCTGCTGGCGTCCCTGGCCAGCGTCTGCATGACGTTGTGGTTGCCCACCAGCCGCGCCGATGCAGTGATCAGCGGCATGCTGAGTTCGTTTGTGTTCTATCTGCTGGCGGTGATCTGGTGTTTTGCCTGCCGCACTGCCTGGCGTGCCTGGTTCGGCGTGTTGCTGCCCAGCGCGATGCTGGCCACGTTCGCCGGGTTGACGTACTGGATGGCACGCACATGAAAGAGGGCTTCCGTCAGGCCATGGCCTGGTTGCACACCTGGGCCGGGCTGATCTTTGGCTGGCTGCTGTTTGCGATTTTCCTGACGGGCACCTTGTCCTATTTCAAGGACGAAATTACCCATTGGATGCAGCCCGAAGTGCAGGCGCATCCCGTCGACAACGCCCGTAGCCTGGCCGCCGCCCAAACCTATCTGCAACAACAGGCGCCCAATGCCGCGCGGTGGTTTATCACCTTGCCAAGCAGCCGGGAGCCGGGCCTGTCGGTGATGTGGCAAGACAAGGTCGACCCGGGCAAACGCGGCAATTTCATCGAAAAACTCATCGATCCCGTCAGCGGCGAGCAGATCCAGGCCCGGGAAAGCATGGGCGGCGAATTCTTCTATCGCTTCCACTTCCAGCTGCAAATGCCCTATCCGTGGGGCCGCTGGCTGTCGACCATCGCCGCGATGGTGATGTTCGTGGCGCTGATCACCGGGATCATCACCCACAAGAAAATCTTCAAGGACTTCTTCACCTTCCGCCCGCGCAAGGGCCAGCGCTCCTGGCTCGACGGGCACAACGCCGTGGGCGTGCTGGTGTTGCCATTTCACTTGATGATCACCTACAGCAGCCTGGTGATTTTCATGAGCATGGTGATGCCGGCGAGCATTCTCGCCTCTTACGGCAACGACACCCGTGCGTTCTTCAATGATGTGTTCCCGGCCACCGACAACGCGCCAGCCCTTGGCCAACCCGGGCAGCTGTTGCCGCTGGGGCCGATGTACGAGCAGGCGCGTGAGCAATGGGCCGGTGGGCATGTCGGACGGCTGGTGGTGAATAATCCCAGCGATGTGAACGCCTCGGTCAATGTATTCCGCGCCGGGTCGGATCGAGTGGTGCACGACTTTGGCAGCACTGTCTCATTCAACGGCACCACCGGCGAGCTGCTGCGGGTCAGCGGCGAGCAGTCGCTGCCGGCGGCAATTAGTGGCAGCTTCTACGGTTTGCACATGGGCCACTTCGCCGGCCCGGTATTGCGCTGGCTGTATTTCATCTGCGGCCTGGCGGGCACCGCAATGATCGGTACCGGACTGGTGATGTGGCTGGGTAAGCGCCAGCTCAAGCACGCCAAAACCGGTGTGATGCCCTTTGAGCTGCGGTTGGTGGAAGTGCTGAATATCGCCAGTATGTCCGGCTTGATGATTGCCATCGCTGCATTCTTCTGGGCCAACCGCCTGTTACCGGCAAGCTTTGCCGGGCGCTCGGACTGGGAAGTACACGCCTTCTTTATTGCCTGGGGCTTGAGCGTTCTGCATGCGATTGTCCGCCAGGGGCGCCGCGGCTGGGTTGAGCAATTGAGCGTGGGCGCGCTGCTGTTTATTGGCGTACCGGTGCTCAACGCGCTGACCACGTCCCAGCATTTGGGGGTGTCCCTGGCCAACGGCGATTGGGCGATGGCCGGCTTCGACCTGACGTGCCTGGGCAGCGGCGTGTTCCTCGCCTGGGCTGCCTGGAAAATGCAGCACCGCCGTGTCCCTCAGCCCAAGGCCGAACGCGCCCGTCCGTTGACCCTCAAGGGCGAGGTGAACTGAATGCTCCTGGCGCTACTGCTGTGTTACGCAGGGTTTAGCGCGTTGTGCCTGTCCATGGACCGGCACCATGGCGAACTGCTGCACAGTAAACCCACGCCCCGTCGGCGTCTGGGTTTGCGCGTGGGCGGCTGGTTGCTGTTGATCGTCTCGATCTGGCCGGTGGTGCTCGCGACGGGTTGGAGCCAGGGCCTGGTGGAGTGGTGCGCGGTGCTGATGCTCAGCGGGTTGCTGCTGGTGTTGCTGTTGCCGTATCGGCCAAGGCTGGCCTTGATCCTGGCGGGCGTCGGCCTGCTGGCCAGTCCGGTTGCGGCCTTCGCAACCCTTTGAGTCCACCGTTGATGATCACCACGCCTCCCGAACATCAAGAGCAGCACGCAGACGCGGCAGGCGGCCGTGCGCATTTCCTGCAGGTGTTCCTGTCCCAGCGTTCGCAGATGGAAGCGTTGGTCAGTCGCCGGGTGGGTTGCCGTGCGACGGCGGCAGACCTGGTGCAGGATTTGTTCCTGCGCTTCTGGCGCCGGCCACTGGTACAGGTCGAGGAACTCAGCACTTACCTGCTGCGCTGCGCCGGCAATATCGCCATCGACCACCTGCGCAGCGAAGGCGCCCGGGTGCGCAGCAGTGAAGGGTGGCTGCCGGAACAGCAGGATAACCAGGGCTCCGAGCCCCAGGCCGCGCTGGAGGCGGGCAATGATCTGCGCCATGTCGAAGCGGCCCTGCGCAGCTTGCCGGAACGTACCCGGCAGATTTTCCTGCTCAACCGCATCCATGGCCGCAAGTACGCGGAGATCGCCAAGGCCATGGGCCTGTCCCAAAGTGCCGTGGAAAAACATATGATGCGTGCCCTCGAAGCCTGCAAGGCCAGCCTTCGTGAACCATCGCCAAGGAAAGCCCCGTGAACGCCACTGCCCGCGTCACCCCGACGCCCGACCAGGAACAGGCCGCACTGGCCTGGCTGAGTTTGTTGCACGACCAGCCCAGCAGTGGCGACCAGGCCACGTTCAGCCATTGGCTGCGGGCTGATCCGGCGCATGTCGAGGCCTACGCCCAGGCCCAGGTGCTGTGGGAATTGAGTGAAGTACCGGCCAGAGCGTTGGCGGATGAGGATGCCCTGGCGTTGCAGGGTTACTTGAGCGCGATGAATACCTCGAAACGCTCCAGCGTGCGGCGCTGGTCTGGCGCCCTGGCCATGGCCGCCTGCCTGATGCTGATGATCTCGATGGGCGCCGGCTGGCAGCCGTCGCGCTGGGTCGATGATTTCGGCGCGGATTACGTCACCGCGCCGGGTGAGGTGAAGACCGTGACCCTGGCCGATCAAAGCCAGGTCACCCTGGACGCCGACAGCGCCATTGCGGTGGATTTCAGCCATGGTGAGCGCCATATCCAACTTCGGCGTGGCGCCGGCTTTTTCAGTGTGACCCACACGGGCGAGTCCTTCGTGGTCGAAGCTGGTAGCGGTGAAGCACGGGTGCTGGGCACGCAGTTTGAGGTGCGCCTGCAACCGGCAGGTGCGCAGGTGACGGTGTTGTCCGGCCGGGTTGGCGTTACGCCGTCGAAGTATGGTCAGCAGCAGATTCTGACGGCCGGCCAGCAAGTGGCTTACGCCGATGGTGTCGCCGATGAGGTGCACGCGGTCGACAGCGAGTCGCGCCTGGCCTGGCGCGATGGCTGGCTCAATTACTACAAGGCGCCCCTAGCCGACGTAGTGCAAGACCTCGGCCGCTACTATCCCGGTCGTATTCTTCTGCTCAATGACAACCTCGCCGCTCGGCGTGTCAGTGGCAGTTTCCCGAGCAAGGATCCCCAGGCGGTGCTCAATGCGCTGCAGGCCGTGTTGGGGTTTGAACAGCACACGCTGCTCGGTCGGATGATCGTATTGCGCTAGGTACAGAGCGCTACGCTGCAATAGCGTAGCGCTGTCATTACTTGCACCTTCCTTCCTCGAAGATCCCCATGCCTCGGCACATCGGTGTCCGTAGACCTTTCATTTAACCTTCATCGCAATCGCCAAAACCTGTAACCAAATCGTTACGTGATGCACGGATGATCCTCGGATTCCTGAGCAGGTGGTCAGGAAGATTGGCGGCGCTGTTCACCCAGCCAAAACCGCCAATACCTCCCCCATAACAACAGATAGATGCATGTAAGGGATCTACTCGTGACCTACAACAAACTCTATGCCCTGCTTTTAGCATCGGGCCTGGGCGGCTTTGCGCCGCTGGTTCTGGCAGACGACTCCCAGGATGTCGGTTCGGTGCACGTCGCCGGCGAACGTACCCTGGGCAACGGCCACATGATTCAGGAAGAAAGCGCCAAGGCCCGGTCCACCGTGACCAAGGAAGCCATGGACGAAATGTCCCCGACGGCCAACGCCATCGACAAGCTCAAGTACACCCCGGGCATCAACGTATCCAACGATGACGCCAGCGGCATGAGCGGCACCAGCTTCACCATGCGCGGCATGAACTCCGACCAGGTCGGGGTTTCCATGGACGGCGTGCCGATCAACGACTCCGGCAGCTATGGCGTGTACGCCAACCAGTTGGGCGATCCGGAAAACGTCGGCGAAGTGTTTGTCACCCAGGGCTCCTCCGAAGCGGACGGCCCGCACATCGGCTCCAGCGGCGGCAATATCGGCATGGTCACGATCCGGCCGACCAAAGAGCCAGGCTTGTTCGTCAAACAATCCATCGGCTCGAACAACCTGACAAAGTCCTTCGCACGGCTCAACACCGGCGACCTGGGCGGCTTCAAGACCTGGGTCTCGGCCTCTCACACCGAAGGCGACAAGTGGCGCGGCAAGGGCACTGTGCGCGGTGACAAGGTGGAGTGGAGCACGCTGTTCGAAGACGACAATGGCAACTCCAGCAACTTCACCATGAAGTACAACAAGCAGGAAAACTACAACTACAACACCCTGAGCAAGGCCCAGTTCCAACAACAGGGGCGGCGCCTGGATTACTCGGAAACCCCGGTCTACAAAAACGGCTTGCTGTCGTCTTCCTACAAGCTCAACCGCAACCCCTTCGAAAGTGTCATGACCACCTTCACCCAGCGCTGGCGCCTGCGTGATGACCTGGCCCTGACGGTTGCGCCTTACTACTACTGGGGCAACGGCGGCAGTTTCAGCGGCCAGACCGCGACCAACCTGGGGCCGAAGTCCGACAAGGCCGGTAACTACGACCTGGGTAACCTCCAGTCCGCCAACTACTACCGGCCGTCGTGGACCGAAACCTGGCGCCCTGGCGTCACGGTCAAAATGAAATGGGACATCAACGAGGAACACAGCTTGGATTACGGTTACTGGTACGAGCGCGCTCGCCAGCGCCAGACCCAGCCGTATATCGGGATCAACAGCGAAGGTGCACCCGACGACATCTGGGGTGATTACAACAGCGGCGGCCAGGTGGTCGACAAGAACGGCAAGACCGTCCAGGGCCGCCACCAGTACACCGTGACCCCGGCCCAGAAACTGTGGGTGCAGGACAGCTGGCAAGCCACGCCAGACCTGAGTTTTGTCGGCGGGCTGGCCTACCAGTACGTCGAGCGTGACGGCGACAACCTGGGCAGCCTGTACGACAAGCCGGAAAAGCGTAACGCCCGTTACCATCAGTTCCTGCCGAACTTCAGTGCCAAGTACCAGGTCGACGAGAGCAACCAGGCGTTCTACAACGTCACCCGCAACATGCGCACCCCGCAGAACTACGTGCTGTACAACAAGGGTGACTCCCTTAACCTCAACCCCGAGTTGAGCTGGAACCAGGAACTGGGCTGGCGCTACACCGAAGAAAAAATGGCGCTGAGCGCCACCCTGTTCTACATCACCTTCAAGGATCGCCAGCTGTCGACCACCGACTTGAACGGTGACTACGTGATGGCCAACGTCGGCGATGTGACCAACAAAGGCCTGGAGCTGGAGTGGAGCGGTCTGCTGCCTTACAACTTCAACTACTACGCGTCGTACACCTACACCAAGTCCGAGCAGCAGGACGACTTTGTCAGCAAGAACGTGTTGTTGCCGACCAAGGGCAACCAGTTGGCCAACGTGCCGGAAAACATGCTCAACCTGGTGTTTGGTTACGACGACAAGCGCTACTACGGCAACATTGCCGGCAAGTATGTCGGGGCGTTCTACGGCGATTTGACCAACAACGAGAAAATCTCCGGGCGCACCGTGTTCGACCTCAACGCCGGTATCTACCTGCCGGTGGACAAGAAGGTCTTCAAGTCGGCCGCGCTGCGCTTCTCGATGCTCAACGTGTTTGATAAGGAATACTTGAGCTCGGCACGCACCGTGTCGTTCAACTCGGCGCCGGTGAATGGCCTGGCGGCCAGCTCGGCGTATTACAACGTGGGTGAAGAGCGTACGGCGATGGTTTCCCTGGAGGCCAATTTCTAAGCCTCACACCTTTCTGTGTGGGAAGGGTTTTTTGTGGGAGCCGGGCTTGCCCGCGATGCAGGCGCCTCGGTCAGTCAGTTGCACTGAGGTGATGCTATCGCAGGCAAGCCAGCTCCCACACAAACCACACACTGGATCAGGCCGGCTTACTTCAGCGCGGCCATGATCGCTTCAGGGTTGTAATCGCGAATCAGCGCGCCATTCACGTCCACAAACGGAATCCCGCCGCCACCCAGCGCCTCGTACGCCTTGCGCGCCTGGGCGTCCTTCTCGATATCGAACGCCTGATAGGGAATCCCCTTGGAATCCAGAAAGCGCCGGATCTGTTTGCAGTAGCCGCACCACTCGGTGGAATACAGCACTACGCGCGCTGCCGCGCGTGTCTGCTCCGGCACCACCTGCGAGGGGTTGAACAGTCGCTCGATCTTGCCCCAGTTCTGGAAAACCACCACCACCAGCAACACCAGCAGGACTTTCTTCAGAACCCCGCCCAGCATCAGTTGCGACGCTTGAGCTGGTCGGTCAACTGGGTTGGCAGGCCCTTGATGATCAAGGTGCCGGCGGCTTCGTCGTATTCGATCTTGTCGCCCAGCAGGTGCGCTTCAAAGCTGATGGACAAGCCTTCGGCGCGCCCCGTGAAGCGACGGAACTGGTTCAGAGTGCGTTTATCTGCCGGGATTTCCGGCGACAGGCCGTAGTCCTTGTTGCGGATGTGATCGTAGAAGGCTTTTGGCCGATCTTCATCGATCAACCCAGACAGCTCTTCCAAGCCCATTGGCTCGCCGAGCTTGGCCTGGCTGCTGGCGTAGTCCACCAGGGTCTTGGTTTTCTCGCGGGCGGACTCGTCCGGCAAGTCTTCGCTTTCGACGAAGTCGCTGAAGGCCTTGAGCAGGGTGCGGGTCTCGCCCGGGCCGTCGACGCCTTCCTGGCAGCCGATAAAGTCGCGGAAGTACTCCGAGACTTTCTTGCCATTCTTGCCCTTGATAAAGGAGATGTACTGCTTGGACTGCTTGTTGTTCTGCCACTCGGACACGTTGATCCGCGCGGCGAGGTGCAGTTGGCCAAGGTCGAGGTGGCGTGACGGCGTCACGTCCAACTGATCGGTCACTGCCACGCCTTCACTGTGGTGCAGCAGGGCGATCGCCAGGTAATCGGTCATGCCCTGTTGATAGTGGGCAAACAGCACGTGGCCGCCGGTGGAGAGGTTGGACTCCTCCATCAGCTTCTGCAGGTGTTCCACCGCAATGCGGCTGAACGCGGTGAAATCCTTGCCGCCGTCGAAATATTCCTTCAACCAGCCACTGAACGGATGCGCGCCGGACTCGGCATGGAAAAAGCCCCAGGCCTTGCCTTGTTTGGCGTTGTAGCTCTCGTTGAGGTCGGCAAGCATGTTCTCGATCGCGGCCGACTCGGCAAGCTCGGAGTCGCGGGCATGGAGAACTGCGGGGGTGCCGTCGGGTTTTTTGTCGATCAGGTGGACGATGCAATGACGGATCGGCATGGGCTTCTCGGCTGGTTGAAGGGGAGTGGTCGGGCTCCCGGAAAAAGTCGCCAGTGTACCGCACCCGCTGGGGATGGCGCTGTTCGGAGGGCGTTTTGAGCGCTATCCGACGGGCCATATGCCTTTTTTTCACGGTTTAGAGCGATAAAGCTGACCAAATGGGTATGTTGAGGCGGATATTTCCCCGTCTCTGTGCTAGTTTTGCCCCGTCTTACGCGCAGTCTGGGCGTTAAGCGTGCATTCAGCATTTGTCAGGTCGAACCAAACCCGGTTTCAGGTATCTATAACCCCGATCTTCGTGGTTATAGCCCTTGGGTGCCAGGCCTTGATGGCAGGGCTCGATGGCTGACACTGCACTCTGCAATCCAAATGAATTTGATAGGGAAGGAACACCACAATGGCTATTACTAAAGACCAACTGATCGCTGATCTGGCTGAATCCACTGGCGCCACCAAAGTTCAAGTGCGTGCAGTGATTGAACAACTGAGCCAGATCGTTGCTGATCAGCTGGAAAACGGCGGCGAAATCACTCTGCCAGGCGTTGGCAAACTGAAAGTGACCGAGCGTCCTGCCCGTACTGGCCGTAACCCTTCGACTGGCGCTGCCATCGAAATCGCTGCCAAGAAAGTTATCAAGCTGGTTGTGGCAAAAAGCCTGACCGACGCTGTTAACAAGTAAGACGCAGCAAAAAAACCGTGCTCCGGAGCGATCCGGGCACGGTTTTTTGTTGCCTGCGATTTATCAGTCTTTACGCGCCCAACGCTGGCGCCACACCTGTTGTTCGCTCGGGGTCTGGAAAGTCCAGGCGACGAAGCGGCTTTGCTTCTGGCCCTGGGACATCTCCACCACCTGGCTTTCCAGTACACCGGCCTTTTTCAGCGCAGTCTGGATCGCCGGCAGGTTTGAGGCCTTCGACACCAAGGTGCTGAACCACAGCACTTTGTGCTGGAAATGCGCGCTTTCAGCGATTAGCTGCGTCACAAACCGCGCTTCACCGCCTTCACACCACAATTCCGCCGACTGGCCACCGAAGTTCAGTACCGGCAACTTGCGCTTCGGATCAGCCTTGCCCAGTGCGCGCCATTTGCGTTCGCTGCCCTTGGTCGCTTCATCCATGGAGGCGTGGAAGGGCGGGTTGCACATGGTCAGGTCAAAACGCTCGCCCGGCTCCAGCAGGCCCAGCAGGATCTGCTTGGGATTGGTTTGCTGGCGCAGCTGGATGGCCTTGTTCAGCCCGTTGGACTGCACGATCGCCTTGGCGGCAGCCACGGCCGTCGGGTCGACTTCCGAACCGAGGAAATTCCAGCGGTACTCGCTGTAGCCGATCAACGGGTAGACGCAGTTGGCGCCCATGCCGATGTCGAGCACCTTCACCGGCGCGCCACGGGGAATCACGCCTTCGTTGACGCTGGCCAGCAGGTCGGCGAGGAAGTGCACGTAGTCGGCACGGCCCGGGACCGGTGGGCACAGGTAATCAGCCGGGATGTCCCAGTGATTGATGCCGTAGAACGCCTTGAGCAACGCCCGGTTGAACACCCGCACCGCGTCGGGGCTGGCGAAATCGATGCTTTCCTTGCCGTACGGGTTGATGATCACGAATTGCGCCAGTTCCGGCGTGGTCTTGATCAGCGCCTGGAAGTCGTAACGGCCCTGGTGGCGGTTACGCGGATGCAAGGTGGCCTCTTTGCGCGGAACGACGGGCTTGGCCGGCGTGGTGGATTTAGGCTTCTTGCGCGGTGCTTTGGGTGTGCTGGGGGCGGTCATGGGCTGCGTCGATTCTGCGTTTGTTTCAAAAGTGGCGGGTATTGTCACACATAAATCGGACTCCCAAATTGGTATGTGGTGTTGAAAAGTACCTCGAATTGAAAATTCAAAGGCCGGAATGCTCAAAAAAAGCATCCCGGTCGTGTGCTTGGGTCAGTACCAACCGAAGGCTCGTCTGAAGCTTTGAATCAAGGGCGGGGTGTTATATGGCATCGTTCCGCGGCAGAAGTTTCCGACAATACGGTCGTAGGTAAAACCTTGAGTAGCAAGTTCATCAAGAAGATCTCCTAATAATACTGTACTGGTTGGTCGTACGATGTCGGCATTCAGTAGCTTGGCCATTGTTTCTAATTGAGTTTTATAATTGGATGTCAGTGCGCCTATAGACATATGTTCGGTAATTGTAAATTCGTCAAGTATATAGTTCGGAATATCTGTCGCGCCAGGTGCGTACCGATAGGGGGTGGTTCCCGTTATTCTCGTCTGCCAACTGGATTTAACATCGGCAGCTTTGACGCCGACTGCGGAGCGGAATTGGAACTCGGTATTGGGCATAGGGGGGAGTTTATACTGGCTTTCCATCGCAAAGCCATGGGCGTCAATGAACAAGATGTTAGCGTTCTGGCCGCCGCTGTAAATTTCATAAGTGGAGCTTACGGGAGTTCCCAGAACAGAAGCATTGACAGTGCCGCTCTGGGACACGCCAGGAGGTAAGTTCCCTCTACGAGGGAGGACTTGCTGTACGGTTCTTTCCCAGATAGGGGTCGCCGGCCTTGAGCTAATATATGGCGTAACTCGTGCCGCTGCTTGCGCAGCCGTCCGAGCCGCTGCTACAGCGCCTGTGACAGCAGTTACTCCGCTTGCAATTCCCGTCCCGAATGAAACCCAGCCAAAAATACCAGACAACGCTGGGTCGCTTTCCTGGATGGCTACTGCTGCTATGCCGAACCCGGCGGAAGTGATTGCAAGCCCAGTTGCGACTATTGCCCAACCAATCGATGCGCCTCCTGTAAAGGGCGCCGCAACAACACCTATTATTCCTATGACTGCGGCTGTGACTATGCCTACCCCGATGCGATCCCACATGCCCCCAGGATGAGTGATAACAACCTCCTGATTGAAGATTTCTGATCTCCCGCTTGGGTCGCTATAGTTTACCGGGTCGTTGTGGCAGTAGCTGCGTGTGTTGGCTCCTCCTTGGCCAAAGGGGCTCAAGGTATCCGGGGACTGGAAGTTCTGAGTTTCGGGGTTATAAACCCTTGTCCCGTTGCCCAGATGGTAATTGCCGTTGACACGGTCGATGGGTTGACCGTTGAAACCGATCCAACTGTGGTGCTGCCAGTCATGAGGCCTGTACCCGAATGGCGTATAGGAAAATAATGACGAGCTATTATCGAGTGTGTTTAGGCTGGCAATGACTGTACCTTTGATATCTCTGATTTCGAAGGAATAGCTGACGGTCGCAGCTCCTGCGGAAACGCCAAGCGTATTTTGCTGCAACAAGCAGGCGCTGCTCTTGTTCAGCAGAACAGACAGCCTGTTATGCAACTGCCCCTGAATGTTTATGACGCCTTTGCGGGCATATTGAAAGTCGCCCTGATAGTAGAAAAAGTCGTAATAGTCAGGGCCTGCGCATCCGACGATCTGGCCAATATTATTATAGGAATAATCATAAGAACCTTTCGCCAAGTTCAAGTTGCCCAGGCGCCCACCGGCAGCGTATTTAAGCGTGCCGCTGGCGCCACCGCTCAGATAGCCCTCGCGGTCGTAGGTGAACGTAAATATCTGAGAAGTAGAATCGGGTTTCCAGCGGGTGACACTGATTAACTGATTCGGGTCTGTTGTTGAATACTGGTAAACATCCGGGAACATACGGCCGTTTGCCGTGTTGTCGCATTGTTTCAGGTTGCCGGCCAAGTCATAGGTAAATGACTGCCGATCCAGCACCAGACCTTCGGGCGTTACCGGTTTGCGCGGTCCTTGACATGTATAGGACGCCAGTCGACCTTGGGCGTCATAACCAAAGGTTTCTTCGCGCAAAAGTGTGCCGTCTTCATACAGTGCCATGCTGGCGATCTGATTAGTTCCTCCATAGCTTTGAGTGAGCCTGAGTGTCTTGAAACCGGAGGACTCGAACGTGCGCTCAAT
The DNA here is from genome assembly GCF_016650865.1 of Pseudomonas sp. TH34. NCBI lineage: Bacteria > Pseudomonadati > Pseudomonadota > Gammaproteobacteria > Pseudomonadales > Pseudomonadaceae > Pseudomonas > Pseudomonas sp. TH34. The sequence continues at coordinate 306,835 of NZ_JAEKFB010000020.1, forward strand.
CTCTCGATCAGTGTCATCGTACGTATAACGCGTGAGTACCGCTCGACCAACCGCTATGGCAGTAACCGTTTCAGTCGACAGTCGGCCGTTCTCGTCATAAAGGAGGTTAGTTGTTGCATTAGCGCTGCTTGCCCTGATCACGCGTCCTTGAGTGTCGTAGCTCTGTGTTGTGGTATTGCCAAATGCGTCTGTCTCACTCAGGAGTATTCCGCGCAGTGAGCGGGTATATGTCACGGAACTGGTGGCTGAGTTACTGTTACGTTCGATACCACCGGTGATGGTTTCGGTGGCGAGGTTGCGTGTTACGTCATAGTCCGCATTTAGAGTAACCGGAATGGGTTGAGTAGACTCGCTGGCTCGTACAACGCTGGCTTTCGACCATTCGGAAGCGTCTTGGTAAGTAAAGCTCGTCGTCCGCCCACCAATGGTCGATTGGACCACGCGACCCATGCTATCTACTGTTCGTGTGCCCAATGTGATGCTCTGGCCGGCTGACTCGAGACGAGCAGCGCTCGCCGTAGCCGAGAGGGTATGGGGTGGATATTCGTTGACGGTGGTCTCACCTGCGGCGGTAATGCGCGTCAGTCTGCCAAAAGCGTCATAGGTGTACAGGCGATCAGGGGCGTTGGATGAGGACTCCTGTGACAAGCGCCCCAGTGCATCGTAAGTACTGCTGTAAGAGTGCGTCAGTTGGCCATTGGCATGCAGATGGGTTTCAAATCGTTGCACTCCACCGCCATCATCACGCCGTGTCGTAGTGCTCGCAACATGACGTGTTCCGTAATTTATCCACTGGGACTGTTGCAGTGTCACTGGATCATAGTCGAACCCCTGGGTCACGCCGCCAACCCATTCTATTTTGGAGATAGCGCCCCAGTCGTCGTAGCTCAAATTGCGCGTGCGACTTAGAAAAATCGAGCCGTCCGGACGGTAGTCATGTTCGGTGATCGTACTTTCACGGTTCCTGATGTCGTAGGTCATCGTGGCCATTGTCAGCCATCTACGTTCATCCGAGTGCAGTCTTTCACTTTGAATCTTCCGCCCGAGTTGATCAAGAGTCTCGCGGGTTTGTTCTCCGAGTGTGCTGGTTCGGGTAACGGTGTTATGTGCCGATGAATTTGAATCGCTGTAAGTAAATCCTGTCGTGATTTTTGATGTGTCGTCCGCATAGCTTGTCTGCTCGGTCACGCGTCCTAGAGCGTCATACTTGTAATCAGTGGTGTTGCCTAGGGTATCGCTGGAGGACAGAAGTCGGTCGAAAAGAGTCAGGCGCGTCTCTTCAGTGGTGATTTCTGGCGAATTCCCCGGGGTCACTCGAGTTGCGGTGGTCAGTTCATTACCGGTGAGTGTGTAATCGAAACGGGTGCTGATCGTGGAGTTGGCAACCGTCTTGCCAGACGAGTCCAGAATACGTTGGGTGGTGGCGCTTACTCGTCCGTGATGTATTGAATTTACGTCCTCGTTATAACGGGTCTCTTCTACCGTCATGCTGCCATTTTGCCAAGCGTTGAGCCTGCCTGCTGGGTCTCCTACAGGATTGAAAATGGTCAATTTAATAGTGGGTTTGACGGTGGGTCCTCTGACCTCAGAGCCCCTTACCGGTACGTCACCGTAACCGTAGAACGTCCACTGCAAATCGAGCCGTTGGCCATTGCGTGTGGTATAGACCTTTTCGGATTCGATGAAGACCTTGAAGTAGTTGGAGTCGCCTGGGCAGCTCACATTCACGGGCAGATTCGCGGTCTGGGTTGTAGTTGTCGTGGGGGTGCGATGTGCAATGGTGGTACGTATTTCCTGAGTTCCCCAAGTAAGCCCTGAATTGCCGAAAAGCAGGCCGCCCCATCCGATAGGATTAACATAGTCGCCGATCCAGTCTCCGGCACTCGCATTCGGGTCTGTATATGTTTCCTTTCGGACTAATATCTCTAACCTGGGCGCACCCTGATAATAGGTCCATTCAGTAGTGACATCATTTTCTGTTCGGCTGAGTGGGTTCCCAAGAGTATCCATCGTTATCGTGCTGGATTCTGTGCGGGACTGCCCTGCTTTGTCTGTGAAGGTAGTACGAGTGGTAGACGTAAATGAAGTGTCGGTATTTGAAATGTCGGACTCTACCGTTTTGGTGTTGCTGCCGGAGGTCTGGACCTCTTTGAATTGGCGTTGGTTATTATCAAAGTAGAATTCTGTTTTCTCAGAAGTGGCACTGTCGATGACAGTGGTTTTGCCGTCAGTGAACGTATAAGTTTTATCGGTATAAGGCTGTGAGTTGAAGGTTTTAGTATGTTGGGATATTTTTTGTTTGTCGGCAGAGTAGCTCAGGGTGTCGTTCAGGCCAGAGTCGCGTGATATTTGGTTAATCCTGGATATCTGGATTGATCCAGGTATTGGGTTTACCGGTTCGTAGCTGTACCGAGCCACGTCGACTGTCCCGTTTTTGGCTGATTTTACCAAGCCTGCCGTAGTGATCTGAAAGTCATATGAATAACTTTGCGCTGTATCAGGATATACGGTGAAGGTCACGGTTCCATCAACCACAGGCCGGCGTGTGTAATTCGCATCGGTGGAGGACCTGTTGTGGTCTGGGTAGGCAATCTTTAATAATACCTGCGAATCATCCGAGACGGAGGTGAGGCGTGGAATGTCCCAATCAACGAGGCCGGAGGGACCTAATTGCTTATAGTCTTCCCAATTGAGCGTGAGCGCGTGACCTGTAGGAGTAATCACTTTTTTAAGGATGTAATAGATCGCATCTTCTCGGTTGTTGAGCGGATCCGGCACAATCAATGTGCTTATGTGTCTCTCAAGAACTTCTACGGTTCCGTCCTTCCAAATGACTTTCATGGTATTGGAGCCGCCATCGGGAAAGTTGACGGTAAAGTTGGGTGTGCCTTTAAATTCGTTTTCAGAAAAGGACCATGCTTCTCCTCTGGATAAATACATTATTGATGTGGTCCGGCTTAGGCTGGTTGGACTCCATAGTAGGTAGTGACTTAGGCGCATGCTCCAATTTACAAAAGTCAGGTCTTGTAGTTCCGGTGAATAGAACAGGTTGATGTCAAGAGTCGGGCCTAGCCCGTTGTTGCCTTTCAGCTGGGCGATGGGGATGTAAGTATGGAACTTTCCCGACTGTTGAGCTACACCATGAATCATGGGGCTTAAGGTATCAAAGAGTTGATACGCTTCGGTCTGGGTGGTCATGACATTCGCCTCGCTTGAGTGAAAATGAAAGCTAGCCATATTTCTTCGTTTGAAATTTAATGTGGCTGTTTTCATACTACGAGGACAAGCGGGAGCCCTCTACTGTCATAGTTGACAGTTTTTTATAACTGATCGAAGTAATTGCTATGTTATTTAGTTTGTCTATCGTTTGTAGGGCACATGTTGGAAACGCTCAGCGTCCGGCACAAACCAAAAATGCCAAGACCAGATCAAATGATTGATCTGTCTTGGCATTCGGTTTTTCCGTAGATTCAGCTACCTCACAGGCTGGAGATACGCGCGTGCTGCTCCGCCAGCTTGCCCAAAGCCTGTTCAGCTTCAGCCAGTTTGGCGCGTTCCTTGTCGATAACTTCAGCCGGGGCCTTGTCGACGAAGGCGGCGTTGGACAGCTTGCCGCCCACCCGCTGCACTTCGCCTTGCAGGCGCAGGATTTCCTTGTCCAGGCGCGCCAGTTCGGCACCTTTGTCGATCAGGCCGGCCATCGGCACCAGCACTTCCATCTCGCCAACCAGTGCGGTGGCGGACAGCGGTGCTTCGGCGCCAGCGGCCAATACGGTGATCGACTCCAGCTTCGCCAGCTTCTTGAGCAGCGCGTCGTTCTCGGTGAGGCGACGCTGATCTTCGGCGCTGGCGTTTTTCACGAACACGGCCAGTGGCTTGCCCGGACCGATGTTCATCTCGGCGCGGATGTTGCGCGTACCCATCATCAGGGTCTTGAGCCACTCGATATCGCTTTCGGCCGCCTCATCAATGCGGGCTTCGTTGGCCACCGGCCAAGGTTGCAGCATGATGGTCTTGCCGTCTTTGCCCGCCAGCGGCGCGATGCGCTGCCAGATTTCTTCGGTGATGAAAGGCATAAACGGATGCGCCAGGCGCAACGCCACTTCCAGTACGCGCACCAGGGTGTGACGGGTGCCGCGCTGACGTTCGATCGGCGAGTTCTCGTCCCACAGCACGGGCTTGGACAGTTCCAGGTACCAGTCGCAATACTGGTTCCAGATGAACTCGTACAAGGCCTGTGCCGCCAGGTCGAAGCGGAACTGGTCGAGTTGACGGGTCACTTCGGCTTCGGTGCGCTGCAACTGGGAGATGATCCAGCGATCCGCCAGGGATAGCTCGATGGCCTCGCCGTTCTGGCCGCAGTCTTCGCCTTTATCCAACACGTAGCGCGCGGCATTCCAGATCTTGTTGCAGAAGTTGCGATAGCCCTCGACGCGGCCCATGTCGAACTTGATGTCGCGACCGGTGGACGCCAGCGAGCAGAAGGTAAAGCGCAGGGCGTCGGTGCCGTAGCTGGCGATGCCATCGGCGAACTCGTCGCGGGTCTGCTTCTCGATCTTCTTCGCCAGTTTCGGCTGCATCAGGCCCGAGGTGCGTTTCTGCACCAGGGTTTCCAGGTCGATGCCGTCGATGATGTCCAGCGGGTCCAGGACGTTGCCCTTGGACTTGGACATCTTCTGGCCCTGGCCATCACGCACCAGGCCGTGGACGTACACGGTCTTGAACGGTACCTGCGGCGTGCCGTCTTCGTTTTTCACCAAGTGCATTGTGAGCATGATCATCCGGGCAACCCAGAAGAAAATGATGTCGAAACCGGTGACCAGTACGTCGGTGGAGTGGAATTTCTTCAGGAATTCGGTCTGTTGCGGCCAGCCCAAGGTGGAGAACGTCCACAGGCCCGAGCTGAACCAGGTGTCCAGTACGTCGTTGTCCTGTTGCAGCGCCACGTCCGGGCCGAGGTTGTGCTTGGCACGAACTTCGGCTTCGTCGCGGCCAACGTAGACCTTGCCCGACTCGTCGTACCAGGCCGGAATCCGGTGGCCCCACCACAGCTGACGGCTGATGCACCAATCCTGGATGTCACGCATCCACGAGAAGTACATGTTTTCGTACTGCTTGGGCACGAACGCGATGCGGCCGTCTTCCACGGCGGCAATTGCCGGCTCAGCCAAAGGTTTGGTAGACACGTACCACTGGTCGGTCAGCCAAGGCTCGATGACGGTGCCGGAACGGTCGCCTTTCGGCACTTTCAGGGCGTGGTCGTCGACGCTTACCAGCAGGCCCGCGGCGTCGAAGGCCGCAACGATCTGCTTGCGCGCTTCAAAACGGTCGAGGCCCGCGTATTCAGCCGGGATCTTGCCGTCGATGCTTTCGTTCAGCGTGCCGTCGAGGTTGAACACCTGGCAGGCCGGCAGCACAGCGGCGTTCTTGTCGAAGATGTTCAGCAGCGGCAGGTTGTGGCGCTTGCCGACTTCGTAGTCGTTGAAATCGTGGGCCGGGGTGATTTTTACGCAGCCGGTGCCGAATTCAGGGTCGCAGTAATCGTCCGCGATGATCGGGATGCGACGGCCAACCAGCGGCAGCTCAACGAACTTGCCGATCAGCGCCTGGTAGCGCTCATCGGTAGGGTTAACCGCGACGGCGGCGTCGCCAAGCATGGTTTCCGGACGGGTGGTGGCGACGATCAGGTAATCATTGCCTTCGGCGGTCTTGGCGCCGTCAGCCAACGGGTACTTGAGGTTCCACAGGAAACCTTTCTCGTCGTGGTTTTCCACTTCAAGGTCGGAAATTGCCGTGTGCAGCTTGGTGTCCCAGTTGACCAGGCGCTTGCCGCGATAGATCAGGCCGTCTTCATGCAGGCGCACGAAGGCTTCTTTCACAGCTTCCGACAGGCCGTCGTCCATGGTGAAGCGCTCGCGGCTCCAGTCGACGGACGAGCCCAGGCGACGGATCTGACGGCTGATGTTGCCGCCGGACTGATCCTTCCATTCCCAGATTTTCTCCAGGAATTTCTCGCGACCCAGGTCGTGACGGTTCTGGCCAGTGGCTTCCAGTTGGCGTTCCACCAGCATCTGGGTGGCGATACCGGCGTGGTCGGTACCTGGCTGCCACAGGGTGTTGCGACCCTGCATGCGGCGGAAACGAATCAGGGCATCCATGATCGCATTGTTGAAGCCATGGCCCATGTGCAGGCTGCCAGTGACGTTCGGTGGCGGAATCATGATGGTGTAGGCATCGCCCGCGCCTTGCGGGGCGAAATAATTCTCGGACTCCCAGGTGTTGTACCAGGAAGTTTCAATGGCGTGCGGCTGGTAGGTCTTATCCATGCGCGGCGGGACCCTATTGGCATTTGCTGAAGAAAAGCCGGTGAGTATAGCGGGGATGTGCCTATGGGCGTAGAGCCAGGTGATGATGAGGGGGGAAGTCATCTCTGTTCTGTAGCACGTCACGCCATCCTGCTCATGGGATAGTACGAGCGTGATGGCGTGATGGCGTGACGGCGGGCGGCTCAGAAGTTATAGGTCACGGTTGCCCATGGCGACGCCCAGCTGGCGCCGTCGCTGGCGAGTTGAGCCACTATCACCACAGCGGTACCGTCAGGCTCAAGCCTCAGCTCCTGCGTCGGCGGGAGACGCCAATTGCCATTGGCGTCTGCTTTTACGTTGCCATACGCCGGGTTGTAGTCTTTGCCGTACGCATAGATAACCGTATTGGGGGCGGCCCTGCCTGAGAGCTGCGGCTGTCGAGTCGTCAGGTGTTCGTTGTTGGCAGGACTGTCGACTATGGGAGCGCTGCCGTAGGGCAGGGCTGAGCTGGTTGGTGCGGAAAGGTTATAGGTCACCGTCGTCCAAGGTGACGCCCAGCCAGCGCCGTCGCTGGCGAGTTGAGCCACTATCACCACAGCGGTACCGTCAGGCTCAAGCCTCAACTCCTGCGTCGGCGGGAGACGCCAATTGCCATTGGCGTCTGCTTTTACGTTTCCATACGCCGGGTTGTAGTCTTTGCCATACGCATAGATATCCGTACTGGGAGCGGCCCTGCCTGAGAGCTGCGGCTGTCGAGTCGTCAGGCGTTCGTTGTTGGCGGGACTGTCGACAATGGGAGCGCTGCCGTAGGGCAGGGCTGAGCTGGTTGGTGCGGAAAGGTTATAGGTCACCGTCGTCCAAGGTGACGCCCAGCCAGCGCCGTCGCTGGCGAGTTGAGCCACTATCACCACAGCGGTACCGTCAGGTTCAAGTCTCAGGTCCTGCGTCGGCGGGAGACGCCAATTGCCATTGGCGTCTGCTTTTACGTTGCCATACGCCGGGTTGTAGTCTTTGCCGTACGCATAGATATCCGTATTGGGGGCGGCCCTGCCCGAGAGCTGCGGCTGTCGAGTCGTCAGGTGTTCGTTGTTGGCGGGACTGTCGACAATGGGAGCACTGCCGTAGGGCAGGGTGCCACCGGTGACTGGAGGCACCGAAGGAGTAATCGGAGGCACTGAAGGGGTGATCGTATCTGTAGGAGGTACTATGGGGGGGCTTGGCGTTGGAGGCTGAACATTCGCCTCGATACAAACATTGGTGTTCGCCGCGTATTCGCCAGTTGACGTTGTATAAGCAGTGAAGGCGTATATGCCGGCCGGCAGCTCTACCGCTGACCGAACCAGCCAACTGCCATTTGTGTCGGCTATGGTTTTCGCCAGGCCGATCCCGGTGTTGCTCTGACACACAGTAATTTCGGTACCTGGTGCCCCCTTCCCCAGAAAAATCGGTCTGTTTTGTGGAAAGATTTTTGTGATCGGCGAGAAAACTGTTGGTGCGCTCATGCCGTTTCTCCTGAAGAGTTAAGAGGCTGTTGCCACTTTCTCTCGCAGAAACGGGTTGAATCTACTGTTAGAAATAACAGTTTCGATGAGCGGTCTTGAATTCAAAACCGCTCTGATCTTTTACCGGTCAGGATTGGTACTGGCTCAACAACCGCTCCATGCGCGCATCCAGTCGGCGCTTGATCTCGGTTTCGATATGCGGGGCAAAATCGTCGATCACGTCTTGCATGATCAGTTGCGCAGCAGCGCGCAGTTCGTTGTCCAAGTGCAGCAGCAGGGCGTCGGGCGCTTTCTCCGCGGCAGGCACGGCAACCGCCGGCGCGGGTGCGGGTGCGGCTTGCTCCACGGGCGTTTCGACAGGGTCCGGCGCAACAGGCTTGCCACCGATCATATCGAACAGCAAGGGAATTTGTACGTCACCGTTGACCGCATCGGTCAGCAGCGGCGGTTGCAGGTCATCATCACCGAGCAGCTTGCGGATCGACTCAAGGTCGTCCAGCAGGTGGTCAGGGTCTTTTAGCGGGTTTGGAGTGTCCATCATGTGCTCAAAGTCGTTGTAGCCGGTGATCTTGCAGAGAATAGCCCTGTTCACGGTAGAAACGGAAACTCTCCCGTGCGGCCTGACGAATAGCCGGGTCTTCCACCACCACTTCCGCCACACGGGCGAAACTCTTGGCGAAGGCCGGTACTTTCAGGTCGAGGTTGACCAGCAGGTCTGTGTGATCGCCACAGTTATCGCCCAAACCCAGTACTACCAGGCCTTCCGGCTCTGATTCGGCGGGACCGTGGGGCACGAAGCTTTCGCCCTTGAAGCGCCACAGGCGGGCGTCGAGGTCATCACGCTGGGCGGCATCGCTGCAGTGCAGGTAGATGCGGTGGCCCATGCGCCAGGCTTTTTCGGTGAGCTTGCAGGCAAAGTCCAGGCGCGCGGAAGGATCGGCGCTGGGCAATATATAGAAGTCGACTTGGGTCATTGGGGGTCCTGATAGCCGCGCCGCATGTGTAAATACTGTCTGATCGACCACCACGAAAACCCCGTAGCAGCTGTCGAGCCTGAGCGAGGCTGCGTTGCGGTGTGTCAGATACTCCGCTGACGCAGCCTCGCCGGGGCTCGGCAGCTGCTACGGTCGGGGCGGCGTTGGAATCGCCGCCCCGGGGTCGTCAGTTTCAGGCTTTGGCGCGGTCCAGCAGGTACTGGGTCAGCAATGGAACCGGACGGCCAGTGGCGCCCTTGTCCTTGCCGCCGCTGGTCCAGGCAGTGCCGGCGATGTCCAGGTGCGCCCAGTTGAAGTTCTTGGCGAAACGCGACAGGAAGCACGCAGCGGTGATGGTGCCGGCTTTCGGGCCGCCAATGTTGGCGATGTCGGCGAACGGGCTGTCCAGCTGTTCCTGATATTCATCGAACAGCGGCAGTTGCCAGGCGCGGTCGTCTGCAGCCTGGCCGGCGCTGAGCAGTTGGCCGATCAGTTCGTCGTTGTTGCCCAGCAGGCCCGATGTGTGGGCGCCCAGGGCAACCACGCAGGCACCGGTCAGGGTGGCGATGTCGATCACGGCTTGCGGCTTGAAGCGCTCGGCGTAGGTCAGGGCGTCGCACAGCACCAAGCGGCCTTCGGCGTCGGTGTTGAGGATTTCCACGGTCTGGCCGCTGAGGGTGGTGACGATGTCGCCCGGACGGGTCGCGCCGCCGCTCGGCATGTTCTCGGCGCAGGCCAGGATGCACACCAGGTTGATCGGCAGCTTGAGTTCCAGCACGGCACGCAGGGTGCCGAACACGCTGGCGGCGCCGCCCATGTCGTACTTCATCTCGTCCATGCCCAGGCCCGGCTTGAGGCTGATGCCGCCGGTGTCGAAGGTGATGCCTTTGCCGACCAGGGCAAATGGCTTCTCGGACTTCTTGCCGCCGTTGTATTGCATCACGATCAGGCGTGGCGGCTGGTCGCTGCCCTGGCCTACGGCATAGAACGAGCCCATGCCCAGTTCCTTGATCTTCTTCTCGTCCAGGACTTCGACTTTCAGGCCCTTGAATTCCTTGCCCAGCGCCTTGGCTTGCTCGCCCAGGTAAGTCGGGTGGCAGATATTCGGTGGCAGGTTGCCCAAATCACGGGTGAAAGCCATGCCGCCGGCGATGGCCTGGGCGTGGGTCACGGCGCGTTCGACTTCAGCCTGGGCGGCCTTGATGGTCAGCAAGGTGACTTTCTTCAGGGCGCGGGGTTCGGCCTTGGTGCTCTTGAACTGATCGAAGACGTAGCCGCCATCCAGCAGGCTTTCGGCCAGCAGACGGGTCTTGCCGTAGCTGTCGCGGCCCTTGACCACGATCTCGTCCAGCGCCAGGGCTGCGTCGGTGCCGCCCAGGCCCTTGAGGGTGTTGAGGATGCCGGCGATGATCTTGCGGAACGGACGGTCGCCCAGTTCGGCTTCTTTACCGACGCCCACCAGCAATACGCGGTCGGCTTTAAGATTAGGCAGGCTTTGCAGCAGCAGGCTTTGGCCGACCTTGCCGGCCAGGTCACCGCGCTTGAGGACTGCGCTGATGGCGCCGCCGCTCAGTTCGTCCAGTTGCTTGGCGGCAACGCCGAGCTTGCGGCCTTCGCCGACAGCGACCACGAGGGTGGCGGTTTTCAACGTTTCGGGGCTAACGCTTTTTACAACCAGTTCCATTTTCGGGTCCCTTATAAAGGTCAGTGAGCCAGGAGTCTGTACTCCGGCTTGTAAGCTTGGCAGCCTGTAGGCCGCCCGCGACAAAGGCCGCAGTTTGAACCTCGCCGCCCGAGCCTGACAACCCTTGTGGGCAGCTTTGTGCACGCGTATGAGCAAGCTCCGTGACAGGTGCGGTCAATCACAGGATAATGCGCCATCTTTTTAGCCGGCCTGCAGCAATGGGTCGACTCGATATGCTTGCTTGTTTGGCCGCCTTAGCCTGACAACCCTGGAGTGTCTGGTTTGATCGTCTTCCGTTATCTGTCCCGCGAAGTCCTGTTGACCCTGAGTGCCGTGAGTGCGGTATTGCTGGTCATCATCATGAGTGGTCGCTTCGTCAAATACCTCGCCCAGGCCGCCTCGGGCGCCCTGGATCCGGGCTCGCTGTTCCTGATCATGGGCTTTCGCCTGCCGGGCTTCCTGCAGCTGATCCTGCCGTTGGGCCTGTTTCTCGGGATTCTGCTGGCCTACGGCCGCTTGTACCTTGAAAGCGAAATGACCGTGTTGTCGGCCACCGGCATGAGCCAGCAACGTTTGCTGGCCATGACCATGGTTCCGGCCACCGGTATCGCGCTGGTCGTGGCCTGGTTGAGCTTGAGCCTGGCGCCCCAGGGTGCCCTGCAGTTCCAACTGGTGCTCAACAAACAGGACGCCATGACCGAATTCGACACCCTGGAGCCTGGCCGCTTTCAAGCGCTCAACGATGGCACCCGGGTGACCTATACCGAGCAAATGACGGATGACCGTGCCAACCTGGGCGGTGTGTTCATCTCTCAGAAAAACCTCGGCCAGAACCAGAAAGACCGTGGTATTTCGATTCTGGTGGCCGACAAGGGACGTCAGGAAGTGCGCCCGGACGGCAGCCGCTACCTGATCCTGGAGGACGGCTATCGTTATGACGGCAGCCCCGGCCAGGCCGATTACCGCGCAATCAAGTACGACACCTATGGTGTGATGCTGGCCCGGCCGGATGTCAGCGACGAGGTCACCGACCGTGACGCGATCCCGACGCCAGACCTGGTCGGCAGCAAGGAATTGCGTTCGATCGCCGAGCTGCAATGGCGGATTTCCCTGCCGCTGCTGGTCTTTATCGTGACCTTGATGGCCGTGCCGCTGTCCCGGGTCAACCCGCGCCAGGGCCGCTTCCTCAAGCTGTTGCCGGCAATCCTGCTTTATATGGCTTACCTGACCATCCTGATTTCCGCCCGTGGCTCCCTGGAGAAGGGCAAGCTGTCGCCGACCCTGGGGTTGTGGTGGGTCCACGGGATCTTCCTGGCGATTGGCCTGGGCCTGCTTTATTGGGAACCGTTGCGCCTGAAGATGAAGAGTCGTCGCAGCATGAAGGAGATGGCTCGTGGTTAAGCTCGACCGCTACATTGGTAGCAGCGTCCTGGTCGCAATCCTTGCGGTATTGGGCATTATTCTGGGGCTTGCCTCGTTGTTCGCTTTCATTGATGAAGTCGGCAACGTCAGCGATACCTACACCGTAACCGACGTCCTGAGCTACGTGGCATTGACGGCACCCCGTCGTCTCTACGACATGATGCCGATGGCCGCGCTGATTGGCTGCCTGATCGGCTTGGGCAGCCTGGCCAGCAACAGCGAGCTGACCATCATGCGCGCGGCGGGTGTTTCCATCGGCCGCATCGTGTGGGCGGTCATGAAGCCGATGCTGTTGCTGATGGCGGTCAGCGTGCTGATCGGTGAATACGTGGCGCCCCCTGCCGAATCCACCGCCCAGGCCAACCGCGCCCTGGCCCAGGGTTCGGGGGATGCCCAAAGCTCCAAGCATGGCCTGTGGCACCGCCAGGGTGAGGAATTTATCCACATCAACGCCGTGCAACCAGACGGCTTGCTGGTCGGTGTCACTCGCTACCGCTTCGATAAAGAGCGTCACCTGTTGTCGTCCAGTTTCGCCAAACGCGCACAGTACAGCGATGAAAAGTGGCAATTGAGCGATGTGACCACCACCTATTTCCGTGAAATCGGCAAGGGCGCGGCGTCGAGTACTGAAGTCATCAATGTGCCGACGGAGCAGTGGGACATTGCCCTCAAGCCCGAATTGCTGAACACCGTGGTGATGATCCCGGAAAGCCTGCCAATCTCTGGCCTGTGGAGCTACATCCATTACCTCAAGGACCAGGGCTTGAACAACGGTCGTTACTGGCTGGCGTTTTGGGTCAAGGTGTTGCAGCCGGTGGTGACCGCTGCGCTGGTGCTGATGGCGATTTCGTTCATCTTTGGCCCGTTGCGTTCCGTAACCCTTGGCCAGCGCGTGTTTACTGGCGTGCTGGTGGGCTTCACCTTCCGTATCGCCCAGGACCTGCTCGGGCCGTCCAGCCTGGTATTCGGATTCTCGCCGCTGTTTGCGGTGCTGGTGCCGACGGCTATTTGCGCCTTGGCCGGCTTCTGGCTGTTGCGTCGGGCCGGTTGAGCCCGCGCTTATGAACAAAAAATGCCCCGTTCGAACGACCGGGGCATTTTTGTTCTTGGTCACCATGGATGACGTCAGGTCTGCGCATCAGGTACAATTCCCGGCTATTTTTCAGCGGGCAGTCTGCCTGCAGCCTTTTTGAGTGTTGATCCGTGAGTGATTTGAGTCATATCCGCAATTTCTCCATCATCGCCCACATTGACCATGGCAAGTCGACGCTGGCCGATCGATTTATCCAGATGTGCGGCGGCCTTGCCGAGCGTGAAATGGAAGCCCAGGTGCTGGACTCCATGGACCTCGAGCGCGAGCGCGGGATCACCATCAAGGCCCACAGCGTTACTCTGTATTACACCGCCAAAGACGGTATCAAGTACCAGCTCAACTTCATTGACACCCCGGGCCACGTCGACTTCACCTATGAAGTCAGCCGTTCCCTGGCGGCCTGTGAAGGCGCGTTGCTGGTAGTGGACGCGGGCCAGGGCGTTGAAGCCCAGTCCGTAGCCAACTGCTATACCGCCATCGAGCAAGGCCTGGAAGTGATGCCGGTGCTGAACAAGATCGACCTGCCACAGGCCGATCCGGACCGCGTCAAGGAAGAGATCGAGAAGATCATCGGCATTGACGCCACCGACGCCGTCGAGTGCAGCGCCAAGACCGGCCTGGGCGTCGACGAAGTGCTCGAGCGCCTGGTCAAGACCATTCCAGCGCCTACCGGCAACTACGAAGATCCGCTGCAAGCGTTGATCATCGACTCCTGGTTCGACAACTACCTGGGCGTTGTCTCCCTGGTGCGCGTGCGTCACGGCCGTGTGAAGAAGGGCGACAAGATCCTGGTCAAATCCACCGGCAAGATCCACCTGGTGGACAGCGTTGGTGTATTCAACCCGAAGCACACCGCGACCACTGATCTGAAAGCCGGTGAAGTGGGCTTCATCATCGCCGGTATCAAGGACATCCACGGTGCACCGGTAGGTGACACCCTGACCTTGAGCTCCACCCCAGACGTCGACGTGCTGCCGGGCTTCAAACGCATCCAGCCGCAGGTCTACGCCGGCCTGTTCCCGGTCAGTTCCGACGACTTCGAGGATTTCCGCGAAGCCCTGCAGAAGCTGACCCTCAACGACTCGTCGTTGCAGTACACCCCGGAAAGCTCCGACGCCCTCGGCTTCGGCTTCCGCTGCGGGTTCCTGGGCATGCTGCACATGGAAATCATCCAGGAGCGCCTCGAGCGCGAATACGACCTGGACCTGATCACCACCGCGCCGACGGTTATTTTTGAACTGGCGCTGAAAACCGGTGAAACGATTTACGTCGACAACCCGTCCAAGCTTCCGGATCTGTCTTCCATCGAAGACATGCGCGAACCGATCGTGCGGGCCAATATTCTTGTGCCGCAAGAACACCTGGGCAACGTCATTACCCTGTGTATCGAAAAGCGTGGCGTACAGCACGACATGCTGTTCCTCGGTACCCAGGTGCAAGTGACCTACGATTTGCCGATGAACGAAGTGGTCCTGGACTTCTTCGACCGTCTCAAATCCACCAGCCGCGGCTATGCTTCGCTGGATTACCATTTTGATCGTTACCAATCAGCTAATCTGGTGAAGCTGGATGTGCTGATCAACGGTGACAAGGTCGATGCCCTGGCGCTGATCGTGCACAAGGACAACGCGCACTACAAAGGTCGCCAGTTGACCGAAAAGATGAAAGAACTGATTCCGCGCCAGATGTTCGACGTCGCGATCCAGGCCGCCATTGGCGGGCAGATCATTGCACGGACCTCCGTCAAGGCACTCAGAAAGAACGTACTGGCCAAATGCTATGGCGGCGACGTCAGCCGTAAGCGCAAGCTGCTCGAGAAGCAAAAGGCCGGTAAAAAACGCATGAAGCAAGTGGGCAACGTGGAAATTCCACAAGAAGCCTTCCTTGCAGTGCTCAGGTTGGATAGTTAGGTCCTATGTCACTAAATTTCCCGCTGTTGCTGGTCATTGCCGTTGCCGTTTGCGGTCTCCTGGCGTTGCTCGATCTGATTTTCTTCGCCCCGCGTCGCCGGGCTGCCATCGCGGCCTATCAGGGCAGCGTCAGCCAGCCCGATGTGGCGGTGGTCGAGAAACTGAACAAAGAGCCAATGCTGGTTGAATACGGCAAGTCGTTCTTCCCGGTGTTGTTCATCGTGCTGGTGCTGCGTTCGTTTCTGGTGGAACCGTTTCAGATCCCTTCGGGATCGATGAAACCTACCCTGGACGTGGGCGACTTCATCCTGGTGAACAAGTTTTCCTACGGGATCCGCTTGCCGGTGATCGACAAGAAAGTCATCGAGATCGGTGACCCGCAGCGCGGCGATGTGATGGTGTTTCGCTACCCAAGCGACCCGAACGTCAACTACATCAAGCGTGTAGTGGGCCTGCCGGGTGACGTGATTCGCTACACCAGCGACAAGCGCCTGTTCGTCAATGGCGAGTCGGTGGCGGAAAAACTGATCGGTTCCGAGCCAAACACCTTGGGCAGCGCCGAGCTGTACCAGGAAAAACTCGGAGCGGTAGAGCACGAAATCCGCAAGGAAATGAGCCGCTACCGTTCGCCGCCTGACAACCAATGGACAGTGCCTGCCGGGCATTACTTCATGATGGGCGACAACCGCGACAACTCCAATGACAGCCGCTACTGGGATGACCCCAATATTCCCAAGGACCTGCTGGGCATGGTTCCCGACCAGAATATCGTCGGCAAGGCCTTCGCGGTCTGGATGAGTTGGCCGGAACCCAAGCTCAGCCACCTGCCGAACTTCTCGCGGGTCGGGCTGATCAAGTAATCCATGCGGCGCTGTGAACACAGCGCCGAATGCTTTTCTGGGGCTTGGACAAAGTCTGGCCCCATGCAGCAACCACCAGGATTTGAATTTGAACACAGCGTTAATCGTCGCAGGCCACCGGTGCCTCGAACTGAATGTGGGTAAACCGTGAGCGTTTCTCTAAGCCGTCTCGAGCGTCAGCTCGGTTACACCTTCAAGGATCAGGAATTGATGATCCTTGCCCTCACACACCGCAGTTTTGCCGGGCGTAACAACGAGCGCCTGGAATTCCTCGGTGATGCCATCCTCAATTTCGTCGCCGGCGAAGCCCTGTTCAATCGCTTCCCGCTGGCCCGCGAAGGCCAGTTGTCGCGCTTGCGTGCGCGCCTGGTGAAAGGCGAGACCCTGGCCGTACTGGCCCGTGGTTTCGACCTGGGCGATTACCTGCGCCTGGGTTCCGGCGAGCTGAAGAGCGGCGGTTTCCGTCGTGAGTCGATCCTGGCCGACGCCCTGGAAGCACTGATCGGCGCCATCTACCTCGATGCAGGCATGGAGGCAGCCAAAGAGCGCGTCGTCGCCTGGCTGTCGACCGAGATTGAAAGCCTGACGCTGGTAGACACCAACAAAGATCCGAAGACCCGCCTGCAGGAATTCCTGCAGTCCCGTGGTTGCGACCTGCCGCGTTACGAAGTGGTGGATATCCAGGGTGAGCCGCACTGCCGAGTTTTCTTCGTCGAATGCGAAATCACCTTACTGAATGAAAAAAGCCGAGGTCAGGGTGTGAGCCGTCGTATTGCCGAACAGGTAGCGGCCGCTGCAGCACTGATTGCCCTGGGCGTGGAGAATGGCCATGACTGATTCAACCGCAACTCGCTGTGGCTATGTTGCCATCGTCGGCCGTCCGAACGTGGGCAAGTCCACGTTGCTGAACCACATCCTGGGACAGAAGCTGGCGATCACCTCGCGCAAGCCTCAGACCACCCGCCACAACATGTTGGGCATCAAGACCGAAGGCGCCGTACAGGCGGTCTACGTCGACACCCCGGGCATGCACAAAGGCGGCGAAAAGGCCCTTAACCGCTACATGAACAAAACCGCTTCGGCTGCGTTGAAAGACGTCGACGTGGTGATCTTCGTGGTCGACCGCACCAAGTGGACCGACGAAGACCAGATGGTTCTGGAGCGCGTGCAGTACGTCACCGGCCCGTTGATCGTCGCGTTGAACAAGACCGACCGCATCGAAGACAAGGCCGAGCTGATGCCGCACCTGAGCTGGCTGCAGGAACAACTGCCGAACGCCCAGATCATGCCGATCTCGGCCCAGCACGGGCACAACCTCGAAGCCCTGGAGCGCGTGATCGCAGGGTACCTGCCGGAGAACGAGCACTTCTTCCCGGAAGACCAGATCACCGATCGCAGCAGCCGTTTCCTCGCCGCCGAACTGGTACGCGAGAAAATCATGCGCCAGATGGGCGCCGAGCTGCCATACCAGATCACCGTCGAAATCGAAGAGTTCAAGCAGCAGGGCAAGACCCTGCATATCCACGCGTTGATCCTCGTTGAACGTGACGGCCAGAAGAAAATCATCATTGGCGACAAGGGCGAGCGCATCAAGCGCATCGGCACCGAGGCGCGCAAGGACATGGAATTACTGTTTGATTCCAAGATCATGCTCAACCTGTGGGTGAAGGTTAAGGGTGGTTGGTCTGATGATGAGCGCGCGTTGCGTTCGTTGGGTTACGGCGACCTGTAACAGGTCTCCGGAACACCGCAGGACAAATGTGGGAGCGGGCTTGCTCGCGAATGCAGTGGATCAGTCACCAGATGTGTTGACTGACACTCCGCATTCGCGAGCAAGCCCGCTCCCACATTGGATAGTCGTTGTTTTCCAGACCGTGTTCCCGCAGCGAGAACCCAATGTCCCAAACCCCACCCACCGGCCAACCCGCCTACGTCTTGCACAGCCGCGCCTACCGCGAGACCAGCGCCTTGGTGGACTTCCTCACACCTCAAGGCCGCCTGCGCGCGGTCTTGCGCAGCGCCCGCGGCAAGGCCGGCACCCTCGCGCGGCCCTTCGTGGCCCTGGAAGTGGAGTTTCGTGGACGTGGCGAACTGAAGAACGTCGGTCGCATGGAAGCCGCCGGCGCTTCCAATTGGCTCAACGGTGAGGCGCTTTTCAGCGGCCTCTACCTCAACGAATTGCTGATCCGCCTGCTCCCCGCCGAAGACCCACACCCCGGCGTCTTCGATCACTACGCCGCCACCTTGCTCGCCCTCGCCGAAGGCCGTCCCCTGGAACCGCTGCTACGCGCATTCGAATGGCGCCTGCTGGATGACTTGGGCTACGGCTTCGAACTGAGCAACGACCTGCACGGCGACCCCATCGCCGCCGACGGTATGTACCGCCTGCAAGTGGACGCAGGCCTGGAGCGGGTCTACCTGCTGCAACCCGGCCTGTTTCAAGGCACCGAATTGCTTGCGATGAGCGAAGCCGACTGGACCGCCCCCGGCGCCTTGTCTGCCGCCAAGCGCCTGATGCGCCAGGCCCTGGCCGTGCATTTGGGCGGTCGGCCATTGGTCAGCCGCGAGTTGTTTCGAAAGCCCTGACATCCCCGTGTATGCTGTGCAGCGATTCCTTCCCTCTTCAGGAGCGCTTTTCGTGACCACCAGCAATCGCATTCTTCTCGGCGTGAACATCGACCACGTAGCCACCCTGCGCCAGGCCCGGGGCACCCGTTACCCGGACCCGGTCAAGGCCGCGCTGGACGCCGAAGAAGCGGGCGCCGACGGCATCACCGTGCACCTGCGCGAAGACCGCCGCCACATCCAGGAGCGCGACGTGCTGCTGCTCAAGGACGTGCTGCAAACCCGCATGAACTTCGAAATGGGCGTCACCGAAGAAATGATGGCGTTCGCCGAGCGCATCCGCCCGGCGCATATCTGCCTGGTGCCGGAAACCCGCCAGGAACTGACCACCGAAGGCGGCCTCGATGTGGCCGGCCAGGAAGCCCGGATCAAGGCTGCGGTGGAGCGCCTGTCGAAGATCGGCAGCGAAGTCTCGCTGTTCATCGATGCCGACGAGCGCCAGATCGAAGCCTCGCGCCGCGTCGGCGCCCCGGCCATCGAACTGCACACCGGCCGTTACGCCGACGCCACCACGCCGACTGAAGTTGCCGACGAATTGCAACGCATCATCGACGGTGTCAACTGCGGCCTGGGCGAGGGCTTGATCGTCAACGCCGGCCACGGCCTGCATTACCACAACGTCGAAGCTGTGGCTGCGATCAAGGGCATCAACGAGCTGAACATCGGCCATGCACTGGTGGCGCACGCGCTGTTCGTCGGTTTCAAAGGCGCCGTCGCCGAGATGAAAGCCTTGATTCTGGCTGCCGCCAAGGCCTGAAGTAACGAAGATCCAATGTGTGACTTGTGTGGGAGCCGGGCTTGCCCGCGATGGCATCACCTCGGTATTTCAGTTGCACCGAGGTGATGCTATCTCAGGCAAGCCAGCTCCCACACTAAGCCCGCTCCCACATGTGGCAATGCGAACCCTTACTGTTTAGGTGATGCCGGTGTATGGTATCTGCCCTTTGCGGGTCTCGGACCCGCGGCAGATACGTGAGGTTGTTGTGTCCCAATCGTTTTCCCGTCGACAAATCCTGGGTGGTCTTGCCGGTCTCGCGGTAGTGGGCGTCGGTGCCGGTGGCGCTTATCGCTATTGGCTGGGCAAGGTCGCCGAGGCTGAGGCGGGGCACGATTACGAACTGATCGCCGCGCCGTTGGACGTGGAATTGGTGCCGGGGCACAAGACCCAAGCCTGGGCTTTCGGCCCTTCGGCGCCGGGTACCGAGTTGCGGGTGCGCCAGGGTGAATGGCTGCGGGTGCGCTTTATCAACCACCTGCCGGTCGCCACCACCATCCACTGGCATGGCATTCGCCTGCCGCTGGAAATGGACGGCGTGCCTTACGTCTCGCAACTGCCGGTACTGCCGGGCGAATACTTCGACTACAAATTCCGCGTGCCCGATGCCGGCAGCTATTGGTATCACCCCCACGTGAACAGCAGCGAAGAACTGGGCCGTGGCCTGGTGGGCCCGCTGATCATCGAAGAGCGCGAACCCACCGGTTTCAAGCACGAACGCACCCTGAGCCTGAAAAGCTGGCACGTGGACGAAGAGGGCGCCTTCGTGGCCTTCAGCGTCCCGCGTGAAGCGGCCCGTGGCGGTACCGCCGGACGTCTGTCGACCATCAACGGTGTGTCCCAGGCCGTGATCGATTTGCCCGCCGGGCAAATCACCCGCGTGCGCCTGCTCAACCTCGATAACACCCTGACGTATCGCATCAACATCCCCGACGTTGAAGCGCAGATCTATGCGCTGGACGGCAACCCCGTCGAGCCACGCCCGTTGGGCAAGGAATACTGGCTGGGCCCCGGCATGCGTATCTGCCTGGCGATCAAGGCACCTCCCGCCGGTGAAGAACTGTCGATCCGCAACGGGCCGGTACGCCTGGGCACCTTTCGCTCGGTGGCCAGCACCGACACGGCGACCGAATGGCCGCCTGCGTTGCCCGCCAACCCGATTGCCGAGCCAGACCTGGCCAATGCCGAGAAACTCAACTTCAATTTCGAATGGGTTGGATCGGTTTCGGTGAACGTAGACAATAAGCCGCCGAGCCTGTGGCAGATCAACGGTCAGGCCTGGGACATCACCGACAAGACCTGCGCCGACCGCCCGATTGCCAAACTGGAAAAGGGCAAGAGCTACATTTTCGAATTGAAGAATATGACCCAGTACCAACACCCGATCCACCTGCACGGCATGAGTTTCAAGGTCATCGCCTCGAACCGCCACAAGGTGATTCCGTACTTCACCGACACCTACCTGCTGGGCAAGAACGAACGTGCCCGCGTAGCGTTGGTGGCGGATAACCCGGGTGTCTGGATGTTCCACTGCCATGTGATCGACCACATGGAAACCGGCCTGATGGCCGCCATCGAGGTGGCGTGATGCGCCAGTTTCGCCCCACGGCGATTATCGACCGTAGCCGCGACCAGGACTTCATGCGTGAAGCGCTGACCCTGGCGACCCAGGGCGCCGCGCTGGGGGAAGTGCCGGTGGGCGCGGTGCTGGTACAGGACGGAGAAATCATCGGGCGTGGCTTCAACTGCCCTATCAGCGGCAATGACCCCAGTGCGCATGCCGAGATGGTCGCGATCCGGGCCGCCGCCCAGGCTGTCAGTAATTACCGGCTGCCGGGCAGTACGCTCTACGTCACGCTGGAGCCGTGCAGCATGTGCGCCGGGCTGATCGTCCACTCGCGGATTGCCCGGGTGGTGTACGGCGCGCTCGAACCAAAAGCCGGGATCGTGCAAAGCCAAGGCCAGTTTTTTACCCAGGGATTTCTCAATCATCGGGTGCTGTATGAAGGCGGGGTGTTGGCTGAAGAGTGCGGGACGGTGTTGAGCGAGTTCTTCAAGGCACGTCGCGCCAAACCAGCACTCTAAAGAACAGCGAGGGCTAATGTGGGAGCGGGCTTGCTCGCGAATGCGGTGTATCAGTCAATACATGTGCTGACTGACACACGGCATTCGCGAGCAAGCCCGCTCCCACATTTTTGATCTCCATTTAGTAAGGGAGAGTGGGGGTTATTTCCTGGCGACAATCACCGCCCGCATCGGCGCCGGCAGCCCTTCGATGGTCTTGCTGTGATCTTCAGGGTCCAGGAAGTCGCTGAGGGACTGATACTTCATCCACTCCGTGCCGCGCTGTTCCTCAATCGTGGTCACGCTCACATCCACACAGCGCACATCATTGAAGCCCGCACGCCGCAGCCACAGCATCAGCGCTGGCACCGATGGCAGGAACCACACGTTGCGCATTTGCGCGTAACGGTCTTCCGGCACCAGCACCTGCTGCTGATCGCCTTCAACCACCAGCGTTTCCAACACCAATTCGCCGCCCTTCACCAGGCAATCCTTCAGCGCCAGCAAATGTTCGATGGGCGAACGGCGGTGGTAGAACACGCCCATGGAAAACACCGTATCGAAGCCCTCCATGTTCGACGGCAGGTCTTCAAACGGGAACGGCAGGTGCCAGGCCCTCGGCTCTGACAGGTAACGCTGCACCGCCTGGAACTGGCAGAAGAACAGCCAGTTCGGGTCGACGCCAATCACGCTGTCCGCTCCGGCGCCGAGCATGCGCCACATGTAGTAACCATTGCCGCAGCCCACATCGAGAATGCGCTTGCCCTTGAGGTCCAGGTGCGGCGCGACCCGCGACCACTTCCAGTCAGAGCGCCATTCCGTGTCCACGTGCACGCCGAACAGGTCAAACGGGCCCTTGCGCCACGGGCACAATCCCATCAGCGCGGTACGCATTTGCGCACGGGTTTCGTCGTCGCAATCGGTGTCGAGCACCAGGCCATTGAGCAGGTCGATTTCGCTGGGCATGATTTTCGGCAGCGCATCCAGCGCACTCTGCCAGCGCTCCAGGTCGCCATGACCTTTTTCCATCTTCGCATCGAGTTGCGCTTGCAGGCCTTGGGCCCAAACGGCCAGGGGAGTGCCGACCAGATGGCGGGCGAGGGGAGACAGATCAATCATGGCAAGGCAATCAACGAGGCAAAGTTAAGACACTGGAACCACGGCACGACTTTGGAGAATCCGGCCGCCAACAGGCGTTCGCGGTGTTCTTCTAGGCTGTCGGGCTTCATGACGTTTTCGATGGCGCTGCGCTTCTGGGCGATTTCCAGTTCGCTGTAGCCGTTGGCGCGCTTGAAGGCGATGTGCAAATCGGTGAGCAGCGCGTGTTCTTCCGGGTCATTGAAGCGCAGCTTTTCCGAAAGGATCAGCGCGCCGCCCGGCAGCAGCGATTGGCGAATGCGCGAGAGCAACGCCAGGCGTTGTTCGGGGCCGATGAATTGCAGGGTGAAGTTCAGCGCTACTACCGACGCCGGCTGGAATTGCAGCGCGAGGATATCGCCCTCGATCACCTCCACTGGCAGCAACTCCTGGAACATCGAGTCCTGGCCATTGAGGTATTCGCGGCAACGCTCGACCATCGCCGCCGAGTTATCCACCGCGATCACTCGACAACCGTCGGTGCGCACGTGACGGCGCAGGGCCTGGGTCACCGCGCCGAGGGATGAACCGAGGTCGTAGAGCACACTATTGGGCTGGGCAAACTGCGCCGCGAGCACGCCGAGGTTCTCGACGATGGTCGGATAACCGGGCACCGAGCGCTTGATCATGTCCGGGAAAACCCGCACCACGTCTTCGTTGAAGGCGAAGTCCGGCACCTGGGGCAGGGGCTGGGCGAATAGGCGATCGGGTTCTTTGCTCACGGCTGTTCCGGCGACGAAGGGGAAAAGTCGCGTATTTTAGCGTACCTGCCCGTGGATGCAGTGAGCTTTTAGCCTTATAAATCTGATTTCCGGTCACGATCACCTCACCGTGTAGCAGAGGCGATCATGGGCTTGGAATTTTTAACGCAGGCCTGATTTCAAGTCGTACGCGCAGGTTAAATTAATTGTGTTAGTTGTATTTCCATGCAAGTAGCCGTCGAGGGTAATGCTTCCTTTGAAGTGGCCTTTTGTGAGGTCAAAATTGACGGTGAGTTTTGCCTGGGTCACTTCGTAGGGGCCACCACCGATCAAAGGGTATATGTCCAGGTAATGAATGCCTGGACTCCCCGGGAATTCATGCTCACCGTTCTGAATGTTTTTATCCATTTGAAGGAATATCTCAGATATCGTACTCGGTGAATATAATTGCACCGCTCTAATGATAATGACGTCTTCGCTGGGGTGTACGTACGCTTCACTATAGTCAGGCACAAAGCTTGTTATAGCCTTGCCATTAAACGATCCGGTCGTATGGGTGATTGATGTGATCTTTTTATGTTTGCGCGCAGTCATGATTAATTCCTTTACGTTGGATTACTCCGTAAGGAAACTACCGAAGCTGGCGGTTGCCGAGAACTGTCATAATTGACAGTTTTTTAGAATTTTTAGTGATTACTTGTAGAGCGTAAAGGAATAAACCTTTCTGCCTGGCTGTAAACTAGCGCGTTGTGTGTCTTTCACGAGTTGGTTGAGCAAATGCCGATGCGGTAATCCCCCACTGCCCCAGCCAATAACTGACGATCAGCAAATACGGCGCCGCTTCAAACGAAACCACAAACCGATTGATCCCAATCAGCGTGTCGGAAAACACGAACGACACTGCGCCCGCTGCCGCCAGGTACGCCGAGCGCTTGGGCACATCGCTGCCCAATCGTGCCAGTGCTCGCCACAACATGGCGCTGATCACCAGCGCGTAAACCACCACCGGCACCAGCAATGGGCCCAGGCCATGGGAAATCAGGATGCTCAGCAAGATCGCACCCACCACCAGCGCCAACACCAGCGGCAAAATGGCCGGGCGGCGGCAGTCGCTCAAGTAGGCTTTCAGGTACGCCAGGTGCGCGAACAAAAATGCCCCCAGGCCGAAGATGAACAAGTCGCCGGGCCAGGCCAGCAGCACATCGCCCACCAGGGAAAAAATCAGCCCCAGGCTGATCCAGCGTCGATAGTCGGTGGGCGGCGCATCATGCAGCCAGCCCAGTAGCGCCAGTACCGGTAATGGCTTCACTAACAGGCAGAGCAGGGCTGCGTGGGTGCTCAGGCCGTAGATAAAGGTTACCGCCCCCATCAACGCAAGGATCATCCATGGCATATCAGTTCACCGTAATGGCGCAGTCGAAGGTCTCGGCCGGTTCTGCTTCCGGCTCCCAGGGTTGTTGTGAGGTGAGGCGCAAACGGCCCTGGCCGGCGTTGAAGGCCTGGAAGCGCCAGGTGGATTGACCGCCACTGCCGACCACGCCGGTGCCTTCGGTGTTGCTGTAGACCTCGGGGCTCAGGCTGCGCAGCACGCCGCCGGCGGAATCCTGGATGGCCCAGCGGTAACCGGTGGTGGGATTGCTGGGCAGGGTCAGGATCAGGTTCTGCCCGGTCTTGAGTTGCAGCGGGCAAGCGCTCTGTTTTTCCACGGTGACGTTTTGCTTCGGCGCACTGGCGCAGGCGGCGAGCAGGCAAAGGCTCAGGGGGAGAAGCAGGCGGGCAGCGGTCATGGGGGCTCCGTTGTTTGGCGACGAAGGGCGAGCATAACCGAAGATGAGACAAGGTGTGACAAGCGAGGAAGTTGTGTTGATAGGACGGGCGCCATCGCGGGCAAGCCCGCTCCCACATTTGACCGCGTTGTCATTAACAACACCGATCCCTGTGGGAGCCGGGCTTGCCCGCGATGGCGTCAGTCCAGGCACTACATAACTATCAGAACAACACCTTCGCCACATCCGCAAAGCGCTTGGCAAAGTGCACCGTCATCCCTTCCTTCAGGTACTCCGGCAGCTCTTCAAAGCTCCCCCGGTTAGGCTCCGGCAAGATCAGCTCGTGAATCTTCTGGCGCCGCGCCGCAATCACCTTCTCGCGTACCCCGCCAATCGGCAGCACATGCCCGGTCAACGTCAGCTCACCGGTCATCGCCACGCCTTTTTTCGGCGGCTGGTTACGCGCCAGGGACAGCAGCGCACTGGCCATGGTCACGCCCGCGCTCGGGCCGTCTTTGGGCGTGGCACCTTCCGGCACGTGCAGGTGTACGAAGGCTTCATCGAAGAATTTCGGGTCACCGCCAAACGACTTCAGGTTGGAGCTGATGTAGCTGTAAGCAATCTCGGCCGATTCCTTCATCACGTCACCCAGTTGCCCGGTGAGCTTGAAGCCACGGTTGAGGGTGTGAATGCGCGTCGCCTCGATCGGCAGGGTCGCGCCGCCCATGCTGGTCCAGGCCAGGCCGGTGATCACACCGGTGCCCGACAGCACTTGCTCGTTACGGAACACCGGCATGCCCAGGGAGGCTTCCAGGTCCTTGTTGCCGATCTTGATCACCGAGTCCGGCTCATCCAGCAGCTTGACCACCGCCTTGCGCACCAGTTTGCCCAACTGTTTTTCCAGCTGACGCACACCGGCTTCCCGGGCGTAGCCATCGATCAGCGCGCGCAGTGCACCGTCGCTGATGGACAGGCTGTTTTTCGACACACCGGCTTTTTCCAGCTGCTTTGGCCACAGGTGGCGCTTGGCAATCGCGACCTTTTCTTCGGTGATGTAGCCCGACAGGCGAATCACTTCCATCCGGTCCAGCAATGGGCCGGGGATCGAGTCCAGGGTGTTGGCGGTGCACACGAACAGCACTTTGGACAGGTCCAGGCGCAGGTCCAGGTAGTGGTCGAGGAATTCGACGTTCTGTTCCGGGTCGAGGGTTTCGAGCAGGGCCGAGGCCGGGTCGCCCTGGTAGCTCTGGCCCATCTTGTCGATCTCGTCGAGCATGATCACCGGGTTCATCACTTCCACATCTTTGAGGGCTTGCACCAGCTTGCCCGGCATCGCGCCGATGTAGGTGCGGCGATGGCCCTTGATCTCGGCCTCGTCACGCATGCCGCCGACGCTGAAGCGGTAGAACGGCCGGCCCAGGGATTCGGCAATCGATTTGCCGACACTGGTCTTGCCCACACCCGGCGGCCCCACCAGCAACACGATGGAACCGGCGACTTCACCTTTGTAGGCACCCACCGCGAGGAATTCGAGGATGCGACTCTTGATGTCGTCCAGGCCAGCGTGGTGCTTGTCGAGCACTTTGCGGGCGTGCTTGAGGTCGAGTTTGTCCTCGCCATACACACCCCACGGCACCGAGGTGGCCCAGTCCAGGTAGTTGCGGGTGACCGCGTACTCCGGCGACCCGGTTTCCAGGATCGACAGCTTGTTCATTTCTTCGCTGATGCGTTTTTGCGCCTGGGTCGGCAGTACCTTGTCCACCAGGCGTTGTTCGAACTGCTCGACGTCGGCGCTGCGATCGTCCTTGGTCAGCCCCAGCTCTTGCTGGATGACCTTGAGTTGTTCCTTGAGGAAGAACTCGCGCTGGTGCTCGCCGATCTTGCGGTTCACTTCGGCGGAGATTTCTTTTTGCAGGCGCGCGACTTCGACTTCCTTGCGCAGCATCGGCAAGACTTTCTCCATGCGCTTGAGCATGGGTACGCAGTCCAGCACTTGCTGCAGCTCATTGCCGGTGGCCGAGGTGAGGGCGGCGGCGAAGTCTGTCAGCGGCGACGGATCGTTGGGGCTGAAGCGGTTGAGGTAGTTCTTCAGCTCTTCGCTGTACAGCGGGTTGAGCGGCAGCAGTTCCTTGATCGCATTGATCAGCGCCATGCCGTAGGCCTTGACCTCATCGGTCGGCTGGGTCGGCTGGTGCGGGTATTCGACTTCCACCAGGTAAGGCGGGCGGTGGTGCTTGAGCCAAGTCTTGATCCGCACGCGGGTCAGGCCCTGGGCGACAAATTGCAGCTTGCCGTTTTCGCGGCTGGCGTGATGCACCTTCACCAGGGTGCCGTACAGCGGCAGGCTGGAGGTGTCGAAGTGGCGCGGATCTTCGGGCGGGGTTTCCATGAAGAACAGGGCCAGGGAGTGGTGGTCGGATTTGCTCACCAGCTCCAGGGTTTCGGCCCACGGCTCTTCATTGACGATCACCGGCAACACTTGCGCCGGGAAGAAAGGCCGATTGTGGATCGGGATGATGTAGACCTTGTCGGGCAGGTTTTGCCCTGGCAGGGCCAGGCCAGTGTTGGCGGAAGTGTGTTCAGCGTTTTCCGGGTCGGCGTAGTCGTTGAGGTCGATGTCCGGGAATTCTTGCTGGTCGCTCATGGGGCACCTGCATAAGGAAGTATGCAGGTTAGATGGGGCAGGTCGGCCGTGGTTTCAATGGGTGGGGTGAGATAGCAACATATTGCACAATATTTTCAAAAGCGCCGCTGAACAAATGTGGGAGCGGGCTTGCTCGCGAATGCGCTCTGTCAGTCAATGCATCTGTGACTGATGCGCCGCAGTGGCGAGCAGGCCCGCTCCCACATTTTCGATTGCATTTCGTCAGCTGAGTTTGTGCAAGTAGGCCGGTAAAGGCTGTTCGGGTAGCACCGACAGCACCTTCAAACGCTGCAACATCCGCTGCCGGGCCCGTTGCAGGTGCTCGCGCAGGTTCAGCGCGGCGGCGTCGAAGGCGCCATGCAGCAACAGCTCCAGGATCAGCCGGTGCTCGGCCAGCATCGCCGGATCGGCGCCGATCCCCAGCAGGCGGTAGAAAATCCGGCTGATGATCATCGGGCTCTGACCCTGGCGAATCAACGCGGCGATCTTGCGGTTTTGCAGGCCCGCCAGGCAGTGTTGGTGCAGGTCTTCCTCGATTTGCTCGATTTCCTCCAGGCTGCAGTGGGCGCTCTCTTGCGCATCAAGCACCCGCTGCAACATGGCTTGCAGCAGGTCGCGGTCGAGGTTCGGCGCGCTTTGGCGCAGGGCTTCCGGCTCCAGGCAGGCGCGCAGTTCGTAATCTTCGGTGACTTCCCGGGCGGTCAGTGGCCCGGCCAGCCATTGGGAATAGGGTTCCTTTTCCACCAAGCCACGGTCCCGCAGACGCATCAGCGCTTCACGCACCACCGCGCGGCTGACGTTGTAGTGCTCGGCGGCGGCCTGTTCATCGAGGCGGTAATGCCCGAAGGCGATGCAGGTCGAGAGCGCTGCGCCTATTTCCTCGACGATCCGCTCCCCCAGTGGCCGGGTGTCCACCAGCTCATCTTCACCGTTGAGGCCCAGGTGCGCATGGCTCAGGGGCAGCCGCAGCGGCTCCATGTCCAGGCCGTCGGGGTTGATCAGGTAACCCCGGCCATCGAAGCGGCAGATCAACCCTTCGTCATGCAACAGGTTCAGGGCTTTGCGCACCGGCACCCGGCTGGTGCCGAACAGCTCGGCCAGCGGCGCTTCCAGCAACACCAGGCCATGGCGGGCGGTGCCGTGGGTGATGGCGTCGCGCAAAACCTGGTGAATCATCGCGTAACGGGAAGCCGAGGCTGACACTGCTTTCATCGGGTTCTCTGGAGCTAACGGGTCGGTGGCCGGGGATTCTCTCATAGTTGCGCCTGTCACTCTGCGCCACGTCGGTGGCACTTTTTTGGGGCCTTAAGAGGGGGGTTGTTACCTTTCTGCACCAAAATGTACTTATTAATAAAAGATACATTATTTCATTGTGGGCGAGGGTTAGAGCTCAGCCGATAATTCTTTTGATGTCTGAAACCCATCTAGCCCGTGTATCTGCTCGAAGCTGTCGAATTCGCCCAAAAAGGTGACCACAAGACTGGCACGAAAGCTGCCTTTGTAAAATGTACATTTTATTAATATGTACGTTTTAGAAGGTCATTCCCATGTCAGACGCCACTTCACTGGCCGAGGATTTTGCCAGCGGCCGCAGCGACCCGGTGCAGGCCCTCGAACAGGCACTTGCTCACGCGAGCCAAGTCCCCAGCGTATTCATCTCCCTGACTGCCGAGCGCGCCCGCCGTGAGGCGGAAGCGTCCGCTGCCCGTTGGCGTGCCGGCCAGCCGTTGAGCGTGTTCGACGGTGTGCCCCTGGCCTGGAAAGATCTGTTTGATGTGGCTGGCAGCATTACCACGGCGGGCGCGGCCTATCGCAGCCACGCGCCGGCCGCCTTGCTGGATGCGCCGAGCGTAGGCCTGTTGTGCCGCGCCGGCATGGTCAGTGTGGGCAAGACCAACCTCAGCGAGCTGGCGTATTCCGGCCTGGGCTTGAACCCGCATTTCGGCACGCCGCACAACCCGAGCAGCGTCGACCAACCGCGGATTCCCGGCGGCTCATCGTCCGGTTCAGCCGTCGCCGTGGCGGCCGGTATCGTACCGATCGCCATGGGCACCGACACTGCGGGCTCCATCCGTATTCCCGCTGCGCTGAATGGCGTGGTGGGGTACCGCAGCAGTTGCCGGCGCTACAGCCGCGACGGCGTTTTCCCGCTGGCTCACACCCTCGACAGCCTCGGCCCGCTGACTCGCAGCGTGCGCGATGCGTTGGCCATCGACGACCTGCTCAATGGTCGCGACCAGCGCCCGCCACGCCAGCCCCGTAGCCTCAACGGCCAGCGGTTCTGGGTCGAGCAAAGTGTGCTGGAAGACGCACGGGTTGAATCTGCGGTGCGCGACAACCTGCAACGTTGTGTGGACCGATTGAAGGCAGACGGCGCGCTGATTGACGTGCGCCCCTCGAAGACTTTCCAGGCCACCCTGGATCTGATCCAGCACCAAGGCTGGCTTGGCGCTTTCGAAGCCTTCGCCCTCCACGAAGCCCTGCTCGACAGCCCTGATGCCGAGCAACTCGACCCCCGGGTACGCCGTCGCCTTGAAGCCGCCCGTACGCTGCCGGCCAGCCAACTGCTGGCGCTGTACGACGCCCGTCGCCGCCTGCAACAGCAGCTTGTCGACGAACTCGACGGCGCGATCCTCATCACCCCCACCGTGGCCCATGTGGCCCCGGCCCTGGCGCCGCTGGAAGCCGACGACCAACTGTTCGTCAGCACCAACCTCGCCACGCTGCGCCTGACCATGCCCGGCAGCCTGCTGGACATGCCCGGCGTCAGCCTGCCCAGCGGCCGCGATGCCCTGGGCCTGCCCACCGGTCTGCTGCTCAGCGCCCCCAGCGGCGAAGACGCGCGCCTGCTTCGGGCCGCACTGTCAGTTGAAACCGCACTCATTTTTTAAGGAGACACATCATGGCTAAAGACATCCTCTGTGCATTTGGCGTCGACGTCGACGCGGTCGCCGGCTGGCTCGGCTCCTATGGCGGCGAAGACTCCCCGGACGACATTTCCCGTGGCCTGTTCGCCGGTGAAATCGGTGCGCCACGCCTGCTCAAATTGTTCGAGCGCTACGGCCTGCGCACCACCTGGTTTATCCCCGGCCACTCGATGGAAACTTTCCCCGAGCAAATGAAGGCGGTGGCCGACGCTGGCCACGAAATCGGTGTGCACGGCTACAGCCACGAAAACCCGATTGCGATGACCGCCGAGCAGGAAGAAATCGTCCTCGACAAGTCCATCGAGCTGATCACCCAGGTCACCGGCAAACGCCCCACCGGCTATGTCGCGCCGTGGTGGGAATTCAGCAAGGTCACCAACGAACTGCTGCTGAAAAAAGGCATCAAGTACGACCACAGTCTGATGCACAACGACTTCCATCCGTACTACGTGCGCAAGGGCGACAGCTGGACCAAGATCGACTACAGCCAGCACCCCGACACCTGGATGAAACCCCTGGTACGCGGCGAAGAAACCGACCTGGTGGAGATCCCGGCCAACTGGTACCTCGACGACCTGCCGCCGATGATGTTCATCAAGAAAGCCCCCAACAGCCACGGCTTCGTCAACCCGCGTCACCTGGAAGAAATGTGGCGCGACCAGTTCGACTGGGTCTACCGCGAGCACGAACACGCGGTGTTCACCATGACCATCCACCCCGACGTTTCCGGCCGCCCGCAAGTGCTGCTGATGCTTGAGCGGCTGATCGAACATATCCAGAGCCATGCCGGCGTGCGCTTCGTCACCTTCGACGAAATCGCCGATGACTTTATCCGCCGCCAACCGCGGACCTGACACCCGTACCTAAACCCTGGCCAACCTCCCGAGGCGCGATTCATGTCTATCTACAACAAGCTTGATCTGACTGGCTGGAAACCCCGGCAACTGACGCCCAAGGAAGTGCGTTTCGCCACCTGGATCGCGTTTTTCGCCTGGGTGTTTGCGGTGTATGACTTCATTCTTTTCGGCACCTTGCTGCCGGAAATCGGGCGGCACTTTAATTGGGGTGAAGTGGAGCAAGCGGAGATAGCGACATGGGTGGCGGTAGGCACCGCCGTGGTTGCGCTGGCCATCGGTCCGATCGTTGACAAGCTGGGCCGGCGCAAAGGGATTATTTTCACCGTCGCCGGTTCGGCAATCTGTTCGGCACTGACCGCCATTGGCGGCGCGTGGGGCAAGTCTTCGCTGATCCTGATCCGTTCGCTGGGCGGCCTGGGGTATGCCGAAGAAACCGTCAACGCCACTTACCTGAGCGAACTGTACGCCGCCTCGGATGATCCGAAACTGGCCAAGCGTCGCGGCTTTATCTACAGCCTGGTGCAGGGCGGCTGGCCGGTGGGCGCGTTGATCGCGGCAGGTTTGACCGCGCTGTTGCTGCCGGTGATTGGTTGGCAGGGTTGCTTTGTGTTTGCGGCGATCCCGGCGATTGTGATTGCGGTCATGGCGCGCAAGCTCAAGGAAAGCCCGCAGTTCCAGATTCACCAGCGCATCAGCGAGCTGCGCAAAAGCGGCTCGGTGAAAGAAGCGCAAAACGTCGCCGTGACCTACGGCGTGGACTATGACGAACACAGCAAGGCCGGCCTCAAGGCCGCCTTCCGTGGTCCGGCCCGCCGTGCAACCTTGGTGATTGGTGCGGCGTTGTTGCTCAACTGGGCCGCCATCCAGGTGTTCAGCGTGTTGGGTACGTCGGTGATTGTCAGCGTGCACCACATCTCGTTCGAGAACTCGCTGATCATCCTCGTGCTGTCGAACCTTGTGGGTTACTGCGGCTACCTCAGCCACGGCTGGATGGGCGACAAGATCGGCCGTCGCAACGTCATCGGCCTGGGCTGGATGCTCGGCGGGCTGTCGTTTGCCGGGATGCTGTTTGGCCCAAGCAACATGGCGATGGTGGTCGGGCTCTACAGCCTGGGCCTGTTCTTCCTGATCGGGCCGTACTCGGCAGCACTGTTTTTCATCAGCGAAAGTTTTCCCACCAGCATCCGGGCCACCGGCGGCGCGATCATCCATGCCATGGGGCCCATTGGTGCAGTGGTTGCCGGGTTTGGCGCGACCCAAGTGTTGTCGGCCGGCAGTGACTGGCAGACCGCTGCGCTGTGGTTCGGCGCGCTGCCGTGCTTCCTGTCCGGTGCGTTGATGTTTGCCGCGCGCCATGTGCGTCCGGAAACCGTCCAGTAAGGAGTCAGTTGATGAGTCGTAAAGTTGCATTGATTACCGGTGCCGCCAGCGGCATCGGCCAGGCCCTCGCGGTGGCGTATGCCCACAGCGGCGTGGCGGTGGTGGGCGGGTATTACCCGGCCGATCCCCATGACCCGCATCACACGGTTGCGCTGGTGGAAGAGGCCGGCGGTGAATGCCTGATGTTGCCATTGGACGTGGGCGATACCGCGTCGGTGGATAACCTGGCTGCGCAGGCGGTCCAGCACTTCGGTCGCCTCGATTACGCGGTGGCCAACGCAGGATTGTTGCGCCGTGCGCCACTGCTGGAGATGACAGACGCGCTGTGGAACGAGATGCTCAACGTCGACCTGACCGGGGTGATGCGCACCTTCCGGGCGGCGACCCGGCACATGCATGAAGGCGGCGCGCTGGTGGCGATTTCGTCGATTGCCGGTGGTGTGTATGGCTGGCAGGAGCACGCGCACTATGCGGCGGCCAAGGCAGGTGTGCCGGGGTTGTGTCGGTCGCTGGCGGTGGAATTGGCGTCGTTGGGGATTCGTTGCAATGCGGTGATTCCGGGGTTGATCGAGACGCCGCAGTCGCTGGACGCGAAGAACTCCCTCGGGCCGGAAGGGCTGGCGAAAGCGGCGCGGGCGATTCCGCTGGGCCGGGTAGGGCGTGCGGATGAAGTCGCGTCTCTGGTGCGGTTTTTGACCAGTGAAGAATCGAGCTACCTGACCGGGCAGAGCATCGTGATTGATGGTGGCTTGACCGTGCGCTGGCCGGACTAACCCCCAGTTTTAAGCCGGACTCGCTCCAAATGTGGGAGCGGGCTTGCTCGCGAAAGCGGAGTGCCAGCCAATACATGTGGAACTGATCCACCGCATTCGCGAGCAAGCCCGCCCCCACATTTTTGACCGTGTTCGCCGTTTGATTATTTCAGGAGTTCACCATGCCCCAACTCGCTAACCGCCGCGCCGTGATCACCGGTGCCGGCAGCGGCATCGGCGCCGCCATCGCCCGCGCCTACGCCGTCGAAGGTGCGCGCCTGCTACTGGCCGACCGCGACGCCGCCACCCTCGCCGAAACCGCCATCACTTGCCGTAACCTCGGCGCCGAAGTCCTCGAATGCGTGGCCGACGTCGGCACCGTCGACGGCGCCCAGGCCAGCGTCGATGCCTGCGTCACCCACTACGGTGGCATCGATATCCTGGTCAACAACGCCGGCATGCTGACCCAGGCCCGGTGCGTCGACCTCACCCTCGACATGTGGAACGACATGCTGCGGGTCGACCTCACCAGCGTGTTCGTCGCCAGCCAGCGCGCCTTGCCCCACATGATCGCCCAGCGCTGGGGCCGGATCATCAATGTCGCCTCGCAACTGGGGATCAAGGGCGGTGCCGAGTTGACGCACTATGCAGCGGCAAAGGCCGGCGTGATCGGCTTCACTAAATCCCTGGCCCTGGAAGTGGCCAAGGACAACGTCCTGGTCAACGCTATCGCGCCCGGGCCGATTGAGACGCCGTTGGTAGGCGGCATCAGCGACACCTGGAAACGCGCCAAGGCCGCCGAGCTGCCGCTGGGCCGTTTCGGCTTGGCGGACGAAGTGGCGCCCACCGCTGTGTTATTGGCCAGCGAGCCGGGCGGCAATCTGTTCGTCGGCCAGACCCTGGGCCCGAACTCCGGCGATGTCATGCCATGAGCGGGCACTAAGCATGTGTGGACTTTGCGGCCTGCTGGGCGAAGACCTGCACTGGAGCGATCCCCTGGGCGATGAGTTGCCGCGCCGCCGCGAACGCCTGCACCGCATCGCGGCGATCAACCAGGTGCTGGCGGTGTTCCGGCTCAAGGTCGAAGACTTCCAGGGCGCGTCCTATCTGCTGCTGGGCGCCACCGGCAAACAGGAGCTGGCCAGCGGCCTGGATCAGCTGTGGCGGGCGGCAGAGACCATGCTCGGTCGGCCGTTGGACCCGTTGGACCCGCGACTGCTGGATCATCTGGAGCAACAGCCATGAGCATCGCCCTCAACGTCATCACCGGCTTCCTCGGCAGCGGCAAGACCACCTTGCTCAAGCGCCTGCTGCAAGGTGAAAGCCTCGGCGACACGGCGTTGCTGATCAATGAATTCGGCGACGTCGGCATTGACCATCTGCTGGTGGAAGAAGTGGCCCCGGACACGGTGCTGCTGCCCAGCGGCTGCGTCTGCTGTTCGATTCGCGGCGAGTTGAAAGACGCCTTGCTCGGCCTGTTGCAGCGTCGTGAGCGGGGCGAGATTCCGGCCTTCAAACGGGTGATCCTGGAAACCACCGGCCTGGCCGACCCGGCGCCGATTCTCGCCACCTTGAATAACGACGTGCAACTGCGCGGGCGCTTTCATATCGGGCTGGTGGTGACGCTGGTGGACGCCAGCCACGCCGCCTTGCAAGAGCGCCTGCACCCGGAATGGCTGGCGCAAGTGGCCGCCGCCGATCGCCTGCTGTTGAGCAAGACCGACCTCATCGAAGACTGCAGCCCGTTGCGCGCGCACTTGCAGGCACTGAACGCCGGTACGCCGATCCTCAATACCTGTGACATCGACAGCGGCGATCAACTGCTGCTGGGCGAAGGCCTGCGCAGCGCCGAACCCGCTGCCGAAGTCAGCCGCTGGAAACTCCATCAAACCACCGCCGCCAATCACGGCGCCGCACAAGTCTGCTGCCTGACCTTCGATCAGCCGCTGGATTGGGTCGGTTTCGGGGTCTGGTTATCGATGCTGTTAAGATGCCACGGCGAACGTATTCTTCGCGTCAAAGGACTGCTCAACGTGAACGCCAGTAACGCTCCCATCGTCATTCATGGCGTGCAGCATTGCCTGCATGCCCCGGTTCACCTGCCTGCCTGGCCGGGGACCGATCGGCAATCACGCCTGGTGTTTATCCTGCGCGGTCTCGACCCGGCATTGCTGCGTCGCTCCTTTGAAGTGTTCTCCAGAAGGTTCGCCGCATGATCACGCTTCGCGTCCTCGGTACCTCGGTGACCTTGCTCGAATGCCTGCGTGTGCGAGCTGAAAAAGAGCTGGGCATTCGCCTGGTGTACCAGGTACACGATGTGGAGCAGGCCCAGCGCATCGCGGTGATGCAGCCGGACAGCTACGACCTCTACGACCAGTGGTTTCACAACGTCGATTTCGTGTGGCCGGCCCGGGCGATCCAGCCGATCGACACCCGGCGCATTGCGCTGTGGCACGAGATCAACGACCTGCCCAAGCGCGGACGTTTGTCCGCCAACGACCGCCTGGGCAGCGGCAGTGTGCCCAGCGAGCGCCTCTTCGTGCAGCACGATGGCAGCCTCGGCAGCACCGTGACCGAACGCATCAGCATGTTGCCCCTGACCCACAACGCCGACAGTTTCGCCTACCGCCCCGAGCGCTTGCCCGAAGGGTTCAACCGCGCCAATGAGAGCTGGGGCTGGCTGCTCGACCCGGCCTGGGGCGCACGCACCGCGCTGCAGAGTGATGCCGCCATCGGTGCCCTCGACGCGGCGCTGGCCGTGCAAGGCGCGGGGCTCGCGAGCTTCAAGGACATCGGCAACATGAGCATCGAAGAGATCGATGTGCTGGCGGATATCCTTGTACGCAAGCAGAAGGAAGGGCACTTCGCGGCGTTCTGGTCGGATGACGAAGAGGCGGCGCAATTGATGCTCAGCCCGAGCATCGACATCCAGAGTTTGTGGTCACCGACCCTGATGCGCCTGCACCGGGCCGGGGTCAAATACCGCTTGGCGGTACCCCGTGAAGGTTATCGCGCCTGGTTCGGCGGGTTGTCGTTGTCGCGCCATGCCAAGGGCCGGGTGCTGGATGCGGCCTATGCTTACCTCAACTGGTGGCTGTCCGGCTGGCCAGGTGCGGTGATGGCGCGCCAGGGTTATTACATCGGCAACCCGGCCCGCAGCCGTGATCACCTGAGCAGCGCCGAGTGGGATTACTGGTACGCCGGCCTGCCCGCGCGGGAAGAGCTGTTGGGCAGCGATGGCTTGCCGTTGATTGATGTGGGCGAAGTGCGCGACGGGGGCTCCTATGAGCAGCGCATGGGGCACATCGCGGTGTGGAACTCGGTGATGGACGAGCACAACTACCTGGTGCGGCGCTGGGGGGATTTCATGCGGGCGCGTGGCTGAGGCAGAGGCTTGTCGCCAATTTAATGACACCCAAGTTCCCGTATTTATTGGATGCACTTCTTCCTTTGCGCAGCTAGTCTGGATAGTTCGAATGTCCTTTTAAAAAGGACGTTTATTTGACGCCGGTTCAGCTGTCGCGAGGGACGCGTATGACGAAGGGACATTTCGGCTGGAGGGGACAGGCGCTGCCAGAGGGCAACAAAATGAGGTGGCGCCATACATTTCAAACCCGGATCGCCGGGGTGCTGGCGCTGCTGTTACTGGTGGTGGTGGCTGCGGTGTACTTCGCCGTGAAGACCGCGACCAATAGCGCCGTGGAAAACCAGGCCCAGGTGCAATTGGAAACGGGCAGCCAGGTGTTCGAGCGCTTGCTCGACCTGCGTGGCCGGCGTCTGCAATACGGTTTGAACTGGCTCACGGCAGACCTGCCCTTCCGCCAGTCTGTCGCCGAGGGCGAGCCCGCCGAGATTCTCGCTGCCCTGCGCCGGCATGGCACCGGCCTGACGTCCAGTGAAGTGTTTGTGCTGGGCCTCGACGGCAGGGTGATGGTCAGCACGTTACAGGCGTTGACCCCCGGGCAGGCCTTTCCCTACAACGACGCCTTGCGCCAGGCCCGGCGCAGCGGCCTGCAAATGTTGATCGTGGCCCTGGATGGCCGGCCTTTTCTGCTGGTGCAGCAGGAAGTCGTCGACCCCACACCGATTGCCCTTGTTGTCATGGGCTTGCCTATGGACGAAATCTTTGCCAGTGAATTGCGCTCCATGAGCAACCTGGAAGTGTCGTTCCTCAGTGTGCAGCACGGCCAGCCTGGCGAATTGTTCAGCACTCAGCCCGAGGCATTCCAGACATCAATTACCAGCGACTTGCAGGCTCCGTACATCAATCCTGAGGCGCAACTGAACCTGTTTCACGGCCAGCGTTATCTCAGCCAGGTGTTGCCTTTGGGCAACACCGCAGAGGGCGGTGAGGTGCGGGTGCTGCTGCAAAGTCCTCTGGACCACGCCCTTGAATCCTTCGCGCCGCTGGATCGGCAATTTCTCGCGATCGCCCTGGTGGTGCTGCTGGTGTCGTTGGCGGGCGCTTTGTTTTTGGCGCGGAGAGTTTCGCGTCCACTCAATGCGCTGGTGCAGGCGGCCGAGCGTATCGGTGCCGGCGACTACCGGACGCCGGTGCGGGTGCGCAGCCATGATGAGTTCGGCCTGTTGGCCGAGGCCTTCAACGCCATGCAAACCGGGATCGCGGTGCGCGAGCGGCAACTGGCCCACAACGCGCTGCACGACCCGCTTACCGGCCTGCCCAACCGGGCGCTGGCCATGGAACGCCTCGGCAGTGCCATCAGCGCCGGTCGGCCCGTGGTGTTGCTGTATCTGGGGATTGAGAACTACCGCGTGATTAACGAAGGCTACGGCCCGGAAGGCGTGGAAGAAATGCTCCGCGAAGCCAGCCGCTGCCTGCTGTCGAGCCTCTCGGCCAGTGACACCGCTGCGCGCATCACCGGCAGCGAGTTTTTGCTGTTGCTGGAAAACACCGAGATTGACCGCGTCGTGGCCCTGGCTGACCGCTTGTATGGGCTGCTGACCGAGCCCCAGCGCATTGGCGGTGATGAACTGCGCCATGAAGTGAGCATCGGCATCGCCGCGTACCCGGCCGACGGCCAGCAGGTTGAAGAGCTGATCAGCCGCGCCGCCATTGCCCGTCACGATGCGGCAGCGTTCCCGGGTTATTTACAGATTTACCAACAGGACCGCGACCTCGCTCACCAACGGCAGATCAGCCTGATCCGTGACCTGCGCCGGGCGCCGGCGGAGGGCGAGTTGTACCTGTGTTATCAGCCTAAGCTCGACTTGCACCATGGGCATGTGAGCCAGGCCGAAGCACTGTTGCGCTGGCAACATCCGACCCTCGGGCTGGTATCGCCCGCCGAGTTCATTCCCTTGGCCGAGCGCACCGGCAGCATGGGCAACCTTACCCACTGGGTGATCGAAGAAGCCATTCGTCAATTGGCCGAGTGGGAGGTGCGCGGGTTGCAGGTGCAGTTGTCGGTCAACATCTCGGTGGATGACCTGGCCGATGACAGCCTGGCCCTGCGGGTGACCGAGCTGTTGGCGCACTACGGCGTATCGGCCCGACGATTGATCTTCGAAATCACCGAAAGCGCGATCATGCACAACCCGGTTCAGGCCCTCAGCGTGCTGGAGCAACTGCGCGGTTGTGGCATCAGCCTGTCGGTGGACGACTTCGGCACCGGCTATTCATCCCTGGCGCAACTGCAACGCCTGCCGGTGCAGGAGCTGAAGATCGATCAGTCATTCATACGCAATCTCGACAGTACCTCCGGCGACGGCGTGATCGTGCGCTCGACCATCGAAATGAGTCACAACCTGGGGCTCAAGGTGGTGGCTGAAGGCGTGGAGTTCGAGCCCAGCCTCAAGCTGCTCAAGCTCTGGAAATGCGACACGGCCCAAGGCTATTTGATCAGCCGGCCATTGAACGCCATGGCTTTCGAAATGTGGATGCGCCGCGAACGTGTGCCGGTGTGAAACGCACAAAAAAAGGCGGCTACCCATAAGGTAGCCGCCTTGTTATTACCACCGGTGTTACTTAATCCGGCAGTTTAAACGCCATCACATAGTCGCCCTGCTTGGTGCCCAGGGAACCATGACCGCCGGCCATGACCAGCACGTACTGCTTGCCGTCCTTGCCGGTGTAGGTCATCGGTGTGGTTTGCGCGCCTGCTGGCAGGCGGCCTTCCCACAGTTGCTTGCCGTTTTTCACGTCATAGGCACGCAGGTACTGGTCAAGGGTACCGCTGAGGAAGGACACGCCACCGGCAGTGGTGAAGGTCCCGCCCAGGCTTGGTACGCCCATGGTCAGTGGAATCGGGACCGGCGAGCTGTCACGCACGGTGCCGTTCTTGTGCATCCAGATGGTCTGGTGGTTGGTCAGGTCGACCGCGGCCACATAACCCCACGCCGGCGCCTGGCACGGCAGGCCCAGTGGCGACAGCATGGCTTCGAGGATCACGCCGTACGGCGCGCCTTTGTTCGGCTGCACGCCTTCGGTTTCGCTGACCCGTGGGCCTTGCTTGGCGATGTCGGCGGCCGGGATCAGTTTCGATTTGAACGCCATGTAGCTCGGGTTCACGAAGGCAATCTGGCGCACCGGGTCGACGGAAATGCCGCCCCAGTCGAACACGCCAAAGTTACCCGGGTAAACGATCGAGCCTTGCAGCGATGGCGGGGTGAACGGACCGTCGTAGCGCATGGATTTGAAGTCAATCCGGCACAGCATCTGGTCGAACGGCGTCACGCCCCACATGTCACGCTCCTTGAGGGGCGGTGGCATGAAGTTCAGGTCGGATTTCGGTTGGGTCGGTGCGGTGTGATCGCCGGCCACTGCGCCTTGCGGTACAGGGATTTCATTGATCGGCACCACGGGCTGACCGTTGGTGCGGTCCAGGGTGTAGATGCTGCCTTGCTTGGTCGACGCCATTACCGCTTTTTTCACGCCGTCAGCGGTCTTGATGTCGATCAGCGAAGGCTGGCCGCCCACGTCCATGTCCCACAGATCATGGTGAGTGAACTGGAAGGTCCATTTCACGTGGCCGCTATCGATGTCCAGGGCAGTCAGGCCGGCGCTGTACTTCTCGGAATCCGGAGTCCGGTCGCCGCCGTACTGGTCGGGCATCTGGTTACCCATCGGCAGGTAGAGCATGCCGAGTTTTTCGTCCACCGCGAACATCGACCACATGTTTGGCGAGTTGCGGGTGTAGGTCTTGCCCTCGGCCAACGGGGTAGTGTCGTCCGGGTTGCCGCTGTCCCAGTTCCACACCAGCTTGCCGGTGTGCACGTCGAACGCGCGGATCACGCCGCTAGGCTCGTCGGTGGAGACGTTGTCGGTCACGTGACCGCCGATCACTACCAGGTTCTTGGTAACAGCCGGTGGCGAGGTGGAGTAGTAACCGCCTGGGGCGAAGGTGCCGATGTTGGCACGCAGGTCGACCTGGCCCTTGTCACCGAAGTCTTCGCACATCTTGCCGGTGTCGGCGTTCAGGGCGATCAGACGGGTGTCGGCGGTAGGTACGAAGATGCGTTTCGGGCAAGCATTCGGCGCGGCGGCCGGGCTGGCGCTGCCAGTCGGGCTCTGCTCGGAGGCATACACGGCATCATCGTGATACGACACGCCACGGCAGGTCATGTGCGCCCAACCTTTGAAGTTTGCAGCGCCTTCGGTGCTGATCTTCGGGTCGAAACGCCAGATTTCCTTGCCGGTGTCTGGATCCAGGGCAATGACCTGGCTGTGAGGCGTGCACACGTAGAGCATGCCGTTGACTTTCAGCGGGGTGTTTTCCGCGGTGGTTTCACCGGGATCGCCTGGGCCAGGGATGTCGCCAGTACGGAACGTCCAGGCTGGCACCAGCTTGTGGGCGTTTTCCGGGGTGATCTGCGCGAGTGGCGAGTAACGATCACCGAAGGCCGAGCGGCCATAGGAGTTCCAGTCACCATCGGCCTGAGCTGGCGCGGCGCTGGCCATGCCTGGCACCGCATCGCGGTCCAGTTGGCCTTTCTTGACCATGGCACCCGGGTCGGTGAATTGGCTGGCCAAGGCGGCGGCACCGGCCAGTACGACGGCGACGCTCAGGGCGCCAGTGCCTAGCGGCGAGGCTTGGCCACGCAGCAATGGACGGCGGAACCACGGGAGCAGCATGACGATGCCGAGGGCGAACAGCAGGGCCAGGCGCGGCACCAACTGCCACCAGTCCAGGCCGACTTCCCACAGCGCCCAGACGGTGCTGGCAAACAGCACCAGTGCGTACAAGCCCAGCGCTGCGCGGCGTGTTGCCAGCAGCAACAGACCGGTGACGGTGATGCCGAGACCGGCCAGCAGGTAATACAGCGACCCGCCGAGCATGCTCAGCTTGATCCCCCCGGCCAACAAGGCCAGGCCCATTATCAGCAGCAAGATCCCCAGCAGCCTGGGCAGCAGGCGACTTGGACTTGAAGCACCATCAGTGCTCATAGTGTGGTTCTCCGTTACGTTTTGAATTGGTTGCGCACAGTTCACTGTAGATGACGTTCCGGCGCAGGCATGGTTCAGGGCAAATTAGGTTTATTCAGAAATCAGAAGGAACTTTGCAGCTTGATCCCGCCAATCAGCGCGTCATCCACCTGGGCAACGGCCCCGGGGTGACGGATGTATTGCAGGTTCGGGCGTATCGTCAGCCAGTTGGTGACGTGCACGCCGTAATAGAGTTCGGCGCTGTATTCGGTGTGTTGCAGGGGCAGGTAGGCCGGGTCATCGAAGTCGAAGACGGCGCGGGCCTGGTTGGTCGCCTCGGCGTTTTTGCGATAGGCCGGGTTGACGTGCACCCGGGCGACGGCAAAGCCGATATCGTCCTTGGCGCGCGCATCGAACAGGCCCTTGTAGACCACTCCCGCCTGCACGTAGTTATCCACAGCGTTGGTTTTCTTGTCGTGCATTGTGCCGTTGGCGAACACGCTCAAGCCTCGCGAATGGTCGCTGGCCAGGCTGGTGACTTGCTGCTGAACCCCCAGCCACACCCCGTGTTTGCTGGAGGCGCTGCGATAGGCTTCGCCGCTGAGGGCTGCCGGCTGGTCGTTGCGGTCTTTATAGACGTCGCTGGCTTTGGCGCTGCTGTAGTAGTAACCGGCGCGGTATTCGCCGGGCAGACCGTTCAGGGTGGGCGTCCACACCAGTTCCACCGGGAGCAGGGTTCCTTGGGTGCCGCTGCCACTGAGCTTGAAGCCATTGCCGCGATCCAGGTTGGACGGATTCTGTTCATAGGCGCCGACCTGAGCGTACAACTCAGGCGTCAGGTGATACTTGATCCGCAACGCCCACTGGCTCACCGGCCAGTTGTACCAGATGCTGCCCACCCAGTTGCCGACCTGGGAGCCGCAGAACGCGAGGTTCTGGAAGTCGCAGGGGAAGCTGTTGAAGTCTTCGCCTTCGCCAAAACGCCCGGCCTTGATGTCGAGTTTCTGGTCGAAGAACTTCTGCTGATACCACATCTGTGTCAGGCGCCAGGTCTGGCCACGGCCCCAGACTTCCTGGGACGAGGTGAACCCGCCCACACGCTGATCGTTAACGCGGTCGTTAGTGATGTTGTTGCCGCTGCGCTCGGTCACCGTCAACTGGAACTCCGCGTCATGCCAGCCGAGGATCTTCTGCAAATCCAGGTGCGTACCCAGGCCGAACTGATCGCTGTAGCGCGCGGTGCGGTCGTGGTCTGAGCCGCCGTGCAGGTTACTGCCCATCTCGCCGGTGTAGTCGAACTTGAAGTCGTAGCCTTGTTGAGACAGCGCTGTCCGAGTGCCGCCGAAATCACCCAGCATCCAGGGTGATTCAGCGTCAAAGGCAGGGGCGGCCTGGGCACAGGTG
The DNA here is from genome assembly GCF_016650865.1 of Pseudomonas sp. TH34. Taxonomy (NCBI): domain Bacteria; kingdom Pseudomonadati; phylum Pseudomonadota; class Gammaproteobacteria; order Pseudomonadales; family Pseudomonadaceae; genus Pseudomonas; species Pseudomonas sp. TH34. The sequence continues at coordinate 350,000 of NZ_JAEKFB010000020.1, forward strand.
GCCAGACCGAATGGCAGCAGCACAGCGCACAGGCGCAGGTTTGGGAAAGCAGGCATAGGCAAAATGGGGTCTTAATATTTTATGGTTTTGAAACGCCAACAGCGGCCTGGCGCGTTCGCACAAAGGCGTTGAACACGGGCGGACGATGTTTTATGGAGTGATGAAACGTTTCACTTTGTTACTGACAAGGATAAAGCGCTGGCGAGGGGAGAGAAAGGGCTAAACGGAAGATGGATTCTTTCGGATTTGGTAATAGTGGGTTGGGGCGTCGGATTTGGTAGCAAACTGTTCATTGGTTTGCGTTTGAAGGCGTGGTTTTCTGCGTCACCAAAATGGATGGAGGGGCGAGATGGACGGCGACGACATGGTGGGTGAGGCAGAGGACGTAACGGCCCGGGAATTAGTCATTATTCTTGCCAGTATCACAGTGCAATTGCGAGACTCGGCTCCGGCATCATCAGCCTGGCCGGCGTGCTCAGACGTAGTGAAGACGCCGATGTAAAACAGGCAGCAGATGAAGCATGGGCGAAGCTGAATGAGTTTATCGACTGCATGGAGGGTGTAGCTGATGGATTGAATGCTTTGACCCAGAAGAAGGAGGCCGGAAATGGCGAATGACCTCAAGGATAATGTGAGCTATCTTCGCCAGCAGTACCGTCAAGGTTCGTCATCAGGCTGCGACCGCAAAGGCGGCGCAGGCGGTGGGGGCAACGGAGGAGAAAACGATTTGGAAAAGGGTATTTCGCAAGTTGAGGCAAGGCTGGAGCGCGTCGAAACGAAGCTGGATGGCATGCAAGAGCACATGACTACCAAGTCCGATCTGATGCAGACCAAAATCGACCTGCTTGAAGCGACCTCTAGATTGGATCTTTCAATCGCCAATTTCAGAACGGATATGCAATCGTTGGAAACCCGGCTGTTGAAATGGTTTGTCGGAACGGCTGGAGCCTTGTCTGCCATCGCATTTGGCGTCGCCCGACTCGTTCACTGACGCTTTCCGTTCGAAGCCCGGCTCCCTGCCGGGCTTTCTGGCTTTTAAGCCAACTTCGCCAAACACCCCTCAAGAATATCCAGCCCTTCCTCCAGCACCGCCGCCTCGATCGTCAACGGCGCCAGCAGCCGGATAATGTGCCGTGATTTACCGCTGGGCATCAGCAGCAAACCCGCGTCGCGGGCCAGGGCCAGCAGTTGGGTCAGTTGTTGTGGTGCCGGGCTGCCGTCGGCATTGGCCAGTTCGATACCACGCATGGCGCCCACACCGCTCAAGCGGCCGAGGTACGGCGAGAGCTTTTTCGAATGCCATGATTCATAGCGGCTGACGATGGCTTCCTCCTGCTGCGTGCCCCAACTTTTCAGGTGTTCATCAGTCATTTCACCCAGGGTCGCCAACGCCGCCGCGCAAGCAATCGGGTTGCCGGAATAGGTGCCGCCCAGGCCGCCTTTGGGCAGGTTGTCGAGCAACGTTTTGCGACCGACTACTGCGCCGAGCGGCACACCGCCGGCGATGCTTTTGCCCAGCAGAATCAGGTCCGGCTCGATCCCCAGGCGTGAGAACGCGAAGCGCTGGCCGGTACGGCCGAAGCCGGACTGAATTTCATCGGCAATCAACAGGATATTTTTCTCGTCGCAAAAGCGGCGCAGGGCCTGGGCGAATTCCATGTCCAGGGTCAGGAACCCCCCTTCGCCCTGCACCGGCTCGATGATGAAACAGGCCACGTCGTCGACGTCGATTTCCACGCTGAACAGGCGGTCCATTGCCTTCAGCGCTTCGCCGCAGGTCACGCCGTTGTCGCGGCTGGGGAAGGGCAGGTGGAACACCGGCCCCGGCAGTACGCCGACTTTTTGTTTGTACGGCGCGACCTTGCCATTGAGGTTCAAGGTGGCCAGGGTGCGTCCGTGAAACGCCCCGTCAAAGGCAATGACCGCGGTGCGACCCGTCGCGCCGCGGACGATTTTCAAGGCGTTTTCCGCCGCTTCCGCGCCACTGTTGGTGAGCATTCCACTGACCGGGTAGTCCACCGGAATGAACGCGGTGAGGCGGTCCATCAGTTCGATGTAGGGCGCGTGAGGCGCGGCGTTAAAGGCGTAGTGGGTGAGTTTGGTCGCCTGCTCGCGAATCGCCTCGACCACACGCGGATGGCAATGACCCAGGTTGAGCACGCCGATGCCGCCGACAAAGTCGATGTAGCGCTTGCCCGTGGTGTCCCAGACTTCGGCGTTCTTGCCGTGGCTGAGGCTGATGGGGTGGACGATGGAAATCGACTGGCTGATGGTTTCGCGGCTCATGGATCCGGGACTCAAGAATGGGATGCGTCCTTTTATCTAAGCCGTGAGCCGCCTTGTCCCGCAAACGAAATAAAGTCGCCGGGTCATTATTAAAAGTCGGGATGTGCTGTGAGGTACTCCACCATCCAGCTCAAAAAGGCCTTCACTTTCGGAATCTCCCCGGCATGTTCGGCATGGGCGATAAAGTGCGCGCCGGCGCTGGGCATCGTGTAATCCCAGGGGATCATCAGGCTGCCGTTCGCCAATTCCTCGGCCACCAGATACTGCGGCACCAACGCCACACCGTACCCCGATTGGGCTGCGCGAATGCACATGTAGAACGTGTCGAAGCGCGGCCCGTGGTAGCTGTTTTGCGAGTGCAGGCCTTGTTCCAGAAACCACTCGTGCCAGGCTTCCGGACGCGAGGTGCATTGCAGCAACGTGTGACGGGACGAGGCGTCGCTGCCAGCGGCAACAAACCCGGGGGCGCAGACCGGCACCACGGCTTCGCGAAACAGCTCGATGCAGGTCGCTCCCGGCCACGATCCCTGGCCGAAGAAAAACGCGATATCCGCCTTGGCCTGCAACACGTCGAACGGCTCCAGTTCGTTGCGCACGTCCAGGTGGATATTGGGATGGCGCGCGGCAAAATCCTTGAGCTTGGGCACCAGCCAGCGGTCACCGAAGGTCGGCTGTGTGGCAATGCGCAGCACTTCGGTTTCGCCACCGTAGGTCAGGATGTAGCGGCTGGAAATATCCACCTGGTTGAGGATCTTGCGTACTTCCTCCAGGTACAGCGAGCCTGCCGGCGACAGGTACAAACGCTGGCGCACCCGCTGGAACAGCGGGTGGCAGAGCATCTCTTCCAGCTGCGCCACTTGCTTGCTCACCGCACTCTGGGTCAGGTGCAGCTCTTCGGCGGCGCGGGTGAAGCTCAAGTGGCGGGCGGCGGCTTCGAAGCACTGCAGGGCAGTCATCGAAGGGGTCAAGCGTTTCGAAATCACGGTATCGCAGATCCTTTCAAATAGCCGAGTTCATTCCAAATCGGAAGGAGCCTTTGCCTAAACGTCGTTTGTGGCCAAGGTGTAAAGCCGTTGATACTGACCGGCAACACTATAAACGGCGCGGGTTTTTGGCGCCGAATAATAAAGACCGACAGGGAGCGCCTTGCATGAAGAACATCAAATCCACGTTGGCGGCATTCACCGCCGCCGCAGTATTGGGCTTGGCCGGCAGCGCGCACGCGGGGGCGACCCTGGATGCGATCCAGAAGAAGGGGTTTATCCAGTGTGGGGTCAGCGATGGGTTGCCGGGTTTCGGCGTGCCGGACGCCAACGGCAAGATGACCGGCATTGATGTGGATGTGTGCCACGCCGTCGCCGCCGCGCTGTTTGGTGATGCGTCGAAAGTGAAGTTCAGCCAGTTGACCGCCAAGGAGCGCTTCACTGCGTTGCAGTCGGGCGAGATCGATCTGATTTCCCGCAACACCACCTGGACCAGTTCCCGCGACGCCGGCATGGGCATGGTGTTCACCGGCGTGACCTACTACGACGGCATCGGGTTCCTGGTGAACACCAAGCTCGGCGTGAAGAGCGCCAAGGACCTGGACGGCGCGACCATCTGCATCCAGGCCGGCACCACCACCGAGCTGAACGTCTCGGACTACTTCCGCTCCAACGGCCTGAAGTACACGCCGATCACCTTCGACACCGCCGACGAAAGCGCCAAGGGCCTCGAAGCCGGCCGTTGCGACGTGCTGACCACTGACCAGTCGGGCCTGTATGCCCAGCGAATCAAGATGGCTCACCCGGATGAGTTCGTGGTGTTGCCGGAAGTGATTTCCAAGGAACCGCTGGGCCCGTTGGTGCGCAAGGGCGATGACGAGTGGTTCAGCATCGTCAAGTGGACCCTGTTCGCCATGCTCAATGCCGAGGAAATGGGCATCACCTCGCAGAACGTCGAAGAGCAAGCCAAGTCCAGCAAGAACCCGGACGTTGCCCGCCTGCTGGGGGCCGACGGTGACTACGGCAAGGACCTGAAACTGCGCAAGGATTGGGTGGTGCAGATCGTCAAGCAAGTGGGCAATTATAGCGAAGTGTTCGAGCGCAACATCGGCCAGGGCAGTGTGCTGAAGATCAAGCGTGGCCTGAATGCGCTGTGGAGCAATGGCGGCATCCAGTACGCGCCGCCGGTTCGCTGAAGGTTTTACTCAGACACGGTGTCCTTGCCCGCCGCCTTGGAGCGATACAACGCCTGATCGGCCCTGGCCATCAGGCTTGTGGGTGATTCACCAATGCTTCGCTCCACCACGCCCAGGCTCAGCGTTACCTTGAAGTTGCCCACGGCGGGCAGCTCCTTGAGCGCACCGCGCATCTGCTCGGCCAATTTCCGCGCGGTTTCCAACGTGCTTTTGGGCACGATCACCATGAACTCATCACCGCCCCAGCGGGCCAGCAAGTCGCCGTGGCGCAAGCAGGCTTCCAGACGTTGCACCACATGCACCAGGGTTTCATCACCGACGGCATGGCCGTGTTGGTCGTTGATCGGCTTGAAGTCATCAATGTCCATGGCAATCAGCGACAGCGGCAGGCGAAAGCGTTGGGCGCGATCGCATTCTTCCAGCAAGACCCGCTCCAGCCGGTAACGATTGGCCACGCGGGTCAACGCGTCACGTTCGGCCAGGGAGCGATTCTCATCCAGTTGCAACTGCAGTTGTTGATTGACCCGCGACAGCTCGCGGGTGCGTTCGGCCACCAGGGCTTCCAGGGATTGATTGCGTCGTTCCAGCTGTTCAATGGACTGTTTGCGTGCCTGAATGCTGCGGTGGGCACCAACCATGCGCGCCACCGAACCGTCGTCGTTACGTGCGATCACGTAGCCACGGTCTTCGATCCACAGGTAGGAGCCGTCTTTCTTGCGGCAGCGGTATTCGGCTTGATAGTGAGTGGTGCGACGGTTGATGTAGTTATCGAACAGCACCATCACCTGAGGGTAGTCATCCGGATGAATCACGTTTTCCCAGGTGAATACGCTGTTTTCCAGGGAGTGATGGGCGTACCCGAGCATTTCGTACCAGCCGGGGTTGCGGTAGACGAAACCGGTGTTGGCGTTCCAGTCCCAGATCCCGTCGCTGACCAGCTCCATGATGGCGTGCAGCATGTCGGCGTTGAGGTCGGTAAAGTCGCTCCTTGAGGGTTCTTGGCCGGATGTATCGTCCATTGCGCGCTCCTTGCGTGGGCTGGCTCTCATGGCCAGTTACTGTTGACGCCGATACTCCGTGGCTGGCGGTACTGTACAACGGCGCTTTGGCGCTTAGAAAGGGGTGCTTTGGTCTAGCTGGGGCTGTGGCCTAGGGCCACTATTTATTGAGCGTCAGCCTTTGATTGGGCGCCACCATCCTCGTTCTGGGCGCCCCACTGGCATTGTGCTGATAGATCGCCTCAGGCTGCCCTTGCTGGTTAAAAAACACCTGGCCGATCCCGGCAGAGTTCCACAGCCGCTCGCCCGCCTCGGCGTGTTCCGGAATATGCGGCACAACCTGCATGGGCCTGCGTCGTGTCAGCCAGTTCAGCGGTGAGCGAGGCGAGTAGAGCCAGCGATTGAGGCGGTCGAACCATTCCAGCAGCCGCGGTGGGAATTCGTTCTTGATGCCGCTGCTGGTGATCTGCCAGATCTTCGGGCCCGCATTGCGGTGGCGGATCAGTACTTCGTAGACGAACGAGTAGTGCACGTCTCCGGACAGGATCACGTAGTTGCCCGGGGTGCGGGAATGGCGAAAGATGTTGAGGATCACCTGCGCTGCACCGCGATGGGCCATCCAGTTTTCCGCGTCCACCAGCAGCGGGTAGCCGCACCAACTGAAGGCCTTCTGCACGGTCTCGATCAGCTTGACGCCAAAGATGGGCGCGGGTGAAACGATGATCGCCGAAGGGTGATCCAGCAGTTCCTGTTGCAGTTCGCTTAAAGCTTCCCAGTCAAGCAGACCCGACGGTTGCTTGAGGTTGAACTCACTGCGCCAGCGCCGGGTGCGAGTGTCGAGTACTACCAGCGCAGGCGTGGTGGGCAGCACGTAGTGCCATTGCTGGAACGTTAACAGTTCGTCTACCAGCTCATCCTGAGCGACCGCATCCAGGTAGTTGCCATGGGCTTGGGCGGTCAGGGCCAGGGTTTTGCCTAGCACTGTGTCAAACGCATCCGGGTTATTGCCCCAGCCCTGGCATAGCATGTAAGCCAGCAGCGCGTTGCCGATGATGCGCTTGGAGAACGGGTGGCCGTAGGCCGTTTCTTCCCATTGGGCGCTGAGGTTCCAGTCGTCGGTGATGTCGTGATCATCGAAGATCATCAGGCACGAAAGGTGGGCGAATACCCTGGCCACGCCACCCAGGCCGTCCCGAAACTTGTCGATCTGCACTTGCTCGTGGGCATAGCGTACGTGCCCTTCGGCGCGCAGTTGAGGCGCTTGCGGGTTGATCAGGCCCCACGGCACGGGCGACCAGGCGAGCAAGTACATTGCCATGACTTCGGCGAAGGTCACCAGGTGGTTATCGGCGCTGCTGCTGGTGAAAATCGGCTTCTTCACGCCGCCAAAAAAACGCTCACGCAAGGTCTCGTTGCTCTCCAGGGCGGGCAACAGATCGGCTCGATGGTAGTAGCTGGCGGCATGCTCATAGAGTGCTGCGCTGTTGTCGACGACGGCACCGTCGAGGTGTTCGTCGAACAGGCCGAGGCGTGTGATCAGCGCATGAATGGCTCGCAGCATTGGCCCTGCGACATCGTCGGCATAGACCTGGTCGCCACTCATCATCAACAGGGCCGGGCGTTCTTCGACAGTGGTCGACTCGGCCAGCAGCCGGTCGACACACAGCAAACCTTCATCGGCGCGGTGGTGAGGCTTACGGCATGAGCCGTGTACCAATTGGTGGATATGGCTGTGCAGGACGAAGTTGGGGCCTGAGGCACCCGGGTAGAGCAGGTGGGGCGCCCACTCTGCGATGCCGGCCCCGTTTACCAGCAGGTCGTAGCCGATGCTCACGTCCTGGGGCAGTGCCTCGGCCAGCGGCACGTCGATCAGGTGGATAAAGGCCTGGCGCCCGACGGGCACGACCTGGCAGCGGCTGGCGTCCAGTTCGATATCCAGCGTCTCGCCTTGGGCGACTTGCAGTCTCAGGGTCAATGCCAGGGCACGACTTCCTACCAGCCACATCACGAGGCGCTGGGGCTCCAGGCGTCGTAGCAGCGGGCCAGCAAGTACGGCAGGAAGGTGGGCGGGTTGTAGCATGAAGGCCACGGCTCATTACAGGTTGGGGGCAAAGGGTAACGCAATGGATGTCAGTGTTTTGTCAAGGCATGAACCCAGTGAGAGGGCAGCGCTGCTGCCCTCCAGTTGGAGAGTCAGGGCAGGCGGCCGCCGCCGAGGTTGTCCAGACCGCCGGAGTTTTTACGACCCCGGTCGCTGGACGAGGCGCCGTTGTAGTCAAGGGTATCCCTCGCTTCGGCGAACGGTTCAAGGCTTCGCTTGTTTCGTACCGGCGCAGGTTGTTCAGTGGGGACCGAGGGGGTGGGCAATTGTGCAAAGGAGCTGTTCATAGCATCGATCATGGCGATGTTCCTTTTTAAAAGAGAGGCTGTCTGCATTGATAGCCAGCGCTATCAAGGAGAGCGAGAAATTACGCATCCCCTGGTTGCCTCGCTATAAACGTCTCGCGTCAAATTATGACGTTGTCAGGTCCACCTTCTTATGGGGTTCATGGGTCGTGACGAATGCTTCTCCCGACGTCATCAGCCAGCGCATTACATCGGCCAGTGCCACGCTGTGTTGGCGCTCGACCCATCGCACACCCTGCGGGCTGTACTGTTCAACATAGCGACTGAGGATCAGCCGACTCTGGTCGCCAGAGAGATGCAAGCGCGTTTCCCGGCAGAGCAGGGCGTTGGCGCCGCGTCTGCGGACCTGATGTTGCAGAATCAGGGAGCTTGAATCAGAAATCATCGCCCGCTCCCTTTGCGCAATCATCGGCCCGGGGCGACGTCGCCCCCTGCTTGCCCTCCAGCACAAAGGCCGCGCGGTGTTCGGCCACCACGTTACGCAAAGCGCTGTAGTAGTCCGGCAACTTTTGCAGGCTGTCGGTCAGCGGCAGCAACGACGCGCGCGTATCCACCGTACCGCCTACCAGGCTGATGGTGTCCAGGGTTTGTACGGTATCGCTGTCGCCCAGCGGCGCCACCAGGAAGTTCAAGACCTTGCCCGCCGCATCGCGGCTGTTGCCGGTGCCCAGCAAAGGCAGTTCCACGATCGGGCCGTTGCCAATCCCCCACACGCCAAAGGTCTGGCCGAAGTCAGCGGTGTGACGGGGAATGCCCAGCGAGTCCGACACATCAAACAACCCGACGATTCCCACGGTGGTGTTCACCGCAAAGCGTCCCAGCGTGTTGACCGAGCGCCGAGGGTTGCCTTGCAGCAGGTCGTTGATAAATACCTTGGGCTCGCTGAAGTTGCTGGCGAAGTTATGCACACCCTGCTGGATAAAATCCGGCAGGTATCGGTAGCCGCGGGCTACAGGCGCCAGGGCATAGTCGTCCACCGCGCGGTTGAAGGCGAAGACGCCCCGGTTGACCGGCTCGGCAGGGTCATACACCGGGTAGGAAACCTGTGCGCAGCGTGTGGTACTCGCCATGTTGGCCGGGCTTGCGCAGCCCGTCAGGTAAGACACGGTCAGCAACAGCACGGCCTGGCGAGCCAGGTGCTGGGGGTACGTCAGCGAGCGCATAAGCACAGTCTCCGGAAAAAGGAGGCCGATGCTGGCATTCGAGGCTTGCGCAAAGATGTCTGCTTTATTGCGCCGTTGACGCTTTATTGCACGATTGAAATATATGACGAGCCGCCTCGAATGGTTTTAGATGGCGCATCCACAAGACCAAGTGATGCCCACCGGTGAGCCATCTTTTAATCGTGGACGATGACCTTGAGGTCCTCGCCCTGCTGAAGAAATTTTTTCTGCAACATGGCTACACGGTCGAGACCGCCGCCAATGGCGCCGAGCTGTGGGCGGCCATGGAGCGCATGCCTGCCGACCTGATCATCCTCGACCTGATGCTGCCGGGGGATAACGGCCTGTTGCTGTGCCAGCGCCTGCGCCAGCAATACGCAACACCAGTGATCATGCTGACAGCCATGGGCGAGTTGAGTGATCGCGTGGTGGGCCTGGAAATGGGCGCCGATGACTACCTGAGCAAACCTTTCGATGCCCGTGAATTACTTGCCCGGGTGCGCGCTGTACTGCGTCGGGCGGGTGAAAACCGACCGACGTTGGGCGACGTGTCGCGCCCGCTGATTCGTTTCGCCGGCTGGCAACTGGACCTGACGCGCCGTGAGTTGCGCTCGCCGGACCAGGTGATGATCCCGTTGTCGTCCGGAGAGTTCGACCTGCTGCTGGTGTTCGTCGAACACCCGCAGCGTGTGCTCACCCGCGAGCAATTGCTGAACCTGGCGCGGGGCCATAGCCACGACGCGTTCGACCGCAGCATCGACGTGCAGGTCAGCCGCCTGCGACGCAAGCTGGAGTTCGACACCAAGCGCCCGGCGATGATTCGTACCGTGCGTAACGGTGGTTACCAGTTCACCGTCGCGGTGACCCGCTCATGAGCCGCTTCAAACCCCGGGACACCGTGGCCCGCTGGATTGCCCTGACCATCCTGATTGCGATGCTCACGGCGCTGGCCTTCAACGCCTTGTTCGTGCAACTGGCCGGCGTTTGGGCCAGGCCGCCGTTGAGTGAAACGGGCCTGTTGGAAAAGGTCGCGGTGATCGTACGGATGATTGAAGCCGCGGAGCCTTCCCAGCGCCCACCACTGACACAGGCGGTGGGTGACGACAGTTTCAACGTGAGTTGGTCGGCCACCCGCGCAGGTATTGATGTGCCGATTCTGGAAGACCCGGTTTTTCATTCCGATCAGCTGTTTAAACAGCTACTCAAGGGGCCGGAACGGCGAATGGAGGTCTATGAGCCATCTGATTGGCCAGGCCCCGGCGGGCACTATGTGCTGATGGTGCAGCTGGTTGACCAATCGTGGCTGGTATTCAGCGCGCCGTCCCGCAGTTGGGGCCTGGCGGAAGGCCCGCGCAGCCTGGTGGTGCTGATGCTGGTGCTGATTTCCACCGCGTTGGTCACGCTGATTGCCACCCGGCGTCTGGCCCGGCCATTACAGCATTTCACCCAGGGCGTGCGCCGTTTCGGCGCCGACTTTCGTGCGCCGCCCGTTGAGCCGGTCGGCCCCCACGAAATTCGCCAGGCGATCCTCGCGTTCAACGGCATGCAGGCGCAGTTGCAGCACTTCATCCAGGACCGCACCCAGATGCTCGCCGCGATTTCCCATGACCTGCGGGCGCCGCTGACCCGCCTGCGCCTGCGGGGTGAATTTATCGAGGATGCCGACCAGCAGCACCGCCTGTTCCGGGATGTCGACGAGATGCAGGCGATGATCAACACCGCGCTGGAATTCTTTCGCGACGATGCGCGTCTGGAACAGGCTACCCAACTTGACCTCGCTGAGTTGCTGCAAACGCTGATTGACGATTACCGCGACCAGTCCATCGACATCACCTTCAATGGCCCGCCACGGCTGGTGTATTTCGGTCGCCCGCTGGGGCTCAAGCGAGTGATGACCAACCTGATGGACAATGCGATCCACTACGGGCGGGCGCCGGAAATCGAACTGCAACAGAGTCCGGGCGTGGTGACGATACGGGTACTGGACCGTGGCCCGGGCATCCCGCAGGAGCAGCATGAGCAGGTGTTCCTGCCGTTCTTTCGGCTGGAAGGCTCACGCAATAAAAGTACCGGCGGGGTCGGTTTGGGGCTCTCCACGGCACGGGCGATTGTCCTGGAACACGGTGGAACGCTGACGTTGGAGAATCGCCCGTGTGGCGGGTTGGCCGCCGTGGTGGTGTTGCCGGTTTAGGAAGGCTTAAACCCTCACGGCAAATTGCCTTTTCCCAGATCAGTCAGATTACCGCTATTCGACTGAAAACTTTGCTGGTTGGAGCTGCTACGCGAGTGCTCATCGTTTGGTTTGGGGGCCGGCTGAACAGGTTGGACGGGTTGAGTGGCTTGAGGCGAATGAGTGGGTTGATTGAAGGATTGGATATGGAAAGCGCTGCCAATGATTGGAAAGGACATAGATGTTGGCTCTCATTAGAAAGGACGTGAAGTGCGCATTCACCTCCCTTTGAGTGCGTCCTGATCAGTGGCTTTGGCCCGGTCCAGCGTTCCGGGCCTCTGGGTTTCCATTTGCTTCGCCGTCTCGATGAGGCGCAGTTTCAAGCCGGCTTGGGCACCGTAAACCGAAACTCACTGCCCCGCCCCAACTCACTTTCAGCCTCGATCCGCCCGCCGTGGGCCTGCACGATGCCTTGGGTGATGTACAGCCCGAGGCCGCTGCCGGTGGGATTGTTTTCGGTTTGGGTCCAGTAGCGATCAAACACATGAGGCAACTGATCAGGGGCGATCCCTTCGCCGGAGTCACGCACCGAAAACACAATCTCTTCGCCATTGCTCAACGCACTGATGCCGATATTGCCCTGGCGCGGGGTGAACTTGATGGCGTTGCCGATCAGGTTCGACAGCACCTGGAACAGCCGCTCCGGGTCGGCATTGATTTGCAGCCCGGGTTCGGCATTGAAGGACAGGTCGATGCCCTTTTCCATCGCCAGGGGCGCGAGCAGTGAATAGGCCTCTTCGAACATCTGGCTCACGTCCAGCGCCACCGGCTTGACGGTGTAGCGCCCGGCTTCGATCTTCGAGGTGTCGAGCAAATCTTCCAGCAGCACATTCATGCGCCCGGCGGCTTGTTGCATGGTGTCGATGGCCGAGGAAATCCGTCGCGAGGTGTGTGGGCCATCGGAACTGAAGGCCTTTTGCATCATGCCGCAGAGCATCGAGATCACCGTCATCGGGTTGCGCAGGTCGTGGGAAACCACCGCCACCAGCTCATCCCGAGCGCGCACGGCCTGTTGTTCACGCAGCACCTGGCGGGCCAGGTCATTTTCCAGGGCAGAGCGGCGCAGGTCGTTCGCGGCGAAGCGGTCGCCGTGGCTCCATTTGGTGGAAATGCCGGCCATCTCCACCTTCCAGATTTCAAACGAAGTACGCGGGCGAAGGTGCAGGCCCGCGTCGGTGCTTTCCAGGTCCAGGGGTTTGTTCGGGTCGCCGCTCCAGTTGATGTTTTCCTTCACCTCGGGGCGAAACCACAACACACCGTTGTCCACCGGCTTGGGCAAACTCATGGCCAGCACACCGCTGGCGACGTGCTGATATTCAGCTGCCGGCGGGTACACCGAGGAAAGGTTATGGCTGGCAAACACCGGCTGCCCGGTTTCTTGCAGCCACTTGTGCAGGGCGCGAATCTGCGCAGGTTCCGGGCAGCTGCCGTAGCGGTGCAGTTGCTTGTCTTCGATGATTGCCACACCGCCTGCGAGGGCCAGGTCCATCAGCAATTGCGGACACTGTGCCAGGCCTTCGAAGACGTTTGCGGGTGAGGCCTGCATGGCCTGGCTGAGCAAGGCCAGGGCTTCGACTTTTTCTTCGCGCTGGCGGCTGAGGTCCAGGGCCTCCATGGCACTGATTTGCAACGACAGCACTTGGCCGATGGTCTGGCACGCGGTGCGCAAGTCATTGGGCACCAGCAGCGGCTGGCGGTTGCCGCAACTGATCAGGCCCCAGAGTTTGTCGCCGGACATCAGGGAAATGCTCATGGACGACAGCACCCCCATGTTTTTCATGTACTGGCAGTGAATCGGCGACACGCTGCGCAGGGTAGCGAAGCTCAGGTCCAGTGGCTGGCCGGTGTCCGGGCGCAACCGGGGCACCAGCGGCACAGCCTCATAGTCGGCATTGGGGATGATCCGCAACCAGTTGGTGCGGTACAGCTCCCGAGCTTGTTCGGGGATGTCGGAGGCCGGGAAGAACAGGCCGTTGAAGAGCTCCATGGACGGGGCCGACGCTTCGGCGATCACCTGGCCGTGGCCTTCTTCTTCGAAGCGATAAATCAGCACGCGGTCGTAGCCGGTCATGGCCTGGATTTCGTTGACGCTGATTTCATACAAGGCTTGCAGGGTTTTCGCCGCCTGCAGGCGTTGCAGCATCTTGCCCAGGTTGCTGGTCCGGCCATTGAGCGCCCGCGGCTGGAAATCCTTGAGCCGTGGCTCGAACTCCAGCACCAGCACATCCTGATGGCGGTGCAGCAACCCTTCGAACTCCGAGCCGTTGAGGGTCATATGCAGCGGCGGGGCATCAAAAAAGCTGTTTTGCGTGACCATGGCCTGGACGGCTTCGGCATGTTCAATGCCGATCAATGTGTGCAGCGGCTGGCCCAGCAGGGATTCCGGTGAGTGGTTGAACAGTTCGGCTACGTTGGCGCTGACCTGCACGATATGCAGGTCCGGCTCGGACAGGGTCAGCAGTGCACCGTGGGGCTGGATGGCCCCCGGGAAGCGGATGGGTTCGTCTGCACAGTTGGCAAGCAGTTCTTCAAAATCTTCGGGTTTCATAGCAGTACCTCCTGGCTGTCGAGCCATTGCTCAAAGCAGCTAAATGTCGAGCGGGCCGCGTTCACGGCGCGCAGTTTGGCGTGCGCGTCGAGGGGCACATGGCTCAGGTAATTGAGAAAGTCTTTCCAGCGCCGGCCGGTTTCAGCGCCATACACATTGAGAAACGCGCCGCCATTGTCGGCATCCAGTCCCAGGCGCCCGGCCATTTCCCGGCGCAGGATCTGCCCACCCAGAGTGGCGCCTTCCACCACGTAAAGCGCGCCCAGGCAGGCGGCGGGTGTGTCCAGGGGTGGCAGCGATGAGCAGTGGGGGAGCGCCGCGATGGCTTGGTCGTCCAGGCCCAGAGCGTGGAGATCCCCCAACAAGGTTGGCGTCTTCAGACGCAGCACCTGATCAAATCCCGCAGGGATCAAACCGCTGTCGTTCAGCGTTGCTTCCAGAGGTTTGTAGAACCCGTAGTAGGCCTGGAGCAGGCGTCGGTAGCCGTCGTGATCCAGCTGCGGAGAGAAAAACGGCAAGCGCTTTTCCAGGGCGACGTGCAGTAACGCAGTACCCGAGCGCAGGGCTTCAAGTACAGGTGGCGCACCAACGTCATGGGCCTGTGAATGCATTCAGTAAACTCGAACTGGGGGCCTGCTGGCCATGTAGGGTTGCCTGATAACTGACCGCAGGAACTGCCGCGAAGTTCGGGTTAGCTGATATCGCGATGCTATCAATGCATGGGCGGGGCCTGTACCAGGGCCGACTGCACGCAATCGAGCAGGCGCTGGGTGGTCCATGGCTTGGGCAGGAACCGCACGGTGCTGCCCAATTGCGAAGCCATTGCGGTGTTGCCCGAAGTCAGTACCACGGGCAGCGTCGGCCAGCGATGGGCGACTACCTTGCTCAAATCGTAGCCATTGAGCAAGCCGGGCATCTGGATATCGCTGACAATCAAGTCTACCGGATCACTGGCCCGCTCCAGAAAAATCATTCCTTCGTCTGCGGAAGGGAACGAGGTCACCACCGCGCCGAAATCCTCCAGTACATCCACCATCAACGAGCGAATGATTTCGTCGTCTTCCAGCACCAATATCGATGGCTGAGCCATGATCCTTACTCCACCATCCGGGTTAAGTAAGGTGGAGTGGGGCGCCGTTGATTAGGTTCGATTGGATGTGTTTTATGCGATGGGTGGTCATTTGGTTGTCTTGGCGTTGCGTCAGGGCAGGGCGCTCCACTTGCGAAACCTGCTAGAAGCGTTCATCCAGCAGCGCCGGCAACGTCAGCTCCTTGACGAAACTGGCGCCGGACAGGCTCAAGACCATACGCACCACCTGCACCACGTCATGCACCGGAACCAATTGGCCCTCACCGCGCTGTTCGGCCTGGGTGCGTGAGGTGCTCAAGGAATCTTCGGTATTCAGATAGCCCAGGTTCAGGCAAGTGACGCCCAGGCGCTGCTGGCGATAGCCTTCACGCAGCGCATCGGCGATGCCGCGCAAGGCGAATTTCGAGGCGCCGAACGCCACTTCGGGCCGGCCGCTCTGAGGCAGTCCCGAGGTCGAGCCTGTGAGGATGATGCGCGGCTGGGAGCTCTTCAATAACACCGGCAGCAGCCGCTTGATCAACAGCAGCGGTGCGGTGATGTTACAACTGACGATGGCTTCCAATTGCGTGTCCTCGTCGGTGAGAAAGCTATAGGCCGGATCAAACGCCCGCTCCTCCCAGATGCCCAGGTTATAGATCAGTGTGTCCAGCCCGCCTGCCGCCACAGCCTGTTCGATGACGTGCGCCGCGTGGCCAGGCACGCCAAGGTCTGCTTCCACCCAGCGCACCTCGGCGCCAGTGCTGCACATCAAGGGATCAGGGCGGCTGCGGGACACCCCGATCAGCGTATCCCCAACCCCGCCCAGCCCTTCCATCAAGGCCCTGCCCAATCCTTTGCTTGCACCGACCACCATGGTTTTCATCGCTTGTCTCCTGAACCGCTGTGCCGAGAGGAGCGGGCATGCAAGCAGAGTGGTGGGGTGATATCAATTGAGTGGCTGTTTCCAGATGTTAATCTCAGGTGTTTCAACGATCCCGGGTTGCCTCATGCTCACTGTTATCCGACTTGCCGCCGCGCCCGACGCAGTGTTTTTACCTGCAATAGAGCGCAGTGCGGCCCAGTCCTTTCGTGCGATCGAATCCTTGGGCTGGCTGGCCGATGCCGAGGTCATGAGTGTTGAACGTCATCTGCAGTTGATCGCGTTGGGTACGTGTTGGGTGGCGATGGATGCTGCTGGCCAGGTCCAGGGTTTTCTCAGTGCACAGATGTTTGATGACGACCTGCACATCCATGAGCTGTCGGTGGCGCAGGTCATGCAGGGCCGTGGCGCAGGGCGGCAATTGCTTGAGGCCGTGATGAATGAGGCTCGCTCGCGCCGGTTGCGGGCAGTCACCTTGACCACATTTTTCGACGTGCCCTGGAACAGCCCGTTTTATCAGCGGCTGGGATTTGAGCAAGCACATTCGCTGGCGCCGGATCATCGTTTGGCAGAGGCTCTGCGTGAGGAGTATCGTCACGGTTTTGCGCCGGGCAGTCGCTGTGCCATGTCATGGCAGGTCCCCAGCTGAACCGGCACATCGGATGGAAAGTTACCTATGAAGTACGTCGTATTATTCAGCCTCGCCCTGATTGCCGGTCTCGTGAGCCTACCGGCAGCGGCGGCGGGAGATGCCGAAGCCGGTGGAAAGCTGTTCAGCAAAACCTGCGGCGGTTGCCATAGCGTCGGCGAAAATGCACGGGGCGGTTTCGGGCCGCAACTCAACGGCATCATTGGTCGACCGGCTGGCACCACCACTGACTATCAGTATTCAGATGCGATGAAAAATTCAGGCGTGGTCTGGACGCGGGACAAGCTGGCCGCCTATATCGAGGCGCCGAAAAAGGTGGTGAGCGGCACCCGGATGATTTTCTGGGGGATCAGTGATCAGGAGAAGATCGACAATTTGCTGGCGTACCTTGCGACATTTCAGGCGCAATAAACACCGATCCCAAGACAAGGATTTCACCCCATGGTTGCACCGCGTATCCGGGCGCTTGCCCTTTGTATCTTTCACCGCAACGGTCGAATTCTGGTTCACGAATTCCAGGATGCGGTGAAACAGCAGACAGTCTTTCGCCCCATCGGTGGCGGCATCGAATTCGGTGAACACAGCGCCGAGGCCATCGTGCGAGAAGTCCAGGAGGAACTGGCGCAGCCGATTCACAGCCTGCGCCTGCTCGGCACGCTTGAAAGTATCTTCACCTACGACGGCAACCCCGGGCACGAGATCGTCCAGGTCTACGATGGCCAATTTGAGGACCAGAGCCTGTACGAGCAACCGTACCTCGACGGTGCCGAAAGCAATGGTTTTGCGTTCAAGGTGAGTTGGAAGGACAGCTCAAGCTTTACTGCGCAGTCGCCACTGGTGCCGGAAGGGCTTTACGCGCTGCTCAAAGGCGCCGCACTACTGGATTGACGGCACGCATCCCGATAATGCCTCGGGGCCTTTCCTGTTACTCGCTTGAAGGCATTGCTGAACGCGCTTTCAGACCCGTACCCCAACGACAGCGCTAACACGCCCACTGACAGATTCCCCTCGCGCAACGCTCGTTGCGCAAGGCGCATGCGCCACTCGGTCAGGTACGCCAGCGGTGGCACCCCGGCAACGCTCTTGAAGTATTGCGAAAAGGTAGTGCGCGACATCGCAGCCGCCGCAGCCAATTCTTCCAGCGTCCAGGCACTCCCCGGCTCGCTGTGCATCAAGCGCAGCGCGGGGGCCAGGCGCTTGTCGCTGACCGTGCGCAGCCAGCCTTCGGGTAATACGCCCGAGGTCTCTGCGTAGGCCCGCAGGATCTGGATAAACATCAACTGCGCCAGTTGCGCCGATGCCAGACTCGCCCCGAGCAAATTGGCTTGCCCCTCATGTGCCAGCTGGCCGAGTAGCCATTGCACGATCGCCGCCTGCGGCGCCGTGGCCCGCACGTGGATCAGAGGAGGCAGTGCGTTGGCCAGCAGTCCGCCACTTTCCGGATCCAGTTGCACGTAGCCGCCGATTTGCACACAGCCCTGGCCGTCGCCGATTTGCGGGAAGCGACCGGCGTCAGCGAATAATTGCCGCGCTTCCAAAGGCGTGACCGACACATCGCCCGCAAGCACAAACGCGCGTTGTGCACACAGCAGGAACACATCGCCCGCCTCAATCAACACCGGCGCAGCCTCGCCATCCAGGCATAGCCAGCACTGCCCCTTCACCATCCCGAAAAACTTGATCTTGTCCGGCGCCGGAAAACGCAGGGCCCAGGCGCCGCCCGCGCTGAAGCCGCCGGTCATCACCGACTGAGCATTCACGAAGGTGAGAATCTCGGAAAACGGGTCGCTGTGCATATCCGTACTTTTACGCAGGTAAACGGGATGTTCGAGTATTCAGAGTACGGCTTTCCGGGCGTAGCGTGTTAACCACACGTCTAATGGAGGCTCTGTCATGCCCACAGCACAAAAACCGATCCATAGCGGCTATGGAGCGGCAACCACCGCTGCCGAAATAATCCGAGGCGTTGATCTCTCGGGCAAGGTGGCGATTGTCACGGGTGGCTACTCCGGCATTGGCTTGGTCACCGCCCGTACCCTGGCCGCCGCTGGCGCACACGTGATCGTCCCGGCGCGTGACTTGGTCAAGGCACGCGCCGCACTCAAACCTTATCCACAGCTGCAACTTGAACCCCTCGACCTGATGGACGCCCACTCCATCGAGCAGTTTGCCGAGCGCTTTCTGGCGACTGGCCGCCCGCTGCACCTGCTGATCAACAACGCGGGCATCATGGCGCCGCCGCTGAGTCGTAACGCCCAAGGCTACGAGTCCCAGTTCGCCACCAACCATCTCGGGCATTTCTTGCTTACCCAGCGCCTGTGGCCGGCCTTGCAACGCGCCGAAGGCGCGCGGGTGGTGGCGCTGTCCTCACGGGGACACGTGCACGGTGCCGTCGACTTTGACGACTGGAACTTCGAGCGCCAAACCTACGATCCATGGAAGGCTTACGGTCAGTCCAAGACCGCCAATGCACTGTTCGCCGTGCATTTGGACACCCTCGGTGCGGCCAGCGGGGTGAGGGCGTTTGCGGTTCATCCTGGCGGAATCATTACCGACCTGGTGCGGCATATGAAGGCTGAAATCCTGCAGGCTTCGGGCTATGTAGACGAGCACGGGAAACCGGTGATCGACCCTGAGCGGAACATGAAAACCCCGGAGCAAGGCGCGGCCACCAGTGTGTGGTGTGCGGTGAGCGGGCAGTTGGCGGGAATGGGTGGGGTTTATTGTGAAAACTGTGATGTGGCGGTTGCGATGAGTGCGGAATCGGAAGAACACCTGGGTGTCAGGCCGTGGGCAGTGGATGCGGGGTTGGCACAGCGGTTGTGGACACTCAGCGAACAGCTTGTCGCAGGACGGTAGGCCGCGGTGTGGGGTCAGCGCGCTGACCCCATCGGCCCATCAAGAACCCTGCGGTGTCTCCCCGCGCGCCAAACGCGCATTGATGTCCTCGATCACCGTCGGCAGTTCGACGATGGTGTCGATCAGGTAATGCGGCCGAGAGCCCTCGAACATCTGTGTAATACGCGCGCGCTCCAGCGCCAGCTCAGCAGCGGGCAGTGCCTTGTATTGCTCATAGGTCAAACCCAGTGCATTGCCCGAACAGGTCAACGCCACCGTCCACATGCCTGCGCTGCGGCCTTCCAGAATCCCCGGCCAAGTGTCGTCGACCTTCACGCACGCGGCCACATCACTGATGCCCAAGGCAATCACGTTGGCCAACGCCTGCGCCGGATGCGGGCGCCCGTTGGGCACCTCGTCGGTCGCCACCACATGGTCGGCGACGTAGCCATTCTGCCGCGCCAGCTCGACCACCTTGGCCATCACCACCGCCGGGTACCCGGAGCAGGAGCCGATCTTCAAACCCTGTTCGCGCAGGTTTTTGATCGCCTCAAGAGCCCCGGGAATAACCGCCGAATGCAGCGCAATTTTCTCGATCTGCAACGGCATGAAGCGTTCATACAGTGCGGTGACATCCTCATCGGTTGGCAAGCGATCAAACACCGCCCGATAACGCTCGGCAATCTGCGGCTGGTTGCACAAGGTTCGGATGTGATCCCACTTGCCCATGCCCATCGGGCCGCGCGCTTCCTCCAGGGAAACGGCGACGCCGAACTCGCCGAACGCCTCGACAAAAATCTGCGTGGGGGCGAAGGAACCGAAGTCGACGACGGTGCCGGCCCAGTCCAGGACCACGGCTTGCAGCTTGGAAGGTTGTTGGTAGTGCATGGCAAGTCTCCATTTTCAGATGTGAGCAGGCCGTCCCTCTGTCGAAGAAGAGGTAAGCGCCTGGTGAGGGTTTAAACGGGTAAGGCGATCAGGTCACCGGGATCGGGCTGGCCTCGAATAGCTCGGCGATCATCGGTCGGTTGCGTCGGATCCCCAGGCAACACAGGTGGTAGTCGATGAAAAACGGGTGGTCGACGAAGGTGATGGGTGTGGTGCCCGGGGTTTCGGCGTATTCCACAGCGGACACAAAACCGATGCCGATGCCTTTGGAGATTGCGTGCACGATGGCTTCGCGACTGTTCAACTGCATCACGCAGTTCACGGCGACGCCCTGGCGCTTGCAGCTTTCTTCCACCAGTTGCCGGGTGCGGGAGCTTTTCTCGCGCATCACCCACTTTTCGCGGCTGATCTGTTCCACGTGCACCTCTTTCTGTTGGGCCCATGGATGGTCATCGCGTACCACTGCAATGATCGGATAGCGCCGGTAAAGCTGGGTATCGAAGCGCTGGTCGAACTCCGAAAGGGCCAGGATCGCCACGTCGATATCGAAGTTGAAGAGCCGGTCCAGGGTTTCCTTTTCCGGGGAAAACGAGGTTTCCAGTTCGATGTCCGGGTGGCGCTGCATCAGCTCGTAGGTCAGGTTCATCGCGATCGGCGGCGACACCGCGCCCAGGCGCAGCAGCCCGGTCTTGCGCTGCTTGAAACTCTGCAACAGTTGCATGGCTTCATCCTCCTGGCCGAACAGCCCCTGGGTGATCCCATAGAGAGCGTGCCCGGCCGCACTCATCTCGATAAACCGCCCGCGACGGTGGAACAGCTCCACCGAGAACTGCTTCTCCAGCCCATTGACCTGCTCGCTGACGGTCGGCTGGCCGACGCTCAGGTACTCGGCGGCGAGGGTGAAACTGCCGGTCTTCGCCACCGCATGAAACGAGCGCAGCCACTTGTGGTACTGGTACATAAAGAGTCCTGTTCCTGAGGTCCGCCGGGCCGGTCATCAACGTCGGATAAACAACGCTACCGCCGCGCTGCACAGGCAGGCCGAGGTCACGACGATGAAGATCAGTGAGGTGTTGCCGGTACTGTCGAGCATACTGCCGATCAGCGGTTCCGCCAGGCCGGCGAACAGATAGGATGAGAAGTTCATCACGCCCGTGGCCGTACCCGCACGCTTGGCACCCACCAGGTCCGGGCACAACGCCCAGAAACTCGACGCCGGACCGTATACAAAGAACCCGCAGAGGAACAACGCCACCAGGCCGATTGCGCTGTGGGGCGGCAAACTCCACATCCACAGGCTGGTGGCGGCGCCGAGGAACATGTAGAGCATGATCGCCAGGTAGCGTTTGGAGCCGAACAGCTTGTCCGAGACCCAGCCGTTGCTCAGGGCGCCGATGGCCATGCCCACCGGCAGGGCCACGGTGATCCACTTGGGGTCGATCATGCTGTCGCCGCTTTTCCAGTTGGCCCCGAGGAAGTGCACCGGCACCCAGACGATCAGGCCGTAGCGGGCGGCGTTCTGGAAACCCAGGGAGATCGCGGCGATGATCAGCCGCGGATTCTTCAGCACCGCCTTGTAGCGCTGCGCCGAGGATTCGACTTCGCCGTTGGCCACTTCATGATTCTTGTCTTCGGCATTCGCCACGCCGGTATCGGCCAGGGGCTCGAATCCCATGTCTTGAGGCCGCTCGCGGGCCACCAGGTAGAAAATGATGCCGCCCGCCAACATCAACAGCACCGGCAGGCGGAAGATCCAGCGCCACTCCAGTTGGAACACTTCCAGCACCACGATGGAGGTTATGTACGACAGCACAGAGGCGCATCCGGCGGCGAATACATAAAAGCCATACACCTTGCCGCGCTCGCCGGCGCTCCACCAATTGGAAATCAGCCGGCTGCCGGGCGCCCAACCGAGGGCCTGGAAGTAACCGTTGATGCCCCACGGCAGGATCAACCCGGCAAAGCCGCTGGCGAAACTGGTGACCCAGTTGGCCCCGCAGGACAGCACCGCGCCGAGGGTCATGATGCGGCGCCCGCCGAACTTGTCGGCGAGGTTGCCGTTGATGGCCTGGCCAATCGCGTAGGCCCAGAGCATCGCGGCCGAGGCCCAGCCGAGGGTTTCCTTGGTCAGGCCGAACTCGGCCTGGATCCCGGGGATGGCAAAACCAAAGGTCTGGCGGCCGGTGTAGAAAAACAGATAACAAAACATCGCTGCCAGCAGCATGCGCCACTGGGCAACGCGGAACGATGAAGTACGGACGGCAGGAACAGGCAGCACGTGTGCACGATTCATGATGTTTTCCTTATTGTTATTCGCCCCGGCGACCGCAGCCGCCGGGGGGCACTCTTGATAGGTGCAACAGGAAACGACCGAATTACGATGAGTCTAGGCCGCTTGCGCGCCGATGAAGTTCTTGCCGCGTGCGCCTTGCAGGGCGAAGCGGATCATCGCCTCGGCCTCGCTGGCATTCACGCCGTAGTCGGCAAACTCGGTCTTCACGTCCAGGCTGTGGAGGAAGTCGCGCAACTGCGCCTGGGCCTGGTGCAGGTCGGTGCCGAATATGCGTTGCAGGGTGCGGTCACGCGCGGCGTCATGCCCCCATGCCAGGCCCAGCACCAGCGGCAAGGTGAAGGAACAGGCGATGCCGTGGGGCAAGCCGTGGTGCAAGGTCATTTCGTAGGAGATGGAATGGGCGAGGGCGGTCTTGGTATTGGAAAAGGCCAGGCCGGCTTTCAATGCCGCCAGCGCCATCCGTGAGCGCAGCTCCTGGTTGCCGAGGTCGCGCTGCAGGCGGGGCAGGCATTCCAGGATGTCTTCGATGGCGGAGATGGCGAAGGTGTCCGAGATCGGATTGGCGTTGATATTCCAGATCGATTCCAGCGCATGGGACAAGGCATCCAGCCCGGTGGACACCGTGACTCCGGCCGGCACCGTCAACATCAACTGCGGGTCAATGATCGCCACTTTCGGCCAGGTACAGTCCAGGTGCAGCGAATACTTCTTGAGGCTCGCGGAATCCCAGATCGTCGCCCATGGTGTGACTTCACTGCCGGTGCCGGCGGTGGTCGGTGCGGCAATCAGTTGCTTGTGACGGGCCGGCACGAAAGGTTTTCCGGCGGCCAGTAACGCCAGCAACTCGTCGAAATCCCCCGATTCGGTGCCGACGATCAAGGCCTTGGCCGTATCAATGGCGCTGCCCCCGCCGACGGCGACCACCACCTGGCAGTCACCGGCCTGCTGCCAGAAGCGCTCGTAGGTGTCGCGTAGTTGAGCCACGTCGGGGTTGGGCTGCACGTCTTCGATCACGTACACCAGGCGGTCACCCAGCAGGGCCTGGATGCGGTCTACCAAACCGAGCTCGCGGGCTTCGGGGAAGGTGACAAGGGCGACGCTCTGGCCTTCGGTGAGGGTGGCGAGTGCTTGCAGGCAGCCCCAGCCGAAGCGGGTGTCTACCGGGTTGTGGAAGCGGGCAGTCATGGCGGGTTCCTGGTTTTTGTTATTGGAAGTGCCGCCATAGTCGGGGAGGGTGAGGTGGACCTCAAATCGATAGATTGGGGGGATGGATTGGCTGGGCCGATATGAAAAAAGGCTCAACGGAGACTGAAGTGCGGAGTTAACTTCCGTTGCCACTCTTGGGAGAAAGTTTATCCTTTACTACATCAGCTATGACATCGACTACTTTGTGGCCGATTTTGATCGCCTCTTCCGGCCACATGAGCGCTGCAGGTTTATTGGTTTCAGCGGGTTCATTCGATAATTTGACGAGTATGAAGATAGATCCCATTGGCATGACTGCCAATAGCCATAACACCATATGGTCTACATGCCGGTAAGGGTGGTTGTTAGCCCAATACAAGTAGTAAAGAAACGCTATAAATAACAGGCATGAAACAAAGGCTACTGAGCGAAACAACAGTTTTCGATGAAGGATTCTGGTTTCACCTTCCTTGAGCAGTTTTTCATTCCAGTCGGCTTGCGCCTTGTTTCTTTCAACAGGGTCGCCCGATGGCGGGACAAGGGAGCGCTTCATGGCCTCGTCAGGGTTGTCTTCTGACCCGCCCATATCTTCGCCTTTCTTTTGCGCATTGCTGGCGTTGCTTGGATTCATCGCGCCTCCTTGGCTGTTGTTTAGATTAGTAGTCTGAGAGGTAACCGAGGTTGATCAATCTATATCTCATTGCGGCCTCAGAAACCCCAAGCTCACGCGACATGGCCCCGACATCCCGGTTGTAGCGCGGGATGATCCAGTCGACCACTTCTTTTGGCATGAGCAGTTCGGCAGCGAATGCGTTGGCCTCCTGCTCTTTATAATGATCAGCATGAGTCGAGTAATTTGCGGAGTTATCCCGCATCGACCTACCATGGTTGAGCACCATATGACCCAACTCATGGGCAATCGTGAACCGTTGGCGCACCCACGCATCATCGGGGTTGAAGCGGATCGTGGGCCTTCCGTTTTCATAATCGAAACGTCCGCTCAGGTCGCTCCAGATCATGTCAGGGTCCGCAAAGACGTCGGCCCCCATACTTATCGCTAACGCTGAAGGGTCCACCGGGATCTGGCGATTCCAGTAGCGAGCCAGGATAGCCTGGGCTTGGCGAACTGGCATAAGCGACCTCCTCCTTACTGGTTGCCCCCTATGTCAGGGGGCGAGAATGATACAGAACACTGTGGGTAAATACAGGAATAGCGGGTGCGGGACCTCTATATAGGCATCGCGAAATCGAAAAGAAAATTGAGTGATGCTATGGCCCCGATGGGTTTCCAAGCAACGCTGGCTGCACACCACGACAAAGTAGTACCTCCTGCTGAACCCTGAAAGCGTGGCACTTTAGCCGGTGTATTGCAAAGAGTGTGGTTTACAGTGGCCTGGCTGCTGGTGGCTTCAACGAACGTTCCGGAACAACATCAACCGCGCACTCTCATGCAGCCCCCGAGTCAGTCCCTGCAGGCGCTGAAACTCTTCCGGGTATTCCTGGGCTACATCTTCCCTCGGTGTTTGCGACGCCAGGTCATGCAGGGTCGGCGAGCTGCCGTCGTGTTCCATTTGCAGCAGGAAGTCTTTAGTCACGCCACCGATCAGCGGGAACGTGCCCTCGCGCAATACCAGCGGCACCACGCGCTCGCCTTCCGGCGCAGGCTGCTGGATATCTCGCCCCATCGCGCCATTGCGGAACGGAATGCCCGCCATGCCGGCGACGGTCGGTAGCAGGTCCGCCAGGCCGACGGCTTCTTCGATCACCCGGGGTTGCAGGCCGGGGGCGTGGATCATCATCGGCACGTTGTTGCTTTCCAGGCCAAGCTGCTCGAATGCCGGCGCCATGTGCGGAATCTGGCTGATGCGGGTGTTGTGGTCGCCGAAGAACACGAAGATGGTGTTGTCGTAGTAACCGCCGGCCTTGGCGATTTCTATCAGGCGGCCGATGTTGAAGTCCAGCAGGCGTACGGCGTTGTATTGCTCGACGCTGCGACTGCCCGCGGCCTGGACTTGCTCCACGGTCAGGTCGTGCACCTTGAAGCCATCGTTGGTCTTGGGGATGGTGAATGGGCGGTGGTTGCCGGAGGTTTGCAGGTAGGCGAAGAACGGCTGGTCCTTGGGGATGGCGCGCAGCAGTTCGTCGCCTTCCTTGAACAGGTCCAGGTCGGAAACGCCCCACACATCCACCCGTGGCGAGCGCCAGTGGCTTTCGTCATAGAGCTTCACGCCGTCGATGCTCTGGCGGATCAGCGCGTTGATATTCGCCCAGCCGGCATTGCCGCCGATCATGTAGAGCTTCTGATAATCCTCGAACGCGTTGATCAAGGTGTGTTGCCGGGTGATCAGCGGGTTGCGGGTTGCCGTCTCCTGGCGGGTGACGTCGGGTACGCCGGTGATGCTCGCCCACACGGTTTTGGCGGTGCCGGTGACGGGCACGTAGAAGTGTTTGAAGAACCAGCTTTCCTTCGCCAGTTTGTCGAGGTTCGGCGTGGGGTTCAGCGGGTTACCGTAGGCGCCCACAGCGCTGGTGCCGAGGGATTCGAGCATCACGAAAATCACGTTCGGCGGGCGTTCGCCCTTGAGCCGATAAGGTTGCACGGCTTGTTCGCGGGCGAAGCTCAATTGCTCGGGATCGGGTTGGTTGACCCCCAGATAATTCGCAACTTCCGGGTAATGCTCGCGCACCCGCGCCTCATCGAATTGAGACTGGCCGACCTTGAGGGTGTCGTACAGAAACAGCAACGGATTGAGGCCTACGGCAGCGATCTGGTTGTT
This sequence comes from Pseudomonas sp. TH34, assembly GCF_016650865.1. Lineage (NCBI taxonomy): Bacteria > Pseudomonadati > Pseudomonadota > Gammaproteobacteria > Pseudomonadales > Pseudomonadaceae > Pseudomonas > Pseudomonas sp. TH34. The sequence goes on from NZ_JAEKFB010000020.1 coordinate 376,389, forward strand.
GCCGGAAAAGAACGCATCGCTCCAGCGCAGGGGCACCGGGTTTTCGAGGTTGAGGTTGGCGACGCGGCCGAGCAGGGCCAGCAACACCGCGATCACGCCAACGGTGGCCACGGATGCAATGGTCAACTTGCCGATGGGTTTGCGTTCATCATCCAGGGTGATGCGTTCAAGACGAACCAGGGCATAGGTCCACAGGCCGACTGCGGTAAGCCAGCTAAAGGTTATCCACAGCACCGGGTAGGTTTCCCACACCATCTGCTGGGAAATCTGCGCGTCTTCCAGATAACGCAGCACCGTGGCATTGATGCGCACGCCGAGGTAGGCGTAGTGGCCGAAGTCGATGATGTACACCAGCCCGACGATGGCCAGCGCCAGCAGCAGGTAACCCCGTGCCAACCAGCGCAGGGCGGGGACGGTCAGCAGGTTCCAGCGTGGCAGCCAGGCGAGCAGGGCGAGGGGCAGCAGGATCAGCACCGCCAGGCGCAGGTCGAAACGCAGGCCTATCCCGAAGGTTTCCAGCAGTGCAGGTTCCCTGAGGTCGACTCCGGAAAATCCCAATACAAACACCAGCCGCAGTGCGGCCAGCAACGCAAATACCAAACCGATCGCGCCCACGCCGTAGCGCAGGCGGCGCGAGTACAACCATCCCATCATTGACCTCTGTGCAGTTTTAAAAGAGGGCGCCAGGCAGCCATCGCCAGCATCCACAACCCGGCCACCAGGCAGTAGCCCGTCAGCAGTGGGTCGATCAGATAGTCCCAGTAGTTTTCCGAGGCCTTGAGCCGCAGCGCAAACGCCAGGGTGCCCGCCGCGAGCATCAACACCGACAACGTATTACGCAGCCAGAGCATCAACAGCGCCGCCACGCCGATCAGCACAATCATCGGCCGAGGGTTGAAACCCCAGCGGTAGGGATCGAAATAGGTCAGGCCCATCGTCGCGGGGTACAGCACCAGGCTCAGGGCGCCAAACAGCAGCAACACCTGGACCTTCTGCGGGCGCTGGAGCGGTTGCACCACACCCAAACGGCACAGGCTGACCCATGCCAACAACACCAGGGTGCTGATGGCCAGGTCGTCGGTGAAGCTGCGCACATACGCCGCCAGCGGCAGCTCGTTGACCGGGATAAAACTCACCACCACCAACACCGGCAGCAACCACGGCCGCCAGGGCGCCATTACGCGTAGCAGGCTGAGCAGTACAAAACCCAACAGCACAAAGCTCAAATGGGCTTGCCATACAGAAACCATCACAGGCGCTCCGACAGCCAGGCTTCATTGAAGCTGACATGTTTGATAAAGGTGTTATTCCACGAGTACACCAGGTGGTACATGCCGTCCGGGCTACGGCTGAAGTACGGGTACTCGTATTCGAAATCGCAGCCACGGGGCTTGCACACCCGGTAATCCAGGCTGCTGAGGAAACGTTGCTCCAGCGGCAGGCGCAGGGCACCGCTGGAGGCGCGGAAGCCTTCACCGATAATTTCCTTGTAGGCTTCGGGGGAGAACGGTTGGCCCAATGGGTCGGGGGATTGGTCCAGTTCCACCACGGTGCGCCACTGGTTGAGCTTGGCATCGGTGCCGTACAGGCTCAGCTTGAAGCGACCGTCCTGCAGGTCGTTGAGGGCCACCAGCAAGCCGTCGCCTTCAGTGCTGACGGCTGCCAACGAGGAGTTGGGGTTGGACGGCTCCAGTGGGTAGGGCTCGCTCCAGGTTTGGCCCGCGTCTTCGGTGCGGCTGGCGAGGATCTTGTGATGGGTCTCGCCGGCGTAACGCAGCATGGCGATGGCGCGCTGGCCGTCCTGGGGGACGATGGTCGGTTGCAGCGAATTCTTCCCTCGGCTGATCCGGAATTTGTCGACCACCGCACCGTCGGGGCTTAAGTACAGGTACTCGGCGAATTTGCCCATGAACTCGTGGTACACCGGCAGGCCGATGGAACCGTCGGCGTGGAATACCGGCGCGGCGCGCACCAGCGTGCTGATGTTGAAAAACGGTGAAGTGACCAATTGCCGAGGTGCAGACCAGTGGGTGCCGAGATCGTCCGAGACCATCACGTTGATCGCACTGGTGGCCCAGCCGCCTACCGACACCGAGACGTAGAACATCCACAGGCGATTGTCCGGCGCCAGGGCGATCACCGGGTTGCCCAGCTTGCGGATGTAGCGGTGAGTGCCGTCGCGGGTGCTTTCCCGAGTGGCGAGTACTTGCTCCGGGCCCCATTCGGCGCTTTTGGCGTCAAAGCGCGCGGTGCGCACCTGCACATCGGCGGCACCTTCGCGGGAGCCGGCAAACCACACGGCCATCAGGTCGCCGCCGGGCAGCGCAGTGACCGAGGAGGAATGCACAAAGTCATTGAGCTGCGAAGAGACAAAGCGGCTGCTGTATTGCGGGGCGGCCGCTGTTGGCGAGGTGTCCTTGGGGCCTTGGGCAAACGGCGCCAGCACGTGGGGCGGATGGCTTTGCCAGGCGGCGAAAAATACCACCAGCAGACTGCAGATTATTAAAAGCGGGCGCATAGAGAACCTGTCGGGGAAAAGGATTACTGCGCACGGTCATCCGGCAGGCGCCTCCTGCGGCCGGTGAGCATGGATAAAGGCAGGTTGTCCCGCACCTGGATACTTTCAAACACCGCCGCCAGCACATGCACGCCCACCAGGCCGGCCAGTACATTGGCGGCGGTTTCGTGCAACAGCAGCGGCCAATCGGCGCCCCACAGGGCGTCGACTTCCTGCATCAAAAAGCCGCTGACACCGAGGGTCAGCAGCGCCAGCAACATCAGGATCATCACCAGCGCGCCGATGGGCGAATGGCCCAGGCGATGCTGTGGTCGGCGGTTGAGCAGCGAACGTACGTGGCCCTTGAGCCGTTCCAGCGTTGGCCAGAAGTCCGACCAGCGCGCGCTGCGCGGTCCGAAAAATCCCCACACCAACCGCACCAGCAACCAGGCCATGGCGTAATAACCCAGCCATACATGCCAGTCGTCGCCTGCTTCGTTGAAGAAGTAATTGACTACAAAGACGCCGGCGATGGAGAGGTGAAACACCCTCACCACCGGGTCCCAGAGGCGCAGGGAGGTTGCTGGCATCAGCCCTTGATCTCAGTCTTCACGGCCTTGCCGGTGACTGGATCGTGGTAGATCTCGACCTTGCGCTTGTCCTTGTCAAAGCCGTAGATCTCGTAGCAGTTGCCATCGGTGACCTTGAATTTGCTGATCTCGTAGCCCTGGGCTTTCAGTTGCTCCTGAAAAACCTTCTGGTCCTGCCATTGCGAGCGCTCGGCAGTGGTGCATTGCGGGCCGGCGATGGCCATGGGGCTGGCGATAATCAGCGACAGCAAGAGAATTTTACGCATGGAAACGCTCTCAGCAGATGTGGGAGATTTCACTGTGCAAAACCAACCTTAGCGAAAGCTTAGTTGGCAACGGCCCGTAACATCTTTCCCAAAATGGCGCCGGCCGTTACGCGGCATCATGCGGCCGTTTCCTACAGAGAATCAGCTATGCGCCTGCTCCTTGTCGAAGATGATCGCGCCCTTGGCCAAGGGATCCGTGTAGCCCTGGGCGCCGAAGGCTACACCCTGGACTGGCTGCAGGATGGCGTCAGCGCCTTGCACGCGCTGCGCACCGAAAGCTTCGACTTGCTGCTGCTCGACCTTGGCCTGCCACGCCTCGACGGCCTGACCCTCCTGCAAACCCTGCGCGCCGAGCAATACGACCTGCCGGTGCTGATCCTCACCGCCCGCGACGGCACCGCCGAACGCATTGCCGGCCTGGATGCCGGCGCTGACGACTACCTGGTCAAACCCTTCGATGTCGAAGAGTTCAAGGCCCGCGTGCGCGCCCTGTTGCGCCGCAGCCTGGGCCGGGCGCAGCCGTTGCTGGAGCATGCGGGCGTCAGCCTGGACCCGGCGACCCAACAGGTCAGCTATCAAGGCGAGGACGTTGTGGTCACGCCAATGGAATACCAACTGCTGCATCAACTGATGGTGCGCCCCGGCAAAGTCGTCACCCGCGAACGCCTGTCCCGCGCGCTGTACGGCTGGCAGGACCGCGTCGAAAGCAACACCCTCGAAGTCCTTATCCACAACCTGCGCAAAAAACTCTCCACCGAGCTGATCCGCACCGTGCGCGGCGTTGGCTACGTGGTGGAACTCAAGCCATGAACTCGGTCCGCGCGCGCATCCTCATCCCGGTGCTGGTGCTGATCCTGCTGGGCGATGGCCTGATCAGCTGGCTCGTCCTGCGGGACAGCCACCACGAAATCGAAGAAGTCTACGACGCCCAACTCGCCCAGAGTGCCCGCTTGCTGCAAGGCGTACTGCGCCAGCGCGACCCCGGCGATGCCGACTGGGAACGCCTCTACCAGGCCTTCGATCAAGCCATGAGCCGCGTCGGCGAAGACGGCGCGGCGCACCCTTATGAAACCCGCCTGACCTTCCAGGTATGGCGCACCGACGGCCAACTGCTGGTGCGCTCCACCGACGCCCCGATCCTCAACGCACCGCCCACCACCCTCGGGCCGCACGACCTGATGGAAAACGGCAACGACTGGTGCGCGTTCATGCTCGCCGACATGCAACAAGGTCTGTTGATCTGGGTGGGTGAGCGCGACGACATTCGCCAGGATGTGATCCAGCGCATCATTCGCCACACCCTCTGGCCGATCCTGATTGGCGTGCCGCTGCTGGCGGTGTTGATCTGGCTGACCATCGGCTGGGGCCTCAAACCCCTGCGCGCCATGGCCCAGGCAATTCGCGGTCGGGATAGCGAGACATTGCGACCGCTGCAACTTGAACCGTTGCCGGCAGACCTGGAACCGATGCAAACCGCGCTGAACCGCCTGCTGGTGCAGGTGGATGAGTTGCTGGAGCGCGAGCGACGGTTTATTGCGGATGCGGCCCATGAGTTGCGCACGCCGTTGGCGATATTGCGCATTCATGCGCAGAACGCCCAGAGCGCGGGTGCCGCGGAGGAGCGGCGAGAGGCGTTGGACTTTCTGGTCAATGGCGTGGACCGGGCGACGCGCATTGGCAGCCAACTGCTGACCATGGCGCGGATCGAGCCACAGCTGAACAACACCGTTCGCGTTCGTGTGCCTCTGACGGAATTGGTACGCGAAGAACTTGCGGAGCTGACGCCCCTGGCGATGGAGAAGGGCGTTGAACTGGTGCTGGAAGGGGATGAGGAATGTTGGATTGAAACGGACCCGGTGGCGTTGGCGATTGCGCTGCAGAATCTGGTGACCAATGCACTGAATTTCTCGCCGGCGGGGAGTGAAGTGCGGGTGGTGGTACGGGGTTCGGATTCGGGAGTGGTGCAGTTGTGTGTGGAGGATGCAGGGCCGGGGATTGATGAAGGGGAGATTGAGCGGTTGTTTGAGCGGTTTTATAGTCGCGGGAATGCGAATGGGGCGGGGTTGGGGTTGGCGATTGTGCAGATGATCGTGGGGAAGATTGGGGGGCGGTTGGAGTTGTATAACCGGGAGGTGGGTGGGGTGTGTGCGCGGTTGAGTTTTACCGAGGGAGCGGTTTGAAACAGGGCATCCTTAGAAGCACAGCTGTTACGGCAAGACTATTTTGTCGTGCTGAATAAATGCGGATGCTCTGCCTGGAATGCTTTGAAAGTCTTGTATTTCCAGCGATCGCCGCCCGGATCTTCATCCGATGAACTGACCTCGCCGAAATACCAATGCTCTGACTCGAACTGTTCTCCTTCCGCATCTTCGTGGATGAAGTGAAAACCCACCTCGTGGAGCCCAGGTGGGAGGATCAAGCCCCATTCATTCGCAAGGCTTCTGCCCGTTATCCGGGTTTGGCAAAAGTAGTCGTAGTCGAAGGGCAGGGTGGCGCCGAGGTACCGGTTTTTGTCGATGTAGACGCAGACTTCGCTTGAGAACATGTCAGGCACCAGAATGGCTGCTACGACCCAGCATTCGGGGGTGTCATCGGGTCGGGCCTGAATCAGGTGAGCGGCGGCGTTGATCAATTGTTGGGCGCAGTGTGCCTGGATCGCCGGGGTGGTTTGCTTGCCTTCTACCAGGGTTTCAATGACGGGGATTTTGAAGTTTTCAAATCCTCGACTCATCGGGAAGTCTTCTAAAAACCAGCCTTCGAAACTGTCTGCCCATCGCCTGATTGCGCGCAGGCGCCTGGGGATGTTGCGGAGTTTTTTGTCTGAAAGTGCAAGACGACGCATAGGGTATGAATACTCTTGGTTTGCTTCTGTTTGTGAGGCCCGGGCTTATTTTTGATCAGCAGGACTTTCTATAATCGAGTGCGAGAAAGTAGTCACTTTCCGACGAAATAATTTTGTGGCTGAAGAGCGGCTGTATAGTTAATAGCCATTCTTCACGCAGCTGGAACATTCCGTTGTTAATGTCGTCTTCAACGGACAGTCCGAGCGAGTCGACAACGGTATAGTCCTCGCCCAAGTCTGCGGAGCGCTCTATTCCTAAACCAAGCTCTGTCGACTTATCGAACCATTCCAGTCTTAATTTCAGTCCCATATGCCCTCACAAAAATTTTTTGATATTTCGTTTTTTCTTAGGCTTTTTCAGCCGTTCACCAGTTATGTGGTTGAACGCCCCCAAGTGACTCCCATCGCTTGCTCTATACGCCTCTAGTTCGCCGTGCTGCGAGTCCCACTCGTAAATTATCCGTCCTTTGTCATCAATCCAGCGCTCTCTAAGCCCCGCCCCACCTTGCTTTGGGGTCTTGGGTTTTGCTTTGCTCAGGTTTAGGAAACCGGTGATTTCGTCTGTGCCGGGAGCGGAATGGTATTTGTGATCGCCCGCCTTAACGCTGACTACCACATAGAGTGGCCGAATCTCCGACTCCACCGGGAACACCAGAATAAAATCCCGATACTCCGGCGGATAAATCGGATTCACCAAAATCTGCTTGGCCGCCTCAGTCGGCGGATAAATCCACATCATTGGTGCTTGCGGTGCAGCCTCCAATGCCGGAATACCAAGGGTGTCACCAGGATCAATGGCTGGCGTCCAAATCAGCTCTACACCCTCGCCGAGATCCGCCACGAACTGACTGTCACGACTCTGAAACTGCACCACATCGATCATCTGCCAATCGGCATTTTTGCCGGTATAAAACCCATACCCCTTGAGCGTCCCGTCGGCTTGTTGCTCGATGTGCAAACGCATCCGCGAGCGAGCTTTTTGCAGGTGACGAAGCTGCTCTTCGCTATAAAGCGCACTGTCGCCAAGCTCCGACGGCCATGCCAGCGCCACCAGCCCTGCAAGCAAACCCCCAGCGGCGGTACCGACCGCCGCAGCCGCTGACTCCAATGCCGCTGTGCGCAGTACAAGCTGGCCAAGCCCCATGGGCAGGGCGCTACCGCTGATTTTTCGGAGGGATACACCGCCGTGGCTATCCACCTCCCGTCCGCCTAACAGCGTGAAGTGGCCGTAGTCCTTGATCAGCTCAAGCGGCACATAACCGGTGGGGTTGTTGTAGCTGATGATCCCGTCGGGCAGATGGCACGACTTGGCGAACACATGGCCTGGAATCTTCGTGGGTTCAGGCGTGGGCGCGGGAGGCGCCTCATACAAATCAATGAACGGTGAATACGGAATCTGCTTAGGCTGCGGCGTCAGAATTCGCCGTTTCAGCTGCTCTTCTTCGGTAATTGGATACGCGCGCTCTGTCATGACGACTCACTTCCTTGTGCAAGGAAGCGAGCCTATGAGAGCGGAGAAGAACCTGAAATTCTCGTTGTTCGATGGTATGCGTGGGAAAAGTCACTTTATCAATCGCTACATTGAGCCAAGCGCGCTTACTCTCCCTGATCGCGCTGTATCTCCGCGCCCAACTGCGAGGCTTTATTACGTAACTCCTCCAACCGGTCGTTCAACTCTTTGTATCCTGGCTTCCAGGAAAAGACGCCGTCTACGCTGCTTTGGCCAAGAATGAGGTCATTGAACGAGCCCATCCCACCGTATGCGGAGCGTAGATAGGTGATTCCGGAGTAATCGGATGCCTGCAACAAGGTTTTGGCCTTACGCATCCATCGGCTCCAGTGGTTGTCCCCGTCGCTTTCCAGCAGGATGGCAAGTTCCTCAAGAACATCAATTAGCTCTGCGGTTTTCGGACCCATAGTGGGAAATCCTTAAAAACGGAGGTTTCGTAACGGGTCAAAGCACATGCCTGGAAATCACCCTCGATATCTCAACAATCGACGTCTTCCCCGTAAACTCAAACTTCACTTTCCCTACCGCTGAAAAGTAAATCTCCAGCTCCGAATCCAGATCAAACGTACCGGACGTTTCCACCGAATATGCGACGATGTTTTTGTACGGGAGGGACGTGAAGTCCTTCTTGCTGCCGGTAATCCCTTGCACGTTCACCGCGATGATGCGCTTGGTGGTGAACACCACCCCATCGCGCATGGCCTTGTAGGAGTCGATCACCTGCTCATCATCCAGCAGCAGGGACGAAACGCGTTCGGCGTATTCGTCGTTTTGTTTGAGTTTGAAGAAGCCTTTGTTGTTGAAGTCGATCATGTGCCTTTCCTTGGGTAAGCGGTGCGGTAAACGCACGCGCCGGTGTATGACGTTTTGCTCGCGGATCTGTATCTAACGGGCTCCTTTTTATCGCCCTACCATGACGCCCAACAATTCGCCGATCACTACAAAGTTTTACGTCATCAAGGAGCCACACCATGCCCGAACTCTCCAGCCTGCTTGCCTACGGCCTGATCTCTCTCGGCATGGTGCTGACGCCTGGCCCGAACATGATTTACCTCATATCGCGGTCGATCTGCCAGGGCCGAATGGCCGGGCTGATTTCCCTGGGCGGCGTTGCGTTGGGGTTTGTCGTCTATATGTTCTGCGCGGCATTGGGGATCACGGCGCTGGTGATGGCCGTTCCCTATGCCTACGACGCGCTGCGACTCGGCGGGGCGTTGTATCTGGTGTACCTGGCCTGGCAGGCGGTCAAGCCGGGTGGCCGATCGCCGTTCCAGGTGCGGGACTTGCCCAAGGACAGCCCTCGCAAGCTGTTCATGATGGGCTTTGTCACCAACCTGCTGAATCCCAAAGTGGCGGTGATGTATTTGTCGTTGCTGCCTCAGTTTATCGACCCTAACGGGCATGCCAGTGTGCTATCGCAATCTCTGGTACTGGGCTTTACACAGATCATGATCAGCGTGAGCGTCAACGCGCTGATCGCCGTTATGGCAGGCTCGATCGCAGGATTTTTCATCCGTAAACCCGTCTGGCAAACCGTGCAGCGTTGGTTGATGGGCTCGGTGCTGATGGGTCTGGCTGTGCGCATGGCGGTAGAAGGGCGGCGGTAACTCAGGCGTTACAGGATGGCTTTCAGATAATCCTTGAGTGCGTTGAGCGGGGCATTGAGTTCTTCGAGTGTCGTCGCTTGGCGCACATCCACCGCGAGCCGTTGCAGCTCGCGGCCCATCACGGTGTTTGCACCGCCCAGGGATTCGAGGGCCAGCGCCAGGCACTCGTCGATCTTTTGCAGGATGGCGTTGAGGTCGCCCTTGCGAACCAGCAAGCCAAACACTTCCCGCTCATAGCCGTCCATGACCAGGTCATCCCGCAGAATCGGGCTCGCGCCTTCGGTCTCATGCACCAGCTTGAGCGCAAAAAGCGCAACAGCTTCCAGCGTCAGTTCCATGGTCAAGGTTCCTCTTCTCTCGCGTTCGCCCGCCCATCATCACTTTCCTGCAGGCGAAAAAAAAGACCTTGAATTTCAAGGTCTTTTTTTAAGATGGTGCCCCGAGGGAGACTCGAACTCCCACTCCTTTCGAAAACGGATTTTGAATCCGCCGCGTCTACCAATTCCGCCATCAGGGCTCAATGGCGGCGAAGTATAGAGATGAGATTACCGTTGGTCAATCACGTTTCATGGTCAATTTTCACTATTTCCGCTAGACTTCCCGGCCCTGCTAGACGAACCCCATCATGCGCGTTGCTGACTTTACTTTTGAGCTCCCTGATTCGCTGATCGCTCGCCACCCTTTGGCCGAGCGTCGCGCCAGTCGACTGCTGACCCTGGACGGGGTCAGCGGTGCCCTCGCACACCGTCAATTCACTGATTTGCTTGAGCATTTACGCCCGGGCGACTTGATGGTTTTCAACAATACCCGGGTGATTCCGGCACGGCTGTTTGGCCAGAAAGCGTCCGGTGGCAAGCTGGAAATTCTGGTGGAGCGGGTGCTGGACAGCCATCGCGTGCTGGCCCATGTGCGCTCCAGCAAGTCGCCGAAACCGGGTTCGAAGATCCTTATCGATGGCGGTGGCGAAGCAGAAATGCTGGCCCGTCACGATGCGTTGTTCGAGCTGGGTTTTGCCGAGGAAGTGTTGCCGCTGTTGGAGCGTGTCGGCCACATGCCGCTGCCTCCTTATATAGACCGCCCCGACGAAGACTCGGACCGCGAGCGTTATCAGACGGTGTACTCCCAGTGCCTGGGCGCCGTGGCTGCACCGACTGCGGGGCTGCATTTCGACCAGCCGCTGCTGGATGCGATCGCTGCCAAAGGCGTTGAAACTGCCTATGTGACCCTGCACGTGGGGGCCGGCACGTTTCAGCCGGTGCGTGTGGATAACATCGAAGACCACCATATGCACAGCGAGTGGCTGGAAGTCAGCCAGGACGTCGTGGATGCGGTTGGCGCGTGCAAGGCGCGCGGCGGGCGGGTGGTGGCGGTCGGTACGACCAGCGTGCGCTCGCTGGAAAGCGCGGCGCGCGATGGCGTGCTCAAGCCGTTCAGTGGCGACACAGACATCTTTATCTACCCGGGCCGGCCGTTTCATGTGGTCGATGCCCTGGTGACCAATTTCCATTTGCCGGAATCCACGCTGTTGATGCTGGTGTCGGCATTTGCCGGTTATCCCGAGACCATGGCCGCTTATCAAGCCGCCATCGATAACGGATACCGTTTTTTCAGCTACGGTGATGCGATGTTTATCACCCGTAATCCGGCGCCGCGCGGCCCAGAGGAACAATCATGAGTCGTATGTCGTTTGAATTGCTGGCCACGGATGGTAAAGCTCGCCGCGGCCGTTTGACTTTCCCTCGCGGTACCGTCGAGACCCCGGCCTTTATGCCGGTCGGTACCTACGGCACGGTAAAGGGCATGCTGCCACGGGACATCGTCGCCACCGGCGCCGAGATCATCCTCGGCAACACCTTCCACCTGTGGCTGCGCCCGGGCACCGAAGTGATCAAGAAGCATGGCGACCTGCATGACTTCATGAAGTGGCAGGGCCCGATCCTCACTGACTCGGGTGGGTTCCAGGTGTTCAGCTTGGGCGCCATGCGCAAGATCAAGGAGGAGGGCGTGACCTTCGCCTCCCCGGTGGACGGCGCCAAAGTGTTCATGGGCCCGGAAGAGTCGATGCAGGTGCAACGTGACCTGGGCTCCGACATCGTGATGATTTTCGACGAGTGCACGCCGTACCCGGCCGATGAAGACGTCGCGCGGATTTCCATGGAACTGTCGCTGCGTTGGGCTCAGCGCTCGAAAAATGCCCATGGCGATAACACCGCTGCCCTGTTCGGTATCGTGCAGGGCGGCATGCATGAAAGCTTGCGCAAGCGCTCGCTCGAAGGCCTGGATAAGATCGGCTTCGACGGCCTGGCCATTGGCGGCCTGTCGGTGGGCGAGCCCAAGCACGAGATGATCAAGGTGCTGGATTACCTGCCGGGCCTGATGCCGGCTGACAAACCTCGTTACCTTATGGGCGTTGGCAAACCGGAGGATCTCGTAGAGGGTGTGCGCCGCGGTGTGGACATGTTCGATTGCGTGATGCCAACCCGTAATGCCCGCAATGGGCATCTGTTCATCGATACAGGCGTGCTGAAGATCCGTAACGCGTTCCATCGCCATGATGAATCGCCGCTGGATCCTACCTGTGACTGCTACACCTGCCAGAACTTCTCGCGCGCTTATCTGCACCATCTGGACAAGTGTGGGGAAATGCTGGGTAGCATGTTGAATACCATCCACAATTTGCGTCACTACCAAGTCCTGATGGCTGGTTTGCGCGAGGCTATTCAACAGGGTACATTGGCCGCCTTCGTCGATGCCTTCTATGCCAAGCGCGGGCTGCCTGTGCCGCCCTTGGACTGAGTTTTCCGACCCTAAGATTCACTATTTGCAACTGGAGTGCTAAATGAGCTTTTTTATCTCTAATGCCATGGCTGATGCCGCTGCACCGGCCGCTGCCGGTCCTATGGGCGGTGGTTTTGAGTGGATTTTCCTGGTCGGCTTCCTGGTCATCTTCTACCTGATGATCTGGCGTCCACAGGCCAAGCGCGCCAAAGAGCAGAAGAACCTGCTGGGCAGCTTGCAGAAAGGCGACGAAGTCGTGACCACTGGCGGCATCGCCGGCAAGATCACTAAAGTGTCCGACGCTTTCGTGGTTCTGGAAGTCTCCGACACCGTAGAAATGAAGTTCCAGAAGGGCGCCATCGCCGCCACGCTGCCAAAAGGCACGCTCAAAGCGATCTAAGTAACAACCTTTACCAATCGACGGGGCGCGCAAGGCGCCCCGCGTTATAAGCGGGCGGCGTGATGCTGAACAAATACCCTCTGTGGAAATACGTACTGATCCTGGCGGTGCTGGCGATCGGTTTTATTTATTCCGCTCCCAATCTCTATCCTGATGACCCGGCGATCCAGATCACGGGTGCCAGCACTGCGTTGCAGGTCAATCAGGCTGATCTGGACCGCACGAGCAAAGCGCTCACCGACGCGGGCATCCAGGTTAAAGCGGCAACCTTGGCAGCTGACGGCAAGGGCGGTTTGTTGCGCCTGACCAAGCAAGAAGACCAATTGCCGGCCAAAGACGTTGTGCGCAAGATCATGGGTGATGACTACGTCGTCGCACTGAACCTGGCACAGACCACACCAAAATGGCTGCGCGCGATTGGCGCGCACCCGATGAAGCTGGGTCTGGACTTGTCCGGTGGTGTGCACTTCCTGCTGGAAGTGGACATGGACAAGGCCCTCGACGCTCGCCTGAAAGTCTATGAAGGCGATGTGAAGAGCCTGCTGCGTAAAGAGCGCCTGCGTTATCGCAGCCTGCCGCAGCTCAACGGCGCCATCCAGCTGGGCTTTGCTGACGAAGCAACCCGCGAACAGGCCCGTGCACTGATTCGCAAGAACTTCAACGATTTCGACATTGTTCCGGCCGACCTCAATGGTCAGGCGGTACTGCGTCTGGCGATGACCCCGGCCAAGCTGGCGGAAATCCGTGAATACTCCATCAAGCAGAACTTGACCACGGTACGTAACCGCGTCAACGAGCTGGGTGTGGCCGAGCCGATCGTTCAGCGCCAGGGTGCCAACCGCATCGTGGTTGAACTGCCGGGCGTGCAGGACACTGCTGAAGCCAAGCGTATCCTGGGAAAGACAGCCAACTTGGAATTCCGCCTGGCCGCTGAGCCGGGTGCTACCCGCGCGACTGCTGAAGAGTTCGAGTTCCGTGAAGGCAATCGTCCACCTGCACTGATCGAGCGTGGCTTGATCATCACCGGTGACCAGGTTACCGACGCCAAGGCCGGTTTCGGCGAACACGGCACGCCTGAAGTGAACATCCGCCTGGATGGCCACGGTGGCGAACTGATGAGCCGCGCAACCCGCAGCAACGTCGGTCGCAGCATGGCGGTGATCTTCATCGAGCAGCGTCCTGTCACCACCTACACCAAGCAAGTGGTCGACGGCGTAGAGAAAGACGTACCGGTACAGACCTTTAAAGAAGAGAAGAAGATCATCAGCCTGGCGACCATCCAGTCGCCGCTGGGTGCTCAATTCCGCATCACTGGCCTGAACGGCCAGGGTGAGTCGTCCGAACTGGCGCTGCTGCTGCGTGCCGGTGGCCTGGCGGCCCCGATGTACTTCGCTGAAGAACGTACCATCGGCCCGAGTCTGGGTGCTGACAACATTACCAAGGGTATCGACGCTGCACTGTGGGGCATGCTGTTCGTCTCCCTGTTCATCATCGCCATCTACCGCTTCTTCGGCGTCATCGCTACCGTCGCACTGGCGGGTAACATGGTGATGCTGCTGGCCCTGATGTCGCTGCTGGGTGCAACGCTGACCCTGCCAGGTATCGCCGGTATCGTACTCACCATGGGTATGGCGGTAGACGCCAACGTACTGATCTTCTCGCGGATTCGTGAAGAGATTGCTGCGGGCATGACCGTACAACGGGCAATCAACGAAGGCTTCGGCCGGGCATTTACCGCGATTCTCGACTCCAACCTGACCACTCTGTTGGTCGGCGGGATTCTCTTTGCCATGGGCACCGGCCCGGTCAAAGGTTTTGCGGTGACCATGTCCCTCGGTATCTTTACCTCGATGTTCACGGCCATCATGGTGACCCGCGCAATGGTCAACCTGATCTTTGGCGGACGTGACTTCAAGAAGTTGTGGATTTAAGGGGCTGCCATGTTACGTACAATCAACTTCATGGGCGTTCGCAACGTTGCGTTCGGCTTCACCATGCTCCTTACCGTTCTGGCATTGTTCAGCTGGTTCCATAAGGGCCTGAACTACGGTCTGGACTTCACCGGCGGTACGCTCATCGAGCTGACCTACGAGAAGCCGGCCGACGTTAGCCTGGTGCGCAACGAGCTGGTCAAGGCCGGCTATCACGAAGCCATCGTCCAGAGCTTTGGTGCAACCACTGACCTGCTGGTGCGTATGCCGGGGGAAGACCCGCAACTGGGTCACCAGGTAGCTGAGGCCTTGCAGAAGGTCGGCGGCGACAACCCGGCCTCGGTCAAGCGCGTCGAATTCGTGGGCCCGCAAGTGGGTGAAGAGCTGCGCGACCAGGGCGGCCTCGGCATGCTGATGGCGCTGGTCGGCATCATGATCTACCTGGCTTTCCGCTTTCAGTGGAAGTTCGGTGTCGGCGCCATTGTGTCGCTGATCCACGACGTGATCGTGACCGTGGGCATCCTGGCCTACTTCCAGATCACCTTCGACCTGACTGTATTGGCGGCGGTGCTGGCGATCATTGGTTACTCCCTCAACGACACCATCGTGGTATTCGACCGGGTTCGTGAGAACTTCCGGGTGCTGCGCAAGGCGACGTTGATCGAGAACATCAACATCTCCACCACCCAGACCCTGTTGCGCACCATGGCAACCTCGATCTCCACCTTGCTGGCAATTGCCGCACTGATGGTGTTCGGTGGCGATAACCTGTGGGGCTTCTCGCTGTCGCTGTTCATCGGCGTACTGGCGGGTACCTACTCGTCGATCTACATCGCCAACGTGGTACTGATCTGGCTGAACCTCAACAGCGAAGACCTGATCCCTCCTGCCAGCACCGGCAAGGAGGTCGACGACCGCCCTTGATGGGTGTTTGTTGATCTGCTGTTACAAATAAGGCGCGAGTATTGAACTCGCGCCTTTTTTTTTGCTCCAAGGCTGGGTATAGCGCGGATCGTTCGGTCCGTTTGTGATGGTCAGGAGGTTCACGTGAACAAGTCGTTACTGGTTGGTGCGGTATTGGGTGCTGTCGGTGTGACTGCCGGGGGTGCTGTTGCCACCTACAGCCTGGTAAAAAGCGGCCCTGAGTATGCGCAAGTGCTGGCGGTGCAGCCGGTGAAAACCCAGATTAAAACCCCGCGTGAAGTCTGCAAGGACGTTGCCGTAACCCGGCAGAAGCCTGTGCAGGATCAGCACCAGATCGTCGGTACGGTGGTTGGTGCGCTGGCGGGCGGCCTGTTGGGTAATCAGGTCGGCGGCGGCAATGGCAAGAAGCTGGCCACGGTGGCCGGTGCGGTTGGTGGCGGTTATGCCGGTAACAAGGTTCAGGAAGGCATGCAGAACCGCGATACCTACACCACTACGCAAACCCGTTGTAACACTGTTAACGACATCAGCGACAAGGTTGTCGGGTACGACGTGCGTTACACCCTGGACGGCAAGGAAGGCTCTGTGCGCATGGATCGTGATCCAGGCAATCAGATCCCGGTCGACAAGGAAGGGCGCCTGGTTATCGGTCAGAACCAGCCGCAGCAGTAATTCCAGATATAAAAAAAGCACCCCGAGGGGTGCTTTTTTGTGCTCGCTCGCTTAGCGCTTCAGCGAAGCCGGCAGGTGCGGCTGGATCGCCGTCAGTACTGCCTTGAAGCATTTGGTGTTGCCGGCAACCACGTGGCCCTTCTCCAGGAAGTCGTGACCGCCGGTGAAGTCGCTCACCAAACCGCCCGCTTCTTGAATCAGCAGAGCACCTGCAGCCATGTCCCACTCGGACAGGCCCGACTCCCAGAACGCATCAAAACGACCGGCAGCGACATAAGCCAGGTCCAGGCTGGCTGCACCGGCGCGACGGATGCCGGCGGTCTGGCCAACCAGGGCGCGGAACATGCCCAAGTAGTTTTCCAGGTTGTCCATCTGGTCATCACGGAACGGGAAGCCGGTACCCAGCAGGGCGCCGTCCAGGCTGGTGCGACCGCTGACACGCAGGCGACGACCGTTCAACTGGGCGCCACGGCCACGGCTGGCGGTGAATTCTTCCTGGCGAACCGGGTCCAGAACAACGGCGTGCTCCAGGCGGCCACGGTATTTGCAGGCAATGCTCACGGCAAAGTGCGGGATGCCGCGCAGGAAGTTGGTGGTGCCATCCAGTGGGTCGATGATCCACAGGTAGTCTTCGCCTTCGCCGCTACCTTTGTGCAAACCGGTTTCTTCACCGAGGATGCCGTGGGTAGGGTAGGCCTTGCGCAGCGCGTCGATGATTTTCTGCTCGGCGGCGCGATCCACCTCGGATACGTAATCCTTGGCGTCTTTTTCGTCGACCTTGATGGTATCCAGGCGCTCGATGGAGCGGAAGATCAATTCACTGGCGCTGCGGGCGGCGCGCAGCGCGATATTCAGCATGGGCTGCATGGATGTGTCACCTAAGGTTGTTAAAGAAAGCCGAGCATTCTAGCAGAAACTTTCTTCAGGTGAAGGACGACGTTACCTTTCATGGCATAACCTTAGGCTGTTCTGTAAGATTTGCTCCCCTTTCCCGTGTCCGAGAGCGCCTCCCTTGCTGCAAAACATCCGTGTCGTCCTCGTCAATACCAGTCATCCCGGCAATATCGGCGGCGTGGCGCGAGCCATGAAGAACATGGGGCTGACGCGCCTGGTGCTGGTGGAGCCGCGTGTGTTCCCGCACCACGAGGCCGATGCTCGCGCGTCCGGTGCCAATGACATCCTCGAAAAAGCCCAGGTCGTCGCCACGCTGGAAGACGCCCTGGTCGGCTGTAACCTGGTGCTTGGCACCAGCGCTCGCGACCGTCGCATCCCCTGGCCGCTGCTGGATCCTCGCGAATGCGGGACCAAAGTCGTGGAAGAAGCCGCCGGCGGCGCTGAAATCGCCTTGGTATTTGGCCGTGAAGACTCCGGCCTGACCAATGAAGAGCTGCAGCGATGTCATTATCACGTGCACATTCCATCGGACCCTGAGTTCAGTTCGCTGAACCTTGGGGCAGCGGTGCAGGTGTTGAGTTATGAAGTGCGCATGGCCTGGCTGGCCGCTGAAGGCCAGCCAAGCAAGGTAGAGAAGGACGAGGTTGCATCGACCAAGAGTGGCGAGTTGGCCACCATGGACGAGCTGGAGCGGTTCTATGAGCACCTGGAGCAAACCCTGGTGGCCATCGAATTCCTCGATCCGGAAAAGCCACGGCACTTGATGGCGCGCCTGCGTCGGTTGTACGGACGCAGCTCGGTCAGCCGGGCGGAAATGAATATATTGCGTGGCATCCTCACGGAAACCCAGAAAGCGGCCCGTGGCGAGCTTCTTAAGCGGAAGGATTAAAAATGTTCGAGCGTTTGCGAGAAGATATCCAGAGTGTTTTCCACCGTGACCCGGCGGCGCGCAACGCCTTTGAAGTGCTGACCTGCTACCCGGGCATGCACGCGATCTGGATCCACCGCCTGTCTGGTGCCTTGTGGAATATGGGGTGGAAATGGCTGGCGCGGCTGGTCTCCAACTTTGGTCGCTGGTTGACCGGGATCGAGATTCATCCGGGCGCCAAGGTTGGTCGCCGCTTCTTTATCGACCACGGCATGGGCATCGTTATTGGTGAAACTGCCGAGATTGGTGATGACGTAACCCTGTATCAGGGCGTGACCCTGGGCGGCACCACCTGGAACAAAGGCAAGCGTCACCCGACGCTGGAAGATGGCGTTGTAGTAGGGGCGGGCGCCAAAGTCCTCGGCCCGTTTACCGTCGGTGCAGGCGCCAAGGTCGGTTCCAACGCCGTGGTGACCAAGGCCGTACCGTCTGGTGCAACGGTTGTCGGCATTCCGGGGCGGATTATCGTCAAGCCGGAAGTCGGTGATGAGCAGGAAGCCAAGCGCAAGGCCATGGCCGAGAAAATTGGCTTCGATGCCTATGGTGTCAGCGAAGACATGCCCGATCCGGTGGCGCGAGCGATTGGCCAATTGCTCGACCACCTGCAAGCGGTGGATGGCAAGCTGGACGGTATGTGCGGTGCCCTGAAAGACCTTGGCAGCAACTACTGCGCCAAGGACTTGCCTGAACTGCGCACCGAAGACTTTGCCGAGATCAAGGACGAAGGTGCCGCCACCAAGGCGGGCTGAAGTCTCGCAATCACTGCAAAACCCATGTGGGAGCGGGCTTGCTCGCGAAAGCTGCGTGTCAGTCGCCGAATATATTGACTGATCCACCGCATTCGCGAGCAAGCCTGCTCCCACATTTTGACCTCCATTGGTCCAGCATTCCCGGCTTGGCCCTGTTCCCGCTGGTCCATCCCGCCCCACCCTGCTATTATTCGCGCGCCCTTTTTACGGGTATTCCTGACTAAAGTACTAGGTCTTATAGTTGACTTAAATACTCGGGAATCGCATACTTGCTCCCATTCTGAAACACCTTGGTACTTGTCCATGAGACTGACTACAAAAGGCCGATACGCGGTGACCGCCATGCTTGACCTGGCCTTGCACGCGCAAAATGGGCCGGTGTCCCTGGCCGATATCTCCGAGCGCCAAGGCATTTCCCTGTCCTACCTCGAGCAGTTGTTCGCCAAGTTGCGCCGCAGCAATCTGGTTTCCAGCGTTCGTGGTCCAGGCGGCGGCTATCAACTGTCTCGCGACATGCAGGGCATCCAGGTTGCCCAGGTGATCGACGCGGTGAATGAATCCGTCGATGCCACCAAATGCCAGGGCCTGGGTGATTGCCACGCAGGCGACACCTGCCTTACGCACCACTTGTGGTGTGACCTGAGCCTGCAGATCCATGAGTTTTTGAGTGGTATCAGCTTGGCTGATCTTGTGACTCGCCGTGAGGTGCAAGAAGTAGCCCAGCGTCAGGACCAGCGCCGTTGCAACACCAAGGCGCCGCGTCTGGACAAGATTGAAGCGTCCGCCGTCGAGTGACAGCCGAAGAGCTAACGGCACGCCAGCCAGCCTGATTTAGGAGAAAGTCCATGAAATTGCCGATTTACCTTGATTACTCAGCGACCACCCCGGTTGATCCGCGTGTCGCGCAAAAGATGAGCGAATGCCTGCTGGTTGACGGAAACTTCGGTAACCCGGCGTCCCGTTCCCACGTTTTCGGCTGGAAAGCCGAAGAAGCAGTGGAAAACGCTCGTCGCCAGGTCGCTGACCTGGTGAATGCCGACCCGCGTGAAATCGTTTGGACCTCCGGTGCCACCGAGTCCGATAACCTGGCAATCAAGGGTGCGGCGCATTTCTACGCGACCAAAGGCAAACACCTGATCACCACCAAGATTGAGCATAAGGCTGTCCTCGACACCATGCGCCAACTGGAGCGTGAAGGTTTCGAGATCACCTACCTCGAGCCAACCACCGACGGTATCGTGACCCCTGCGATGATCGAAGCGGCGATGCGTGAAGACACCATCCTGGTTTCCGTGATCCACGTGAACAACGAAATCGGCACCATCAACGACATCGCCGCCATCGGCGAGCTGACCCGCTCCAAGGGCGTGTTGCTGCACGTCGACGCTGCTCAGTCCACCGGCAAGGTCGATATCGACCTGTCGAAACTGAAAGTCGACCTGATGTCGTTCTCTGCCCACAAGACCTACGGCCCTAAAGGCATTGGCGCGCTGTACGTAAGCCGCAAGCCTCGCGTACGTATCGAAGCCACCATGCACGGCGGCGGTCACGAACGCGGCATGCGTTCCGGCACCCTGGCGACCCACCAGATCGTCGGCATCGGCGAAGCGTTCCGGGTGGCCAAGGAAGACATGGCTGCTGAAAACGTGCGCATCAAGGCCCTGAGCGATCGCTTCTACAAGCAGGTCGAGCACCTTGAAGAGCTGTACATCAACGGCAGCATGACCGCCCGCGTACCGCACAACCTGAATTTGAGCTTCAACTACGTCGAAGGCGAGTCGCTGATCATGGCGCTCAAGGACCTGGCGGTTTCGTCCGGTTCGGCCTGCACCTCGGCTTCTCTTGAGCCGTCCTACGTCCTGCGCGCCCTGGGCCGCAACGACGAACTGGCTCATAGCTCGATCCGCTTTACGTTCGGCCGTTTCACCACCGAAGAAGAAGTCGACTACGCCGCGCAGAAAGTCTGCGAGGCCGTCACCAAGCTGCGTACCTTGTCCCCGCTGTGGGACATGTACAAGGACGGTGTCGACATTTCCAAGATCGAGTGGGCGGCACACTAACTATAGAAGCCGCCACCCAAAAGGCTCTGTAAAGACGTGGCGGAAAACGCAGGCGTGTTTACAGGGTTCCAGAGCGGCCCTGATGAGTGAGGATTCAGTACCATGGCTTACAGCGAAAAGGTCATCGACCACTACGAAAACCCGCGCAACGTCGGCAAGATGAATGCGGAAGACCCTGATGTCGGCACCGGCATGGTCGGCGCTCCGGCGTGCGGCGACGTTATGCGCCTGCAGATCAAGGTCAACGAAGCTGGCGTTATCGAAGACGCCAAGTTCAAGACTTACGGTTGCGGTTCGGCCATCGCCTCCAGCTCCCTGGCGACCGAATGGATGAAAGGCAAGACCCTGGATGAGGCTGTGACTATCAGCAACACCCAACTAGCCGAAGAACTGGCCTTGCCGCCAGTGAAAATCCACTGCTCCGTACTCGCAGAAGACGCCATCAAGGCGGCTGTTCGCGACTACAAGCAGAAGAAAGGCTTGATCTAAGCATTTGGCGACGAGTAAGGAGTCACGATGGCTATCAGCATGACAGAAGCGGCGGCTAAACACGTGCGACGCTCCCTTGACGGGCGCGGCAAAGGTGAGGGGATTCGTCTGGGTGTTCGCACCACGGGCTGTTCCGGCCTTGCCTACGTGCTGGAGTTCGTCGACGAGGTGGTCGAGGAAGATCAGGTGTTCGAGAGTCACGGCGAAAAAGTGATCATCGACCCGAAAAGCCTGACCTACCTGGACGGCACCGAGCTCGATTTCGTCAAGGAAGGGTTGAACGAAGGCTTCAAGTTCAACAACCCCAACGTACGCGGTGAATGTGGCTGCGGCGAAAGCTTCAACATCTGAGGCTGATTGTGGGTACTCCTTGTCATTTCGCTTTATTCGAGCTGCAGCCGAGTTTTCGACTGGACCTTGAACAGCTTGCCACGCGCTACCGTGAACTGGCGCGTGGGGTGCATCCGGACCGCTTTGCTGACGCTTCCGAGCGTGAGCAACGCTTGGCGCTGGAGCAATCAGCCAGCCTCAACGAAGCCTATCAGACGCTCAAGAACCCTCCCAAACGCGCGCGCTACCTGCTGGCCATGGGCGGTCGCGAGCTGCCGCTTGAAGTCACGGTCCAGGACCCTGATTTCCTGATGCAGCAGATGCAATGGCGCGAGGAGCTCGAAGAACTGCAGGACGAGGCCGATCTGGCCGGAGTCGCGGTCTTCAAGCGCCGTCTGAAAGTGGCCCAGGATGAACTCAACGAAAGCTTCGCAGCCTGTTGGGATGACGCAGCGCAACGTGAGCAGGCCGAACGCCTGATGCGGCGCATGCAGTTCCTCGACAAGCTCACCTACGAAGTGCGCCAGTTAGAAGAGCGCCTCGACGATTAACCCAGTGCCGCCCAGGTTGCACGCCTGATATACAGATAAGTCCTGATTACCATGGCCCTACTGCAGATCGCCGAACCCGGTCAAAGTCCTCAACCGCACCAGCGTCGTCTGGCGGTCGGGATTGACTTGGGCACTACCAATTCGCTGGTCGCTGCATTGCGCAGCGGTCTTTCCGAGCCGCTGCCTGACGCGGATGGTCAGGTCATCCTGCCGTCTGCCGTGCGCTATCACGCTGACCGCACCGAAGTGGGCGAGTCGGCCAAGCTCGCGGCGTCTACCGATCCTTTGAACACCGTGCTGTCGGTCAAGCGCTTGATGGGTCGTGGTCTGTCCGACGTCAAGCAGCTGGGCGACCAACTGCCTTACCGCTTCGTTGGCGGTGAATCCCATATGCCGTTCATCGACACCATCCAGGGCCCGAAAAGTCCGGTGGAAGTGTCGGCCGATATCCTCAAGGTGCTGCGCCAGCGTGCAGAAACCACCTTGGGTGGCGAACTGGTGGGTGCGGTGATTACTGTTCCTGCATATTTCGATGACGCTCAGCGCCAGGCCACCAAGGATGCGGCGAAGCTCGCCGGCCTGAATGTCTTGCGCCTGCTCAACGAGCCGACTGCGGCCGCTGTGGCTTACGGCCTGGACCAGCACGCCGAAGGCCTGGTAGCTATTTACGACTTGGGCGGCGGTACCTTTGATATTTCGATCCTGCGCCTGACGGGCGGTGTCTTCGAAGTGCTGGCTACCGGTGGCGACACGGCCCTGGGCGGCGATGACTTCGATCACGCCATCGCGGGCTGGATCATCACCAGCGCCGGCTTGTCTGCCGACCTGGATCCGGGCGCGCAACGTAATCTGCTGCAAACCGCCTGCGCCGCCAAAGAAGCGCTGACTGATGCTGCGTCGGTGGAAGTTTCCTACGGTAGCTGGTCGGCTCAACTGACCCGCGAAGCGTTCGATTCCTTGATCGAGCCGATGGTCGCCCGCAGCCTGAAAGCCTGCCGCCGCGCCGTACGTGACTCCGGTGTCGAGTTGGAAGACGTGGCTGCCGTGGTCATGGTGGGCGGTTCGACCCGCGTGCCACGTGTTCGTGAGGCGGTAGCTGAAGCCTTCGGTCGCCAGCCGCTGACTGAAATCGACCCGGATCAAGTGGTGGCCATTGGTGCCGCGATCCAGGCCGACACCCTCGCCGGTAACAAGCGCGATGGTGGCGAACTGCTTCTGCTCGACGTGATTCCGTTGTCCCTGGGGCTGGAAACCATGGGCGGCCTGATGGAGAAGGTGATTCCACGCAACACCACCATCCCCGTTGCCCGCGCCCAGGACTTCACGACGTACAAAGATGGCCAGACGGCCATGATGATTCATGTGCTGCAAGGTGAGCGTGAACTGATCAGCGACTGCCGTTCCCTGGCGCGCTTCGAATTGCGCGGAATTCCGGCGATGGTGGCCGGTGCGGCGAAGATTCGCGTGACCTTCCAGGTCGACGCCGACGGCTTGCTCAGCGTTGCCGCTCGCGAACTGGCCTCCGGCGTTGAAGCCAGCATCCAGGTCAAGCCGTCCTACGGCCTGACCGACGGCGAAATCGCCAAGATGCTCAAGGATTCGTTCCAGTATGCCGGTGACGACAAGGTCGCCCGCGTGTTGCGAGAGCAGCAAGTCGACGCCCAGCGCCTGCTCGAAGCGGTGCAGGGCGCCCTTGAGGCTGACGGCGAGCGCCTGCTGGATGCCGAAGAGCGCATGGTTATCGACCTGCAGATGCAGGAGCTGGCTGAATTGATGAAAGGCACCGATGGTTACGCCATCGAGCAGCAGACCAAGCGTCTGTCGCAAGTGACGGATGCCTTTGCCGCCCGTCGTATGGACCAGTCGGTGAAAGCCGCCCTGGCGGGCCGCAACTTGAACGAACTTGAGGATTAACTGATGCCGCAGATCATTTTTCTGCCACACGCCGAGCATTGCCCGGACGGTATGGTTGTGGAGGCTGAGACCGGCAAGTCCATTCTCGAAGTCGCTCACGACAACCACATCGAGATCGAAAGCGCCTGCGGCGGCGTCAACGCCTGTACCACGTGCCATTGCATCATTCGCGAAGGATTCAATAGCCTCGAAGAGGCTGATGAGCTGGAAGAGGACTATCTTGATAGGGCGTGGGGTCTGGAGCCGACATCACGCTTGAGCTGCCAGGCAAAAGTGGGAACAGAAGACCTCACTGTTGAAATTCCGAAATATTCGCTTAACCATGCCGCCGAAGCGCCGCACTGACTGGTAGAACTGTCATGAGTTACGGTTGGAATGATGTACAACGCATTGCTGAAGAACTGGCTGAATCCAAGCCCGATGTGAGCCCGCTCACTGTCAACTTCGTCGACCTGCAGCGATGGATCATGGAGCTTCCGGATTTCGACAATACCTCTGGCCGCTGCGGCGAGAAGGTATTGGAAGCGGTCCAGGCCCTCTGGATCGAAGAAATAGACTGATCATCCCCGCAGGTTAGGCAATACCCAAGAACCCGCGTATAATTCGCGGGTTTAATTTTTCGCAAATTACCGTTTCTGGAGTTACACCATGGCTGTTCAACGTACTTTCTCCATCATCAAGCCTGACGCTGTTGCAAAAAACGTCATCGGCGAGATCACCACTCGTTTCGAAAAAGCCGGCCTGAAGGTTGTAGCTTCGAAACTCAAGCAACTGTCCAAAGCTGAAGCTGAAGGCTTCTACGCTGAGCACAGCGCTCGTGGTTTCTTCGGCGACCTGGTTGCCTTCATGATCTCCGGTCCTGTTGTTGTTCAGGTTCTGGAAGGCGAAAACGCTATCGCTCTGAACCGTGAGCTGATGGGCGCTACCAACCCTAAAGAAGCTGCTGCCGGCACCATCCGTGCTGACTTCGCTGAATCGATCGACGCCAACGCCGTTCACGGTTCGGACTCCGAAGCCGCTGCTGCCCGCGAAATCTCGTACTTTTTCGCTGCTACTGAAGTAACCGCTCGCTAAGCATTGGCTTAAAAGAGCGAAGGTGAATCCATGACTACATTGACTGCAAAAACCAACCTGCTGGGTCTGACTCAACAGGAAATGGAAAAATTCTTCGACTCAATCGGGGAGAAGCGTTTTCGTGCCGCTCAGGTAATGAAGTGGATTCACCATCTTGGCGTCGATGATTTCGACGCCATGACGAACGTCAGCAAGGCCCTGCGCGACAAGCTCAAGGCCATTGCCGAAGTTCGCGGCCCCGAAGTGGTCAGCGAGGACATTTCCACCGACGGCACCCGTAAATGGGTGGTGCGCGTGGCGTCCGGCAGCTGCGTCGAGACCGTTTACATTCCCCAGGGCAAGCGCGGCACTCTGTGCGTTTCGTCCCAGGCAGGCTGTGCCCTGGACTGCAGTTTCTGCTCCACCGGCAAGCAAGGTTTCAACAGCAACCTCACCGCAGCCGAAGTCATCGGCCAGGTGTGGATTGCCAATAAATCGTTCGGCAGCATCCCGGCGACCGCCGACCGTGCCATCACCAACGTGGTGATGATGGGCATGGGTGAGCCGCTGCTGAACTTCGACAACGTTGTTGCGGCCATGCATTTGATGATGGACGACCTGGGCTACGGTATCTCCAAGCGCCGCGTGACCCTGTCGACCTCCGGCGTGGTACCGATGATCGATGAGCTGGCCAAGCACATCGACGTCTCCCTGGCGTTGTCGCTGCACGCACCGAATGACGCATTGCGTAACCAATTGGTGCCGATCAACAAGAAGTATCCGCTTAAGATGCTGCTCGAATCTTGCCAGCGTTATATGGCGACCTTGGGTGAGAAACGTGTGTTGACCATTGAGTACACCATGCTCAAGGACATCAACGACAAGGTCGAGCATGCGGTCGAGATGATCGAGTTGCTCAAGAACGTACCGTGCAAGATCAACCTGATTCCGTTTAACCCGTTTCCCCATTCTGGCTACGAGCGGCCGAGCAACAACGCCATCCGCCGTTTCCAGGATCAACTGCACCATGCAGGCTTCAATGTCACCGTGCGCACCACCCGCGGCGAAGACATCGATGCGGCATGTGGCCAATTGGTAGGACAGGTGCTGGATCGCACCCGTCGCAGCGAACGTTATATCGCCGTGCGTGAACTGAGTGCCGCCGACGATATGCCGCAAAGCGCCGCGACTCGAACCTGAGAGAGGATCTCTATGCCCTTGCGCCTTGCGCTGCTTTTGCTTGTTGCCAGCCTTGCGGCTGGCTGTGTTTCATCGGGCCATGACAGCCCGTTGCAAACCGGCAAGGGCCGTGACGAGGCGCGTGCTGCCTATGTGCAGTTGGGCTTGGGGTACTTGCAGCAAGGGATGGCCGAACAGGCCAAGGTGCCGCTGAAGAAGGCCCTTGAACTGGATGGCAGCGACGCAGACGCCAATGCTGCGTTGGCCTTGGTGTTCCAGGCCCAGGCCGAGCCTGAATTGGCCGATCAATATTTCCAAAAGGCCCTGGCCATACGTCCTGGCGACCCAAGACTGCTGAATAATTACGGCAGTTTTTTGTTTGCGCAGAAACGTTATCAACAGGCGTCCGAATATTTCCAGCAGGCTGCGGCCGATACCCTCTATCCTGAGCGCTCGCGGGTTTTCGAGAATCTTGGGGTGACCTCAATGCTTCTCGGCCAGCGCGACACCGCCCGCCAGCAACTGGAAAAGGCCCTGCACCTGAACCAGCGCCAGCCTCGAGCCTTGCTCGAAATGGCTGAGTTGTCCTTCGAAGACAGGCATTATGTGCCGGCACGTGACTATTACGAGCGTTTTAGCCTGCTGAGCGGGCAAAATGCACGTAGTCTATTGCTCGGTGTGCGCCTGGCGACGGTTCATGAAGAACGCGACAAGGCCGCACGTTTTGGCCAGCAACTCGAACGACTCTATCCCGGTACGCCGGAATATCAGCAATACCTGTCGGAGCAATGATGAAAGCGGCGCACCCGGAAGTTGTAGCAGCTAATCGTGGAAACCCAGGCGAGACCTTGCGTCAGGCCCGCGAAAGCAATGGTTGGTCGCTGGCAGAAGTGGCCCTCAAGCTCAATTTGACCACGACTTCATTGGGCAACCTTGAAGCTGGCGCGTTCGACAAGCTGCCAGGGCATACCTTTGCCCGCGGCTATATCCGCGCCTATGCCAAGTTGCTTGGTATCGACCAGGCCGCATTGGTCCAGGAATTCGACCAGATCACCGGTACCGATTCCCAGGGCAGCAATGTCCATGGCCTGGGGCGCATTGAAGAGCCTGTGCGCGTTTCCCACACGATATTGCGAATTGTCAGCCTGTTGCTGCTGATCGCCGTGATCGGTGGTGGTTTTGTATGGTGGCAGGATCAGACCTCCCAACGTGGCAAGGATCTGTCCACCAACGCCATGGAGCACGTCGAAGTCGAAAGCGCCGACGGCACCACCCAGATTCATCCGTTGGATGAGCCGGAAGACCAGGCCGTGGCCCAGGGCCAGGCGGCGCCTGAGGCAGAGCCGAGCGCCGAGCAGCCTGCTACTGACGCGGCTACTGCACCTGCCACGACTCCTGTCGCTCCCGCTCCAGTGGTCGCCGCGACGCCAGTTGCTCCGGCTCATACGCCAGCCGCCCCGGCGATTTCCGCGCCAACCACCCCAGCGCTTATCGCCGGTGATGGCCGAGTCCAAATTACCTACGTCGCTGACTGCTGGACGCAAGTCTCCGATGGCAACGGCAAAGTGCTGTTCAGTGGTCTGAAGCGTAAGGGAGATACACTTGACCAGGGCGGCAAGCCTCCTTTGACGCTGCGTCTGGGCTTTGCCCGTGGCGCGCAAGTGGCCTACAACGGCCAGCCTGTGGACGTGGCGCCGTTCACCAGTGGCGAGACTGCTCGCCTGAAGTTGGGACAATAAAGTCATGCACGGCGAATCTCCAATCAAACGTCGCGTATCGCGCAAGATCTGGGTCGGCTCGGTGCCGGTGGGCGGCGATGCCCCCATTGCAGTACAAAGCATGACCAACAGCGACACCAATGACGTGGCGGCCACTGTCGCCCAGATCAATCGCCTGGAAGCGGCGGGCGTCGACATCGTGCGGGTTTCCGTACCTGACATGGACGCTGCCGAAGCCTTTGGCCGCATCAAGCAACTGGTCAAGGTTCCGCTGGTCGCCGATATCCACTTCGACTACAAGATCGCGTTGCGCGTGGCCGAACTGGGTGTCGACTGCCTGCGGATCAACCCGGGCAACATCGGTCGTGAAGACCGGGTTCGCGCCGTGGTGGATGCCGCCCGTGATCGCGGGATTCCCATCCGCATCGGCGTCAACGCCGGTTCCCTGGAAAAAGACCTGCAAAAGAAATACGGCGAGCCGACTCCGGCAGCACTGGTGGAGTCCGCGTTGCGCCACGTCGAACACCTTGAGCGCCTGAATTTCCAGGACTTCAAGGTCAGCGTAAAGGCTTCCGACGTGTTCATGGCGGTAGAAGCGTACCGCCTGCTGGCCAAGGAAATCGTCCAGCCACTGCACCTGGGTATCACCGAAGCCGGCGGTTTACGCTCAGGCACAGTGAAATCTGCGGTGGGTCTCGGTATGCTGCTGGCCGACGGGATTGGCGATACTATTCGCATCTCCCTCGCGGCAGACCCGGTAGAGGAAGTGAAAGTCGGTTACGACATTCTCAAATCCCTGCATTTGCGTTCCCGTGGCATCAACTTCATTGCCTGCCCGAGCTGCTCGCGGCAGAACTTCGACGTGGTGAAAACCATGAACGAACTGGAAGTACGCCTCGAAGACCTGCTGGTGCCGCTGGATGTTGCGGTGATTGGTTGTGTGGTCAACGGGCCGGGTGAGGCCAAAGAAGCCCATGTGGGCCTGACCGGCGGTACGCCAAACCTGATTTACATCGACGGCAAGCCGTCGCAGAAACTGACGAATGACAATCTGGTGGATGAGCTGGAACGGCTGATCCGCCAGAAAGCGGCCGAAAAGGTTGCGGCTGACGCAGCGCTGATCGCGCGCGGCTAAGAACGAATTTAAGGATTAGATGTGAGCAAGTCTCTGCAAGCCATTCGTGGCATGAACGACATCCTGCCTGAGCAGACGCCCCTGTGGCGCTACTTCGAGGGCACTGTCGCGCGCCTGCTGGATAACTACGGTTACAAGCAGATCCGCATGCCGATCGTCGAGTTCACCGAGCTGTTCAAGCGCTCCATCGGTGAAGTGACCGACATCGTTGAAAAAGAGATGTACACCTTCGAAGACCGCAACGGCGACTCCCTGACCCTGCGTCCGGAAGGCACTGCCGCGTGCGTGCGTGCGGTGCTCGAGCATGGCCTCACCGGCGGCGGTCAGCCGCAGAAGCTCTGGTACATCGGTCCGATGTTCCGCCACGAGCGTCCGCAGAAAGGCCGTTACCGCCAGTTCCACCAGATCGGCCTGGAGGTGTTCAACCTCGACGGTCCGGACATCGACGCCGAGCTGATCGTGCTGACCTGGCGCCTGTGGGGCATGCTGGGCATCCGCGACGCGGTCAAGCTTGAACTCAACAGCCTGGGCACCAGCGAATCCCGGGGCCGCTACCGCGAAGCCCTGGTGGAATTCCTGTCGGCCCACCTGGACAAGCTGGACGAAGACAGCCAGCGCCGCCTGAAAACCAACCCGCTGCGGGTACTGGACACCAAGAACGCCGAGACCCAGGCCGTACTCGTGGACGCGCCGAAAATGGCCGACTACCTGGACGACGAGTCCCGCATCCACTTCGAGGGCCTCAAGGCTCGTCTGGATGCCGCCGGTATTCCATACGTCATCAATCCGAAACTGGTGCGTGGCCTCGATTACTACAGCAAGACCGTGTTCGAGTGGGTCACTGACAAGCTCGGCGCCCAGGGCACCGTGTGTGCCGGTGGCCGTTACGACGGCCTGGTCGAGCAGATGGGCGGCAAGCCGACCACCGGTGTTGGCTTCGCCATGGGCATCGAACGGCTGATCCTGCTGCTGGAAACCCTGGAGCAGGTCCCCGAAGAAATTTCCCGTCAGGTGGACGTGTACTTCTGTGCCTTTGGCGAGGCGGCCGAACTGGCTGCCCTGGCCCTGAGCGAGAAGCTGCGCGATCAACTGCCGAACCTGCGCCTGCAAGTCAATGCCGGCGCCGGCAGCTTCAAAAGCCAGTTCAAGAAAGCCGACAAGAGCGGTGCGTTGTATGCACTGATCCTGGGTGATGATGAATTGGCCCAGCAAGTGGTAAGTTTCAAACCCCTGCGTGGTCAGGGTGAACAACAAAGCATTGCCTTTGATGCGCTTGCAGCGCACCTGGCCACCTGCATCGTGCAGGGTTGAAGCTGTCAAACAGCCGATTTAGCGATTAAGGAGTATTGGGGTGTCGAGTACTGATGATGACCAGCTGGCCGAGTTCAAAGACTGGTGGCAGCGCAACGGCAAGCCCCTGGTCACTGGCGGCCTGCTGGCTTTAGTAGTGGTGTTCGGCTGGCAAGCCTGGCACAAGTATCAGGCTAACCAGTCGCAAGGCGCCTCGATTATCTATCAGCAATTGCTGGAAACCACGCTGACGCCAAACGGCAAGCCTGACCTTGCCCAGGTTGCAGACCTGGCCGGCAAGCTGAAGAGCGAGTTCGGCGGTAGCACCTACGCGCAATACGGCAGCCTGTTCGTCGCAAAAGTTGCGGTCGACAATGGCAAGCTGGATGACGCAGCCTCCGAGCTGAAAGCCATCACCGACAAGCCGGCCAACCCGACACTGGGTGAAATCGCACGTCAGCGTCTGGCTCAGGTACTCGCGGCACAGAACAAGGCCGACGACGCACTGAAACTGCTCGACGGCGATGCTGACAAGGCATTCCTGGCCACTCGTGAAGAGCTCAAGGGCGACCTCCTGGTCCAATTGGGTCGTACCGACGAAGCCAATGCTGCGTACCAAAAAGCCAAGGCGGCGCTGTCTGATGAAGCGGCGGTCGGTGGCTTACAAATCAAGCTCGACGACTTGGCCAAAGGGGATGCGTGACGTGATCCGTTGGAAACATGCAGCATTGCTGGCTCTGGCCGTTTTGGCCGCGGGTTGCAGCAGCAACAGCAAAAAAGAACTGCCTCCGGCCGAGCTGACCAGCTTCAAGGAAGAAGTGGTCCTGCAAAAGCAGTGGAGCCGCTCCATTGGTGACGGTCAGGGCGATCTCTACAACCTGATGGTTCCGGCTATCGACGGCGACACCATTTTCGCTGCTGACTCCACCGGCGTTGTGGTCTCCATGGATCGCATGAACGGCGACGTCAAATGGAAGAAAGATCTCGAACTGCCTGTGTCTGGCGCCGTAGGCGTGGGTTCCGGCATGGTGCTGCTCGGCACGCTGAAAGGCGACGTGGTGGCGCTGGACGAGAGCACCGGTGAAGAGAAATGGCGCGCTCGCGTGACCAGTGAAGTGCTCTCGCCACCGGCTACCAACGGTGACATCGTTGTCGTGCAAACCCAGGATGACCGTGTGATCGGCCTCGACGCCGCCACCGGTAACCAGCGCTGGTTGTACGACAGCACGCCGGCGGTCCTGACCTTGCGCGGTACCAGCGGTCCGGTTGTGACCAGCAACCTCGCACTGGCAGGCCTGTCGACCGGTAAAGTGGTCGCCCTGGACACCCAGAACGGCGTGCCGGCCTGGGAAACCCGGGTTGCAATTCCTCAGGGTCGTTCGGAACTGGACCGCGTAGTAGACATCGACGGTGGCTTGCTGCTGTCGGGTGATACCCTCTACGTCGCCACTTACCAGGGCCGCGTCGCGGCGCTGGACGTGCAAAGCGGCCGGATCAACTGGCAGCGTGATGCTTCCAGCTACGCCGGTGTCGCCCAAGGGTTTGGCAGCGTCTACGTAAGCCTGGCGTCTGGCACCGTTGAAAGTGTCGACGAGCGTTCCACCACTGCATTGTGGAGCAACGACTCCCTGGCTCGCCGTCAGTTGTCGGCACCGGAAGTGTTCTCCAGCTACGTAGCGGTAGGCGACTTTGAAGGCTACCTGCACCTGCTGAGCCAGGTGGACGGTCGCTTCGTCGGTCGCGAACGTATCGACAGTGACGGCCTGCGTGCCCGTCCGCTGGTAGTGGGTAACATGCTTTACGTGTATGGCAACAGCGGCAAACTGGAAGCGCTGACCATCAAGTAATGGTTTGACTATGCTTGGGGTAACACCCAGGCGGCCCCGCTTCGGCGGGGCATGCGGCATTTGAATATGCTGCCCCGAGCACCAGCCGCTGCCTTGCAGCGGCTTTTGTATTTTCTGAAATAACGAAGTGGAGAGCCGCATGGTTCCCGTAATCGCCCTGGTGGGCCGACCGAACGTCGGCAAGTCCACCTTGTTCAACCGCCTGACCAGGACTCGCGACGCCATTGTCGGCGACTTGTCCGGTCTGACCCGTGATCGCCAATACGGTGAGGCAAAGTGGCAAGGGCGCTCCTACATTATTGTCGACACCGGTGGTATCTCCGGTGACGAGCATGGCATGGACGAAAAGATGGCCGAGCAGTCGCTGCTGGCCATTGAAGAAGCTGATGTCGTGTTGTTCCTGGTGGACGCCCGCGCGGGCTACACCGCTGCTGACCAGATGATTGGCGAGCACCTGCGCAAGCGCAACAAGTGTTCCTATGTGGTGGCCAACAAGATCGACAACATCGATCCTGAAATGGCCCGTGCCGAGTTCAGCCCGATGGGCCTGGGCGACGCGATCCCGATCGCCGGTGCCCACGGTCGCGGCATCACCCAGATGCTGGAAATCGCGCTGCGCGACTTCCCGCGTGATGACGTGGATGAAGTCGAAGGCGAAGAAGAAATCGTTGCCGAAGGCGAGGAAGCCAAGCGCATTCCTGGCCCAAGCGAAAAAGACGGTATCAAGATCGCGATCATCGGCCGTCCGAACGTCGGCAAGTCGACCCTGGTCAACCGTATGCTCGGTGAAGATCGGGTAATCGTCTACGACGAGCCCGGCACCACGCGCGACAGTATCTACATCCCGTTCGAGCGTAACGACGAGAAGTACACGCTGATCGACACCGCCGGTGTGCGCAAGCGCGGCAAGATCCACGAGGAAGTTGAAAAGTTCTCCGTGGTGAAAACCCTGCAGGCGATCAAAGACGCCAACGTGGTGATCTTCGTCATGGATGCCCGCGAAGGCGTGGTAGACCACGACCTGAACTTGCTGGGCTTTGCCCTGGAAGCCGGTCGCGCCCTGGTGATTGCGATCAACAAGTGGGACGGCATGACGCCGAGCGAGCGCGACTACGTCAAGGTCGAGCTGCAGCGTCGTCTGTTCTTCGTCGAGTTTGCCGATATCCACTTTATCTCGGCACTGCACGGTACCGGCGTGGGCAACCTCTACGCTTCGGTGCAGAACTCGTTCAAGTCCGCGGTTACCCGCTGGCCGACCAACCGCCTGACCCAGATTCTGGAAGATGCGGTCAGCGAGCACGCGCCGCCGATGGTCAACAACCGTCGGATCAAGCTGCGTTACGCTCACTTGGGTGGTGCCAACCCGCCGATTATCGTGATTCACGGTAACCAGCTGGAGAAGGTGCCGAAGTCCTACGTGCGTTACCTGGAAAACACCTATCGCCGTGTCTTGAAACTGGTCGGTACGCCGATCCGTATCGAGTTCAAGGGTGGCGAGAACCCGTACGAAGGTAACAAGAACAGCCTCACCGACCGCCAGGTCAACAAAAAGCGTCGGATGATGACGCACCACAAGAAAGCCGACAAAAAGCGCCGCGACAAGCGCTGATCCTGATCGGTTGAAAAAGGGCTCTTTAAGAGCCCTTTTTTGTGCCTGGCGGTTGACCCTTCGTGGCATGCAGCTTAAAACTTGGGGCTCACCGCAAGGGGCGCACCGATGATCACCAGTAAGCTGCCGAATGTCGGCACCACCATCTTCACCACCATGTCGCAACTCGCCGCCGAAACCGGTGCGCTCAACCTGTCCCAAGGCTTTCCCGACTTCAATGGGCCTCAGGGTTTGCTCGATGCGGTGGGCAAGCACATTGCCCTTGGCCATAACCAATACGCGCCCATGACCGGTCTGCCGGTACTGCGTCAGCAAGTAGCGGCCAAGATCGCCCGCAGCTATGGCGCCACGGTGAATGCCGACAGCGAAGTGACCATCACCCCAGGCGCGACTGAAGCGATCTTCTGCGCGATCCAGGCTGTGATCCGCAGCGGTGATGAGGTGATCGTGTTCGATCCGGCCTACGACAGCTATGAGCCCTCGGTTGAGCTGGCGGGTGGTCGCTGCATACATGTGCAGTTGGGCCTGAATGACTTCTCCCTCGACTTCGAACAGATCAAGGCGGCGCTGTCCCCGCGCACCCGCATGATCATCCTCAACAGCCCGCACAACCCTACGGGTGCCTTGATCAGCCGTGCCGAGCTGGACCAGTTGGCCGAGTTGATCCGCGACCGCGACATCTACCTGGTCAGCGACGAGGTCTACGAGCATCTGGTCTTCGACGGAGTGCCCCATGTCAGCGTGCTGGCCCACGAAGAGCTGTACCAGCGCGCCTTCGTGGTCAGCTCCTTCGGCAAGACCTACCACGTCACCGGCTGGAAAACCGGCTACGTGGTTGCGCCTCCGGCCCTCAGCGCCGAGCTGCGCAAAGTGCATCAATATGTCAACTTTTGCGGCGTGACCCCATTGCAGTACGCTTTGGCAGACTTCATGGCCGAACACCCGGAACACGTAGAGGAATTGCCGGCTTTCTATCAAGCCAAGCGCGACCTGTTCTGCGATCTGCTGGAACCATCGCGTTTCAGCTTTACCCGGGTGGCCGGAACTTACTTCCAACTGGTGGATTACTCACAGATTCGCCCGGACCTGGATGACGTCGCCATGTCGCTGTGGATGACCCGCGAACATGGCGTGGCGACTATCCCGGTCTCGGTGTTCTACCAGAACCCACCGCAAGGCCAGCGCCTGGTGCGACTGTGCTTTGCCAAACGCGAGGAGACGCTGCGTCAAGCAGCCGAGAAACTATGCGTGATCTGAGTGCACTGCCCAACCTGAACATTGCCCTGGTGCAAACCACCCTGGCCTGGCACGACCGCCAGGCCAACCTGGAGCATTTCGAACTGCTGCTGGACCAGGCCCAGGGCGCCGACCTGATCGTGTTGCCGGAGATGTTCACCACCGGTTTCTCGATGGAATCGGAAACCCTCGCCGAGCCTGAAAACGGCCCCACTCATCAATGGCTGCAGGCCCAGGCGAAGAAGTACAACGCGGTGATCACCGGCAGCGTGATCATCCAGGCCGCCGACGGCAGCCACCGCAATCGCTTGCTGTGGGCGCGCCCGGATGGCGAGGTGCTGCACTACGACAAGCGTCACCTGTTCCGCATGGCCGGTGAGCACGACCACTACACCCCCGGCGAACGCCAGGTGCAGTTCGAACTCAAGGGCTGGCGGATTCGTCCGTTGATTTGCTACGACCTGCGCTTCCCGGTGTGGAGCCGTGACGCCCAGGACACTGACTTGCTGCTGTACACCGCCAATTGGCCGGGCGCTCGGCGTCAGCACTGGAACCGCTTGTTGCCGGCACGGGCCATTGAAAACCTGTGCTACGTGGCGGCGGTAAATCGGGTGGGCACGGACGGGAAGGGTTTTGCCTACACC
Source organism: Pseudomonas sp. TH34 (assembly GCF_016650865.1). Classification (NCBI taxonomy): domain Bacteria; kingdom Pseudomonadati; phylum Pseudomonadota; class Gammaproteobacteria; order Pseudomonadales; family Pseudomonadaceae; genus Pseudomonas; species Pseudomonas sp. TH34. The sequence continues at coordinate 412,032 of NZ_JAEKFB010000020.1, forward strand.
GGCGACAGCCAGGTCGTGGACTTCCAGGGCGAAAGCCTGCTGAGCGCAGGGGAGGCGGACGGCGTGTTCCAGGTGTGCCTGGATGCAGCGGAATTGGCGGAGTACCGCACACGCTTCCCGGCGAACCTGGATGCGGACAGCTTTGAGTTCACCTGAAGGATTTTCGCCGCCTTATAGATTGCCTTCGCGAGCAAGCCCGCTCCCACATTCGTCCTGCGCTACCTGAAAGAACGCGGTCAAAATGTGGGAGCGGGCTTGCTCGCGAAGAGGCCCTTAAAATCACCACAAATTCCAATAAAAAGGCCCCTGGATTCTCATCCCGGGGCCTTTTGCATTTCAGCGGTCAGTGTTTACGCCGCTTTCGCTTCCAGCTGGCTCAACGAGCGGTTCAGCGCGCTGAACACTGCCTTGAAGCTCGCCGTGGTGATGTTCTCATCAATGCCCACGCCGTGCACCGGACGTTCACCGTTCACCCGCAGCTCGATGTAAGCAGCGGCTTTGGCATTGGTGCCGGCACCAATCGCGTGTTCGTTGTAGTCCATGATCTCAACACCAATCGGCAGGCCGGCCACCAGCGCTTCCAGGGCGCCGTTGCCTTTGCCGTGCCAGCGCAGGTTGGTTTCGCCCTGGCCCTTGCCGGAGACTTCAACTTCCACCGAGCTGTTGCCGTTCTCTTCCTGCAAGCGATGGCTGACCAGCGCGTAAGGAATGTTGGCTTGCAGGTATTCACGCTGCAACAAGCTGTAGATCTGCGAGGCGGTCATCTCCAGGCCTACACGGTCGGTTTCGGCCTGTACCACCTGGCTGAACTCGATCTGCATGCGGCGCGGCAAGCTGATGCCGTATTCCTGCTCCAGCAGGTAGGCGATGCCGCCTTTGCCCGACTGGCTGTTGACACGAATCACTGCCTCGTAGCTGCGGCCGATGTCCGCCGGGTCGATCGGCAAGTACGGCACTTCCCACAGGGCGTCGTCTTTCTGCTGGGTGAAGCCCTTGCGGATGGCGTCCTGGTGGGAGCCGGAGAAGGCGGTGTGAACCAGGTCGCCGACGTACGGGTGACGCGGGTGAACCGGGATCTGGTTGCACTCTTCGACGACTTTGCGGATGCCGTCGATGTCGGAGAAGTCCAACTGAGGGTCGAGGCCCTGGGTGTACATGTTCAACGCCACGGTCACCAGGTCGACGTTACCGGTACGCTCGCCGTTGCCGAACAGGCAGCCTTCGACACGGTCGGCGCCGGCCATCAGGCCCAATTCGGTAGCGGCCACGCCGGTGCCACGGTCGTTGTGGGTGTGCAGGCTGATGATCACGCTGTCACGACGGTTGATATGGCGACCGAACCACTCGATCTGGTCGGCATAGATGTTCGGGGTGGCGCACTCGACGGTAGCCGGCAGGTTGAGGATCACCTTGTGCTCAGGCGTCGGGTTCCAGACCTCGATCACCGCGTCACAGACTTCCTTGGCGAACTCAAGCTCGGTGGCGCTGAAAGTCTCTGGCGAGTATTCGAAGGTCCACTGGGTTTCCGGCTGCTGGGCGGCGTATTTGACGAACAGCTTGGCCGCGTTGACCGCGATGGCCTTGATGCCGTCCTTGTCCTGGTTGAACACGATGCGGCGAAACGACGGCGACGTAGCGTTGTACAAGTGAACGATGGCTTTCTTCGCCCCGCGCAGGGATTCGAAGGTGCGTGCGATCAAGTCTTCACGGCCCTGGGTCAGCACCTGGATAGTGGTGTCCTCGGGGATGTGATTGTCTTCGATCAGGGTACGCACGAAGTCGAAATCGGTTTGCGATGCAGCAGGGAAGGAGGCTTCGATTTCCTTCACGCCGACGGCGACCAGGGTCTTCCAGAAGCGCAGCTTTTTCACCGCGTCCATCGGTTCGATCAGCGACTGGTTGCCGTCGCGCAGGTCGGAACTGCACCAGATCGGCGCGGCGGTGATGGTCTTCGACGGCCAGGTGCGGTCCGGGATATCAATGGTCGGGAACGCGCGGTATTTCGAAGACGGGTCTTTGAGCATGCTCATCGGGAAATCCTTTGTTTAAGGGCCGAAAAAAGGCGGCCTGCCGTAAAACTGTTATTGGGGGAAAAGCGGAAGACGAGGCAGATCGATTCAGCCTGGCAGTCGTGCGCTGACGAGGCACAGGCTGCGGTGCTGGCGGAGCTGAATGAGGGTGTGAGAGGTTTTCATAGGTCCAACCCTAATCGTGGCCAGCGGAGATGGCAAGGGTTCTGGAAAAATTGATAGGATTTCTTCAGAAATCCAGTTTTAGGGATATTTATTGTTGTTTTTGTGAAAAATGGTTTTGTTTGTTGCGCCGCTTTACACGGCTTTGCAATTTAAAAGGGCGAGGTGTATCAGCATCGAGTGCTTGTGCGGTGGGACGCAATGGTGATGAATTCGCCCATGCGTCCCTGGATCGCCTCAAGTGACTTTCTGGAAAATCTGGTAGTCACCGGCCGTATGGTTATTCGCTACGCTGGCTCCGGCGTCTCGGCGGATTGAAGGGCCACTGATGGCAATGCTTTTGTCGGTTGTTGTTGCCGGGTAGACGCCTACTCCTATTCCGCCCGTGAGTTCGGCCACTCCTGGAACGTTGCGGGCCGTGTTCATATGAGACCTGCCGACCACGGCCAGCACCTTTTCGCCTGGCTGGCGGTTTTGCAGCATGCGCGTGGCGTAGTAGTTGAACTCCTGCAGGCGAGTAATGCCCCGATCGTTGTCTCCGACGTTTTTGTAGAAATCTGCCATATCCGAGCGTCGGGTCAGATAATGATGGTCGAGGGGTTTAATCTTTATGCCGTGTTCACGAGCAAGGTCATACAACTCGGAAAGTGTTGGCGATGCTCCCGCTGGTCGGCCATTGCCCATGCCCACATCGACGACTGCGCCCGCAGCGTTGTACTCGACATTTTCAAGGGCGAGGGTAGTGACGCCGGCTTCTTTAAGGGTCTGCATATTCTCTTTGATCAGTTGGAAGCTGGCGATTTCGGTGTGAAGCTCACCGAGTACGACCACGTCATTGGTTTTAAAACCTTCACGAAAGAGATCGGCGGGCGATGCGCCGGGCTCAAGCGCAAGACGAGGCGGACGTGGCGGCATTTGTCCGCCTGCGACCATGTTCTGATAGAAGCGCTGGGCATCCCGCCTGAACCAAAGCCTGGCGACGGGCAGACCTTTTTCAGTGAAATCGGTCTCGATCAGCCGCCCTTTGCTGCGGCTGACATACTCGGTTTCGGGTAATTGCTTTACTCCTCCCGGTAGTTCGTTGAGCCGCCATTCGCCTTCTCCTCCGGATTGCACGGAGGCCACGATTTTGCTGCTTTTGGGCGCCGTTGACGCGGCATTCGGGTCGACGATATTGACCCGTCCGCTGCGTGCGTGAAATGCCGAATCGATCTGGTACACCTTGTTCACCCCGGTGTTGTCGGTAAAGCGCACATACCAATGGTCGCCGACGTTGTAAGTGCCGTCCGGCCGCAGCGGGCGCCCCTGGATCAGCCTATCCGGCACGGCATAGCGGCTCAGGTCACGGCCTGTACTTGAGAGTGGTGCTGCTGGTGGAGTGCTCGTCGTGACGACGTGCGAGCGGCTCGAGCTTGGCGCCGGTGGCGGGATCACCAACGGCGGCGGTGCTGTGAGCATGGGGAGCTTTACCTCCGGTCGTAGTTGCGAGGTGCGAATCACCGGGATGCCCGTCGCCGAGGTCGCAAAATCAGCATAGATCGCGCGCGCCAGCGCCGGATGCTTGATCAGTTTGGGCAGTACCCTTGCGTTGGCACGCAGCGCTGTTACCCCGGCCTTTCCTAGCCGGGCAGCTGTGGACACGCCTTTGCCCAATACCGGTAGCAGGTCGAGGAATATCGTAGCGACTTCAATGCCGAACTGGATCTTGTTTGCTGTCGATTGCGCCGCCACTTCAGCGCTGCTGACTGACTGGTGGTCGGCTTTATCGACCAGTAGCTGTACCTTTTGTTTGTACAACGCATCCTGAACGTTGCCGGTTATGGGTGTGAGGGTATTGGAGGCGCCCGTAAGCTTGAGAGTCTTGACGAATGCTTCGATGGTGGCGGCCGGATTGGTGCCCAGAGCGCTGGCTTGCTGTTTGAGCGCGTCCCTTGCCTTGGCGACGTCATCCTTATTGACTGGCGACTTCCGGTTCGCGGTGTAGAGCTTCCATTCGTTTTTATCCAGCAGGGTGTTGAGTGCGTTTTGGTCTGCCAGTTCGCGGAAGCTCAAACCGTCGGGCGCATCCGGCGTGTACAACACCCGCTCTGGGTCTGTGCCGTTGGCAATCACCATGACGCCCTGTACGGGCAAGCCCCTTTGGAGGAGGGTATGGGCGACGATGGGCTGGCCGTCGACGGATGGGCGGTTGGCCGGGTCTGGGTGGTACACCACGGCCGCGACCCATTGCTCTGCGCGTTTGGTGTTTTTGTCTTCTTTCGCCTCAGTCTTATAGGCAGCAGGGTTGAACTCCGAGAGAAGCAACTCTTTATACATCTGGTTCGTCTGGCTGGTTTTCCAGGCCTTGCGTCTTTCCGCGGCGGGCCCCGACGTCGCGTCCGTCGCCAGTTCCTTCTTCAGCAGGCGGGTGTATTCGCCGCCTACATCGGCCGTATTGACCAATGCTTTGAGCTGATGGGTGTCCAGGACTACCCGATTGCCGTCAGTGCCCAGTATCGGGTTGCCCTGCCTGTCGACCAGCGGCAGTTTGAACGTGATCTGCGTAAATCCGGAAGGTTCGCCCGTGGGGAACCCGGTTGGGTTTTTCAGGGCAAGATCGGCCAGCGACAGGCGTGTGTGTGCGACTGATGGCTCTTGAGCGGGACCTGGCCGGCCCGTATGAATCCGGGTTCTGGTTTGCGCTTGGACCATCAACTGATCGGCATCCACCTCTGCCGTCGGGTATAGCTGTGTTATCGCTGCGTTCATCCGGTCTCGGGCGAAGGTAGCCAGTGAGGGAATCGTCTCAAGCAGGGAATTCAGTGCGTTCGCGCTTTTTTCCTCGCCTTGTTCCAGATAGGCATAGAACGCTTCCTGACCCGGAGTCAGGTTTTTCATCCACTCGGGTTGCAGGCTCTCGGCCAGTTTCTGGTTGCGGGCCAGCACGGCATTGCTGCCGTCAAGCAAATAGGACCAGTCGGCAGCCTCATCAATGGCCTTGTGCAATGGGAGGGTGGATTGGGCGGGTGTTTTGGCCAGACTCGCGTTGATCTCGGCCTGCTGGCGCTTGAGCATCTCGGGTACTCCTGCGGCCAGCACGTCTCCTCGCAGCGGCTGGGCGCTGAGCATCAGGTCGTCCCCGGTGGGAGGATCAGGCCGGTTTTGCAGAGACAGTGGCAGGGTCTGCAACAGCAAATCCTTACTTGATCCGCCTTGATCCAGACGTTGCGCCACCGCCTCGCGTGCTTGGGCAGGTGTGGCGAACTCCTCGAATCCTTCGCCGGGTGTGTACAGCACGACTGGGCCATTGGCATCGTTGAGCGCCAGAGATCTGCCATTGGGCCAGGCCGGTGGGTTGGCAAAGGATCCATCCGTTTGAGTGATCAGAAAGCAGCCCGCGAGTAACGCACCGTGTTCGGTGCCGTCATCCAGGGTAAGCGGGTACACACCAGGGCGAGCGCCATTGGCAAAGACCTGCTCGCGTTCGGCCAAGGTGGGGTATTGCAGTGCCGTATCGATCAGTTTTTTGCTGGTCGGGCTCAGGGTGCTATCGCTTGCACGCAGCGCAGCCAGTGTCGACAGTTGTTGCTTGTGCAGGTGCAGCAATTCGTCCTGTGGCGCCTTTGGTACACGCGGGTCTGTGATTGATAGACGTGGTGTCGTCCAGAATTTCCGTACCGTCTCGGGGTATTGCTCGGTGATGCGCTGGGCGATGGTGCTTAACGAGTGCGTTGTGTTGATGTAAGTGGGCGGTTCACTGGTGCTGACTCGGGTGAATACGCCCGACAGTACGTTGGCGTCTTCGTCGGTATTGCTCGCCAGCCCTGCAATCTTTTTATCCAGCGCATCCAGGAGTGGTTGCTCAGAGAGTGTCTTGATACTGCCATCACTCTGTTGAATCCAGCGCTTGAAGGTCAACTCTGGTGGATTGAGTTGGGGCTGACCGGTAAACATTGTGGCCAGTTGCTGCAGCTGGAAACTCTTGAAGTTCGGTTGCTGGCTATGCAGCCGTTGCATGGCGGTCGTGAGGTTGTCGTGATCAGTGATGAAGGCTTGCTGAGCGCTGACTTTGAAATGTATTGCGAGCGCTGAGCGTCGGGCCGGCGGTATTCCGGGCGAGTTGGGCAACGGCAGGTCATTTGACGCTGAGTTCGAGTGAGACGCGGTGGGGGGCGGGATCGGCAGTGGAGGAGTGAAGGCGGATGTTGAGGTGGCGGTAAGTAAAACGGAGGGCTGGGGCGAGGGGGGCAGCGTGGGCGTTGTGACACGATCAAACATAAGGGAAACCTCACAGTATTTGAATGTCGTCGTTACGCTCCTTGTAAGTCGTCAGATGGGTGAGGGTTCACAGTGAGTTGGTTCCTGCGGGAAATGTAAGCAAAGAACGCCGCACCGGTGAGGGTGCAGCGCAGTGTTCAGGGCTGAAATGCGCCGATAAAGATCGCCGGGTCCACCCGTGCGTCGTTCAGGCTGATGTTCCAATGCATATGCGGCCCGGTCGCCCGGCCGGTGGAACCGACCTTGCCCACCACCGCACCACGGGCCAGTTGCTGGCCTACGCTCACGTCAATCTTCGACATATGGCAGAACATGCTGATGAAGCCCTGGCCATGGTCCACAAACACGGTGTTGCCGTTAAAGAAGTAGTTGCCGGTCAGAATCACCTTGCCCGCCGCCGGGGTCTTGATCGGCGTGCCGGCGCCTACGGCAAAGTCCAGGCCGGAATGCGGATTACGCTCCTCGCCATTGAAGAAGCGTCGCACGCCGAACTTGCTCGACAGCGGCCCGTTCACCGGTTTGTCCAGCAGCAGGTTGCTTGGCGTGTTCGGGCTGAAGCTGCGGTAGGCCTTGAGCTGGACCGCCAACTCGCCTTCGATGCGCTTGAGTTGCGCCGGGTCCGGGTTCACCTGGCTTTTGTTCTTCAGGGTGATGTGCTGCTCGGGGTACTTCTTGAACCCCACGACAAACGGCAGGTTCTGGCTGCCGCTGGTGATGCGTTGGGTACCGGGCTTGACCGTCAGCGGGATACCGACAATCGCCAGCCAGTTGTTCTGTTCCTTCACCACCAGCACCGGCCGGTTTAGGTAGGTGGCTTTGGGTGCAGTCGCCGAGGTACCGAGGTCGACCACCGCGACGCCACCGGGCACCGGCTTGTTCAGCAGCCGGGTGATGTAGCTGTCGGCATGGGCGTTAAAGGTCAGGCACAGCAGCATCAACAAACTTAAAAAGCGTGGCATCAATCAATCCAGTAACGAGAGGGTGACGGGCGTCAGGTGGTTGTCTTCCACCCGCACTTGCAATTGGCCTTCACCGAGGCGCGCGGTGAGACGCTGGCCGGTGTGGGTTTGCGCGGCATTGCGAATCGCCTGGCCGCGTTCGTCGAGCAGGATGCTGTAGCCGCGTCCGAGAGTAGCCAGCGGGCTGACCACGTGCAGCGTCTGCACCTGGCTTTGCAGTTGCAGGCGACGGGCCTTGAGGCCTTCGCGCATGGCGCGGGGCAGGCGTTCGGCGAGGCTGTCCAGGCGTTGGCGCAGCAGGGCCAGTTGACGGCCTGGATGTTGGCCTGCGAGGCGGGTTTCCAGGCGGATCAGCCGTTCACGACGGGTATTCAGGTTGCGCTCGAAGGCGCGGCGCAGGCGCATGTCCAGGTCGTCGAGGCGCTGGGCTTGCTGGCGCAGGCGTTCGCCCGGGTGACGCAGGCGACGGGCCATGCCTTCCAGGCGCAGGCGGTCGTGGGTCAGGCGGTTGCGCATCAGTATCACCAGGCGACGGTGCAGATTCTCTACCTGGCGAGTCAGGTGGCTGGAGTCCGGCGCCAACAGCTCGGCAGCGGCGGAAGGGGTAGGGGCGCGCACGTCGGCGACAAAGTCACTGATCGACACATCGGTCTCATGGCCAACGGCGCTGACGATGGGCGTCACGCAGGCGTCCACCGCACGCGCTACTGCTTCTTCGTTGAAGCACCAGAGGTCTTCCAACGAGCCGCCGCCACGGGCCAGGATCAACGCGTCGAAGCCCCGTGCATCGGCCAGCTTCAGTGCGCGGACGATTTGCGCGACCGCTTCACGGCCTTGCACGGCCGTCGGGATCAACGTCAGTTCCACGTTGGGTGCCCGGCGGCGGAACACGCTGATGATGTCGCGAATCACCGCGCCGGTGGGCGAGCTGATAATCCCGATGCGCCTTGGGTGGGCGGGCAGCGGCACCTTGCGCTCGGCACTGAACAGGCCTTCGGCGCTGAGTTTTTCCTTCAGCGCGTCGAAGGCCAGGCGCAAGGCGCCGTCACCGGCCGGCTCCACCGTGTCGAGAATCAGCTGATAGTCGCCACGGCCCTCAAACAGCGAGACCTTGCCCCGCACCTTCACCGCCAGGCCGTCTTTCAATGCCTGGCGCACCCGGGCGGCGTTCTGCCGGAACAGCGCACAACGCACTTGGGCGCCGCTGTCCTTGAGGGTGAAGTACACGTGGCCGGAGGCCGGGCGGGCGAGGTTGGAGATCTCGCCTTCGACCCAGATATTGGTGAACACGTCTTCCAGCAACACCCGCGCACGGCCGTTGAGCTGGCTGACAGTCAGGACTTCGCGGTCCAGGCCCAGACGGGCAAAGGGATCTTTAATCATGGGCGGCAGTTTATAGGCATTCGTGCAGGGTTTGACAGAACTGCTCCACCAGCGCGCTCGGCGTTTGCTGGCAGGCGAGGGCGACGGTGCTTTGGCAATCGGGATCGGCCAAGGGCAGAAAATGAATGTTGACCGGCGCGATGTCCTGCATCGACGCCGGCAGCAGGGCGATCCCGAATCCGGCCTGGATCAGCTGCAACTGCGTGGTCTTGCGCGACATCACCCGGGCGGCCTTGGGGAAAAATCCTGCACGCATGCACAACTCGGCTGACAGGTAACTCAGCCCTCCGCGCTGGGGGTGAGGGATCGAGATAAACGCTTCGTTCTTCAATTGCGCCAAATCGATACCGGATGTGTGCCCGGCCAACCGGTGACTCGGCGGCACGGCCAGCAACAGTCGCTCGCTATATAAAGGCACGATGCGCACGCCTTCGCGCTGGCGCAGCACCGGCAAGCGCAACAGCCCGACCTCCAGCCGACCGTCGGCGATTTCTTCCAACTGGGCTTCGGAGGACAGTTTGGCGATGTCCATCGACACGCCGGGGCATTGCTCCAGCCAGGCACCGATGCCGCGCAGCAGGCGGCCACTCATCGGCACCGTGCTCGAATGGCTCATGCGCAGGGTACCGAGTTGGCCACTGCCCACTTGCGTCGCCATCTCACTGGCCTTGAGCAGTTCGCCCAGCAGGTTGCGTGCCCTTGGATAAAACGCCTCGCCTGCAGCCGTCAGCCGCGGCTGGCGCGCAGTGCGTTCAAACAGCGGCGTTTGCAGCAGGTTTTCCAGCTCCTTGATCTGCCGGCTCAGTGCCGATTGCGCCACAAACAGCCGCTCGGCCGCTGCGCTGAAGCTGCCGCTCTCGGCGATTTCGACGAAGTAACGCAATTGCCGGGTGGAAATCACAAGTCATGCCTTTTCGAGATGAGTGATGGGCTTTGAAGATATTAGTCGCAACGCTTGCCAATGGCTAAAGTGATGGCCATCTCTAATAAGGAATACCTCATGAGTCCGGTCGAGCTGTTGAGTCATTGGTCATTTGGCGGTGAGGACTGGCTGGTGATCGGCGTGGCGATTGCCCTGGCGTATATCGTGTTCGGCATTGCAGGCTTTGGTACCGCATTGGTGGCGGGGCCGATCCTGATTCTGTTCATGCCGCTGTCGAAGATCATCCCCTTGCTGGTGCTGCTGGATTTTGTCGCGGCCTTCGGCAACCTCCTGCAATCGCGGCGGGATGTGGTGAAGCCGGAGTTGTTCAGGCTGCTGCCGTGCATGGCGATTGGCTGCACCCTTGGGGTGATCTTCCTGCTTAATCTGCACTCCGATTTATTGCTGCTGCTGATGGGGCTGTTTATCAGCGCCTATGCGATCTACAGCCTGGCGGTGAAGACCAAGCCCACGCAGATGGCAGCTGGCTGGGCGATTCCCATGGGGGTTGTCGGCGGGCTGTTTGGCGCGTTGTTCGGCAGTGGCGGCTTTCTGTATGCGATCTACCTCAACAGCCGATTGCCCAAGGATGGCGCGCGGGCGACCCAGAGTGCGTTGATCAGTTGCAGCACGGTGGTGCGCCTGAGCCTGTTTCTGATCGCGGGCGTGTATGCCGAGCTACCCTTGTTGATGTTGGCGGTGTGCCTGTTGCCGGCCATGGCGCTCGGGCTGTGGGCGGGGCGGCGGTTGACCCTGCGCATGTCCCGCGAGGCGTTCGTGCGGTTGGTGACCTGGCTGGTGCTGGCCAGCGGCATTGCCTTGATTGCCCGTTACTTGAGTACTTGACCTGTGGGTGTCAGGGATTAAGCTGCCGGGCTTCAGGGCCTCTTCGCGAGCAAGCCCGCTCCCACATTCGACTGCATTTATCCTGTAGGAGTGCGGTCGAATGTGGGAGCGGGCTTGCTCGCGAAGGCGTCAGAAGCCACACCGCAGGACACCCAGGCACCATGAACTCCCAAAGTATCCTTGTCCCCAAGATCTCCACCTTGCCCGTCCACGAACCCCGCGCCCGGGCGATTGTGCGTTGGCTGGTGCGCAAGAACATCGTCAAGGAAGAACTCACCACCTGCGGGCGCACCGGCAACCGCATGGGCTACGCCCTGGCCGACGGGGCCCGCGCCGTGGTGCTGCACCCCGACGCGCTGCCGTTCAACGAGCCGATCAACGGCCTGGAAATTATCTACAAGCGCTGCATCTACACCCCGGCCAAGGGTTTTCTCGAAGAGGCCGGCTGCCCGGAATGCCTGAAGGAAGTCGGCGAAGCCCTGTTCGAAAGCCTGGAAGACTGGATGCCCGGCCACACCGATAACTTCACCTGCCCGTTGTGTGGGCATGAAGACGACATCAATGGCTTCCTGTTCCTGCAGGAATGCGGCTTTTCCAACCTGGGATTCATCTTCAATAACTGGGCGGAGGCGGGGTTCAAGCAGAGTTTTATCGACGAATTTGCCGACTGGCTGGACCAGAAGATGAGTTGGGTCAAAGTCGAGCTTTGACCCGATGTGATCGTTCCCACGCTCCCGCGTGGGAGCGCTTCCCGTGACGCTCCGCGTCGCCCTGGCATGCAGCGCCTGCAGGACGCGGAGCGTCCAAAGCGGCATTCCCACGCAGAGCGTGGGAACGATCAGTGCTGCAAAAATCATCCATCTATCAGTATTACCAAGTTTGTCAGAGTTTTACATTGAACCCGAGGGGGTGTCTGACTATAATGGCGCGCTTCCATTTTCCCGCTCGGGAGCCCCCGCGATGCTGCGTATCAGCCAAGAAGCTCTGACATTCGACGACATTCTCCTAGTGCCCGGTTATTCCGAGGTGCTTCCTAACGAAGTCAGTCTCAAGACCCGCCTAACCCGTGGCATCGAGCTGAATATTCCTCTGGTTTCCGCTGCCATGGACACCGTCACTGAAGCCCGTTTGGCAATCGCCATGGCTCAGGAAGGCGGCATCGGCATCATCCACAAGAACATGACCATCGAGCAGCAAGCTGCCGAAGTTCGCAAGGTCAAGCGTTACGAAGCCGGTGTGGTCAAGGACCCGATCACTATCGAGGCCGATGCCACCGTTCGTGACCTGTTCGACCTGACCCGCCTGCACAACATCTCCGGCGTTCCGGTACTGCACGATGGCGACCTGGTCGGCATCGTCACTTCCCGTGACGTGCGTTTCGAGAACCGTCTTGAAGTCACCGTCCGCGAAGTGATGACGCCTAAAGAGCGCCTCGTTACTGTCAAGGAAGGCGCTGACAAGAACGATGTGCGCGAACTGCTGCACAAGCACCGCATCGAACGCGTACTGATCGTCGACGACAAATTCGCCCTCAAGGGCATGATGACCGTCAACGACATCGAAAAAGCCAAGGCTTACCCGCTGGCCAGCAAGGACGATCAAGGTCGTCTGCGCGTAGGCGCTGCGGTCGGTACCGGTAAAGACACCGGTGACCGTGTAGCGGCCCTGGTGGCTGCCGGTGTTGACGTGGTGGTGGTCGACACTGCCCACGGCCACTCCAAAGGCGTGATCGACCGCGTTCGCTGGGTCAAACAGAATTTCCCTGAAGTGCAAGTGATCGGCGGCAACATTGCCACCGGCGCTGCCGCCAAGGCCCTCGCCGAAGCCGGTGCTGATGCGGTCAAGGTCGGTATCGGCCCTGGCTCGATCTGCACCACCCGTATCGTGGCCGGTGTAGGCGTGCCGCAAATCAGCGCCATCGCCAACGTCGCCGCGGCCCTTGAAGGCACTGGCGTACCGTTGATCGCCGACGGCGGCATCCGTTTCTCCGGTGACCTGTCCAAGGCCATCGTAGCCGGTGCTTCCTGCGTGATGATGGGCTCGATGTTTGCCGGTACTGAAGAAGCGCCGGGCGAGATCGAACTGTTCCAGGGTCGTTCGTACAAGGCTTACCGTGGCATGGGTTCCCTGGGCGCCATGTCCCAGGCTCAAGGTTCTTCCGACCGTTACTTCCAGGACTCCTCCGCGGGCGCCGAGAAGCTGGTACCGGAAGGCATTGAAGGGCGTGTTCCGTACAAGGGCACCCTGAGCGCCATCATCCATCAACTGATGGGTGGCCTGCGTTCCTCGATGGGCTACACCGGCAGCGCCGACATCGAAGAAATGCGCACCAAGCCTGAGTTCGTGCGGATCACCGGTGCCGGCATGGCCGAGTCCCACGTCCACGACGTACAGATTACCAAGGAAGCGCCAAACTACCGCGTAGGTTGATGCTTCCAGCAAATAGTTAAGTAACCGGGGCTGTCTTATTCAGCCCCGAGTTGTTTCTGATTCATTAGACGAGACTGATCTCATGGCCCTCGACATTCACGCCCACCGCATCCTGATCCTCGACTTCGGTTCCCAGTACACCCAGCTGATCGCCCGCCGCGTGCGTGAAATCGGCGTGTACTGCGAACTGCATCCGTTCGACATGGACGACGAAGCGATTCGCGAATTCGCTCCAAAAGGCGTCATTCTCGCCGGCGGCCCCGAGTCCGTGCACGAAGCCAACAGCCCGCGTTGCCCGCAGGCGGTGTTTGACCTGGGCGTGCCGGTCTTCGGTATCTGCTACGGCATGCAGACCATGGCCGAGCAGCTGGGCGGCAAGGTTGAAGGTTCCGAACTGCGTGAATTCGGTTACGCCCGTGTCGACGTGGTCGGCAAGAGCCGCCTGCTGGACGGTATCGAAGACCACATCGACGCCGATGGCCTGTTCGGCCTCGACGTATGGATGAGCCACGGTGACAAGGTCACCAAGATGCCGGAAGACTTCCACATCCTGGCCAGCACCCCGAGCTGCCCGATCGCCGGCATGTTCAACGACGAGCGCGGCTACTACGGCGTGCAGTTCCACCCGGAAGTGACCCACACCAAGCAAGGCGGTCGCATCCTGTCGCGCTTCATCCTCGACATCTGCCAGTGCGAAGCCCTGTGGACCCCGTCGAAGATCGCTGAAGACGCCATCGCCAACGTGCGTGCCCAGGTCGGCACCGACAACGTCCTGCTGGGCCTGTCCGGCGGCGTTGACTCCTCCGTGGTTGCGGCATTGCTGCACAAGGCCATCGGCGACCAACTGACCTGCGTCTTCGTCGACAACGGCCTGCTGCGCCTGCACGAAGGCGAGCAAGTGATGGCCATGTTCGCCGAGAACATGGGCGTCAAGGTGATCCGCGCCAACGCTGAAGATCAGTTCCTGAACAACCTGGCCGGCGAGTCCGACCCGGAGAAGAAGCGCAAGATCATCGGCCGCACCTTCATCGACGTATTCGATGCCCAGTCCAACAAACTGGACAACATCAAGTACCTCGCCCAGGGCACCATCTACCCGGACGTGATCGAGTCGGCAGGCGCCAAGAGCGGCAAGGCCCACGTGATCAAGTCCCACCACAACGTGGGCGGCCTGCCTGAGGAAATGAACCTCAAGCTGGTAGAACCGCTGCGCGAACTGTTCAAGGACGAAGTCCGTCGTCTGGGCCTGGAGCTGGGCCTGCCGTACGACATGGTCTACCGCCACCCATTCCCGGGCCCGGGCCTGGGCGTGCGGATCCTCGGTGAAGTGAAGAAGGAATACGCCGACCTGCTGCGTCGCGCCGACCACATCTTCATCGAAGAACTGCGCAAGGCCGACTGGTACCACAAGGTCAGCCAGGCATTCGTGGTGTTCCAGCCGGTGAAATCGGTTGGCGTGGTCGGCGATGGCCGTCGTTACGCATGGGTTGTTGCCCTGCGTGCGGTGGAAACCATCGACTTCATGACCGCCCGTTGGGCACACCTGCCGTACGAACTGCTGGAGACTGTCAGCGGTCGCATCATCAATGAGATCGAAGGTATTTCGCGCGTTACGTATGACGTGTCGAGCAAGCCGCCGGCGACCATTGAGTGGGAATGATCCTGCGGTAGCAGGTGAGCGCTGAATAACAAAACCCCGGCCTGGTGCCGGGGTTTTGTGTTTTATCCGTCAGGCAACTGTTCGCCGAGGGTTTTTTCGCCGGGATGCAGCCAGGGCGTTTCCAATTGCAGGCGTACATCACTGGCGGCGGCGGTCGGGCCGAGTACTTTGGTGACGCGACTTCAAGAACGCCTTGCTGCCAACGCCGCCCGCCCGTTCGCCGACAACTAGACCCGGTGGTCCGCCAGGACTTCCGGCGAGATGCCGTACGCGCTGAATGGCTGTGGGCGCACGGAGGAGGACGGCCCAGCGGTTGCCGCAGGAGAGGCGATCGAGACCGCCGGCTTGCTCTGGTTTTCCCCGCCGCCCTTGAGGCCGGGGCTGTCGACGAGTTCCCATTCGTTGCGGGCGTTCAAGCGCACTGGCAGCGAGGTGTTGAAGCCGTCGGGGTTGAGCGGGTCGACAATCGCCAGGTGACCTGGCCCGTTTATCGCGGTCTCAAAGCGCACATGGTAGGCCACGCCATTCATCAGGATGGCGTGGTTGGGCAGGCTGCCGGACGAGTGCAGGGTATAGGTCTGGAAAAACCGCCCAGGCTGGGTATTCATGCTCTCGCTTTCCAGCAACAGGTTGCTGGCATAGGACGCGGGTACCGGGCTGGATGGCAGTTCAGGAGACAGTCGTGGGCCTGTCACCTCGACCATTCCTCGGGACTTGAGTGCCCGGCTCAGCTCTTCGAGGGTCTTGAAATGCTTGCCGCTGACCGACTTCCATTCCGGCCGGTCAACCAGATATCCCGCTTTATCATGCTGGATCAGCACACAGTTGATAAATCCATCCCGGCCGCGAGCAACAAACATCGGATAACCGGGTTCGACGTGGTGGATATACATGCCAGCCTCCGGCAGGTAGCGCGACAGCTGTTGGGCGACGCGCACGTCCAGGGGCGTGTCCATCTGCACGCGCAGGTCATTTTTGATTTCGACCGACGTCAGCCTTTTGTCAGTGGCTGCATAGCCGGGATCCGGCTCGATCCCCCTGGGTTGGCCGGTTTCCACGTCCTCGATGCGAACACCGACAACGTCCTCCAACTCGCCGAGCCCCGGTACGCCCTGGTGCACGTTGGCGTGGCTGTTACCCACCAACGCTACCCACTTATGCGCGCCACGGGCCGCCTGGTCCGCATCGATCACAGTGCGTGCGAAGAAGTTCATCATCTGTTGCCGGTAGAAGGTTTCGACATCAGCGAGCCCCTTGCGATAGCTGGCCATGCAGTCGATGGCTTGCACGCGAATATGGTTGCGCTGCGCGCTCTTGACCACTTCGAGGAAGGTATAGCGCCCGGTGGGGTCGGTGCCAAAGCCGTTGTCCAGGCTGTTGAGATAGCGCTCAAGGCGCTCGGGCATTTTGCCGCTGCGGTTGAACAGCTCCAGGTCGGCCTGATGAAAATCCGTCTGCACATGCTCCAGGTATAAGGTCTTGACCTTCTGCTTGGCCAGCAGCGGCATATTCTCGATCAGCAAGCGCTTGCTGCCCACGCTGGAATGGTTCTCGCCGAATACGATACCGGGGCCTTCATTGAGCAGGCGCTGGATGAATTCCTTGATCGATGTGCCTGGCTTGAACGTGGGAATGGGCGCGCGGACAGTCGGCGGCCGGGCAGCAAAAAAATCCTTGGCGTCGTTGTAAAGCCGGCGGCGCAGGGCCTTGAAGTCGTCGTATTCATTCCCGGCAAAGTAGGTTTCGCTGAGGGCGTGGCGGTCCCCGTAGCCGTCTGCATGGTCTCGCAATGCCGGACGCTCGGCCACGGGCACGTCGTACGCAGTGGTCACTGGGTCAACCTGGGGCAAAGGGTCCGTCGCCCGGCCCCAGGGTTTGGGCCCCATCCGCAACATGCCGCCCTTGAGACCGGGGGCTGGCAAGGGTTCCCAGCGTTTGTAGGCATTGAGCCGCACGGGAACGTTGCGCGAAAACGCGTAGGGGTTTTGCGCATCAATGATCAACCAGCCCTTGACCTCCTTGACGTAGCGCACCTGAAAATAGCCGGACGTAGTGCCCTGGCGCAGGTAGATGTAAGTCTTGCCGCTCAGGGTTTCGATAATGCCCTCCCTGGCCCCGGTGCCGGCACGCGTGCCTTCGGTGATGTCGGTGCGCAAGCTGTCCAGCAGGGTTTCTTGCTGGGCCGGGGCCACGACTCGGTCGGGGGCAATATCCGACAGCATTGGCGCGTCGGCCCTGGACAACGTGCCGGTCCCCAGTCGGGTTTCTGAACCCACTGTCTCTTCGGTCAGGGCGATGTCCGGCAAGTCGCCACCGCCCTTGAGAAACATGGCGTTGAACAGGGTGTCGATGCCCGCGAGGATCGCACCGGTTACGCCTGCCTTGCGTTCGGCCGGCGTGTTGCCTGTGACCGCCTGATCAATATTCAACCCGACATTCGCAATGCCCGCGCCCACCACGGCCAGCGCCACCGGCCAGCCGACCGCGGCCATCGGCCCGAACACCCGGCCGAAAGCATTGAGGTAGCCCATCCAGAGTTTTTTTCGCAGTTCGCCATTGGTGTGCATCATGAAGCCTGCATCGGCGAGCATGCGCGCGTGGGTGGTGTGCCGCAGGTGGTGAAGGGGTCGTCGTTGACCCAGGCCTGCTGCACCTCGAGTAGCTGGTGGTTGTTGGTTTGCCAGGCACTGAACAGCAGGTCCAGCAGGTGGCTGAGGCCGACGTTTTCCCGGTGCGGTTCGTGGAACACGTGGGCCAACAGATCCGCCACCGGAAAAGCGGCCAGCAGCCATTCCTGGGTGGACGTGAGGGCGGCCGTGTCTTCCATAACATCGTGGTCCATCGCCTGGAAATGCGCCATGAAACGTTTGCGTGCGTCCGGTCGCTCGACCTGGGACATCACCCACCAATGCAGGTCGACCACGCTTTCCATCACATGAAAGCCCCAGAGCTCACCCGGCACGTAAACGATCTGGCGCTCGTAAGCGTCGACGATGCACAGGATATCGCTGGAGACGTAGCTGCCGATCTGCAAGCGCCGGATGCGCAGGGCTGGAGAAGGTTGGATTGAAGCATCGAGCATCGCCCGGGTCACCGGCCACTCGACGTTACTGGCTGCCGCTTTCACCACCGTCAGGAAGTGCGCATCCGACAGCCGCCCGGCTTCGCGGTCTTCGATGGCCTTCGCCAGGTAGGTGCATTTGGCCAGACTGCGGAAGTGCTCGCTTTGGCTGCTCCAGAACGTGGCCACCGCTGTCTTGTAATGATCCAGGAAGTTGAAGGCCCAGAAGGCTTTCATCACCTGACTGCCCAGCAGCCGCACCTCGTTGCTCTGGTTGTAGGTGCCCACCTCCGGCCCGGCGGTGTAGAAGCCGCAATCGTTGTCGAGCACGTCGGCGTTGTCCTGGTCATGCACGGTGAAGCGGGTGATCACCAGTTGCGTCAGGGTCAGGGAATCGTGGGGATGTTCGAAGTGTTCCCAGCCGCTAAAGGTCTGGTCGTTGCTTTGGGACGAATGGAAACGGTGGAAGTAGATCTGCTCCGGATCAAGGTTGATCGCATGATCGGTGAGGATTTTGCGTGCGAACCGGGTGGCCATTTCGTAAAGGTCAGGGCAGGCCTCGACCATGGCCGGGACCAACGCCTTGAGTGCGACGGCCTCGGCGGCGTTGGGCTGCTTGGGTGCGTCTTGCATGGTAGCTTTCCTTGGGTGGCGTGATGTCGCCCGTACTATCCCAAGGGGCCCGGTTCAAGGCTGTCGGCCCTGCCTGTTGCTGCGCGTCGGACTCAACGCAGGGCAATGTCCGAGAAAGTTAAAAACGTGTCCGGGAATGCCACGATTCGGTGTACTCGAACTGCCCGTGCCGAGACCGGCTAGAGGTATTTCATTTCCAGGGTGACGTCACCGTCCAGGGGCACTTCTTCGGTCAGGGTCAGCGTATTGGAGGGGGCGATGTAGGTATAAAACACAAGCTGCGCATCCAGCGTGGTGATTGCTACCGGAGTGTGACGCGGGTTTTCGGCGTGGGTGACGGAGGTCAACAAGCCATGGGTGACGGCGGTGCCGGTATTCCAGGTGGCCCCTTTGTTGCCGGATACAATGGGGCGCATTGGGCCGGACTCGCTGACCGGGTCGGCCAGGCTAAAGGCGAGGTAGCCGAGTTTTTCGCTGCCGTTGACCAGGCCGAGGCCATGGAGGCTAGGCACCAATGCGGAGCCTGCCTGATTATCGACGGTGTTCAGGGCCAGCAGTGTCGGTCCTTCGCACCTCACGCTTAATTGCCGGCGGTATTGGTCCAGGACTGTTATTTCTTCAATATTCAAGTCCTTGGCCGCCAGTTTGCCGTGATCAACCGCTCCGCCGTTGGCGAGTTGGAGCTGGCAGGCATTCGGAGTGATACGGCCTTTGACGGTCAGGTCTACGGTAGCGGCGGCAGAGGCCGTTGCACTGTTACCCAGCAATAACGCCGTGGTGAGTGAGGTGAATATCTTGTTCATTATCGGCTCGAAAATCGTTGCAGTGCGCAGGCGCGGACAATGTCGCGTCTGCCCCTTGGTTGGAGGGGCGCGACCTTAAAGATCCGTGTGTGCGAGGGAAATGCAACAATTGCGATAATGGCCAGGCCGCTTCAAGCGGCTCAGCGTCGCGCGATATCTGAAAAGTAAAACTTATCCAGCGTATGCCGCGACTCGGTGTACTCGAACTGCCGTCCATCCTGCAAAAACGTCTGGTTGCTCACCACGATCACATGGCTCTGACCTTCGAGGTCCAGGTGTGTCTGGTCGTCCTTCCCCCGCGGCAGCGCTTCGATGGTGCGCTGGGCATAGCTGATTTGCAGCTGCAGCGTCTGCTCGATAAACGCATAGATCGACTGCTCGGCAATCTCCCGGTCCAGCCCCGGAATCAGGTCGGCGACGAAGTGGTTGATGTCGAGGATCACCCGCTTGCCGTCGATCCGCCGCACCCGTTTGACCCGAGTGATCAGGCTGCCCGCTTCGGCTTCGATGTGTTGCATCAGCGGGCCTTCCAGGGGGAATTGGCTGAACTCCACCACTTCGGTGCTGACGTCATCGCCGAGGGCGGCATGGGTCTCGCGAAAGCTGACGATGCCGCCGAGCTGGAACTCGATGGGGTTGGGCGACAACACGAACGTGCCCTTGCCGTGGATCTTTTGCGCGAACCCGCGCTCCTGCAATTGCTCGATCGCCCGGCGCACCGTGCCACGGCTGGCCTGGTAGGCGTCCATCAGTTCGGTTTCGGAGGGCAGGCGCGTGCCGCGTTGCAGGCGTTCGGTGGTGATGCTGGCAAGCAGATCGGTATAGATCTGGTTGTATTTACTCATGGGGGAGGGCTCTGTGCCGCGTTGGCGTTCAAGGCAGGAACCTTAGTGGCAGCGATGGGGTTTGTCCATGCAACCCATTGTAGAACTCGGAAATATCTGACTCAAAAAACAGAAATTCAATCATTTTCAAACTCGTACATACGAGTTATTGCTTTAACTCGTACAGACGAGTACTTTTGGCCTCGGCGTGCTGCCTATGACCGCCCCAATAAAAAAAACCAAAGTGGATACCAAGCATGAGCCACGACTATCCGAATATTGCCCGCGAGATTCTCAAGAACCTCGGTGGCAGCGACAACCTTGAGCAAGCTGCCCATTGCGTGACCCGCCTGCGCCTGGCCCTCAAGGACCCGAGCCTGGCCAACAGCGGCGAGCTGAACCAGGTCGACCTGGTCAAGGGTTCGTTCTTCACCGGCGGCCTGTTCCAGATCGTGATCGGCCCCGGCGAAGTGGAAAAGGTCTACGCCGCCCTGCGTGAGCAAACCGGCCTCGCCGCGTCGACCATCGCTGACGTGAAACAGAAAAGCGCCGACAAAATAAACCCGATGCAGCGCCTGGTGCGGGTGTTCTCCGACGTGTTCATGCCGATTTTGCCGGCGCTGATCATTGCCGGTTTGCTCATGGGGGTGAACAACCTGATGGGCGCCAAGGGCATGTTCATCGCGGACAAGACCCTGCTCGACGCCTATCCGAACCTGGATGGCCTGTGGAGCCTGATCAACCTGATGGCCAACACCTCGTTCGTGTTCCTGCCGGCGTTGGTGGGCTGGTCGGCGGCCAAGCGGTTTGGTGGCAGTGAAATTCTCGGCATCGTCCTCGGCCTGATGCTGGTGCACCCCGATTTGCTCAACGCCTGGAACTACGGCAAGGCGGTCGCCGGTCTCGACGGCCAGAGCCTGCCGTACTTCGATATTTTCGGTTGGTTCAAGATCGAGAAGGTTGGTTACCAGGGCCAGATCCTGCCGATCCTGCTGGCCGCCTACGTGATGAGCGTGATTGAAAAATGGCTGCGGGCGCGGGTGCCGAATGCCATCCAATTGCTGGTGGTGCCGATCACCACCATCGTCGTCACTGGCGTGCTGGCGCTGGCGATCATCGGCCCGGTGACCCGTCACCTCGGCATCCTGATCACCGAAGGCGTGGTCACTCTGTTTGACCTGGCGCCCATGGTCGGCGGTGCCATTTTCGGCCTGCTGTACGCACCGCTGGTGATCACCGGCATGCACCACATGTTCCTCGCCGTGGACCTGCAACTGATCTCCACCCAGGGCGGCACCTTTATCTGGCCGATGATCGTCATGTCCAACCTGGCCCAGGGCAGCGCGGCGCTCGGCGTGTTCTACATGAGCCGCAATGCGCGGGACAAAAGCATGGCCTCCACCTCGGCGATTTCCGCTTACTTCGGCATCACGGAGCCGGCGATGTTCGGGGTCAACCTGCGCTTCAAGTTTCCGTTCTATGCCGCCCTGACCGGCTCGGCGCTGGGCAGTATTTTCCTGTCGCTGAACAAGGTCCAGGCCTCGGCCATTGGCGTGGGTGGCTTGCCCGGGTTCATCTCGATCATCCCGCAATACATCCCAAGTTTTGTCATCGGCATGGTCGTTGCGATTGTCGTGCCGTTTGTTTTGACCTGTGTGCTGAGCATGAAGATTGTTCGGCCTGGATACAGGGTCGCCTGACCTACCGCTATCGCAGGCAAGCCAGCTCCCACAGTTGATCGCATTTCAAATTGAAGGAACCCACCATGCAAAACTGGCAACACTCGGTGATCTACCAGATCTACCCAAAAAGCTTTCATAGCCACGCGGGTAACGCCACCGGTGACCTGCTGGGCATCGTGGACAAGCTTGATTACCTGAAGTGGCTGGGCGTTGACTGCCTGTGGATCACCCCGTTCCTGCGCTCGCCGCAACGCGACAACGGCTACGACATCAGTGACTACTACGCCATCGACCCAAGCTACGGGACCATGGCCGATTGCGACCTGCTGATCAGTGAAGCCGCCAAGCGCGGGATCACGCTGATGCTCGACATCGTGGTCAACCACACCTCCATCGAACACGAGTGGTTCCAGCAGGCCCGCAGCAGTCTCGACAACCCGTACCGCGACTTCTACATCTGGCGCGACCAGCCGAACAACTGGGAATCCAAGTTCGGCGGCTCTGCCTGGGAATACGAGGCGCAAACCGGCCAGTACTTCCTGCACCTGTTCGACCACACCCAGGCCGACCTGAATTGGGACAACCCCAAGGTGCGCGCCGAAGTGTTCAAGCTGATGCGCTTCTGGCGCGACAAGGGCGTGGGCGGTTTCCGTCTGGACGTGATCAACCTGATCTCCAAACCGGCGGATTTCCCGGAAGACAGCAGCGACGGTCGACGCTTTTACACCGACGGCCCGAACGTACACGAATACCTGCAGGAAATGCACCGCGAAGTGTTCGAGGGGCATGACCTGATCAACGTCGGCGAGATGTCGTCCACCAGCCTTGAGCACTGCATTCGTTATTCGAATCCACAGTCGAAAGAACTGTCGATGACCTTCAACTTTCACCACCTGAAAGTCGATTATCCGAACCTGCAGAAGTGGGTCGCGGCCGACTTCGACTTCCTGCAACTCAAGCAGATTCTGTCTGACTGGCAGCTCGGCATGCAGGGCGGTGGCGGCTGGAATGCGCTGTTCTGGTGTAACCACGACCAGCCGCGGGTGGTCTCGCGTTTTGGTGACGACGGCGAGCACCGCGTGGTCTCGGCGAAGATGCTCGCCACCGCGCTGCACTTCCTCCAGGGCACGCCTTTTGTGTACCAGGGCGAAGAGTTGGGCATGACCAACCCGGGCTTCGACACCATCGACCAATACCGGGATGTCGAAACCCTGAACATCTACCGGCTCAAGCGCGAGGCGGGTGAATCCGAGGCGTCGAGCATGGCGGCGATCATGCAGAAGTCCCGCGACAACGGCCGCACGCCGATGCAATGGAATGCCGAGCAAAACGCCGGCTTCAGCCGCGGCGAACCGTGGATCGGCATCCCGGCCAACGCGGCGCAGATCAACGTGCAAAGCCAGCTGGATGACCCGCATTCGGTGCTGCATCACTACCGCGCGTTGATCGAACTGCGTCGGCACGAGCCGCTGATTCAGGAAGGCGTTTATCGCCAACTGCTGCCGCAGCACACCCAGGTCTGGGCGTACCTGCGCGAAGGCCACGGCGAGCGCCTGCTGGTGCTGAACAACTTCTACGGTACGCCCTGCCAGATCGAACTGCCCGATGGCCTGCTGACGGCGGCAAGTGAGCAACGCCTGCTGATCAGCAACTACGACGACTGCCCACAGCGTTCGAACCAGGTCTCGCTGCGCCCGTATGAATCGTTTGTGCTGCACCTCAAGGACTGAGACCCGCTTTACCCCCGGCGTGGGAGAGCCGGGGCGCTTAAAAAAACATAATAAAAATATCGGAGTGCTTCATGAAAACAACAATAAAGCTGGGCCTCGTTGCATCCTGCCTGACCTTGCCGATGGCAGCTCAGGCGTTGGAATTTGCCGGCTACTTGCGTAGCGGCGCAGGGACTTCAACCGGCAGTGGCAAGCAGCAGTGCTTCCAGTTGCCGGGTGCACAATCCAAATACCGTCTGGGCAACGAGTGCGAGCAGTACGCCGAACTCGAATTGCGCCAGGACCTGCTGACCCTCGACGACGGCTCGGTGTTCAGCGTCGATGCCATGGCCTCGCTGTACAACAAGTACGACCGGGCGCTGAAGTTCCAGGGTGAAGACAACGGCTCGGCACGGATGCCGCAGATGTATGCGCAGTGGTCGAACATTCCCAGCCTCAACGGCGGTTCGCTGTGGGCCGGCCGGCGCTACTACAAACGAAATGACATCCATATCTCCGACTTTTACTACTGGAACCAGAGCGCCACAGGCGGCGGTATCGAGGACGTGAAAATCGGCGACCTGAAGTACAGCTATGCACTGTCCCGCAAGGACAACCTGTACCAGAAGGAATACGCCACCCGTCATGACTTCAACGTGGCCGGCTTCAAGACCAACCCCGGCGGTGAGCTGGAACTGGGCTTGAGTTACATCGAAAAAGCCGGTGGTCGTGATACCAACAGTGGCTGGGCCATTACCGCCCAGCACGTGCAGAAACCCTTTCTTGGCGGGCGCAACAAGTTTGCGCTGCAATACGGCGAAGGCCCCGGCACCGGCCTCGGCTACACCGGCGATACCTTCCTCGATAAAAGCAGCAAGAGCTACCGCGCGGTGGAGTTCTTCGACTGGCAAGTGACCCCACGGTTTGGCGGGCAGATCGAGGCCGTTTACCAGAAGGATATTCGCCCGGGCAGCCAGGACCAGACCTGGATGTCGCTGGGCGTGCGCCCGGCCTATGCCATCTCCGAACAGTTCAAACTGGTCACCGAACTTGGCCATGATCAGGTCGAGGCCACCGGTGGTACGCGCAAGCTGAGCAAATTTACCTTCGCCCCGACCTGGTCCCCCAAAGGCCCGGACTTCTGGGCGCGGCCGGAAGTGCGCTTGTATTACACCTACGCGACCTGGAACGAAGCGGCCAAGCGTGCGGCCAATGAGCTGGCGGCAGGTTCGGCGTTGTCCGACACCGGCAGCTACGGCACGGCGTTGCATGGTTCCAATTTTGGTGTGCAAGTCGAATATTGGTGGAAATAAGTCGCCCCCATTCAATGATTTTTACAGAACAAAACAGCAGGTGAAGTCATGACCACAACTCAACCCCTGGAATTGCTGGCGCCGTTGTCCGGGGTGCTGCTCGCCCTGGACCAGGTGCCTGATCCGGTGTTCTCCAGTCGCCTGATCGGCGATGGCCTGTGCATCGATCCGACCTCGCAGACCCTCTGCGCGCCGCTGGCCGGGGTGATCAGCAATATCCAGGACAGTGGTCATGCGGTGAGTGTCACCGACGACAACGGCGTCCAGGTGCTGATGCATATCGGCCTGGACACCGTGAATCTTGCGGGCAAGGGTTTCACCCGATTGGTCGAGGAAGGCCAGCGGGTGGAAGCCGGGCAACCGCTGATTGAATTCGATGCCGACTACGTAGCGCTCAATGCCCGTAGTTTGCTGACCCTGATGCTGGTGGTCAGTGGTGAGCCCTTCAAGCTGCTGACGCCCGAGCAGGGTTTGGTCGATGTGGGGCAACCGCTGCTGCGAGTAACGCCGCAAGCTGTTGCCGACGAGGTAAAAGACGAGGAGGGTGACGCCCTGTTCTCCAAGCCACTGACCTTGCCCAACGCCAACGGCCTGCATGCGCGCCCGGCGGCGGTGCTGGCGCAGGCCGCCAAAGGCTTCAAGGCGAGTATTTACCTGCACAAGCAAACCGAGAGCGCCAACGCCAAGTCGCTGGTGCGGATCATGGCGTTGCAGACGGTGCAGGGTGACATCGTGCAAGTCAGTGCAGCAGGTGAGGACGCCGAAGCGGCGATCCAGGCGCTGGTAACCTTGCTGGCCGAAGGTTGCGGGGAAGCCGTCACCGCTCATTCACCGGCTGCTGCACCCGTGGCGCCTGATTCATCGGCGACCATGCTGCGCGGTGTGTGTGCCTCGCCCGGTTCGGCGTTTGGCCAGGTGGTGCAGGTTAAAGAACCGGCATTGACCTTCGCCGAAGCCGGCAAAGGTGAGGCGCTGGAGCGCGCGGCCCTGACCCATGCCCTGAACAACGCCAATCAGGCGCTGCAAGCCTTGCAGGAAAAGGCCATCGGCACCGCCCAGTCCGAGATCTTCCGCGCCCATCAGGAGTTGCTGGACGATCCGGCCCTGCTGGAACAAACCCGCGATCTGCTGGACCAGGGCAAAAGCGCGGCCTTCGCCTGGAACAGCGCCACCGAAGCCACCGCCACGCTCTTCCAGGGCCTGGGCAATGCCTTGCTTGCCGAGCGGGCTGCCGACCTGGCAGACGTTGGCCAGCGGGTGCTGAAACTGATCCTCGGGGTTCAGGACCGCGCCTGGGATTTACCGGAGCAGGCGATCCTGATTGCCGAGCAACTGACGCCTTCGCAAACTGCCAGCCTCGACACCCGCAGGGTGTTGGGCTTCGTCACGGTGGGCGGTGGCGCTACCAGCCACGTCGCTATCCTTGCCCGCGCCCTTGGTTTGCCGGCCATCTGCGGCGTGCCGGCGCAGGTGCTGGAGTTGGTCAACGGTAAACAAGTGCTGCTGGATGCCGACAAAGGCGAGCTGCACCTGAACCCGGACCTGGCCGAGATCGAGCAGCTGCAAGTCACCCGCCAACAGCACGTGCTTCGCCGCCAGCGGGAAGTGGAACAGGCTTCATTGCCCGCCACCACTCGCGACGGTCATCACGTCGAAGTGACGGCCAACGTCGCGTCGTTGCAGGAGGTGGAGCAGGCGTTGTCCCTGGGGGGCGAAGGCGTCGGTTTGCTGCGTTCCGAGTTCCTGTATCTGGACCGCAACCGCGCGCCGAGCCCCGAGGAACAGGCGGGCACCTACAGTGCCATCGCCCGTGCGTTGGGCCCCGAACGCAATCTGGTGGTGCGCACCCTGGATGTCGGTGGCGACAAGCCGCTGGCCTATGTGCCAATGGACAGCGAGACCAACCCGTTCCTCGGCCTGCGCGGGATTCGCCTGTGCCTGGAGCGCCCGGAACTGCTACGCGAACAATTCCGCGCGATTCTCGCCAGTGCCGGTTTCGCCCGTCTGCACATCATGTTGCCGATGGTCAGCCTGCTTTCGGAATTGCGCCTGGCGCGGAAGATTCTTGAAGAGGAAGCGTTGGTCCTGGGGCTGACGGAGTTGCCGAAGCTGGGAATCATGATCGAAGTGCCGTCGGCGGCGTTGATGGCCGATCTGTTTGCGCCGGAGGTGGATTTCTTCTCCATCGGCACCAACGACCTGACCCAATACACCCTGGCGATGGACCGCGATCACCCGCGGCTCGCCAGCCAGGCTGACAGCTTTCACCCGGCGGTGCTGCGCCTGATCGCCAGCACCGTCAAGGCGGCCCATGCTCATGGCAAGTGGGTCGGCGTGTGCGGGGCGTTGGCGTCTGAAGCGCTGGCGGTGCCGGTGCTGATCGGGTTGGGGGTGGATGAGTTGTCGGTCAGCGTGCCGCTGATCCCGACCATCAAGGCCACCGTGCGCGAGCTGGACCTGGCGGACTGCCAATCCATCGCTCGCCAGGTGCTCGGCCTGGAAGAAGCGGCGCAGGTACGCGAGGCGTTGCGCCTGTACCACGCGGCTACCGTTGAAACCTCATTGGTTGTGGAGCACTGACATGTTCGAGAAATTTCAGCGGGCGTTCTGGAAGGCCCTGACGCCGGATCTGGTGCTTGAAACGCCACAGGCGGTTGTTGCGTCAGCGGGTGAAACAGCGTTGGCGCCGGCGGTGCTGAATGCGCTGGGCGGCGCGGAGAATCTCACGTCGCAGCAGCGGGTGGCACTGACCCGGGTGCGGGTGCAATTGAAGGATGCGGGGCGGTTGGATGC
Source organism: Pseudomonas sp. TH34 (assembly GCF_016650865.1). NCBI lineage: Bacteria > Pseudomonadati > Pseudomonadota > Gammaproteobacteria > Pseudomonadales > Pseudomonadaceae > Pseudomonas > Pseudomonas sp. TH34. The sequence goes on from NZ_JAEKFB010000020.1 coordinate 439,499, forward strand.
GAACGCGTTGAAGGTGGCAGGCGTGCCGGGCGTGATGGTGTTGGCGGGTGGGGTAGTGCACTTGCTTACCGGCCTGAACACCGCTCTATAAATCAACGGAGATCAAATGTGGGAGCGGGCTTGCTCGCGAATGCGGTGTGTCAGTTAATGCATTTGCCGGCTGACATACCGCATTCGCGAGCAAGCCCGCTCCCACATTGGTTTTGTGGTGTTTGGAGAATCGGGGGATTAGAGCTGCGGAGTTTCTTCAGTCGGCTTGGTCTTGTCCACACCCGGCACATGCAGGTTGCCTTCCACCACCTGATTGCCTTCCAGCTGCGGCTGCGTCACCCACGTCAAAATGTCGTAGTAACGCCGGATGTTCGCCACAAAGTGCACGGGCTCTCCGCCACGCGCATACCCATACCGCGTCTTGCTGTACCACTGCTTCTGCGACAGGCGTGGCAGCATTTTCTTCACGTCCAGCCACTTGTTCGGGTTCAGGCCTTCCTTTTCGGCCAGCTTGCGCGCGTCATCCAGGTGACCGGTGCCGACGTTGTACGCCGCCAGGGCAAACCAGGTGCGGTCCGGCTCGGCAATCTTGTCGTCCAGCTCATCCTTGATCTTGGCCAGGTACTTGGCGCCGCCCATGATGCTCTGCTTGGCGTCCAGGCGGTTGGACACGCCCATGGCCTGCGCGGTGTTCTGGGTCAGCATCATCAGGCCGCGCACGCCGGTCTTGGAGGTCACCGCCGGCTGCCAGAGTGATTCCTGGTAGCCGATGGCCGCCAGCAGTCGCCAGTCGACCTTTTCTTCCTTGGCATAGGCGCGGAAGTGTTTCTCGTACTTGGGCAGGCGCTGCTGCAAATGCTGGGCGAAGGTGTAGGCGCCCATGTAGCCGAGTACATCCACGTGCCCGTAATAGCGATCTTTCAGACGCTGGAGGGTGCCGTTCTTTTCGACCTTGTCGAGGTAGCTGTTCACCTCGTTGAGCAGGCTGTTGTCTTCGCCGGAGGCGACCGCCCAGGCTTGATGGCTGGCATCACCGAGGTCAAAGGCCACCCGCACGTTGGGGAAGTACACCTGGTTCATCGCCACTTCGTTGGAGTCCACCAGGGTCAGGTCAATTTGCCCTTCGTCCACCATGCGCAACAGGTCGACCACCTCAACGGCATCGGATTCTTCGTATTCAATTCCGGGAAATTGATTTTTCAACTGCGCCAGTTGTTCGGCGTGGGTGCTGCCCTTGAGCACCATGATCTTCTTGCCCACCAGGTCTGCTGCGGTGGTCGGGCGGGACTGGCCGTTGCGGTAGATGATCTGCGGGGTGACTTCCAGATACGGATGGGAGAAACGCACTTGCTGGCGGCGCGGCTCACTGCTGACCAGACCGGCGGCGGCCAGTACCGGGCCGTTGGGCTTGCCGATCTGTGAGAACAGGTCATCCAGGTTGTCAGCGGTCTCGATCTCCAGCTTTACCCCCAGCTCGTCGGCGAAACGCTTCACCAGTTCGTATTCGAATCCGGTTTCGCCGTTACGGTCCTGGAAATAAGTGGCCGGGCTGTTTCGGGTGACCACCCGCAATACGCCATCCTCCTTGATTCGCTCGAGCGTGTTGGGTTTATCCACACACGCGCTGAGCAGCAGGAAGAGTCCGGTGACGAAGAGCCATTTGGCGCATCGCGGGCGTAAAGCAGTAGGGGAGAACATCTGCGCAGTATACGCAAAGGACCCTCGGCGCCATATCTCGACAGCGGGGCACTTGTCTGCTAGCGCCCGTAAACCTTGGCTGCAGGCCGCAGAAACGGGGCTTGGCAGCCGATTGTGACGGTTAAAATAACTGCCCGGAATAGCCTGGATGGCCCTCTGATATCGTGCGATTTATGCCAACTGACGTCCGGCAGCGGCCATAGGTGCCGTTTCGGGTGCCGTTGGCGACGGTTTACGCTAGAATGCACGGCCTCAAAGCACACCCCCTTCCCGAGGCTGTCCCGAAGATGTTGATCCTGCGCGGCGCTCCTGCCCTTTCTGCCTTTCGCCACAGCAAACTCCTTGAGCAACTGAGCCAGAAGGTACCTTCTGTCAGTGGCTTGTATGCTGAATTTGCTCACTTCGCCGACGTTACCGGCGTTTTGACCGCCGACGAACAGCAAGTGCTGGCGCGCCTTCTGAAGTACGGTCCCAGCGTTCCAGTTCAAGAGCCTGCGGGCCGCTTGTTCCTGGTTTTGCCACGGTTCGGCACCATCTCGCCCTGGTCGAGCAAGGCCAGCGACATCGCCCGCAACTGCGGCCTGGAAAAAATCCAGCGCCTGGAACGCGGGATCGCCTTCTATGTAGCCGGCCAGTTCAGCGAGGCCGAGGCCGAGCTGATCGCCAGCAGCCTGCACGACCGCATGACCCAGATCATCGTGGGCCAGCTGGAACAGGCCGCCGGTCTGTTCAGCCACGCCGAGCCCAAGCCGCTGACCGCGATTGACGTGCTCGGTGGTGGTCGCGCCGCCCTGGAAACCGCCAACACCGAACTGGGCCTGGCCCTGGCCGAAGACGAAATTGACTACCTGGTCAACGCCTTCATCGGCCTGAAGCGCAATCCCCACGACATCGAACTGATGATGTTCGCCCAGGCGAACTCCGAGCACTGCCGTCACAAGATCTTCAACGCCAGTTGGGACATCGACGGCCAGAGCCAGGAAAAAAGCCTGTTCGGCATGATCAAGAACACCTACGTGATGCACAGCGAAGGCGTTCTGTCGGCGTATAAGGACAACGCCTCGGTTATCGTCGGCTCCGTCGCCGGCCGTTTCTTCCCGGACCCTGAGACCCGCCAATACGGCGCGGTGCAGGAGCCGGTGCACATCCTGATGAAAGTCGAGACCCACAACCACCCAACCGCGATTGCCCCGTTCCCGGGCGCAGCCACCGGTTCCGGCGGCGAGATTCGCGACGAAGGTGCAACCGGTCGTGGTGCCAAGCCAAAGGCTGGCCTCACCGGCTTCACCGTGTCCAACCTGCAGATCCCGGGCTTCGAACAGCCGTGGGAAGTGCCGTACGGCAAGCCTGAGCGCATCGTCACCGCACTGGACATCATGATCGAAGGCCCGCTGGGCGGCGCTGCGTTCAACAACGAATTCGGGCGTCCGGCCCTGACCGGTTACTTCCGTACTTTCGAGCAGTCCATCACCACCCCCCGTGGCGATGAAGTGCGCGGTTACCACAAGCCGATCATGTTGGCCGGCGGCATGGGCAACATCCGCGCCGAGCACGTACAGAAAGGCGAGATTCTGGTCGGCTCCAAGCTGATCGTCCTCGGTGGCCCGGCGATGCTGATCGGCCTGGGCGGCGGCGCCGCTTCCTCCATGGCTACCGGCACCAGCTCGGCCGACCTGGACTTCGCTTCCGTTCAGCGTGAAAACCCTGAGATGGAGCGCCGTTGCCAGGAAGTCATCGACCGTTGCTGGCAGTTGGGTGACAAGAACCCTATCAGCTTCATCCACGACGTCGGCGCGGGTGGTTTGTCCAACGCCTTCCCGGAACTGGTCAACGATGGCGACCGTGGCGGCCGTTTCGAACTGCGCAACATTCCAAACGACGAGCCGGGCATGGCCCCGCACGAAATCTGGAGCAACGAATCCCAGGAGCGTTACGTCCTGGCCGTCGGCCCTGCCGACTTCGAACGCTTCCAGGCGATCTGCGAGCGCGAGCGCTGCCCGTTTGCCGTGGTCGGCGAAGCCACTGCCGAGCCGCAACTGACGGTCACCGACAGCCACTTCGGCAACAGCCCGGTAGACATGCCGCTGGAAGTGCTGCTAGGCAAAGCCCCGCGCATGCACCGTTCGGCCGTGCGTGAAAACGAACTGGGCGACGATTTCGATCCGTCGACCCTGGCCATCGCCGACTGCGTGGAGCGCGTCCTGCACCACCCGGCCGTTGCCAGCAAAAGCTTCCTGATCACCATCGGCGACCGCACCATTACCGGTCTGGTTGCCCGTGATCAAATGGTCGGCCAGTGGCAGGTTCCAGTGGCTGACGTTGCCGTCACCGCCACCAGCTTCGACGTGTACACCGGTGAAGCCATGGCGATGGGCGAGCGTACTCCGCTGGCGCTGCTGGACGCTCCGGCGTCGGGCCGCATGGCCATCGGCGAAACCCTGACCAACATCGCAGCGTCGCGTATCGCCAAGATCTCCGACATCAAGCTGTCGGCCAACTGGATGTCCGCTGCCGGTCACCCGGGTGAAGATGCGCGTCTGTACGACACCGTGAAAGCGGTCGGCATGGAGCTGTGCCCTGAGCTGGGCATTACCATTCCGGTGGGCAAGGACTCCATGTCCATGGCCACCCGCTGGAACGACGAAGGCGTGGACAAGAGCGTCACCTCGCCGCTGTCGCTGATCGTCACCGGCTTTGCGCCCGTTACCGATATTCGCCAGACCCTGACCCCGCAACTGCGCATGGACAAGGGCACCACCGACCTGATCCTGATCGACCTCGGTCGCGGCCAGAACCGCATGGGCGCCTCGATCCTCGCCCAGGTGCACGGCAAGCTCGGCAAACAGGCCCCGGACGTCGACGACGCCGAAGACCTGAAAGCCTTCTTTGCCGTGATCCAGGGCTTGAACGCCGACGGTCACCTGCTGGCTTACCACGACCGTTCCGACGGTGGTTTGCTGACCAGCGCCGTGGAGATGGCCTTCGCCGGTCACTGCGGCCTGAACCTGAACCTCGATGGCCTGGCAGAAACTTCCGCCGACATCGCTGCAATCCTGTTCAACGAAGAACTGGGCGCCGTGATCCAGGTTCGCCAGGACGCAACGCCAGACGTACTCGCACAGTTCAGCGCTGCTGGCCTGGGTGACTGCGTGGCCGTGGTTGGCCAGCCGATCAACAATGGTGAAATCAACATCGTCTTCAACGGCGAAACCGTGTTTGAAGGCCAGCGCCGCTTGCTGCAACGCCAGTGGGCCGAGACCAGCTACCAGATCCAGCGCCTGCGTGACAACGCCGACTGCGCCGAGCAGGAATTCGACGTGATCCTGGAAGAAGACAACCCGGGCCTGAGCACCAAGCTCAGCTTCGACGTCAACCAGGACATCGCCGCGCCTTACATCAAGAAAGGCATCCGCCCACAAGTTGCCGTACTGCGTGAGCAGGGCGTCAACGGCCAGGTGGAAATGGCGGCGGCGTTCGACCGTGCCGGCTTCAATGCGATCGACGTGCACATGAGCGACATCCTCGCTGGTCGCGTCGACCTCAATGAGTTCAAAGGCCTCGTGGCCTGCGGCGGTTTCTCCTACGGCGACGTACTGGGTGCCGGTGAAGGCTGGGCCAAATCGGCCCTGTTCAACAGCCGTGCCCGCGACGCGTTCCAGGGTTTCTTCGAGCGTAACGACAGCTTCACCCTGGGTGTGTGCAACGGTTGCCAGATGATGTCCAACCTCAGCGAACTGATCCCGGGCAGCGAGTTCTGGCCGCACTTCGTGCGTAACCGTTCCGAGCAGTTCGAAGCCCGTGTTGCGATGGTTCAGGTGCAGGAATCCAACTCGATCTTCCTGCAAGGCATGGCCGGTTCGCGCATGCCAATCGCCATCGCCCACGGTGAAGGCCATGCCGAGTTCGCCAGCGAAGAAGCACTGCTGGAAGCCGACCTGTCCGGTACCGTGGCCCTGCGTTTCGTCGACAACCACGGCAAGGTCACCGAAGGCTACCCGGCCAACCCGAACGGCTCGCCGCGCGGGATCACCGGCCTGACCAGCCGCGACGGTCGCGTCACCATCATGATGCCGCACCCGGAGCGTGTGTTCCGCGCCGTGCAGAACTCGTGGCGCCCGGAAGAGTGGAACGAAGACGGCGCGTGGATGCGCATGTTCCGTAACGCTCGCGTCTGGGTGAACTAAGGCGGTGTACAAGCTCGCCTTCTTTGTGCCCGACAGCCATGTGGAGACGGTGAAAACCGCCGTCTTCGCAGCCGGCGGTGGGCGTATCGGCCACTACGACAGCTGCGCCTGGCAGGTACTGGGCCAGGGCCAATTCCGCGCGATGGACGGCAGCCAGCCGTTTATCGGGCAGGTAGGGCAGGTTGAAGTGGTTGAAGAATGGAAGATTGAGCTGGTGGTGGCGGATGAATTGATCGTGGCTGTCGTGGCTGCGTTGAAACTGAGCCATCCGTATGAGACACCGGCGTATGAGGTGTGGCAGTTGGCGGATTTTTGATTCGCTGGTTGTGAAAACGAGAAACCCGCTGGGCCAGTTTGGTCAGCGGGTTTTTTGTTGCCTGTCAGGGCCTCATCGCGGGCAAGCCCGGCTCCCACATTTGACCGCGTTGCCATGTCTGGTGGCGATCAACTGTGGGAGCTGGCTTGTCGGCGCGACTCGGATTTTTCTGACAAGCCTTTCAGGTTGTCCCTCGGAACCTGCCTCTCTAACCTTCGCCGGTCGCTGCCAATTCAGTGACCGGGACTGCAAGCTCGTAAACATCACTAGGAGCGTATTCTTCTCGGAGTTTCACGATGGTCAACGAAAACACTGCATCTTCCATAGCCTCGCTTCAAGCTGCAGCCCGTCAGGCGACGAGTCAACCTGCCGATCAGTTATTCACCCTTGTACCTAATCTGGATAGCGAAACCCTGCTGGCCAACGCCTCTCAGGATCTTGCCTCAGTGCAGGCGCTGAAGGTTCATCTGGCGTTTGAAGTCGACGGTTCTCACCGTGATGTGGCGCTGGGGATTTGTCGGATGCTGGAGGGGATTCAAATGATGGTGGATCGGATACTGGACTTGTATGAGGTGCCTGAGCCTGAGTAATTCGGCGCCTGTGAGGGCCATTCGCGAGCAAGCCCGCTCCCACATTTGACCGCGTTGCCATGACGGGCACCGATCAAAATGTGGGAGCGGGCTTGCTCGCGAAGAGGCCCTGATGCTCAGTAAAGATTCAGGCTTTTACCCCAACCTCACGGCCACTGACCAACCGCTCCAACGCCTCACCCAATCCCGAAGCCTTGTCACCAATCAGCAAGTGCCAAACCCCACTCTCAAGCTGGCTAACCCCCTGGCAACCCAGCGCCGTCAGTTGGGATTCCGACAACACCGAACCATCCCCCAGCTCCACCCGCAGCCGCGTCATTGCCACCGCATCCAGTTGCAAGACATTGGCTCGACCGCCCAGCGCACTCAGCCATTTCTCGGCCTCATGCACATTCACCGGTGTGCTCTTCTCAACAGGCGCTACCACCACCGCAGGCGCCGCAACATACGAAGGCATCGCCAACCGAATCTCATCGGCAATGCTGTCCGCCATCGGCCCGACCACTACCTGCAAACTCCCGCCATTGCCCGGCCGAACCACCGCCATGGCACCCAGTGCTTTCAGCTCGGCATCTACCGCCTTGTTGCGATCCACCATGTCCAGCCGCAGACGCGTCGTGCAAGCACCCACACTCAGCAGATTCTCCGCACCACCCAGCGCTCGAATGTAAGCCCCGGCCCGTTGGTTATCGGTCATGGCTTCAGCCTGTACGACCTGAATATCCTCACGCCCCGGCGTCTTCAAATTGAAGCGACGGATGCAGTAATTGAACACGCTGTAGTAGATCACCGCATACGCCAGCCCAACCGGGAACACCAGCCAGCCGTTGGTGGATTTACCCCAACCCAGCACCATGTCGATAAACCCGCCGGAGAAGGTAAAGCCCAGGTGAATGTTGAGCATGTTGGTGACCGCCATCGACAAGCCGGTCAGTAGCGCATGGATCAGATACAGGAATGGCGCGAGGAACATGAAGGCGAATTCGATCGGCTCGGTGACCCCGGTCAGGAACGAGGTCAACGCCATCGACAGGAAAATCCCGCCCATGATCTTGCGCCGCTCCGGCAGGGCATTGCGGTACATCGCCAGGCACGCCGCCGGCAGGCCGAACAGCATCACCGGGAACATGCCGGTCATGAACTGGCCGCCTTTCGGGTCGCCGGCAAAGTAGCGGGTCAGGTCGCCGGTCACTACCGCGCCGGTCACCGGATCCGTGAAGCTGCCGAACACAAACCAGGCCATGTTGTTGAGGATATGGTGCAAGCCGGTGACGATCAGCAGGCGGTTGAACACGCCAAACACGAACGCGCCAAAGCTGCCGCTTTCCATCAGCAGTACGCCGAAGCTGTTGATGCCGTGCTGGATCGGTGGCCAGATCAAACCAAAGATCACCCCCAGCGCCACCGCCGAGAACCCGGTGACGATCGGTACAAACCGTCGCCCACCAAAGAACGCCAGGTACTCCGGCAGTTTGATGTCCTTGAAGCGGTTATACAGCGCACCGGCCATCAAGCCGCTGGCGATCCCCGCAAGCATGCCCATGTTGATGCTGGCGTCCATCACCTTGAGGGTGGAGACCATCACCAGGTACCCAATGGCACCCGCCAGGCCCGCCGTGCCGTTGTTGTCGCGGGCAAAACCCACGGCAATCCCGATGGCGAAGATCAGCGCCAGGTTGGCGAAGATCGCCTGCCCGGCGTCGTGCATCACCGCGATGTTCAGCAAGTCGGTGTCGCCCAGTCGCAGCAGGAGGCCGGCGATCGGCAAAATCGCGATCGGCAGCATCAGCGCACGGCCCAGGCGTTGCAGCCCTTCGATAAAATGTTGATACACGGCGTGTCTCCCTATTTTTGTTGTTTTCAGCTCAGCGGCCAGTGGTGTTGACAGGCTTGGCGAACGGCTTTGGCGCTGCTCAGGTTAAGCAGGCTTTGGCTCAGTTGCCGGCATTGGGCGGCGTCCAGGTGACGGACACGGTCCTTGATTTCTCCGATTTGCGGCGGGCTGACGGACAGCTCGCTGATGCCCAGACCGATCAGCACCGGCGTGGCCAGCGGGTCGGACGCCAACGCCCCGCACACACCGACCCAGCGCCCATGCTTGGCCGCACCGATGCACGTCTGGGCGATCAGCCGCAGCAGCGCCGGGTGCATGGCATCGACCCGGGCGGCGAGGCCGGCGTGGTCGCGGTCCATGGCGAGGGTGTACTGGGACAGGTCATTGGTGCCGATGGACAGAAAGTCCGCGTGCTCGGCCAGTTGCTCAGCCATCAGCGCGGCGGCGGGGACTTCGATCATCACGCCCAGCTCCGGGCGCTGGGTCAGTTCCAGCTCGGCGCACAGTTCATCGAGGCGCTGACGGATGTGCAGCAGTTCGTCGACTTCGCTGACCATCGGCAGCAGGATCCGGCAGCGTTCCAGTGGCGAGACTTGCAGCAGGGCACGCAGTTGCTGGTCCAGCACTTCCGGACGCACTTGCGCCATGCGAATGCCCCGCAGGCCCAGCACCGGGTTGGTCTCGAACGGCAGCGGCAGGTAGTCGAGTTGCTTGTCGCCGCCGACGTCGATGGTGCGGATGATCACAGACTTGTCACCCATGGCATCCAGCACAGCCTGGTAGGCCTGGCGCTGCTCTTGCTCGTCAGGCGCAATGCGGCGATCAACAAAGAGGAATTCGGTACGCAGCAGGCCGACGCCATCGGCGCCATTCTCGAAGGCTAACTGGGCTTCGGCGCCGGAGGCGACATTCGCGGCCACTTCAATTCGCACGCCATCCTGAGTGCTGGCAGTGCCTTGAGCCTCCGCGTGCTGTTGTTGGCGCCGCAGTTTCTGTGCATCGCGCAACTGATGAACCTGAGCGTGGCGTGCATCATCCGGTGTCAGTTCCAGTCGACCGTTGGCGGCGTCCAGCACCACCCGTTGACCCTGTGGCACCTCCAGCACTTGCTCGCCCAACGCGACCACACACGGCAGGCCTTTGCCCCGTGCCAGAATCGCCACATGAGAAGTCGCGCCGCCTTCGGCCATGCAGATGCCGGCGGCGTTTTGCTTGCTCAGTTGCAGCAGGTCCGACGGGGTCAATTCATGGGCCGAGACGATCGCGCCGGGCGGCAACTCGAAGTGCCAGGCCTCGCCCAGCAGCGCCCGCAGCACGCGTTGTTGCAAGTCCCGCAGGTCGTTGGCGCGTTCGGCGAACAGTGGTTTGCCAAGGGCGAGCAGCACTGCGCATTGGGCCTGGATCGCATCGCGCCAGGCGTGAGTGGCGGCGCTGCCATGTTCGATGGCGGTGGTGGCGGCTTCCAGCAGGGTCGGGTCTTCCAGCAATGCCAGGTGGGCGGAGAAGATCTCTTCTTCTTCGACATCCTTGCGCTGACGGGCCTGGTCCAGGGTGTGGCGGATTTCGCCGCGCACCTGTTCCAGGGCGCTGTCCAGGTGCTGCAATTGTTCATCCGGCACGTTGTTGCCCGGGTCCGCAGGCAGCTCGATTCCGTTCAGGCGGAACAGCGGGCCGCAGACCAAACCCGGCGCGGCGCAGACGCCTTGCAGCACACCGGCCTCGGTATTCGCGCGTCGCGGGGCGGCGGCCACTGGGGCGTGATGTTCTTCGCTGACGGCCACCGACAGCGCGGCGATCAGTGCTTGCAGCGCCGCTTCACAATCCTTGCCGCGACAAGTGACCTGTACCTCGTCCTGCTCACCAATCCCCAGTCCCATCAAGCCGATCAAGCTGTCGCACGAGGCCGACTTGCCGGCGAAATGCAGCTGCGACTGGCTGCTGAATGCCTGTGCGGTCTTGCGGATCAAGGCGGCAGGGCGCGCGTGCAACCCGCCACGATGGGTGATGCGAATAGTTGCGCTGGCTTCGGCGACAGACTCATCAATCACTTTCGCCGCACCGGCCAACCGCGCAACCACGTGCAGCAGCGGCTCGCCGACCTTCACTGTTTTCAAGGTGATCGGCCGTAGCTCAAACAACTCGCTGTTGGTCAGGATGATCAGGCTGACCAGGCTTTTGCACTGCCGCGCAATCAGATCCAGATCAAACTGCACCAGTGCCTGGCCCTTGCTGACTCGCGCCCCTTGCTTGACCAGCAGCGCAAAGCCTTCGCCATTCAATTCCACTGTGTCGATGCCCACGTGCATCAGCAGTTCGGCACCGTTATCGGCGCGAATGGTCAGCGCGTGCCCGGTGCGGGCGACGTGGATGATCACGCCGTCGCACGGCGCGTGCAGGCAATCGTTGAGCGGGTCGATGGCAATGCCGTCGCCCATGGCGCCACTGGCGAACACTTCGTCGGGAACGTTGCCCAGGGTCAGCACCGGCCCACTGAGGGGAGCGCTGAGGATAAGGTCTTTATTATTGTGGGACATGGGCACGGTACTCATCAGGAAATCGCTGCAATCAACTCAGTGGGTCCGGGTCACTTTGCTCAAGTGACGCGGTTGGTCCGGGTCCATGCCCCGGGCCTCTGCCAAACCGGCAGCCATCACGTAGAAACTCTGGATCGCCAGGATCGGGTCCAGGGCCGGGTGTTCGGCGCGGCTCAGGGTCAGGTCGCGTTCGGCGATGTCGTCGGGAGCGGCCAGCAACACGCGGGCACCGCGCTGGCGCATGTCGGCGGCCAGGCTCAGCAGGCCGGCTTGTTCGGCGCCACGGGGGGCGAAGACCAGCAGCGGGTAGTTGTCATCGATCAGGGCCATCGGGCCATGGCGCACTTCGGCGCTGCTGAAGGCTTCGGCCTGGATCGCCGAGGTTTCCTTGAGCTTGAGCGCGGCTTCCTGGGCAATGGCAAAACCGGCGCCACGGCCGATCACCATCAGTTGCTGGCAGCCGCGCAGGGCTTCGATGGCCACGCTCCAGTCTTGCTTGGCCGCTTCACGCAAACCATCAGGCAAGGCCTGGCAGGCTTGCAGCAATTCGGCTTCCTGGTTCCAGTGGCCGATCAATTGGGCACTGGCACTCAGGGTGGCGATAAAGCTTTTGGTGGCGGCGACGCTGCGTTCCGGCCCGGCGCACAGCGGCACGTGGAATTCGCAGGCGGCTTCCAGTGGCGAGTCTTCGGCGTTGACCATCGAGATGCTCAAGGCGCCGCGCTTGCGCAGCAGGCGCAGGCTGTTGACCAGGTCCGGGCTTTGCCCCGACTGGGAGAAACCGAACGCCACTTGCCCGCTGACCTTGAGCGGCGATTGCAGCATGGTCACCACCGACATCGGCAACGACGCCACCGGAATCCCCAGGTGTTGCATGGTCAGGTAGGCGAAGTAACTGGCGGCGTGGTCCGAGCTGCCGCGAGCAATGGTCATTGCCACTTGCGGCGGCTGGCGACGCAGGCGGCCGGCGACTTCCTCCAGCAATGGGTCCAGGCGTTGCAGTTGAGCCTCGACGGCCTCGCAGGAGGCCAGGGCCTCTTCAAGCATTTTTGAAGTCAATGGTTTCTCCTTCGACCATTACGTCGGTGAGGTGCAGGGAGCGGTCCAGGCGCACGCAGTCGGCAAAGCTGCCGGGTTGCAGGCGACCGCGTTCTTCGAGGCCCAGGTAGTCCGCAGGAAATTGCGACAGGCGTTGTGAGGCTTCGCTGATCGGCAGGCCGATCTTCACCAGGTTGCGCAGTGCCTGGTCCATGGTCAGGGTGCTGCCGGCCAGCGTTCCATCGGCCAGGCGTACGCCGCCCAGGCACTTGGTCACGGTGTGGCTGCCCAGCTTGTATTCACCGTCGGGCATGCCGGCGGCGGCGGTGGAATCGGTGACGCAGTACAGGCACGGGATCGAACGCAGGGCCACGCGCATGGCGCCGGGGTGCACGTGCAGCAGGTCGGGAATCAGCTCAGCGTATTTGGCGTGGGCCAATGCGGCACCGACGATGCCGGGCTCGCGGTGATGCAGCGGGCTCATGGCGTTATACAAATGGGTAAAGCTGGTGGCGCCGGCGGCGAGGGCGGCGACGCCTTCTTCGTAGCTGCCCAGGGTGTGGCCGATCTGCATGCGCACGCCGCGTTCGCTGAGGGCGCGGATCAGGCCGTCATGGCCGGCGATTTCCGGGGCAATGGTGATCACCCGGATCGGCGCCAGGCGCAGGTATTCTTCGACTTCGGCCATCAAGGCGGTGTGGGCGAAGTTCGGTTGTGCGCCGAGTTTTCCCGGATTGATGTAGGGGCCTTCCAGGTGCACGCCGAGCACACGGGCGGTGCCGGTCGGGCGGCTCTCGCAATAGGTGCCGATTTCGCCGAGCACACGGGTGATTTCGTCCACCGGCGCGGTCATGGTGGTGGCCAGCAGCGAGGTGGTGCCAAACCGTACGTGGGTGCGAGTGATGGTGTGGAAGGCATCGGTGCCTTCCATGATGTCTTTGCCGCCACCGCCGTGCACATGCAGGTCGATAAAGCCTGGCAGCAAATACGGCAGGTCGTTGTCTGCCGGGTCGCACGGGCTGCCTTCAACGGCAGTGACCTTGCCGTGCTGGTGCACCAGGCGGCCGCGAATCCAGCCGTTGGGCGTAAGAATGTTGTCTTCGGACATGGGCAGTTCTCTAAATTCGCAGTTCAGCGGAATAGTCGTGGCGGCGCAGTTCTGCGACGAAGTCGTAGTAGTCGTTGCGGCAATAGGTGTCGGTGATTTCAATCGGGGTGTTGTCGGCGGTGTAGCCCACCCGGGTCATCAGCAGCATGGCGGTGCCGGGGGCGATGCCCACCAGGGCGGCGAACTCGTCCGAGGCGTTGATCGCCTGGATGTGTTGCAGGGCGCGCACGATGGGCTTGCCGATGCTTTCCAGGTATTCGTAGAGCGAATTGCCGATGGCCTGCGGGTGGGGGAGGACGGAGGCGGGCATGGCGGTCATTTCAATCGCCATCACTGTGTCGTCGGCCTTACGCAAACGCTTGAGGCGCGCGACCTTGTCACTCGGCGACAGGCCCAGGCGGATCAGCTCTTCATGGGTCGGCGGGGTGATGTCGCGCTCGAGCCACTGGGACGTCGGCACAAAGCCCTTGAGACGGAGCATTTCGCTGAAGCCCGAGAGGCGCGACAGCGGCTGTTCCAGGCGCGGAGTGATGAAGGTTCCGGAGCCTTGGCTGCGACGGATCAGGCCTTGTTCGAACAGTACTTCCAGCGCCTTGCGGGCGGTGACTCGGGAAATGCTCAGTTGCTCGCTGAGGGCGCGTTCCGACGGCAATGCCTGCTCGGATTTCCATTGGCCGGCATGAATCGCGGCTTCAAGGTTACGGGCCAGTTGCAGGTACAGCGGCGTCGATTGTTTATCGTCGGGGCGCAGGGCCAGGATGGGGTTCATCGTGTAGGTTTCCGATGCGGTTATTGGAGTGTTGTCGCCCGGTAGTGATCGCAAGCTAATACCACTTAAATACCATGTCAATGCAGCGAAAACGGTGCAGGCAAGTGTTTACGGGCGCCTTAATAGTGCGCCAATTCAAGTGGTATTAGAGAGGTCTTTCTATCGAGCAGAAGCGCGCAGCTTGCCGGGGTGAACTGGTATTCACCGGCAAGCGCTGCGCGGGGCAGGAATTTTTTTGAATTATTTTACGAGCGGCGGAAAAATTACGGACGAATCTCGATCATCGTGCCGTCTTTCACCAGGTTCCAGACTTCGCGCATGTCGACATTGCGCATGCCGATGCAGCCGTCGGTCCAGTCCAGGGTGTGGAACAGCTCTTCGGGGTAGTCCTCGGCGTCGGGGGTGCCGTGGATCATGATCATGCTGCCGGGCTTGACCCCTTCGCGGCGGGCGCGGGCGGAGTCGCTGATGTTGGGGTAGGAAATGTGCATGGCCAGGTTGAAGCGGTCGCTGGTCTTGCGCCAGTCGATCCAGTAGAAGCCTTCCGGGGTTCGGCGGTCGCCTTCCATCAGCTTGGTGCCCTTGGGGTTCTTGCCCAGGGAAATGCGGTAGGTCCTGAGGGGCTTGCCGTCGTTGATCAGTTGCAACTGATGGGCGGACTTGAGCACCAGGATTTTTTCGACGGGTTTGCCCCCCAGGATCACTTGGGTGGAGGCTGGCGACAGCGTGGCAAACGACAGGCAGATCAGAGCAAGCAACCAACGCATTAAAACGGTATCCCCTGAAAAGACTACGTGCCGCCTGGATTGTTATTTGGCCAACTGGGTCAGCGGCGGCACCGACTCGCTGCGCACCGGATACGACTGTTGCCGGCGGTCAGCAAAAAAGCATTCTAAGGTACGCCCGACCGTGCGGAAAGCCAGCTCGGACCAAGGGATGTCGGCTTCATCGAATAAGCGCACTTCCAGGCTTTCGGGGCCTGCGGCAAAGTCCAGGTCGATCAGTTCGGCACGGTAGAAGATGTGCACCTGGCTGATGTGCGGCACGTCGATCAGGGTATAGATGCTCAGGTTGCGCACCCGGGCGCAGGCTTCTTCCATGGTTTCGCGCATGGCGGCCTGTTCGACGGTCTCGCCGTTCTCCATAAAACCTGCAGGCAGGGTCCAGAAACCCAGGCGCGGCTCGATGGCGCGGCGGCACAGCAGCACCTGGTCGCCCCACACCGGCACGGTGCCGGCGACGATATTGGGGTTCTGGTAGTGAATGGTCTGACAGTGATCGCAGACATAACGCAGGCGTGCGTCGCCTTCGGGAATGCGCTGGGTGACCGGTTTACCGCACTGGCTGCAGAAGTTCATGCTGGGGTTCCTGGAGAGTGCGCCTATCTTGGCGTGACCGGGTATGGCCTGCAAGTTGTCGTTTAGCGACATGGCCAGGGTTTTGGGGTTGGGCGTGCGCACGGTTTGGTGCATGATGCAAGGTAGCCAACAGACCGAGATGACTCATGCTGGACGAGCTACTTCGCCGGGTAAGCAATCATACGCCCCACACGCTGGAGACCGACGGTCGGTTCCCGGAAGCGGCGGTACTGGTGCCGATCACCCGCAGTGACGAACCCGAGCTGATCCTGACCTTGCGCGCCAGCGGGCTGTCGACCCATGGCGGCGAAGTGGCGTTCCCTGGCGGGCGCCGCGACCCGGAAGACCCGGACCTGATATTCACCGCGCTGCGAGAAGCCGAAGAAGAAATCGGCCTGCCGCCGGGCCTGGTGGAAGTCATCGGCCCATTGAGCCCGCTGATTTCCCTGCACGGTATCCGTGTCACGCCTTATGTAGGCGTTATCCCTGATTACGTTGAATACCTGGCCAATGACGCCGAGATCGCCGCTGTGTTCAGCGTGCCCCTGGAGTTTTTTCGCCAGGATCCCCGCGAACACACCCACCGTATCGATTACCAGGGCCGCAGTTGGTACGTGCCCAGTTACCGCTTTGGCGAATACAAGATTTGGGGCCTGACGGCGATCATGATCGTCGAGCTGATCAATTTGCTCTATGACGATGCCGACATCAGCCTGCATCGGCCGCCGAAAAGCTTCATCAATACCTAAGAGCCAGATGGCCATCGTTCCTGCCGTGAGGATCCACCTATGAAATACCGCCTGGGCGACGCCCGAGTCGAAACCCATCCCAACAGCTGGGTGGCCCCCAATGCCACGCTGGTGGGCAAGGTCAAGCTGGAAGAGGGCGCCAACGTCTGGTTCAACGCGGTGTTGCGCGGCGACAACGAGCTGATCCTGATCGGCAAGAACAGCAACGTGCAGGACGGCAGCGTGATGCACACCGACATGGGTTACCCGCTGACCCTCGGCACCGGCGTGACCATCGGCCATAACGCCATGTTGCATGGCTGCACCGTCGACGATTACAGCCTGATCGGCATCAACGCGGTGATTCTTAACGGGGCGAAGATCGGCAAGCACTGCATCATCGGCGCCAATTCTCTGATCGGTGAGGGCAAGGAAATTCCCGATGGTTCGCTGGTGATGGGCTCGCCGGGCAAGGTGGTGCGGGAACTGACCGACGTGCAGAAGAAAATGCTCGAGGCCAGCGCTGCGCACTATGTGCATAACTCCCAGCGGTATGCCCGTGATCTGGTTGAGCAGGAAGAATGACCGTATCTGAACGGCCGGTAGCGTCGCCTTGCGTGAGCATTTGCGCGCTGGATGACGATGATATCTGCACGGGATGCCAGCGCACGGTGGAAGAGATTACCCGCTGGAGTCGCATGGACAACGCCGAGCGCCGGGTGGTGCTGGGGTTGTGCCATGAGCGGGCGAAGGCGAGTGGGCTCATGTGGATGATTCCGGGGAAGTCCGGCGCCTGATAGACCGTTTTCGCGAGCAAGCCCGCTCCCACATTTGATTGCGTTTATCTTGGAGGAATGCGTTCAAAATGTGGGAGCGGGCTTGCTCGCGAAAGGGCCTGCCCAGACGACATATTTCCAAATGTGAAGTACCCTGTGCCCCTTGTTCACAGGTCCCTAGCCCCATGTTCTTCCTGATCGCCTACATCAGCAGCGTCGTGCTGATCAACTTTGCCTTTTCCACCGCTCCGCACCTGGATGTCATCTGGTCTGCCTGGGGCGGCTTGGTATTTGTCCTGCGGGACATGGTGCAAACCCGCTTCGGCCATGGCGCGATCATTGCCATGCTGGCGGCGCTGGTGCTGTCCTATATCACCTCCGATCCGTCCATCGCCCTGGCCAGTGCCACGGCGTTCGCGGTGTCCGAATGCATTGACTGGCTGGTGTTCAGCATCACCAAGCGCCCGCTCCACGACCGCCTGTGGATCAGTTCGGCGCTCAGCATTCCCCTCGATACCTTCATCTTTTTCGGCCTGATCGGCGCGCTCACGCCTGCCGTGGCCGGCACTGCCCTGGTCTCGAAGTTCGCCGGCGTCACCGTGGTGTGGCTGGCCATGGCCTGGCGTTTGCGCCGGCAGCGCGTCGCCAACTGAAGCCAATCCTTACAGTTCATGTAAAATGCCGGCCTTTCTCCACATGATCCGCTCCCCTGAGGACCTGAGATGACCCGAATCGGAACTCCATTGTCGCCAACCGCGACCCGCGTAATGCTGTGTGGCTGCGGTGAGCTGGGCAAGGAAGTGGTAATCGAACTGCAACGCCTGGGCGTTGAAGTGATTGCCGTGGATCGCTACGCCAACGCACCGGCCATGCAGGTTGCCCATCGTAGTCATGTGATCAACATGCTCGATGGCGCCGCCCTGCGTGCCGTGATCGAAGCCGAAAAGCCGCACTTCATCGTGCCGGAAATCGAAGCGATCGCCACCGCGACCCTGGTTGAGCTGGAAGCCGAAGGCTTCAACGTGATCCCGACCGCCCGCGCGACCTTGCTGACCATGAACCGCGAGGGCATCCGTCGCCTGGCCGCTGAAGAGCTGGACCTGCCGACCTCGCCGTACCACTTCGCTGACACCTTCGAGGACTACAGCAAGGCCGTCACCGACCTGGGCTTCCCGTGCGTGGTCAAGCCGGTGATGAGTTCGTCGGGCAAAGGCCAGAGCCTGTTGCGCAGTGCCGATGACGTGCAGAAAGCCTGGGACTACGCCCAGGAAGGCGGGCGTGCCGGCAAGGGCCGCGTGATCATCGAAGGCTTTATCGACTTCGACTACGAAATCACCCTGCTGACCGTGCGCCACATTGGCGGCACCACCTTCTGCGCGCCTGTCGGTCACCGTCAGGAGAAGGGCGACTACCAGGAATCCTGGCAGCCACAGGCCATGAGCCCGATTGCGCTGGCGGAATCCGAGCGCGTTGCCAAGGCGGTAACCGAAGCATTGGGTGGTCGTGGTCTGTTTGGCGTCGAGCTGTTTATCAAAGGCGATCAGGTTTGGTTCAGCGAAGTGTCGCCGCGCCCCCATGACACTGGCCTGGTAACCCTGATTTCCCAGGACTTGTCGCAGTTCGCCCTGCATGCGCGGGCAATTCTCGGCCTGCCGATTCCGTTGATCCGTCAATTCGGGCCTTCGGCTTCGGCGGTGATTCTGGTGGAAGGCAAGTCGACCCAGACGGCGTTTGCCAACCTGGGGGCTGCGTTGAGCGAGCCGGATACGGCGTTGCGTTTGTTCGGCAAGCCGGAAGTGAACGGTCAGCGTCGTATGGGCGTGGCGTTGGCGCGGGATGAGTCGATTGAGGCTGCCCGGGCTAAAGCGACCCGTGCTTCGAAAGCGGTTGTTGTAGAGCTGTAATCGAGTCGCGCCCATCGCGGGCAAGCCCGGCTCCCACAGGGAAATGCATTCCAAATGTGGGAGCCGGGCTTGCCCGCGATGGCGGTTTATCAGCTAACGCGATTCAAATCGTTATTGCGCGTCTCTTTCAGGCACAGCACAGCAATCAAGCTGATCACCGCTGCCGCCGACACATACCCGCCGACATAACTCAAACCGCCCATCGCCACCAGTTTGGTCGCGAAGAACGGTGCCGCCGATGCGCCCACGATCCCGCCCAGGTTATACGCCGCCGAAGCACCGGTATAACGCACGCGGGTCGGGAACAGTTCCGGCAGCATCGCGCCCATCGGGGCGAACGTCACGCCCATCAAAAACAGCTCCAGCGCCAGGAACAATGCCACGGCCCAGGTTGAACCGTGGGTGAGCAACGGTTCCATGGTGAAGCCGGAGAGGATGGTCAGAATCGCACCCACAATCAGCACCGGCTTACGCCCGTAACGGTCGCTTGCCCACGCCGCCAGCGGCGTCGCCGCGCCCATGAACAGCACGGCGAAGCACAGCAGCCCGAGGAAGGTTTCACGGCTGTAGCCCAGCGTGGACACGCCGTAACTCAGGGAAAACGCCGTGGTGATATAGAACAGCGCATAACACACCACCATCGATGCCGCGCCCAACAGCACCGGCAGCCAATGCTGGCTGAACAGCTCCACCAGCGGCACTTTCACTGGAGCTTCCTTGGCTACGGCATTCGCGAACACCGGCGTTTCGTGCAGTTTGAGCCGCGCGTACAGGCCCACCATCACCAGCGCTGCGCTGAGGATGAACGGAATGCGCCAGCCCCAGCTGCGGAACTGCTCGTCGCTCAGGTTCATGGCCAGGATCAGGAACAACCCGTTGGCCGCCAAAAAGCCAATCGATGGGCCCAACTGGGGGAACATGCCGAACCAGGCGCGTTTGCCCTTCGGTGCGTTCTCGGTGGCCAGCAACGCCGCGCCACCCCATTCGCCGCCAAGCCCGAGGCCTTGGCCAAATCGCAGCACGCAGAGCAGGATCGGTGCCCAGGCGCCGATGCTGTCATAACCGGGCAGCAAGCCAATCAGCGTGGTGCACACGCCCATCAGCAGCAGGGACGCCACCAACGTCGATTTACGGCCAATCCGGTCACCAAAGTGGCCGAACAGCGCCGAACCCAACGGCCGCGCGATAAACGCGATACCGAAGGTCAGGAACGAGGCAAGCATCTGCGCCGTGCCGGAGGTTTGCGGGAAGAACACCGGGCCGATCACCAGGGCAGCGGCAGTCGCATAGATATAGAAGTCGTAGAACTCGATGGCGGTGCCGATGATGCTCGCGGTGGCGACCCGGGCCGTCGAGTTGGTCGGGGCGGCGGTCGCCGTCTCGTTATAGGTGGTGCTCATTGAAGTATCCCTGACGGTCATTGCGCGTTTGGACGCGGATTATTATTGGTCGAACACCCATGGATCAGGGTTGTGCGCGGGGCGGCTCGGGATGGGAGCAAACACCGGTCAGACACGGTAAAACGCTGCCTGGACGCGCTCAGTGCGGATAGCACGCGGTCGGGCGGGGCTTGGGTAAGCCGCCCGATTATAGGAAGGGGTTTGCGGATCCAACAAGGGGCTTAAGCGGCGACCGGCACTGTGCTGGTGTGCCAGATCAGCACCTTGGCGACGCGGTTGTCCTCGGTCTCGAGGATTTCCAGGCGATAGCGGCCGATTTTCAGGCACACGGCGCAGTCCGGGATGGTCTCCAGCGCTTCGGTCACCAGGCCGTTGAGGGTCTTGGGGCCGTCGCTGGGCAAGTGCCAGCCGAGGGTTTTGTTCAGGTCGCGAATCGAGGCGGCGCCGTCGATCACGTAGCGACCATCCAGTTGTGGCTGGATGTGCGGGTTGTCGAGATGCTGCTCGTTTTCGAACTCACCGACGATTTCTTCAAGAATGTCTTCCAGGGTCACGATGCCCAGCACTTCGCCATATTCATCCACCACCATGCCCAGGCGGCGCTGCTGCTTGTGGAAGTTCAGCAATTGCAGTTGCAGCGGTGTGCTTTCCGGGACGAAGTAGGGCTCGTGGCAGGCCTCCAGCAGCGCTTCCTTGGTCAGGCTGGCGTCCGGCAGCAGATGGCGGATCTGCCGGGTGTTGAGCACCGCTTCGACCTGGTTGATATCGCTGTGGAACACCGGCAGTCGGGTGCGCGTGGAAACCCGCAGTTGCTCGATGATTTCCTCTACCGAGTCATCCAGGTTGATGCCGTCCACTTCGCTGCGGGGCACCAGGATGTCATTCACGGTGATGTTGTCCAGGGCATGAATGCCTGGCATGCCCGGTGCGCGGGTGTTGGGGATTTCGGCTTCCGGCTCGTCGTCCTGATCCGGCTGCGGCTCGTCGCTCTTCTTGACCACGCCAGGTTTGCGGGCAAATGGGCGCAGCAGCAACAGGCTGACGCCATTGAGCAGCCAGGCCAGCGGATAAAGGATTTTCAACGGAACGCTCAGCAACGTATTGCCGAAACCGAGGATGGTTTGCGGGTGGCGAGTGGCCAGGGCGCGGGGCAGATAGTCGGCCAGCACCAGCAGGACCGCACTGGAGATCACCCAGCCGAGCCATGGGCCGTTTTCCGCCCACGCGTAGATCGCCAGCAGGGTGCAGAGAATCACCACCACGGCGCGGCACAAGGTGTTGCAGAGGATCAGGCTATTGCGCGGGAAATTCAGGCGGGCGGCGGCTTTGTCACCCTGGCGGGTGCCAGGTCGCAGGGCCAGCAAATGTTGCTGGGCGGCTTCGATGGCGGTAAACAGCGCCGACCATAAAACCAGCAAGGCTACTACCGCAAGCATCGGCCCTAAGGGCAAGTTGTCCATGTCGGCTGCCCGTCAGATATGCAGGATGTATTCGCGAACCAGCTTGCTGCCGAAATAGGCCAGCATCAGCAGGCAGAAACCGGCCAGGGTCCAGCGGATCGCCTTGTGCCCGCGCCAGCCGAGGCGGTTGCGGCCCCACAGCAGCACGCTGAACACCACCCAGGCCAGGCACGCCAGCAGGGTCTTGTGCACCAGATGCTGGGCGAACAGGTTCTCGACGAACAGCCAGCCGGAGATCAGCGACAGCGACAGCAGCGTCCAGCCGGCCCAGAGGAAGCCGAACAGCAGGCTTTCCATGGTTTGCAACGGCGGGAAGTTCTTGATCAGCCCGGATGGGTGCTTGTGCTTGAGCTGGTGGTCTTGCAGCAGTAGCAACAAGGCCTGGAACACCGCGATGGTGAACATGCCGTAGGCGAGGATCGACAGCAGGATGTGGGCGAGGATGCCCGGCTCTTCATCAATGACCTGCACGGTGCCGGTCGGCGTGAATTGCGCCAGCAGCACCGTCAGCACCCCGAGCGGGAACAGCAGCACCAGCAGGTTCTCCACCGGGATCCTGTAGCAGGCCATCAGGGTCAGTGCGATCACTGCGGCGGCAATCAGGCTCGCGGCGCTGAAAAAATCCAGGCCCAGGCCGACCGGCGTCATCAAGTGTGTGAACAGGCTGGCCGCGTGGGCGAGCAGGGCAAGGACGCCAAGGCCTACCAACAGGCGTTTGTCGGCCTTGGCGCCTTGGGCCAGACGAGTGCCCTGATAAAGGGTCGCAGCGGCATACAAGATGGCGGCGGCGAGGCTGGGTAGCAAACTGGGTGACAAAGGGAGCATAAATCCTGTTAAGCAGGCCCGAAAGGCGCTGAGTTTGGCATACACCTGCGTAACACGAAAGACTCTCAGGCCAGACAGCGGGTGTGCATGGCGGCAGTCTTCGCTATAATCCGCGACCTGCCCACGCCGCAGGCTCGCCGAGCGCTGTTTTTAATAGCGATTTACCACAGCCTGGGCCGCCATTACCTCGGTCTAACAATGCATTTCGATGAATAGGGCCTGAAAGGATCGCGCATGTTTGAAAATCTGACTGACCGTCTCTCGCAGACGCTGCGCCATGTCACCGGCAAGGCCAAGCTGACCGAGGACAATATTAAAGACACCCTGCGTGAAGTACGCATGGCGTTGCTGGAAGCCGACGTCGCCTTGCCGGTGGTGAAGGACTTCGTCAACTCGGTCAAAGAGCGCGCGGTCGGCACTGAAGTGTCCCGCAGCCTGACCCCGGGCCAGGCCTTTGTGAAGATCGTCCAGGCCGAACTCGAAAGCCTGATGGGCGCGGCCAACGAAGATTTGAACCTCAGCGCCGTGCCGCCAGCCGTTGTGCTGATGGCTGGCCTGCAAGGTGCGGGTAAAACCACCACCGCCGGCAAACTGGCGCGCTTCCTTAAAGAGCGCAAGAAGAAGTCGGTGATGGTGGTGTCTGCGGACGTTTACCGTCCGGCCGCGATCAAACAGCTGGAAATGCTCGCGGGCGAAGTGGGTGTGACCTTCTTCCCCTCCGACCTGAGCCAGAAGCCGGTCGATATCGCCCAGGCGGCTATTAAAGAAGCCAAGCTGAAATTCATCGACGTGGTCATCGTCGATACCGCCGGTCGCCTGCACATCGATGAAGAGATGATGGGTGAGATCAAGGCGCTGCATGCCGCGATCAACCCGGTAGAGACCCTGTTCGTGGTCGACGCCATGACCGGCCAGGATGCGGCCAACACCGCCAAGGCCTTTGGTGATGCGCTGCCGCTGACCGGTGTGATCCTGACCAAGGTCGACGGCGACGCCCGTGGCGGTGCCGCCTTGTCGGTGCGTGCGATTACCGGCAAGCCGATCAAGTTCATCGGTATGGGCGAGAAGAGCGAAGCGCTCGAGCCGTTCCACCCTGAGCGGATCGCCTCGCGTATCCTCGGCATGGGCGACGTGCTCAGCCTGATCGAGCAAGCGGAAGCGACCCTCGACAAGGACAAGGCCGACAAGCTGGCTAAAAAGCTGAAGAAGGGCAAGGGTTTCGACCTCGAAGACTTCCGCGACCAGCTGCAACAGATGAAGAACATGGGCGGTCTCGGCGGCCTGATGGACAAGCTGCCGAACATCGGCGGCGTGAACCTGGCGCAAATGGGCAATGCCCAGGGCGCGGCAGAGAAGCAATTCAAGCAGATGGAAGCCATCATCAATTCCATGACCCCGGCCGAGCGCCGCGACCCTGAGCTGATCAGCGGTTCGCGCAAACGTCGGATCGCCATGGGTTCCGGCACCCAGGTGCAGGACATCGGTCGCTTGATCAAGCAACACAAGCAGATGCAGAAGATGATGAAGAAATTCTCTGCAAAAGGCGGAATGGCCAAGATGATGCGCGGCATGGGCGGTATGTTGCCCGGCGGCGGCATGCCGAAAATGTAAAGAATTCGAGCAAAAGCCTGCTTTTGCTCCGACCCACAGGGATGTGGGATCTCCAGCAAACCCGCCATTGGCGGGAGCTGACTTGCCGTTTTAACCGACGGCTCTATAGCAGATCTGAATGGCACGCTGATAGGCGCCAGAAAAAGACATTTGCAAAAGTCCGGATATTCCTTAGAATATGCGGCCTTTCGGGCACCTATGCCCGCTGTGCATTTAGATTTGCAGCACCGACTACAGGAACGATGTTCACATGCTAACAATCCGTCTTGCCCTTGGCGGCTCCAAAAAGCGCCCGTTTTACCACTTGACCGTAACTGACAGCCGCAACCCACGTGACGGCTCTCACAAGGAACAAGTTGGCTTCTTCAACCCGATCGCTCGTGGTCAAGAAGTCCGTCTGTCCGTGAACCAAGAGCGCGTAGCCTACTGGCTGAGCGTTGGTGCACAACCTTCTGAGCGCGTTGCTCAGTTGTTGAAGGATGCATCTAAGGCTGCGGCCTGAGCAATATGAACGCGACGCCAGCGGTTGCTGATGATTTGATCGTTATCGGCAAGATTTATTCTGTTCATGGCGTTCGCGGCGAAGTGAAGGTGTATTCCTTTACTGATCCGACTGAAAACCTGTTGCAGTACAAGACCTGGACGCTCAAGCGCGAAGGTAGTGTGAAACAGGTAGAGCTGGTCAGTGGACGCGGGAACGACAAGTTCCTGGTCGCAAAGCTCAAGGGTCTTGATGATCGTGAAGAAGCTCGTCTTCTGGCCGGTTATGAGATCTGCGTGCCGCGCAACCTGTTCCCTGAATTGACCGACGGCGAGTACTACTGGTACCAGCTGGAAGGTCTGAAGGTTATTGATCAACTCGGGCAATTGCTTGGGAAAATCGATCATCTTCTGGAAACCGGCGCAAATGATGTAATGGTGGTCAAGCCTTGCGCTGGCAGCCTGGATGATCGTGAACGCCTGTTGCCCTATACAGAGCAATGCGTGTTGGCCGTCGACCTGGCAGCGGGCGAGATGAAGGTGGAATGGGACGCGGACTTCTAACGTGGCTAACCTGCGCGTTGAAGTGATCAGTTTGTTTCCCGAGATGTTTTCCGCCATCAGCGAGTACGGCATCACCAGTCGGGCGGTGAAACAGGGGCTCTTGCAGCTCACCTGTTGGAACCCGCGAGACTACACGACAGATCGACATCACACTGTGGACGACCGCCCATTTGGCGGTGGCCCGGGCATGGTGATGAAGATCAAGCCCCTGGAAGACGCGTTGGTTCAGGCCAAGGCAGCCGCCGGGGAGAAGGCGAAGGTAATTTACCTGTCCCCTCAAGGCCGTCAGCTGAATCAGTCGGCGGTACGCGAGTTGGCGAATCTGGAAGCATTAATCCTGATTGCCGGTCGCTATGAAGGCATTGACGAGCGGTTTATTGAAGCTCATGTCGATGAAGAGTGGTCGATTGGGGACTATGTCCTGTCTGGCGGCGAGCTGCCGGCGATGGTCCTGATAGATGCGGTTACACGACTGCTGCCTGGAGCTTTAGGGCATGCGGACTCCGCGGAGGAAGATTCCTTCACGGATGGTTTGCTGGATTGCCCGCACTACACCCGACCGGAGGTGTATGCGGATCAGCGTGTTCCCGACGTATTGCTAAGTGGCAATCACGCACACATCCGGCGTTGGCGTTTACAGCAGTCCCTCGGGCGGACCTATGAACGACGCGCCGATCTTCTGGAAAGCCGCTCGCTTTCTGGAGAAGAGAAGAAGCTGCTCGAGGAATACATCCTCGGGCGGGACGATAGTTAACAACGTATCGATGGTAGGTCCGACGACTTACCTTAGGAGCACAGCATGACTAACAAAATCATCCTTGCACTCGAAGCAGAGCAGATGACCAAAGAGATCCCTACCTTTGCCCCGGGCGACACCATTGTCGTTCAGGTGAAAGTGAAGGAAGGCGACCGTTCGCGTCTGCAAGCGTTCGAAGGCGTGGTAATTGCCAAGCGTAACCGTGGTGTGAACAGTGCTTTCACTGTTCGTAAAATCTCCAACGGTGTTGGCGTAGAGCGTACTTTCCAGACCTACAGCCCGCAAATCGACAGCATGGCCGTTAAACGTCGCGGTGACGTGCGTAAAGCCAAGCTGTACTACCTGCGTGACCTGTCCGGTAAAGCAGCTCGCATCAAGGAAAAACTGGCTTAAGTCCAGCTTCCCGATGCAGAAAAAAGCAGCCTACGGGCTGCTTTTTTGTTGCCTGAAATTTGTCTTTTTCCCCGGTATCTATTCATGACTACCCGCCTCGAAGAAATTCAGCGTCGTACTGACCTTTCCGTTACCCATGTGACCAAAGCCGTTTTCCCACCGACTACCAACCACCACAACACCCTGTTCGGCGGTACCGCACTGGCATGGATGGACGAAGTGTCGTTCATTACGGCTACGCGTTTCTGCCGCTTGCCGCTTGTGACGGTCTCCACCGACCGTATCGATTTCAATCACGCGATACCGGCGGGCTCCATCGTTGAACTGATCGGTCGCGTGATCAAGGTGGGTAACACCAGCCTCAAGGTCCAGGTGGAAGTATTTGTCGAAAGCATGAGCGCTGACGGACGAGAAAAGGCCATCCAGGGTGTGTTCAGTTTTGTCGCGATTGATACTGACAAACGACCGGTGCCCGTGCTGCCAGGGTTTGCCGACTGATCCTGAATCGAGTCGCTTTTGTGGCGAGGGAGCTCGCTCCCGTTGGGCTGCGCAGCGGCCCTGAAACCTGCAGTAGAAGTCTCTCTGTTGGGCCTCATGGTCAGTCAGGGCCGCTTCGCGCCCCAGTCTGAGCAAGCTCCCTCGCCACAGATTATTTGCCCGCCTTCATTGATGTGTAGATGCCTGTGCTGCGATAGGATCTACCCGACACCGCCACTTTCCCAGCCTGAGCCCTCATGCCCGCCATTGACCATCCCCAGATAGACCGCTTCCTCGATGCCCTATGGCTGGAAAAAGGCCTGTCAGACAACACCCGCCAGGCTTACCGCAGTGACTTGGCGTTGTTCAATGGCTGGCTGCAGGAGAAAAACCTCGAACTGCTTAACGCCGGTCGCGAGCTGATCCTTGACCATTTGTCCTGGCGCCTCGAGCAAAACTACAAACCTCGTTCTACCGCGCGTTTTCTTTCCGGCGTACGTGGCTTTTATCGCTACCTGCTGCGGGAAAAGCTGATCGCTGTCGACCCAACCCTGCAAATCGACATGCCACAGTTGGGCCGGCCACTGCCCAAATCCCTGTCGGAAGCCGACGTCGAAGCCCTGCTCGCAGCCCCAGACCTGAGCGAAGCCATCGGCCAGCGTGACCGCGCGATGCTGGAAGTGCTGTATGCCTGCGGCTTGCGCGTCACCGAGCTGATCAGCCTGACCCTGGAACAGGTCAATCTGCGCCAAGGCGTATTGCGCGTGATGGGCAAGGGCAGCAAGGAGCGCCTGGTGCCCATGGGCGAAGAGGCGATTGTGTGGATCGAACGCTACATGCGCGACGCCCGCAGCGAGTTGCTCAACGGTCGACCCAGCGATGTGCTGTTCCCCAGCCAGCGTGGCGAGCAGATGACCCGCCAGACCTTCTGGCATCGCATCAAGCATCAGGCCAAGGTCGCGGGGATCGGCAAGTCGCTGTCGCCCCATACCCTGCGTCACGCGTTCGCCACGCATTTGCTCAACCACGGCGCGGATTTGCGCGTGGTTCAAATGCTCCTGGGCCACAGCGACTTATCCACCACCCAGATCTACACCCACGTGGCCCGGGCGCGTTTGCAGGAGATGCACGCCAAGCACCATCCCCGCGGATGAAAATCACATCGGAAAAACCCCAATTTCCCCGCGACTGGCTGCCCTGCGGCCCAACTGTGGTAGGCTTTGCCGGTTCGCAAAGGGGACGGCCCAAACCCGTGTTTGAAGATCGGTGTTCCTGCTCCCGTCCCTGCATCTGCCTTCAGGAGTTCCCATGCGCTTGACCCAGATTTTCGCCATCGCAGCCATTGCGTTGGTCTCCACCTTTGCCGTCGCCGATGACGCCGCAGAAAAGACAATCCGCAAGAGCCTGGAAGCCCTCCAGCTCGATACCCCGATTGAAAGCATCAGTGCCAGCCCGATGGCCGGCCTGTATGAAGTCAAGCTCAAGGGCAGCCGCGTGCTGTACGCCAGCGCCGATGGCCAGTACATCGTCCAGGGCTACCTGTTCCAGTTGAAAGACGGCAAGCCGGTGAACCTCACCGAGAAAGCCGAACGCCTGGGCGTGTCCAAGCTGATCAACGGCATTCCGGTGGCTGAAACCGTGGTTTACCCGGCCATTGGCGAAACCAAGACCCACATCACCGTCTTTACCGACACCACCTGCCCGTACTGCCACAAGCTGCACGCCGAAGTGCCTGAGCTGAACAAGCTCGGCGTTGAAGTGCGCTACGTGGCGTTCCCGCGCCAAGGCCTGGGTTCGCCGGGTGACGAGCAGTTGCAAGCCGTCTGGTGTTCGGCCGACAAGAAAGCCGCCATGGACAAGATGGTCGATGGCAAGGAAATCAAGGCCGCCAAGTGCGCCAACCCGGTTTCCAAGCAGTTCGCCCTCGGCCAGTCGATTGGTGTGAGCGGCACGCCGGCCATCGTTTTGGCTGACGGTCAGGTGATTCCGGGCTACCAGCCGGCGCCGCAAGTTGCCAAACTGGCACTCAACGCAAAGTAAGCAAAATCGTCGAGCCTTGACGATCATGACTCGCCGACAGTTCGGCGGGTCATTAATAGAGAGCCGCAGTTGTGCGGCTGTTTTCACGGCCGACCTTGAGTCGGCCGTTTCATGGGGAGTTCTTCAGTGAAACCGGTCAAAGTAGGCATCTGTGGGTTAGGGACCGTCGGTGGCGGCACCTTCAACGTACTTCAGCGTAACGCTGAGGAAATTTCCCGCCGTGCAGGGCGTGGGATTGAAGTGGCACAAATTGCCACGCGTACGCCAAAGCCTCAGTTCCAAACGACCGGTATTGCGATTACCAACGATGTCTTCGAAGTCGCCACCAACCCTGAAATCGATATCGTCATCGAACTGGTGGGCGGTTACACCGTGGCCCGCGAGCTGGTGCTCAAGGCGATCGAGAACGGCAAGCACGTGGTCACCGCCAACAAGGCGCTGATCGCCGTACACGGCAACGAGATCTTCGCCAAGGCCCGCGAGAAGGGCGTGATCGTAGCGTTCGAAGCTGCGGTTGCCGGTGGTATCCCGGTGATCAAGGCGATCCGTGAAGGCCTGTCCGCCAACCGCATCAATTGGGTAGCCGGCATCATCAACGGCACCGGTAACTTCATCCTCACCGAAATGCGCGAAAAGGGCCGTACCTTCGAAGACGTGCTGGCCGAAGCCCAGGCCCTGGGTTACGCCGAAGCCGATCCGACCTTCGACGTTGAAGGCATCGACGCTGCCCACAAGCTGACGATCCTGGCGTCCATCGCCTTTGGTATCCCGCTGCAGTTCGACAAGGCCTACACCGAAGGCATCACCAAGCTGACCACCGCCGACGTGAACTACGCGGAAGCCCTGGGCTACCGCATCAAGCACCTCGGTGTAGCGCGCAGCACCCCGGCCGGTATCGAGTTGCGTGTGCACCCGACGCTGATCCCGGCCGACCGCCTGATCGCCAACGTCAATGGCGTGATGAACGCCGTGATGGTCAACGGTGATGCTGCCGGTTCGACCCTTTTCTACGGCGCCGGCGCCGGCATGGAGCCGACCGCTTCGTCGGTGATCGCCGACCTGGTGGACGTGGTTCGCGCCATGACCAGCGACCCGGAAAACCGCGTACCGCACCTGGCCTTCCAGCCGGACTCGCTGTCGGCCCACCCGATCCTGCCGATCGAAGCCTGCGAAAGTGCCTACTACCTGCGCATTCAGGCCAAGGATCATCCGGGCGTGCTCGCTCAGGTGGCCAGCATCCTGTCGGAGCGCGGCATCAACATTGAATCGATCATGCAGAAGGAAGTCGAAGAACAAGACGGCCTGGTGCCCATGATCCTGCTGACCCACCGTGTGCTGGAACAGCACATCAACGATGCCATCGCCGCGCTTGAAGCGTTGCAGGGTGTGGTTGGGCCGGTGGTGCGGATTCGCGTCGAACACCTGAACTAATCGTTTTGCGGCAAGGGCCCCACGCGTTCGGCGGCCCTTGTTCAAGCATGCTCTAGAGGAGCCAGTCATGCGTTATATCAGCACCCGCGGCCAGGCACCGGCCCTGAATTTCGAAGACGTTTTGCTGGCCGGTCTGGCCACTGACGGCGGCCTGTATGTGCCGGAAAACCTGCCACGCTTCACCCAGGAAGAAATCGCGTCCTGGGCCGGCCTGCCGTACCACGAGCTGGCGTTCCGGGTCATGCGCCCGTTCGTCACCGGCAGCATCCCGGATGCGGATTTCAAGAAGATCCTGGAAGAAACCTACGGCGTGTTTTCCCACAGTGCCATCGCCCCGTTGCGCCAACTGAACGGCAACGAATGGGTCCTGGAACTGTTCCACGGCCCGACCCTGGCGTTCAAGGATTTCGCCCTGCAACTGCTGGGTCGCCTGTTGGACTACGTGTTGGAAAAACGCGGCGAGCGCGTGGTGATCATCGGCGCCACTTCCGGTGATACCGGCTCGGCGGCGATCGAAGGTTGCAAGCACTGCGAAAACGTCGACATCTTCATCCTGCACCCGCACAACCGCGTGTCGGAAGTGCAGCGTCGGCAGATGACCACGATCTTCGGTGAGAACATCCACAACATCGCGATCGAAGGCAACTTCGATGACTGCCAGGAAATGGTCAAGGCCAGCTTCGCCGACCAGAGCTTCCTCAAGGGCACGCGCCTGGTGGCGGTGAACTCGATCAACTGGGCGCGGATCATGGCCCAGATCGTCTACTACTTCCATGCGTCCCTGCAGTTGGGCGGCCCGGCGCGTTCGGTGTCGTTCTCGGTGCCAACCGGCAACTTCGGCGACATCTTCGCCGGTTACCTGGCGCGCAACATGGGCCTGCCGATCAACCAGTTGATCGTCGCCACCAACCGCAACGACATCCTGCACCGCTTCATGAGTGGCAACCAGTACGTCAAGGAAACGCTGCACGCCACGCTGTCGCCGTCGATGGACATCATGGTGTCATCGAACTTCGAACGCTTGCTGTTCGACATGCACGGTCGCAACGGCGCTGCCCTGGCTGGCCTGATGGACAGCTTCAAGCAAGGTGGCGGTTTCAGCGTCGAGCAAGAGCGCTGGACCGAAACCCGCAAGCTGTTCGACTCCCTGGCCGTGGATGATGCAGAAACCTGCGAGACCATTGCCGAAGTCTACGCCCAGACCGGCGAGCTGCTGGACCCGCACACCGCCATTGGCGTCAAGGCCGCGCGCGAATGCCGTCGCAGCCTGGACATCCCGATGGTAATTCTCGGCACTGCGCACCCGGTCAAATTCCCGGAAGCGGTGGAGAAGGCGGGTGTTGGCAAGGCGCTGGAATTGCCGCCGCACCTCACCGACCTGTTTGAGCGTGAAGAGCGTTGCACGGTATTGGCCAATGACCTGAAAGCGGTGCAGGCGTTTGTCAGCCAGCATGGCAATCGCGGCAAGCCACTCTGAGCCAACGGCTTTACGTGGTAGCTCAAGCCCGTCCTCGTGACGGGCTTTTTCATTCTGGCGAGCCATACTTGCGCGGCGACCAACAAGAATAATCAAGGAAACCCAACCGGTGTATTTATCGATCCGCGCGTGTGTGTGGCTGGCAGGTGTGCTGTTGCTTGTGCAGGGTTCGGCAAGCCTCGCGGCTGTCAGCCTGCCGTTCAAGCTGGTACCGGCGTTCATTGCCCTGGAGCCCATGCCCCTGACGGCCAGCGAGCAGCAATGGCTGGCGGCGCATCGACCGTTGAAGGTGGGCATCTCGATTGATGACTATCAGCCAATTGATATCACCCGCGACCGCAATCGCTACCAGGGCATCAGCGCCGATTATCTCAGCCTGATCGGCGCGCGCCTGAATGCACCGATGCAAGTCCTGGGCTTCGCCGAGCGGGCGCAGGCGGTGGAAGCCTTGCGTAACGGCACCATCGATATTCTCACCAGTGCCAACGGTTATGAGCGCGACGTATCGGGGCTGCGCTTTACCGAAGACTACATGCCGGATCGTTCGGTGGTGGTTGTGCGCCGGGATGACACCACCCAGAACGAAGACCTCAAGGACAAGAAGCTGGTGTTGCTGGACGGCTACGCCAACGTCAAGAACGTCCATCTCGCATATCCCGGCAGCCACATCATGCTGGCACCGAATCTCTACAGCGGCCTGGAAGCGCTGAAGCAAGGTGATGCCGATGCGTTTATCGGCAACGAAGTGATCGTGCGCGCCTACAAGTCTTTGCGGCCCTACCTGGGCTTGCAGATCAAGGTGGAAAGCCGGCTGGCACCCATCGGTTTCGCCTTTGCCACACGGGAGGCCGACCCGCTGCTGGGGACGATGATGGACCAGGCGCTGGCGAGCATCGATGACTCCGTGCGGCGGGAGATCCTCGCGCGCTGGACCACCGGCCTGGGCGTCGGCATTGCCGCCGAGCGCATCGCCTTGTCGGCCCAGGAGCGGGCCTGGGTGCTCCAGCATCCCCATGTGGTGGTGGCATCCCAACAACTCTCGCCCTATGTATTCAAGGACAAGGACGGCCAATGGGTAGGGCTGAATGTGGACCTGCTCAACCGCATTTCACGCATGACCGGCTTGCAGTTCGTCATGGAGGAAGTGTCTTCCACGGCGCAAACCCTGGCGTTGCTGGAAACGGGCAGGGCGGATATGAACACCACGTTGGCCGAAAATCAGGAGCGCAAGGCATTCCTGAATTTCAGCCATGGTTTTGGGGGTTCCGGCTGGGTGTTTATCCAACGTGCGGACGCACCGCCAGTGGCCAGTTTGAGCGAGCTGTCAGGCAAGGTCCTGGCGCTGCCGGCACGCCATGTCCTGGAGGGGTACATTCGTCGCGAGCACCCCGGGATCAAGCTGCACTCGGTGGATAACTATGCCCAGGCCCGTGAGCTGGTAACGCAGGGCCGCGCGGCGGCGACCATCCAGAGTGAAGTGGAAGTTCAGAGTTACCCGGCCGATGAGCTGCGCATTGGTCGCAGTGTCGAGGGCAAGTGGTCGGCCAACAGCCTGTCGGTGCGCAAGGACCAACCGGAACTGTTGAGCATTTTGAACAAGGCACTGGAAGCGCTGCCGGTCGCGGAGTTGAGTGCTTTGCGCTTGCGTTGGCTGGGTACCGTGCCGGTCCCGGTGCCGGCCTGGCAGCGCGTGCCGCCATGGGCCTATTGGACGGTCGCCATGGCGTTGCTGTTTGTGCTGGTGTCCCTGGCCTGGAACAGCCGCCTCAAGCGCCAGATTCGCCAGCGCCTGCAGGCCGAGCAACGGCTCAACGACCAGTTGGCATTTAAACGCGCGTTGCTGGATGGCATGCCCAACCCGGTGTTTGTCCGTGATCTGGAAGGACGCCTGGTGACCTGCAACACCAGCTATGAACAACAGTTGAACACCCGGCGTGAGCACATCCAGGGCCTGACGCTGATGGAAAGCGGATTGATGCCTGACGCAACGGCCGCGCGCCTGCACGCCGGCCATATGGAACAGTTGGCGACCCAGCAGTCGCTGTTCGTCGATCGGCAACTGGAGTTCAACGGCGGGGCGTTTCATGTCTATCAGTGGACGGTGCCGTTCTTTGACGCCAAGGGCCAATTGCAAGGGTTGCTCGGTGGCTGGATCGACATCAACGAGCGCAAGGTCCTGGAGCACCAACTGATGGATGCGCGCCAGGCTGCTGATGAAGCGAACTACGCCAAAAGCGCCTTTCTCTCGACCCTGAGCCACGAGATTCGCACGCCGATGACCGCCATCATCGGTCTGCTTGAGTTGGAGCAAGAGCGTGCCCTGGCCGAAGGCAATCCGGTGTCTGAAGCGCTGCGGGTAGCCCATCGCTCGGCACGTGAGTTGATTGCCCTGATGGGTGACAGCCTGGACCTGGCGAAGATTGAAGCCGGTCATCTGCAACTGGCGCCGCAGACCACTGACTTGAAAGCATTCTTTGAGGGCATACAGCGGCTGTTTGAAGCCATGGCGCAGAAAAAAGGCCTGCACTTGACCCTCGCCTTCGATCCTGCGGCGCAAGGGCACTACTGGTTCGACCCGCTGCGCCTGCGCCAGGTGATCCATAACCTGTTGGGCAATGCGATTAAATTCACCCAGCACGGCGAGGTTCGGGTCAGTGTCGCGCGCAAGCTCGACCAGGCGGGAGCTGAATACTTGCACATCTGCGTGGAGGACAGCGGCCTGGGTATCAGCATCGAGCAGCAGGCACGGGTGTTCAAACCGTTTATCCAGGTCAGTGCAATGACGGCTGCCGAGCACGGTGGCACGGGGCTGGGCTTGAGCATCTGCCAGCAACTGGTGGAGTTGATGGGCGGCAGCATCACCTTGAGCAGTGTTGTGGGACAGGGCACGGTGGTGTGCATCGAGCTGTACCTGGACCGGGTCAGCAGCGATGACGTGCCAGCGGCACCTGCGGTGTTGTTGCCCGTCGCCGGCCGCAGCCTGTCGGTGCTGGTGGTGGATGACCTGCCGGCCAACCGTTTAGTACTGGCTCAGCAGTTACAGTTCCTCGGCCATCAGGTGGTGGCCGTCGACTCGGCGGAGGCGGCCTTGCAGCGTTGGCGCCATGAGGTGTTTGATGTCCTGGTTACCGATTGCAACATGCCGGGCATGTCCGGCTACGCCTTGAGCGAGGCCATCCGTCGACTTGAAACCCAGGAGCAACGGCCACGCCTGGCGCTGGTGGGGTGCACGGCAAATGCCCAGGATGACGAACAGCAGCGCTGCCGGGAGGCGGGAATGGATGAACTGCTGGTCAAGCCCGTGACCCTTGAACACTGGACGCGCGTGCTCGCCCGGGTGGCGCCTGCGCGCTCTTTCAGTATCGAAACCTTGCGCACCATGACCCAAGCCGACGGGCCGGTTTTGCTGCGGATGTTGGAGGAACTGGCGAGGAGCCTTGAGCAGGAACATAACTTGATGGTCGCCGCTATGACGGACCACGACCAGGCCCGGCTGGCCGCTTCGCTGCACCGCCTGAAGGGCATTTGCTGCCTGGTGGATGCGTTGCCGCTGGCCAAGGCCTGTGTGGCGCTGGAAGGCTGTCTTCGGGAACAGCGCAACGCTGAGGTTGAAATGCATTGGTTAGCGCTGCGCGAGGCATTGGTCGAGTTCCAGCGCGAGCTTGATACCTATCTGGATCGGTCCGAATAAGACATGTCCTATGGGGAATGCGCGGGGTTTTTACTAGTCTGTGCACCCTCGCTTGTCCCCGGTAAAGTTTTCATGCGTTCCCTCAAAGTCCTGATCCTCGAAGATAACCCGTTCCAACTGATGGCCCTGCATCAGATGCTCAATGCCAACGGCGTATTCAATGTACGCACTGCCGAAACGGTTGACGCCGCTCGGCAGTCACTGGAGAGCAAGGGCGCGGTGGACATTGCGATTTGCGATCTGTACCTGGAGCAGGGCGATGGCCTGGAGCTGATCCGCGAACTGGCTGAACGTCGCCAGGCTCAGGTGTTGATCTTGTTGAGCAACGCCGAGCCCGAGGTGTTGGAGGGCGTGGCGAACATGGCGCGGCAGCTGGGGCTCAACGTGCTCGGCTGCTTGCCCAAGCCCGCATCGGCAAAGTTGATCGGGCAAGTCCTGACGGCGTGCCAGGAACGCCTGCGGCCCGGGCCGGCGGCGATGTCCTGGGAGCAGGTGCGCCAGTTGCTGGGTTTGAGCGAAATCGAGGTGTTGCCACCTTCAGCCGATCTGAGCCAGGCGGTTATCGCACGCTGTGGCACGGTCTGGTATCAGCCCATCGTCAGCCAGGCCGGTGCGTTGCAAGGTGTTGAAGCGCTGGCGCGCTGGCAGCTTCCTGAAGGCGGGCTGCTGTTGCCTGATGAGTTTCTACCGGTGCTGGAGTTTGCCGGAATGGAAGAGGCGTTTACCTGGCACGTGTTGGAGCAAGCGTTGGGCCTGGCGGCACACGTCATGCGCGAGACCGGCCAGGCGCTGCCGGTGGCGGTGAATATCCCAGGGCGAATGCTGGAGCGCGCGCACTTTCCCCAAGTGCTGCAAGGCTTGCTGCAACTTCACGGCGTGCCCGCTCACGGCCTGACCCTCGAACTGGTGGAAACCTCGCGCTTGAACACCGACAGCGCCCACGTCACCGGCTTGCTGCGTTTGCGGATGATGGGGTGCAAGCTGTCCATTGGTGATTTCGGCGTGGGTGGCACCAGCCTGCAACGCTTGCTGGAATTGCCCTTCAGCGAATTGAAGATCCCGCCGGCGTTTGCCAGCGGCATGGCCAAGGACGATCGCAAGGCAGCAGTGGTTGCCGGCGCCATGAGCATGGCGGGGCGACTGGGTGTAGGGGTGGTAGTGACCGGGGTTGAAAGTGCCGCCGATTATCACGCGGTGAGTGAGTTGGGGGCTGCGTGGTTGCAAGGCTGTTTTATCGCCCGGCCCATGGATGCCGAGGCACTGAAACAGTGGATCGCGTTTCAGGCTAGGCCAGCCCGTGTTCCTGCACATAGATAAATAACGCCGCGTCGTTGCTCAGGCCCAGCTTGCGCATGGCGCTGACTTTTTGCGCGCTGACGGTCTGCTTGCTGCGATGAAGATTCGCGGCGATCTCGCCTACCGTCAAGCCTCCGGCCAACAGGCGAATGACTTCCAGTTCACGGGGTGACAGTTGATCCTGGGAGTGCACGCGATCGACACCTGCCAGGTTCAGTGACTGGCTGATGGTCTGGGCCACGTAACGTTGCTGCCGGCGTACCTGGCGGATCGCTTCAGGCAATTCGTCCGCGAGACTGGCCTTGCTCAGCAGGCCCATGACGCCCAACTCCAGGATGGCGTGGAACAGGCCTGCGTTGTTCAGCATGGTCACCACCACAATGGGCAGGGCCGGGTGATGCCGGCGCAGTTGTTCAATCAGGCGCAAGCCATCGGCCTGGGGCTCGGCGGGCATCATGAAGTCGGTGACCAGTACGTCACAGGGGCAATGTTGCAGTAGCTCGGCAAGTGCCTGGGGTGAATTGGCTTCACCGACGATGGTCAGCCGTTCGTCACGTTCCAGGACCGCCCGCAGACCGATGAGGAAAATCGGATGGTCGTCGGCGAGTACGATGCGCAATGGCTTATCAGACGCTTCTTTCAATACAGGCTCCCGGGGTAATTTGGGGATTCTAGCCTGTTAATGGGAGGGATGGCCGGAGTGGCGTTTTAACGATCGGCAAAACAACGCCGCTTTCCCTTCCTTGGGTTAGCGGCGGTTGCGTTTCAGGCAGCCCTGGTCGTAGGGGGCGTTTACGCGAGTAGCTTTTGCGCGATTGCCATGACGGTCCCGACAGCCGTGAAGAAGCCTATGGCGATACCCACGGGGTACCAGAAATTCTCACGGGTTATCTTGTGGGATTCTGCGTTGAGCTTGCGTTGTTCGGCATAAATTCGTGATATGTCAGCGTGAATTTTCTCTAGTACAGCCTGCTCTTTGTTGTGTTCCAGCATGGTCGTCATCCTTCGAAATGGGGGCTTTTGATAGGCCTGTGTGGCAGCGTGACCCGTACTCACCGAGTATAGGATTCACCCTCGGCATCAGCGCCAAAACGGCAACTCATTGAGTAAGCAGTTATGTGCTGCCGTTTTTTGGTTGTCATGTTGCAAGCGCATGCTGGACACGTCATCCCCGGCAACCCTTGAAAGACGAAAAAGCGAACTTTCCTACGACACAAATAGTCACTTAGGATAGATGCAGCTCCCGTTTACACGATTGTTCCCGAACTATTGAGTGGTGATCGAGATGGAAAGTATCAGCCTATTGCTCGGTGAAGCACTGAGCCCTTATCAGGTCACGCTGACCACCTCGGGTGTGCAGGGCGAATGCCTGGTAACCGTAAAGAATCCGGCCGGTGCCATCGTGGTCGAACGTGAAGTCGACCAGGCGCAATTGACCGACAAGCGTGCATTGGTGGATGTGGTGGACTGCTTGCACCGCGACCTGATGATCGCCGAAGGACGCCTGGAACCCTCGGTCATGGCGGCCCTGCGCAATGCGGCCCTGACTCGGCCGAATGCCTGTGCATGAAGATTTATTTTTGTTGGGAACCTTCCTACGGTAAGGCGAGTCAGATTTTGTAACAGCGAGATCAAGCATTGTGCTCCGGTGCTTGTGGCTCGTTGTTACTGGTCTTTTTAGGCCCTTATTAACCCCGAGTTGTCTCCCCACTGCTCGGGGTTTCTTTTTGCCCGCGATTTGTCATGGGCCGGGGGCCTCCTGGAAAAACGTCGGGTTGTCTTGCAGGTATTGATCACGCATGACCGGGTCGAGCCAAGAGGCGTAGGACTGCCGCAGTTGCTCCTGCGGGATTTTGCGCAGTACCTGATTGATCCGCTCGATAGCCTCACGTCCTGCTGCGGTATCCGTGCAGCCGATATGGGTCAGTTGATAGGGCGGGGTGCCCTTGATGGGATAAAAGATCAGGTCCTGGGGATCGATGCCCTGTTGCAGGGCCTGATAGCGAACTTCTGTCCAGTAACCCAACACCGCCTCCAGCCGCCCCTTTCGCTGCATTTGCAGCAGGCTGCCGAGGGCGTCATTGCCGTAGTGCGGTGCCAGTTTGTGAACACTGGCGTGCTTGAGCGCTTCATCGATAAGGGCGCCATAACTGCGTTCGGCGATGATGCCAAGGCGCGCATCCCGGGCATTCAAAAACGCTTCCAGGTCAAACATTCCATCCACCACAAACGGCGCCAGCGCTGCCCGCTGACTTTGGCGGATGGTCACCCCATTGCTCACCGTCGCAAAGGCTTGGGCGGAAAATACAACGGTTTTGGCGCGTTCTGCTGTCCGCAGCAGGGACGGGTCGCACGTCAGCGTGTCTGGGTCGCGGAGCATTTGCATACCGCGGGCGCGGTTCACGTGGAGGATCCTGTGTCGATACTCCGGCATATGCTCGGCGAGTATCGGCAGCAGTTGGTCGAGGGCACCCTGGCCCTTTTGCGGGCCGTCGAAAATTGTCACGGGCGGCAGGTCACGCAGCAGCCAGATCAAGGTGCCTTGGGCCTGGCTTGATAGCGGCCACGCCCCGAGCAGTGAACCCAGCAGGCACAGGCGAATGATGAAGCGCCGGGCCATCAGATCGCGCCATTCTCACGCAGGCGGGTAATGGCGGCCGCGTCGTAGCCCAATTCATTGAGCACCACGGCGTTGTGCTCACCCAGTTGTGGTCCGACCCACTCACAACTGCCCGGCGTGTCTGAAAGTTTGGGCACGATACCGGGCATCTTGAAGTCCTTGCCGCCTGGAAGCTGGGCCTTGAGGAACATTTCGCGGGCGAGAAACTGCGGGTCTCCCAGCATGTCCTCAGCGCTGTAGATACGACTGGCGGGCACTTCGGCTTTGTTCAGTTGCTCCACCACTTGCTCCAGCGGCAGTGAGTTGACCCAGCGATCAATCACCCCATACAACTCATCGCGCCGACTGTCGCGGCCATCGTTGCTGGCCAGGGCCGGATCGTTGGCCAGGTCGTCCCGCCCAATGGCTGACATGAACCGCTTGAAGATCGCGTCGCCATTGGCGCCGATCTGCACATGCTTGCCATCCTGGCTGGTGTGGATCGAGGAGGGTGTGATGCCCGGCATGATGTTGCCGGTGCGCTCGCGGATAAAGCCAAATACGTCGAACTCCGGGATCATGCTTTCCATCATCGCGAAGATCGCTTCATACAGCGCCACATCCACCACCTGGCCGAGCCCGCCGTTCACTTCACGATGACGCAGGGCCATCAGCGCGCCGATCACGGCCCACAACGCCGCAATTGAGTCACCGATGGAAATCCCGGTGCGCACCGGCGGGCGGTCCTCGAAACCGGTGATGTAACGCAGACCACCCATGGATTCGCCCACCGCACCAAACCCTGGCTGGTCCTTCATCGGTCCGGTCTGGCCAAAGCCCGAAAGGCGCACCATCACCAGTTTCGGGTTCAGGGCGTGCAGGGTTTCCCAGCTCAGGCCGAGCTTTTCCAGCACGCCAGGGCGAAAGTTCTCAATCAGGATGTCGGCATCCGCCAACAGTTGCTTGAGGATCGCCAGGCCGTCAGGGTGTTTCAGGTTCAGGGTCAGGGATTTCTTGTTACGCGCCTGCACAAACCACCACAGCGAGGTGCCTTCATACAGCTTGCGCCACTTGCGCAGCGGGTCGCCGCCATCCGGGGATTCGACCTTGATCACCTCGGCGCCGAACTCGGCACAGATACGGGACGCAAACGGGCCGGCGATCAAGGTGCCAAGTTCGATGACTTTCAGGCCGGCAAGTGGTTTGGCGGTAAACGACATGAGGAACCTTTCGGGCAGGGCAGGGATGTGAGCCTTTTAACATAGGCGAGTCGCGCAGTGATAAGGATGATGCAGCGCAGGATTCGTTGAATCAGCTCGCCATCGGTTAGACTTGCCGCCTTTCCCTGTCTCTAGAAGTCCGTTCATGGCCCAGCCGTCCACGACCTACAAGTTTGAACTCAACCTCACCGACCTTGATCGTTCGGTGTACGAGAGCGTCAAGCAGACCATCGCCCGCCACCCTTCGGAAACCGAAGAGCGCATGACCGTGCGTTTGCTGGCCTACGCACTTTTCTACAACGAACAGTTGTCTTTTGGTCGTGGCCTGTCAGATGTAGACGAACCAGCGCTGTGGGAAAAAAGCCTGGATGACCGCGTCCTGCACTGGATCGAAGTCGGCCAGCCGGACGCGGACCGCCTGACCTGGTGTTCCCGCCGTACCGAACGCACCACCTTGCTGGCCTATGGCAGCTTGCGCGTCTGGGAAGGCAAAGTGGTGCCGGTGGCGAAGAACCTGAAAAACGTGAGCATCGCCGCCGTACCCCAGGAAATCCTGGAAGTGCTGGCCAAGGACATGCCCCGGGTGATCAAGTGGGACGTGATGATCAGCGAAGGCACGATCTTCGTGACTGACGACCGTGGCCAGCACGAAGTCCAGCTGGAATGGCTGGCTGGCGAGCGCGGCTGAAACGTCGATACCTGATTGGATGCTGGTCGAGTGTGGGAGCTGTCGAGCGTTAGCGAGGCTGCGATGCAGGCGCTGCGGTCTGACAGGTACACCGAGGTGGTCCCATCGCAGCCTCGCTGGGGCTCGACAGCTCCTACAAGGGATCACCGCTAATTTTCAACATTAAAGAGAAGCTTCCGTCACCCCATGCGTATTGATCCTCGCCCGTTGCCCGCCGTCCTGCCATTCCTCGGTGAATTGCCGCCGTTGTTGACCCGTCTCTACGCCGCACGCGGGGTGCAATCGGAAGCCGAGCTGGATAAAAGCCTGGCCCGGCTGATTCCGTATCAGCAGCTCAAGGGCATCGATGCCGCCGTGGACCTGCTGGTGACGGCTCTGGAACAGCGCCAGCGGATACTGATCGTGGGTGACTTCGACGCCGATGGCGCCACCGCCAGCACCGTGGGCACCCTGGGCCTGCGTTTGTTGGGTGCCGCCCACGTCGACTACCTGGTGCCCAACCGTTTCGAATACGGCTACGGCCTGACCCCGGAAATCGTCGCCGTGGCCTTGCAACGCGAGCCACAGCTGCTGATCACCGTGGACAACGGCATCTCCAGCGTCGAAGGCGTGGCGGCGGCGAAAGCGGCGGGGCTCAAGGTACTGGTTACCGACCACCACTTGCCCGGCGATGAACTGCCGGCGGCGGATGCGATCGTCAACCCGAACCAGCCGGGCTGTGAATTTCCCAGCAAGGCGTTGGCCGGTGTAGGCGTGATCTTCTACGTGCTGATGGCCCTGCGCGCGCGTTTGCGCAGCCTTGGCTGGTACGAGAACAAGCCGCAGCCGAACATCGGTGAACTGCTGGACCTGGTGGCCCTGGGCAGCGTGGCCGACGTGGTCCCGCTGGACGCCAACAACCGCATCCTGGTCTATCAAGGCCTGGAGCGTATTCGTGCCGGTCGCGCTCGCCCGGGGATCAAGGCGATCCTCGAAGTGGCCAAGCGCGATCACGCCCGCATCACCTCCACCGACCTCGGCTTTATCCTCGGCCCGCGCCTGAACGCCGCCGGTCGCCTGGATGACATGAGCCTGGGCATCGAATGCCTGCTCACCTCGGATTTCGCCGCCGCCCGGGAAATGGCCGCGCAGCTGGACGGCATGAACCAGGACCGCAAATCCATCGAGCAAGGCATGCAGCGTGAGGCCCTGGCGCAGCTCAAGGACTTGCCGGTGGAATCGATGCCGTATGGCTTGTGCCTGTTCGACCCGGAATGGCACCAAGGCGTGATCGGTATCCTCGCCTCGCGGATGAAAGAGCGCTACTTCCGCCCGACCATCGCCTTTGCCGATGCCGGGGATGGCCTGCTCAAGGGCTCCGGGCGTTCCGTGCCGGGCTTTCACATCCGTGACGCGCTGGCCGTGGTGGCCAGCCAGCACCCAACGCTGATCGCCAAGTACGGCGGCCACGCCATGGCGGCGGGGCTGACATTGCCCGAGGCCAACTTCCCACTGTTCGCCGAAGCCTTTGACGCCGAAGTGCGCCGCCAACTGCGTGAAGAAGACCTGACGGGCCGATTGCTGTCCGACGGCACCCTGGCGGTTGAAGAGTTTCATCTGGAACTGGCCCGCGCCCTGCGCAATGCCGGGCCGTGGGGCCAGCATTTCCCCGAGCCGTTGTTTCACGGAGTGTTCCAGTTGGTGGAGCAGCGCGTCGTCGGCGAGCGGCACCTGAAAGTGGTGCTCAAAAGCGAATGCGGTTCGGTGAAACTCGATGGCATCGCCTTCGGCATCGACCGCGAGATCTGGCCCAACCCGACCATTCGCTGGGTGGAACTGGCCTACAAGCTCGACGTGAACGAGTTCCGTGGCCAGGAAACCGTGCAACTGATGATCGCGCATATCGAGCCACGCTGAACCCTGTGCAATCCTCTGTTGTCGACTAGTCTCTAAGCACTGTGTGATCGGTCTTGTGACCTTGTCTTATTTCAGCCCGCCGGGGACGGGTTTTTCGTCGACCTTTCAAACAGAACCCTGGAGCCTGCCCACTGCATAAAAGAGGTGCCCCATGAGTCTGCTGCTTGAACCCTATACCCTGCGCCAACTGACCTTGCTCAACCGCATCGCCGTTTCGCCGATGTGCCAGTATTCCAGCGTCGATGGCCTGGCCAATGACTGGCACCTGGTGCACCTCGGCAGCCGTGCCGTCGGTGGCGCCGGGCTGATCTTTACCGAAGCCACCGCCGTGACTGCCGATGGCCGCATCACCGCCCAGGACCTGGGCC
This sequence comes from Pseudomonas sp. TH34, assembly GCF_016650865.1. Lineage (NCBI taxonomy): Bacteria > Pseudomonadati > Pseudomonadota > Gammaproteobacteria > Pseudomonadales > Pseudomonadaceae > Pseudomonas > Pseudomonas sp. TH34. The sequence goes on from NZ_JAEKFB010000020.1 coordinate 483,000, forward strand.
TGTGGAACGACGAACAGATCGAACCCCTGCAACGCATCACGCGCTTCATCAACGCCCAAGGCGCGGTGGCGGGCATTCAACTGGCCCACGCCGGGCGCAAGGCCAGCACGCACCGGCCATGGATCGGCAAGCATGGCAGCGTCAAGCCGGAAGACGGCGGTTGGGTGCCGGTGGGGCCTTCGCCGATTGCCTTCGATCCGCAGCACACTTCACCCAAGCAACTGGACGAAGGGCAGATCCAACAAGTGATCGCCGACTTTGTCGCTGCCGCCAAACGTGCGTTGACCGCCGGTTTCAAAGTGGCGGAAATCCATGCGGCCCATGGCTACCTGCTGCATCAGTTTCTTTCGCCCCTGAGCAATCAACGTCAGGACCAGTACGGCGGCTCGTTCGAAAACCGCATTCGCCTGGTGCTGCAAGTGACCACGGCGGTGCGTGAAGCCTGGCCTCAAGAGTTGCCGCTGTTTGTGCGGGTCTCGGCCACCGACTGGGTCGAAGACGGCTGGAACCCGGATGAAACCGTCGAACTGGCGCGCCGCCTGAAAGACCTGGGCGTCGACCTGATCGACGTCTCCTCCGGCGGCACCGCGGCCAATGCGGAAATTCCTACCGGGCCCGGTTACCAGACCCGCTTCGCCGAGCGCGTGCGCAAAGAGTCGGGAATTGCCACCGGCACCGTGGGCATGATTACCGAGCCGGCCCAGGCTGAGCACATCCTGCGTACTTGCCAGGCCGATATCATCTTCCTCGCCCGTGAGCTGCTGCGTGACCCGTACTGGCCGTTGCATGCCGACGACGACCTCGGTGGGCGCAAAGCGACGTGGCCGGCGCAGTATCAGCGGGCCACACATCGCGACCAGCCGATTCATGAGTCCGATTTGCGGGATTGATCTGCACAGCAATCGTGGTAAACATGAAAGCCCGCCGTTGGACCGGCGGGTTTTTTATTGGCTTCAATACCGGAGAAACTCATGTTGCACCTGATCTGCGGCAAAATCGCATCCGGCAAATCGACCTTGACCCAGCAGTTGTCGCAGGCTCCCCAGACGGTATTGATCAGCGAGGATGAGTGGCTGTCACGCCTTTATCCCGGACAGATCCAGGCCCTGGGCGACTACGTGCGCTGCACCGGCCACCTGCGCGATGCGTTGACGGCCCATGTCATCTCGCTGCTCAAGGCTGGCGTCTCGGTGGTGCTGGATTTCCCGGCCAATACCCAGGCCAGCCGTCGCTGGATGCGGTCTTTGTTCGAGGGCGCGGGCGCCGATCACCAATTGCATTACCTGGACGTGCCGGACGAGGTCTGCAAGGCACGCCTGCGTGCACGTAATGCTGCTGGTACCCACGCGTTTGAAACCAGTGATGCCCAGTTCGATTTGATCACCGGCTATTTCGAAGCGCCAACGCCTGGGGAAGCCTTCAACCTTGTTCACCATCACCCCTCGGACGCACAGCATGTTGATCAAGCGTGACCTCGCCGAAAAAGACCTGCCGTTGCTGGCACTGATTGACCGCACCGAACGGGTCGATGAGTGCTATCGCGTGGAACACGGTGAGTTGCGGCTATACCCCGAGCACCACGACATGCAAGGCTGGCCTGAGGGCGAAGCCGAGCAGGATGCCGTGGCCCTGCACGCGTGCCTGAAGCGCGGCGGCTGGCTGCACGGGGTGTTCGACGGTCAAACGCTGCTGGCCGCCGTGGTGGTGGACAACCGGGTTATCTACCACCAGGGCCTGCACATGCGCCAGCTCAAGTTCTTGCATGTGAGCCATGGTGCCCGCGGCCTGGGCCTGGGTGGCCAGCTGTTTGCCCTGGCCTGTGAGCACGCCCGCACGGCGGGGGCCGAGGCGCTCTACGTATCGGCCACCGAGTCGCGTAACACGGTGGAGTTCTATCTCCGGCACGGCTGCCACCTGCTCAAGCAGCCGGATCCCGAGCTGTATCAACAGGAACCGGACGACATCCACCTCTACCGGCCACTTGTGGGATAACGCTGTAGGTGACTGCCCTATAAGCATTTTTTTAAGTGATTACTCTAAAAAAATCACACGGCCGGCAAGATAGTTTCTACGCTTACAGTAAGTCTGGTTTCTGGCCCAGGAAGTCGGCTTGATGAGCCTCGCGGGTCGAACTGCGGGATGAGGTTATGGGCAACCAGGAGCAGTTGATTGATACGAGGAGACAGTCCATGGCCAAGTCTTATGGTGTTGCGGGTGTTGTGTCGTCCTTTCTGGCCCGACGCATGGCGTTGCGTGGCCGGCGGTTGAGTTCGGACGAGGCGGAATTGCTGGAACAGTACCGCGCCCTGACCGAGAGTGATCAGGTGGCGATGCGGTACTTGATCGGGGCGATGAAGAGTATTTCGCGGTTCTGAAAGCGCCGAAGGGATGTTCCCACGCAAGCGTGGGAACATTCGGTATCAGGTGTACTTGCGCTTGTCTGGCGCGGGTGGGAAGTACTGGTACAGCCAGGTTTCGCTCAAGGTGCGGTCCTGGGTGCGGATGAACAGCCGCAGTTCAACCGGCTCGACACTGTCGCTGGTCGGGTACCAGTCAAACAGGATTCGATAGCCCTTGATGGCATCCAGGACCAACACGCTGAAGTCTTTGACCTCACCATGGGAGCACGTCACCACCGGTTCGATCCCGGTGCCTTCAGGCAGGCGATCCAGCCCGCCGCCGTTGAAGTCCACCGCAAAGCGCCGCGCCCAGACTTCGGGGTAATGCTCCCCCGGTGCCCAACCTTCGGTAAAGCCGCCCATGCCCGAACGGGTGGCGTTGACCTGCGCCAGTGGGGTGCTGACCGGCGGCAGGGCGCTCCAGTACAGCTTGTAGCCGTAGTTCAGGGATTCACCGGCTGCCACGGGTTTCTTCGGGGTCCAGAAGGCCACGATGTTGTCCAGGGTCTCGCCGGTTGTAGGAATTTCCAGCAGGTCGATAGAGCCTTCGCCCCACGCAGTTGTAGGTTCTACCCACAGGCTTGGGCGCTTGCTGTACCAGTCCACGGTGTCCTGGTAGCTGGCGAACTCATGGTCGGTCTGCACCAGGCCGAAGCCTTTCGGGTCTTTGTCGGCAAACGCGTTGAATTGCAGGGTGGCCGGGTTGTTCAGCGGGCGGCAGATCCACTCGCCATTGCCGCGCCACATGGCCAGGCGATCCGAATCGTGGATCTGCGGGTGGATGGTGTCGCACATCCGCCGCTCAACCGTGCCGCAGCTGAACATGCTGGTCATCGGCGCGATACCCAGTTGCTCGATGGCGGTGCGTGCGTTGATGTGGGCGTCGATGCCCATCACCACTTGGTTGGCCTGGCAGTCGATATCGAAGCGGTAGGCACCGGTGGCGCTTGGCGAATCCAGCAGGGCGTAGACCACGAAGCGGGTGCTGTCCTTGTCCGGGGTTTCGAACCAGAACTTGGTGAAGTCGGGGAATTCCTCGCGCTTCTTCGCGTAGGTATCGATGGCCAGGCCGCGTGCGGAAAGGCCGTACTGGCCGGTGGAATCCACCGCGCGGAAGTAGCTGGCGCCGAGGAAGGACAGCACGTCATGGCGGTCCAGTTCCGGGGCCTTGAACAGCTTGAAGCCGGAGAAACCCAGGTCGCCGGTCAGCTGCTTGGTGTCTACCGTGGTTTTTTCATAGTTGAACAGCGAAGGGCGGAAGTGCACCTCGCGGGCCTGGCGGGTTTTCGGGTCGACGCTGTACATGCGCACCGGCGTCTTGAAACCCATGCCGACGTGGAAGAACTGCACGTCCAGCTGGCCGTTCAATTCTTTCCACAGCGAATGCTTGCCGTCGTAGCCGATGGCATTGAAGTTCTGTGGGGTCATGGTCGCCAGGGTCGGCGGCAATACCTGCTTGGTGTCCTGATAGCGATTGCCGGCCAACTGCTTGGCCTGGATCTTCAGCGCCTCGAAATCAAAGGCCTGGGCCTCGCCATCAGCGGCGCGATTGCCCGCCCAGGCTTGGGCGGCCAGCAAGCCACTGGCCGATAGACCGGTGTAAGCCGCAATGGCCATGGACGCTTTGAGCAAATTCCTGCGGTGCATAAATACAACCTGTCGTGAACAATCCCGCGCCGTTCCTGGCACGTGCTGGATCAAGGAAAACGGTTCGGACATGCCTTCGGCCAAACGCAACGGACATTAAACAGATGCCAAATAGCTTAAGCGGTTCGGTGCGGAAGGAAAAATGATTGATGGCGGGTTGATGGCGTTGCATGTGAAACAAGACGTTTCTGTGGGAGCCGTGTGGTGAGGGAGCTTGCTCCCGTTGGGTCGCGAAGCGACCCCGGCTCAGGCGATAGAAATCTCTCAGGAATATCTCGATCGCCTGGTTTGGGGCTGCTGCGCAGCCCAGCGGGAGCAAGCTCCCTCTCCACGACAACCTCTTTCTTCAGGAAAGCCGGGATTAGCCCACTTCTCCAACCGCCCGATACGCCTCATCAATCGCCGCATGGGCATACGCACTCCACGCCGCATCCGAGTTGGCGATGCTCACATGCCCCAGCGGTTTACGCGCCAGGTCCTTCAGTTTTTCGCTTTCATCGGCATCGTCAAACAAGCTGTTGGAGAAGGTCGCATAGCCGTGTGACCAACGGTTGACAGTGATCGCCAGAATGTCGGTCTGGTGGTTGAAACCGCCCGGGCCGAGCATGCGCTGCAGTTGATCCCGCAGTTGCGCTTCCAGTTGTTCAAATGTCTGCCCATACAACTTGCCCCGGCCGGCGCGGGCCTGGTCGCGGCCGTTCATGCCGCTGTTGGGGCTGGTGGGCACGTAGACCATGTGCAAACCAATCGGCTGCGTCGGGTCGCGTGGGTGCTCGTAGCCGCCCATGCTCACCGGGTAGTCGAGCTTGATCCGGCTGTAAGGCTGGGTCGCCGCATAAATCTCATGCACCCCCAGCTTCTGGAACGACGTCCAGTTGCGCACCACCACTTTGGTGTAGACCAGCGGGTACTTCACGTTCTGGCTCAGGGCCTGGGCTTGTTCCGCCGGCAGGTCCCGCAGCAGGTACGGGATCATCATGTTGTAGCAGGCCAGGATGCAGCGTTTGCCGCGGACCTGTGCGAGTTGGCCGCCACGGCTGTAGCCGATATGCACGCCGTCGCCGACGTTACGCACACTGACCGCCGTGCTGTTGAGGCGCACCCGTACCGGCGTCTTGGGCTGATCGAGCTTGGCGTAGTCAAACGGCGCCAGCACGATGTCATCCATGGTGTGCCCGGGCGCCACGGCCGGAATCAGGCTGCGCACCAGCAACCGAGCGAGGGACGCGTTGCCGTCGGGGAAGTGGTAGATGTAAGGCTCTTCCATTTCTGCGGCGGCTTCTTCGCTGATAGGCGCGAGGTTCATGCCGCCAAAGCCCGGGAAACCCACGCTGTAGGCATCCGCCGATGCAACGGCATCAATACTCAAGGCCATGAAGTCGTTGGTGCGGCTCTGGAAGTACTTCACCGCGCCTTCCGACAAGCCCACGTCCTTGAGCAGGAAGTCGCGGTAGCTGGTGGCCGCCAGATACCCGGCTTTTTCTTCGGCGGACTTGCCCGGCAGGTAATCCTTGGGCGCGACGTGCAGGGCGATCAATGCCTGGCGGTCCGCTTCCGGTAGCGGGAAATCATTGATGAAGTCGCTGATGGAGCGGGCGTGCAATTGGTCCGGGGCGATGTCGTCGGCCACCATTGGCGTCGGGTCGCCGGTCACCAGTTTGTCTTCGCCAAAGTTTTCCTTGTCGAAGAACACCCCGCGGGATAAACCCAGCCCCGGGTAGAACTGGCGGTCAAAGGCCGTCTCGAAGCGCTTGATGTTCACCCCGAGTTTCTTCAACAGCCCGTTTACTTCCTTGCGGTAAAGATGATTGGGCGATTGGAACGCTTCGCTGCCGCCGTAGCCGATGATCAGCCGGCCACCGGCCTGGAACTCATTGCGCTTGGCATGCCCGCCGAAGTCGTCGTGGTTCTCCAGGATCAGGATCTTCGCCTTCGGGTGCTTCTCACGGTAGAACCATGCTGCTGACAAACCGCTCAAGCCACCGCCGACCACCACCAGGTCGTAGTCTTCGGTGATCGGCAATTTATTGGTGTCGAAGGCCTTCTTTTCCCAGCCCATCTGGTGGGCAATTTCGAATGAGCCGGCATGACTGCCACGCAAGCCGGTGAGGGCGGGCGGGTAGTAGCGACCATCGGGAGCGGCCTGGAGGATTTGCAGCGGGGTCATACCGGCGGCAATCGTGATGGCGACGCCGTTGAGGAAGTCGCGGCGGGTGATGTCCATGGGAACCTACGAATTATTTATTGTTATTAGGAGACCCCCTGTGGGAGCGGGCCGTTGTGGCGAGGGAGCTCGCTTCGACAGGGGGAAAGGGTCAGTGCTTGAACATCACATGGCGAACGGTGGTGTAGTCCTCCAGGCCGTACATGGACATGTCTTTACCGTAGCCGGACAGTTTCTGACCGCCATGAGGCATTTCGCTGACCAGCATGAAGTGGGTGTTGACCCAGGTGCAGCCGTACTGCAAGCGCGCAGCCAGGCGGTGGGCGCGGCCGACATCGGCGGTCCAGACCGACGACGCCAGGCCGTAGTCCGAATCATTGGCCCAGGCCAATACCTGGGCCTCGTCGTTGAACTTGGTCACCGACACCACCGGCCCGAACACTTCGCGGCGCACGATCTCGTCGTCCTGCTGCGCGTCGGCCAGCACGGTGGGCTCAAAGAAGAACCCGTTGCCTTCCACCGCCTTGCCACCGGTGATCAGGCGGATATGGGATTGCGCCACGGCACGCTCCACAAACCCGGCCACCCGGTCGCGATGCTGCGCGGTGATCAGCGGGCCCAGTTCGGTGTCCGGATCATCCTGCAAACCGTATTTGATACTGGCCACTGCCGCGCCGAGCTTCTCGACAAACGCATCGTAGATATCGGCCTGTGCATAAATCCGACACGCAGCGGTGCAATCCTGGCCGGCGTTGTAGAAACCGAAGGTACGGATGCCTTCCACGGCCGCGTCGATATCGGCGTCGTTGAAGATGATCACCGGCGCCTTGCCGCCCAGCTCCATGTGCATGCGTTTGACGCTGTCGGCGGTGCTGGAAATGATATTGGCGCCGGTGGCTATCGAACCGGTCAGCGACACCATGCGCACTTTCGGATGATTCACCAGCGGGCTGCCGACGGTTGGCCCACGACCAAACACCAGGTTGAGCACACCGGCCGGGAAAATGTCAGCGGCCAGTTGCACCAGGCGCAATGCGGTGAGTGGGGTTTGTTCCGACGGCTTGAGCACCACGGTATTACCGGCGGCCAGCGCCGGGGCGATTTTCCAGGCGACCATCATCAGCGGGTAGTTCCACGGCGCGATGGAGGCAATGACGCCCACCGGGTCGCGGCGGATCATCGAGGTGTGGCCCGGCAGGTATTCGCCGCCGGCCGAACCGCTCATGCAGCGGCTGGCACCGGCGAAGAAGCGGAACACATCGGCCACCGCCGGGATCTCGTCATTCAGCGCAGCGCTGTAGGGTTTGCCGCAGTTGTCGGACTCAAGCTTGGCCAGTTCTGCGCCGTGGGCTTCGATAGCGTCGGCGAGTTTCAACAGCAGCAGCGAGCGATCCTTCGGTGGCGTTTGCGACCAGCCTTCAAAGGCGCTGTCGGCGGCGCGCACGGCGGCGTCGACCTGGGCCTCGCTGGCTTCCTTGATCTCCACCAGCACCCGGCCCAACGCCGGGTTGAATACCGGCTGCGCCGGGCCTTCACCTTCGACCAGATGGCCGTTGATCAGCAGTTTGGTTTGCATGGTTCAGTCCTCTTAAAGCTGCATCGTTTCCCCTGCCGAAACCGGTTCAAGTGTGGGAGCGGGCTTGCTCGCGAATGCGGTCTTTCAGTTGATACATCACGTGACTGATACACCGCTTTCGCGAGCAAGCCCGCTCCCACATTTGAATCTCATTCCGTCAGTGGCAATGTGTTGTCAGTTATTTACCGCCACTACCGGCCACGCTTTCGCCGCCGCGGGTCAGGTAATAGGCACCGAGAATCGGGAACATCGTCACGATCATCACCAGCATCGCCACCACGTTGGTCACCGGCACATCCCGTGGTCGGCTCAACTGGTTGAGCAGCCACAGCGGCAAGGTGCGTTCGTGGCCGGCGGTGAAGGTGGTGACGATGATTTCGTCGAACGACAGCGCAAACGCCAGCATGCCGCCGGCCAGCAACGCCGAGCCGAGGTTGGGCATGATGATGTAGCGGAAGGTCTGCCAGCCGTCGGCACCGAGGTCCATCGAGGCTTCGATCAGGCTGTGGGAAGTGCGGCGCAAACGGGCGATCACGTTGTTGTAGACGATCACCACGCAGAAGGTCGCGTGGCCGACGATGATGGTGAACATCCCCGGTTCAATCCCCAGGGTCTTGAAGGTCGCGAGCAACGCGATACCGGTGATGATCCCTGGCAGCGCAATCGGCAGGATCAGCATCAGCGAGATGCCTTGCTTGCCGAAGAACTCCCGGCGATACAGCGCCGCCGAGGCCAGGGTGCCGAGCACCATCGCAATCAGCGTGGCGATGGCCGCGATTTGCAGCGACAGCTTGATCGCTTCCAATACGTCCGGCCGCGAGAAGGCCACGCTGAACCACTTCAGGGTGAAGCCCTGGGGCGGAAAGCTGAACGCGGCTTCTTCGGTGTTGAAGGCGTAGAGGAAGATGATCAGGATCGGGAAATGCAGGAAAACCAACCCACCCCAGGCCGCGATTTTTAGACTCCACGAAGCTTTTTCAGAGTGCATCGAAGGCCCCCAGACGTTTGACGATGGACAGGTAAACCGCGATCAGCACGATCGGCACCAAGGTGAATGCAGCGGCCATGGGCATGTTGCCGATAGCGCCTTGTTGGGCGTACACCATGCCGCCGACGAAGTAACCCGGCGGGCCCACCAGCTGCGGCACGATGAAGTCCCCCAGGGTCAGCGAGAACGTAAAGATCGAACCCGCCGCAATCCCCGGCACCGACAGCGGCAGAATCACCTGCATGAAGGTCTGGCGCGGCTTGGCGCCGAGGTCTGCCGAGGCCTGCAGCAACGATGGCGGCAAACGCTCCAGCGAGGCCTGGATCGGCAGAATCATGAACGGCAGCCAGATGTACACAAACACCATGAACCGCCCCAGGTGCGAGGTGCTCAAGGTGCTGCCGCCCACGCCGGGAATGCCCATGATGAATTGCAGCGCCGGCTCCAGGCCCAGGTGCTGCACGAACCACTGCGCCACGCCGCCCTTGGCCAGCAGCAGGGTCCAGGCGTAGGCCTTGACGATGTAGCTGGCCCACATCGGCATCATCACCGCGATGTAGAAAAACGCCTTGGTCTTGCCGGTGGTGTAGCGCGCCATGTAGTAGGCGATCGGGAACGCGACGATGGCACTGGCGATGGACACCACGACCGCCATGCTCAAGGTGCGCACGATGATGTCGAAGTTCGACGGCTGGAACAGCGCGGCGAAGTTGGCCAGGGTCAGGTCCGGCGTGACCGCCATGGTGAAGTCATCGAACGTGTAGAAGCCTTGCCACAGCAAGGTCAGCAGCGAACCCAGATAGATCGCACCGAACCAGATCAACGGCGGCACCAGCAGCAACGACAGGTACAGGTTGGGCTTCTTGTACAGCAGGTTGGAAAACCTGCGCATCGGGGGGTGGGACAGGGCCAGGCTCATGTCACACCTCGCCTGCGATATCGGTCAACGGGGTCATGGCTTCCCGCGCCCAGCGCGCGGTGATGGACTGGCCGACCTGATGCCCGGCGGTGGTGTCCAGCCATTGATTGTTGGCCTGGCTGATGTTCAGGGCCTGGCCGTTTTCCAGTTTCAGTTCATAGCGGGTGGCGCTGCCCTGGTACTGGATGTCATGCAGCAGGCCGCTGACTTCCACCTCGCCGCTGCCCAGCGGGCCTTCGGCAAAACGCACGTGTTCCGGGCGGATCGAGAACGGCTGCGGGTTACCGCTCAAGCGTTGCGCCAGCTCGCCACGAATCACGTTGGAGGTGCCGACGAACTCTGCGACGAAGGTGGTGGCGGGCTTCATGTACAGGTTGCGCGGGGTGTCGACCTGTTCGATGCGGCCCTTGTTGAACACCGCCACACGGTCGGACATCGACAGTGCTTCGGTCTGATCGTGGGTGACGAAAATGAACGTGATGCCGAGTTGGCGTTGCAGCTTCTTCAGCTCGCTTTGCATCTGTTCGCGCAGCTTCAGGTCGAGAGCGCCGAGGGGCTCATCCAGCAGCAATACGCGCGGACGATTGACCAGTGCGCGGGCCAATGCCACCCGTTGACGCTGGCCACCGGAGAGTTGCACCGGCTTGCGGTCGCCGTAGCCGCCGAGGGCGACCATGCCGAGGGCTTCTTCGGCGCGGTTGAGGCGTTCGGTCTTGCCCACGCCTTTGACCTTGAGGCCGTAGGCTACGTTGTCCCGCACGTTCATGTGGGGGAACAGCGCGTAATCCTGGAACACGGTGTTCACGTCGCGCTGGTAGGGCGGCAAACCGGCAGCTTCTTCGCCGTGAATACGGATGGAGCCGGCACTCGGTTGCTCGAACCCGGCGATCAGGCGCAGGCACGTGGTTTTGCCCGAGCCTGAAGGGCCGAGCATGGAAAAGAACTCGCCGTCCTGGATATCGATGGAAACCCGGTCAACGGCTTTCACTTCGCCGAACTGACGGGAAACGTGGGTGAATTGGACTGCAAGCGTCATGGTGCGGTGCTCCAAAAAGGCGCGTCTTGTAAAAATTAAATCGGAGGTAGAGGTGATCGTTCCCACGCTCTGCGTGGGAACGCCTCCTGTGACGCTCTGCGTCACGACGTTAAAAGCGGACGCGGAGCGTCCAGACTGCGTTCCCACGCGGAGCGTGGGAACGATCAACTAGGGCGGGCTAGCGGCCGCCCATGATCGCGATGTAATCCTGGGTCCAGCGGCTGTACGGCACGAACTTGCCGCCTTCAGCCTGCGGGGTTTTCCAGAAGGCGATCTTCTCGAACTGGTCGAAACCGTTGGTCTTGCAACCCTCGGCACCCAGCAGTTCGCTTTCCTTGCACGCGGCGGGCACCGCCGGCAACGAACCGAACCACGAGGCCACGTCACCCTGGACCTTCGGCTGCAGCGACCAGTCCATCCACTTGTAGGCGCAGTTCGGGTGCTTGGCTTCGGCGTGCAACATGGTGGTGTCCGCCCAGCCGGTAGCGCCTTCCTTCGGAATGGTCGAGGCAATCGGCTGTTTCTCGTTGACCAGGCCGTTGACCTGATACGGCCATGCGCTGGAGGCCACCACGCCTTCGTTCTTGAAGTCACTCATTTGCACGGTGGTGTCATGCCAGTAGCGGTGGATCAACGGTTGCTGGGCGCGCAACAGGTCGAGCACGGCCTTGTACTGGGTTTCGGTCAGCTCGTACGGGCTCTGGATGCCCAGTTCCGGCTTGGTGGCCTTGAGGTACAGCGCCGCATCGGCGATGTAGATCGGGCCGTCATAGGCCTGCACACGGCCTTTGTTTGGCTTGCCGTCCGGCAGGTTCTGCGCCTCAAACACCACATTCCAACTGGCGGGCGCGGTCTTGAACACGTTGGTGTTGTACATCAACACGTTCGGGCCCCACTGGTACGGCGTGCCGTACGTTTGCTGGCCGACCACGTACCACGGCGCATCTTTCAGGCGCGGGTCGATGTTCTTCCAGTTGGGAATCAGCGAGGTGTTGATCGGCTGTACGCGCTTGCCGACGATCAGCCGCAGCGAGGCATCGCCGGATGCGGTGACCAGGTCGTAGCCGCCCTTGGCCATCAAGCTCACCATCTCGTCAGAGGTGGCGGCGGTCTTGACGTTGACCTTGCAGCCGGTCTCTTTCTCGAAACCGGTGACCCAGTCGTAGTTCTTGTCGCTTTCGCCACGTTCGATATAGCCGGGCCAGGCGACGATATCCAACTGGCCTTCGCCGGCGCCGACCGCCTTGAGCGGTTCGGCGGCCTGGATACTGACACTGGCCAGCAGCGCGGTGGTCAGGGCACTGAGCAGTGCGGTCTTGTGCGCAGACATGGGGGTTCCCTCTTCTTTAATTATGGTCGGGGCAGTTTTTGCAGCAGGTGGTGCGTGAGCGTAGTTGTTGTTTTAAAGATGCTGGCCGTGGCGCGCCATGATGTGCCGCACCACGCTGTAGTCCTGTAGCGAATCACTGGACAGATCTTTCCCATACCCCGAACGCTTCAAGCCGCCGTGGGGCATTTCGCTGACCAGCATGAAATGACTGTTGATCCAGGTGCAGCCGTATTGCAGGCGCGATGCCACCTGCATGGCCTTGTCCAGGTTCTGGGTCCAGACGGAGGAAGCCAGGCCGTATTCCGAGTCGTTGGCCCAGTCCACGGCCTGCTCCAGTTCGTCGAAGCGGGTCACGGTGACCACCGGCCCGAACACTTCGCGCTGCACGATTTCATCATTCTGTTTACAACCGGCCAGCAAGGTTGGCTGGTAGAAGAACCCCGCGCCGGAATGCACGGCGGCGCCGGTAATGCGTTCGATATGCGGCTGGCCGAGGGCGCGTTCGACAAAGCTGGCCACACGGTCGCGCTGGCGCGTGCTGATCAGTGGGCCGAGTTCGTTATCGGCATCGCGCTTGCCGGCGAACCGCAAGCTGCTGACGGCGGCGCCGAGGTCGGCCACCAACTTGTCGTGAATGCCCGCCTGGGCGTAGATGCGGCACGCGGCGGTGCAGTCCTGGCCGGCGTTGTAATACCCGTAGGCGCGCACGCCTTCGACCACGGCTTGCAGGTCGGCGTCGTTGCACACGATCACCGGAGCCTTGCCGCCCAGTTCCAGGTGGGTGCGCTTGAGGGTCTTGGAGGCGGCCTGGAGGATTTTTTGCCCGGTGACGATATCGCCGGTCAACGACACCATGCGCACCTTCGGGTGGCTGACCAAATGGCTGCCGACCCCTTCGCCGCCGCCGCACAGAATGTTGATCACCCCGCGCGGCAACAGCTGGCTCAGTACGGGCGCCAGGGCCAGGATCGACAGCGGCGTATGTTCCGAGGGCTTGAACACCAGGGTATTGCCGGCGGCCAGGGCCGGAGCGATTTTCCAGGCGGCCATCATCAGCGGGTAATTCCAGGGCGCGATCGAGGCGACCACGCCAATCGGATCACGGCGCACCATGCTGGTGTAGCCCGGCAGGTATTCACCGCTGAGCTGCCCAGTCTGGCAACGCACGGCACCGGCGAAGAAGCGGAACACATCGACAGTGGCGCTCAAATCGTCCTGGCGTGCCAGGTGCAACGGCTTGCCGCAGTTCAGGGATTCCAGGCGGGCGAGATAGTCGGCCTGTTTTTCGATGGCATCGGCGATGCCCAGGAGAATGTTCGAGCGTTGCTGGGGCGTGGTTCGCGACCAACCGGCAAAGGCGCGGTGGGCGGCGAGAATCGCGGCTTCAACCTGTTCGGTGCTGGCCTCGGCGATATGAGTGAGGATTTCACCGGTGGCCGGGTTGATGATCGGCTCGACAAAACCTTCGCCTGCGACCAGTTCGCCGTCGATCAGCAACGCAGTGAGCAGCGGTGTGGGCGCGCCAGACATTTTTCGCGATCTCTTTTCTTGTGTGGTCATGGCTGTTCTCTTACGAGGCGCCTGACCTTCTCTTATGGGATGAGCAGAGACTAGAGGTCAGGCGCGAGGTCAACAAATACTAAATACTGAAAGCAGCATTCGATTAAATAGATGGCTTGCGCGGGTGGGGCTGTTCGCGGGCTACCGTCAGGAACGGGTCCACCAACGCCGGGCGCGCCGTGCCCCGGCGCCAGGCCAGGCCCACATCGAGGGTTTGGCTGAGGTCGGCAATCGGCCGGGCTTCGATGATGTCGCCCTCCAGGGACCAGGGGCGGTAGGTCATGTCTGGCTGGATCGACACGCCGAGGCCGGCGGCGACCAGGCTTCGCACGGCTTCCGTCGAGGCGGTGCGCAAGGTGACGCGGGGTTGCAATCCGGCGCCGGTCCACATGCGTTGGGCGTTGTGGCCCATTTCATCGACGTTCAGTTGAATCAGCGGCTCGCGGGCAACGTCGGCGAGGTTGATGCTGTCGTGTTCCAGCAGCGGGTGCTGGGCGGGCAGCCATAAACGGTGGGGCGAGTGGGTGAGCACTTCGGTTTGCAGGGCGTGGCGGTCTTCGAGGTTGGAGAGGATCAGCACGCCGACGTCGATTTCACCGCTGACCAGCAGGTGTTCGATGTAGGGGCGTTCGTCCTCCATCACGCGGATTTCGACATTGGGATAGGCGCGCTGGAAGCGCGTGAGCAAATCCGCCAGGTAGTAGCCGGCCACCAGGCTGGTCACGCCGATGATCAATTGCCCGGCCACCTGGTCGGTACTCTGTTGCAGGCTGCGCTTGGCGTTGTCGACGGTGGCGAGGATCAAGTGCGCCTGGCGCAGGAACTGGTGGCCCTGGTGGGTCAGGGTCATACCCTTGGCGTGGCGGTTGAACAGGTTGACGCCGATTTCCTGTTCCAGTTGCTGGATCGCCAGGGTCAGGGTGGACTGGGATATGAAGGCGGTCTGGGCGGCGGCGGAGATCGAGCCGGTCTCGGCCACGGCGATGAAGTGACGGATCTGACGCAAGGTCATCATGCTGGAATTACCAGTGGGGTGTTTTTATAGATTTGTTCGAGTGTATATCGTTTTAATTGAGGGGTAAGCGCGTTACATCTGGAAGCACTCTAGATCGGGGGTTTTTGGCACTTAGTTTTACGCTGGGGGCCTATTCGTCCTGTGAACTTGAGTTTCTGGAGGCTGTGAATGAATACCCGTGGATTGCTCGATCAACTGCTCAAATCCGGGCAGGACATGTTGCAGAACAAGGCTGGCGGGCAGCGCAAGTCAGATGACAAAGGTGCCCTTGGCGGCCTGCTGGGCGGCGGCGGGTTGGGAAGCTTGCTCGGCGGTGCCGGTGGTGGGGCCCTTGCGGCCGGTGCCATGGGGTTGTTGCTGGGTAACAAGAAAGCCCGCAAGTTTGGCGGTAAGGCGCTGACCTACGGTGGGTTGGCGGCGCTGGGGGTGATTGCCTACAAGGCGTATGGCAACTGGCAGGCGCAGCAGGCCAGTGCGCCTCAGGGGGAGCCGCAGACCATTGATCGCCTGCCGCCGGCGCAAGTTGAGCAACATAGCCAGGGGATTTTGAAGGCCCTGGTGGCTGCGGCCAAGGCTGACGGGCATGTGGATGAGCGGGAGCGGGCGTTGATCGAAGGGGAGTTTTTGAAGCTGGATAACGATCGTGAGTTGCAGCAGTGGTTGCATGCTGAACTGAACAAGCCGCTGGATCCGGCGGATGTGGCTCGGGCTGCCAGCACTCCGGAGTTGGCTGCCGAGATGTATATCGCCAGTGTGATGTTGGTGGATGAGGAGAACTTCATGGAGAAGTCGTATCTCGATGAGTTGGCGCGGCAGCTTAAGTTGGAGCCTGGGTTGAAGGCTGAACTGGAGAAGCAGGTGCGGCAGGCTGTGGTGGTTTGATTGTGTACATATCCGTTATTTAGGTAACGGCGGCTTATGGTTCCGCTCTTACAGCGGCTCACTTTGGAAAAGCCGGAATGCCGGCCCAGCCCAAAGTAAGCAAAGGGCTCTGCCCCGCCTGTCGGCGCCTCGCTGTGGCTCGGCGTTCCCTCACTCCGGCATTGCTCCGCGGGCCGCCGCGACGGGCCATCCATGGCCCGGCGCGGCTAAACCGGCGTCCTGCCGGTTTACCCGCTCCGCAATACCTGCGTTCGGCCTCGGGCTTATTGGGGCAGTCAGATCAAGATCAAAAGCAAGAGCACAGCGGCCTACCGGCCGGCTTGAGTGTTAAAAGCCAGATCAAAAGCCAGAGCGAAAGCCAAATCTGAAGCTGAGGCAGCTCTGCTTTTCTGTGGGAGCTGGCTTGCCTGCGATGCAGACACCTCGGTTTTTCAGATACACCGAGGCGATGCCATCGCAGGCAAGCCAGCTCCCACATTTGACCGTGCCCGCTTTAGATTTTGATTTAGCTTTTGCTCTTCAACACTCAAGCCGGCCGGGAGGCCGCTGTGCTCTTGATGTTGATCTTGATTTTGATCTTAGGCGCCCCGTTAAACCACGCTGGCCGAACGCAGGCTTTGGAGCGTGGGTAACCTGGCAGGACGCCAGGTTAGCCGTCCTGGGCCAAGGATGGCCCATGACGGCGGCCCACGGTCCAAAGCCGGAGTGAGGGCACACCGAGCCTAGGCGAGGTGCCGAGTGGTGGGGCAAGAGCGTTTTGCTTACTTTTGCGCTCTTCAAAAGTGAGCCGCTGTAAGAGCGGAACCGTCAGCAGCCGTTACCGCAGCAACGGATATGCCCCCCAAGAAAACTTTCCCCCGCGCGTGACCCAGATCCCACAACCCGTTGATTAATGATGGCACCCGCTCAGCTATACTCCCCTCCATTTGAATGGCCCTCGAGGAATTACTGTGAAGAACTGGACCTTGCGCCAACGGATATTGGCGAGCTTTGCGGTCATCATCGCGATCATGCTGCTGATGGTAGTGGTCTCGTATTCACGCCTGTTGAAGATCGAGGCTGGCGAAGAGTCAGTCCGCGACGACGCAGTCCCAGGGGTCTACCTCAGCTCGATGATCCGCAGCGCCTGGGTCGACAGCTATCTCGACACCCTCGATATTATTGGCCTGCGCAAAGACAAGACACTCACCGACGCCGACAAGGCCGACTACCAGTCCTTCGAAGCCCGCATCCTCACGCAAATGGCCAATTACAAGGCAACCATCAACGGCGGCGACGATCAGGCCGAGTTCGATAAATTCGAAGCCCTGCACCAGGCCTATAACAAGGCATTGGCCACCGTAACGGACAACCTGCAACGCAATGACGTCGCCACCGCCCGCAAAGTGTTCGACGAAGAGCTGACCCCGACCTGGACCGCAGGCCGCAAGAAGCTCAACGACATCATTACCGAAAACAAAAACGTCGCCGACCGCGCCACCAACGCCATCGACGACGCCGTGTCCGCCGCGAAAATCAGCATGGGCGTCTCACTGATCCTCGCGATCCTCGCCGCCGGTCTCTGTGGCCTGCTGCTGATGCGCGCGATCATGGCGCCGATGAAACGCATCGTCGATATCCTCGAAGTCATGCGCACCGGCGACCTGAGCAAACGCCTGAACCTGGAACGCAAGGACGAATTCGGCGCGGTGGAAACCGGCTTCAACGACATGATGACCGAACTCACCGCCCTGGTATCCCAGGCCCAGCGCTCCTCGGTACAGGTCACCACCTCGGTCACCGAGATTGCCGCCACTTCCAAGCAACAACAGGCCACCGCCACGGAAACCGCTGCAACCACTACGGAAATCGGCGCTACTTCCCGGGAGATCGCTGCCACTTCCAAGGATTTGGTCCGCACCATGACCGAAGTCTCCACCGCTGCCGACCAGGCCTCGGTAGCCGCCGGTTCCGGCCAGCAAGGCCTGGCACGCATGGAAGAAACCATGCACTCGGTAATGGGCGCTGCCGACCTGGTGAACGCCAAGCTGGCGATCCTCAATGAGAAGGCCGGCAACATCAACCAGGTGGTGGTCACCATCGTCAAGGTCGCCGACCAGACCAACCTGCTGTCCCTCAACGCCGCCATCGAGGCCGAGAAGGCCGGTGAATACGGTCGCGGTTTTGCCGTAGTAGCCACCGAAGTACGGCGCCTGGCCGACCAGACTGCCGTGGCCACTTACGACATCGAGCAGATGGTGCGCGAGATCCAGTCGGCGGTGTCGGCCGGGGTGATGGGCATGGACAAGTTCTCCGAAGAAGTGCGCCGTGGCATGTTCGAAGTGCAGCAAGTGGGCGAGCAGCTGTCGCAGATCATCCACCAGGTGCAGGCCTTGGCGCCGCGGGTGTTGATGGTCAATGAAGGCATGCAGGCCCAGGCCACCGGCGCCGAGCAGATCAACCATGCCCTGGTGCAGTTGGGCGATGCCAGCAGCCAGACCGTAGAGTCCCTGCGCCAGGCCAGCTTTGCCATCGACGAGCTGAGCCAGGTCGCGGTCGGCCTGCGCAGCGGCGTGTCGCGTTTCAAAGTCTGATGAGCGACCTCGCGGCTAAACGCGGTGCCGTTGCGGCAGTGAAGAAAGCACTGTTCCTGGTGTTTCACATCGGCAATGAACGCTATGCCCTCAAGGCCACGGAAGTGGCCGAGGTACTGCCGCGCCTGCCGCTCAAGCCCATTGCCCATGCGCCTGTGTGGGTCGCCGGGATCTTTGCCCATCGTGGGGCGATGGTGCCGGTGATCGACCTCAGTGCCTTGACCTTCGGCACACCGGCCCAGGCGCGCACCAGCACGCGCCTGGTACTGGTCAATTATCAGCCGGATGCAGTCATTCCGGCGCGCTGGCTGGGGCTGATCCTCGAACAGGCCACCGACACCCTGCGTTGTGATCCGGCGGAGTTCCAGCCCTACGGCCTGGACAACCGCCAGGCACGTTACCTGGGCCCGGTGCGCGAAGACGAGCATGGCTTGATGCAGTGGATTGGCGTGGCCGACCTGTTGACGGCTGATGTGCAGGCGCTGCTGTTTGCCGCCGGCGAGGAGGATTGATGAGCAGTGATCAACGCTTCTTCGACTTCCTGAAAGAACGCATCGGCCTCGATGTTGCCTCGGTGGGCGAAGCGATCATCGAGCGTGCCGTACGCCAACGCAGTCTGTCACTGAATGCGCAGACCGCAGATCAATACTGGCAACAGTTGCTGGCTTCCACCGACGAACAGCAAGCGCTGATCGAAGCGGTGATCGTCCCCGAGACCTGGTTTTTCCGTTACCCCGAGTCCTTCGCCACCCTGGGCCGGCTGGCGGTCGCACGCCTGGCCGAAATCAAGCACATGCGCGCCCTGCGGATTCTCAGCCTGCCGTGTTCCACCGGCGAAGAACCCTACTCGATTGCCATGGCCTTGCTTGACGTCGGTCTGGCGCCTCATCAGTTCAAGGTGCAGGGCATGGACGTCAGCCCGCTGTCGGTGGAGCGTGCCCGTCGCGGGGTGTACGGCAAGAACTCGTTTCGTGGGCAGGACATCGAGTTCCGCGATCGCCACTTTACCGAGCAAACCGACGGCTACCGAATTGCCGACCGAGTACGCGAGCAAGTGCGCCTGCAAGTGGGCAACCTGCTGGACCCGACGTTGCTGGCCAATGAGCCCACCTACGATTTCGTGTTCTGCCGCAACCTGCTGATCTACTTCGACCAGCCAACCCAGAAGCAGGTGTTTGAAGTGCTCAAGGGACTGACCCACGTCGACGGCGTGCTGTTTATCGGGCCTGCCGAAGGCAGCCTGTTGGGGCGTCTGGGCATGCGCTCGATTGGTGTGCCGCAGTCGTTTGCCTTCAGTCGCCACGCTGAACCTGCGCCTGAGCCGGTATTTGTGCCGCTGCCTGCGCCGATCCCTCAGCGCAGTGCCGCGCCTATCCCGACCAAGCCCCGGCCGTTCAGCACCCTCAGTGCTCAGGTGGTGCCGATCAAGCCGCCGCCCCCACAGTCGGACGCCGCCGATCTGCTCAGCCAGATTGCGACCCTGGCCAATGAAGGCAAAAGCCTGGAGGCCCGTGCCGCCTGCGAGCGTTATTTGCAGAGCCATCCGCCGGCGGCCCAGGTGTTTTATTGGCTGGGCCTGCTCAGCGATGTGGCCGGCAGTGCCCTGGAAGCCCAGGGGTATTACCGAAAAGCCTTGTACCTGGAACCCCAGCACTCGCAGGCCTTGATGCACCTGGCCGCGTTGCTTGAGTCCCAGGGCGATGTCGCCGGCGCCCGCCGTTTGCAGGCCCGTGCCGCCCGCAGTGAGCGTAAACAATGACCCTGGATACCGCGCTGAACCTGGCCCTGGCCGACACCCAAGCCATTGATGACTGCTGGAACCGCATCGGCATCCACGGCGACAAGTCTTGCCCGTTGCTGGCCGAGCACATTCACTGCCGCAACTGCTCGGTGTATTCCGCCGCCGCCACGCGCCTGCTCGATCGCTATGCCTTGCAGCAGGACGATCATCGTCACGTAGCGGCGCCGGAAGTCGAAGGCGATGTGGTCACCCGTTCGCTATTGATGTTCCGCCTCGGTGAAGAATGGCTGGGCATCGCCACCCGCTGTCTGGTGGAAGTGGCGCCGCTGCAGCCGATCCATTCCTTGCCCCATCAGCGTTCACGCGCCTTGTTGGGCGTGGCCAACGTGCGTGGCGCGCTCGTAGCATGCCTGTCCCTGGTGGAGTTGTTGGGGCTGGACGGCACCAGCAGCGGCCCCAGTGGCGGGCGAATCATGCCGCGCATGCTGATCATCGCGGCGCAGGACGGCCCGGTGGTGGTGCCGGTGGACGAAGTGGACGGCATCCATGCCATTGATGAGCGCACCTTGAACGCGGCGTCTGCCTCGGGCACCCAGGCCAGCGCCCGCTATACCCAAGGCGTGTTGCAGTGGAAGGGCCGCAGCCTGCGCTGGCTGGACGAGGCGCAATTGTTGTCTGCCGTGACCCGGAGCCTCACATGACCCCCGACCAAATGCGCGATGCCTCGCTGCTGGAACTGTTCAGCCTGGAAGCCGACGCCCAGACCCAGGTGCTCAGCGCTGGCCTGCTGGCTCTGGAGCGCAACCCGACCCAGGCCGACCAGCTCGAAGCCTGCATGCGCGCCGCCCATTCTCTGAAGGGCGCGGCGAGGATTGTCGGGGTGGACGCCGGTGTCAGCGTCGCCCACGTGATGGAAGATTGCCTGGTCAGCGCCCAGGAAAGCCGGCTGTACCTGCTGCCGGAGCACATCGACGCGTTGCTGCAAGGCACGGATTTGCTGATGCGCATTGCCACGCCGGGCAACACCGTGGGCCCGGCGGACATCGAGGCCTACGTGGCGCTGATGGAGCGGTTGCTCGACCCGTCGCAAAAAGTCGCGCCGCCCGCTGCGCCGCCACCCACACCCGCGCCAGAACCTGAATTGTCGATGGAAGCACTGCTGACCCTGCCGCCGGAGCCCGAACCCGCGCCGCCCGTCAGTGCCGAGTTGCCACGTCAGAACAAGCGCATGACCGAAGGCGGCGAGCGAGTGCTGCGGGTCACCGCCGAACGCTTGAACAGCCTGTTGGACCTGTCCAGCAAATCCCTGGTGGAAACCCAGCGGCTCAAGCCATATCTCGCCAGTTTGCAACGCCTCAAGCGCATCCAGAACAACAGTGCCCGGGCCCTGGATAACCTCGACGGCCATCTCAAGACCGTCGAGCTGAGCCTGGAAGCCCAGGAAGCCCTGGCCGACACCCGCCGCCTGTTGAGCGAAGCCCAGGCGTTGCTCGCGGAAAAAACCGCCGAAATCGATGAGTTCGGCTGGCAGGCCGGGCAGCGCGCCCAAGTCTTGTACGACACCGCGCTGGCGTGCCGCATGCGGCCGTTTGCCGACGTGCTGGCCGGGCAGGTGCGCATGGTCCGGGACCTCGGCCGCAGCCTCGGCAAACAGGTACGCCTGGAAATCGAAGGCGAGAAGACCCAGGTCGACCGCGACGTACTGGAAAAGCTTGAAGCGCCGCTGACTCACTTATTACGCAATGCCGTCGACCACGGCATCGAAATGCCCGAGCAACGCTTGTTGGCCGGCAAACCTGCCGAAGGCTTGATCCGCCTGCGAGCGTCCCACCAAGCCGGCCTGCTGGTGCTGGAGTTGAGCGACGATGGCAACGGTGTCGACCTGGAACGCCTGCGCGGCACCATCGTCGACCGAAATTTGTCGCCAGTGGAAACCGCCCTGCGCTTGAGCGAAGAGGAACTGCTGACGTTCCTGTTCCTGCCGGGTTTCAGCCTGCGGGACAAAGTCACCGAGGTCTCCGGGCGCGGGGTCGGCCTGGATGCGGTGCAACATATGGTTCGCCAGTTGCGCGGTGCGGTGGTGCTGGAGCAGACGGCGGGGCAGGGCAGTCGCTTTCATCTGGAAGTGCCGTTGACCCTGTCGGTGGTGCGCAGCCTGGTGGTGGAGGTCGGCGAAGAGGCCTACGCCTTCCCGCTGGCCCACATCGAACGCATGTGTGACCTGGCGCCCGACGACATCGTGCAATTGGAAGGCCGCCAGCATTTCTGGCACGAAGGCCGGCATGTCGGCCTGGTCGCTGCCAGCCAGTTGTTGCAGCGTCCACCGGGACAGGGCAATCAGGAAACCCTCAAGGTCGTGGTGATCCGCGAGCGCGATGCGGTCTACGGGATTGCCGTGGAGCGTTTTATCGGCGAGCGCACGCTGGTGGTGTTGCCCCTGGATGCCCGGCTGGGCAAGGTCCAGGACATCTCGGCCGGGGCCTTGCTGGATGATGGCTCGGTGGTGCTGATCGTCGACGTTGAAGACATGCTGCGCTCGGTGGACAAGCTGCTTAATACCGGTCGTCTGGAGCGCATCGCCCGACGTGCCCAGCAAACCCAGGAAGCAGCGCGCAAGCGTATTCTGGTGGTGGACGACTCACTGACCGTGCGTGAGCTGCAACGCAAATTGTTACTTAATCGCGGTTACGAAGTAGCCGTGGCGGTCGATGGCATGGATGGCTGGAACGCGCTGCGCTCCGAAGACTTCGACCTGTTGATCACTGACATTGATATGCCTCGCATGGACGGTATTGAATTGGTCACACTCTTGCGCCGTGATACTCGCCTGCAATCCCTGCCGGTGATGGTTGTTTCCTACAAAGATCGGGAAGAAGACCGCCGCCGTGGACTGGACGCCGGCGCCGACTATTATCTAGCCAAGGCCAGCTTCCATGACGACGCGTTGTTGGACGCGGTGGTGGAGCTGATTGGAGGAGCCCGGGCATGAGGATTGCGATCGTCAATGACATGCCCATGGCTGTGGAGGCGTTGCGCCGGGCGCTGAGCCTTGAGCCGGCCCATCAAGTGGTGTGGGTCGCCAACAATGGCCTGGAGGCAGTGCAGCGCTGCGCGGAACTGACTCCCGACCTGATTCTGATGGACCTGATCATGCCGGTGATGGATGGCGTGGAAGCCACTCGCCAGATCATGGCCGAGACGCCCTGTGCGATCCTGATTGTCACCGTCGACCGCCAGGCCAACGTCAGCCGCGTGTTTGAAGCGATGGGGCATGGCGCCCTGGACGTGGTCGACACCCCCGCACTGGGGGTGGGTAATCCGAAGGACGCCGCGGCGCCGTTGCTGCGCAAGATCCTCAACATCGGCTGGCTGATCGGCCAGCGTGGCAGCCGCGTGCGGGCCGAACCTGCGCCCCAGCGAACCATGGGCAAGCGCCAGAGCCTGGTGGCCATTGGTTCGTCCGCCGGTGGCCCGGCTGCCCTGGAATCCCTGCTCAAGGGCTTGCCCCGGGACTTCTCGCCGGCCATTGTGCTGGTGCAGCATGTGGACCAGGTGTTCGCCGCCGGCATGGCCGAATGGCTGAGCAGCGCCTCGGGCTTGCCGGTACGCCTGGCCCGGGAAGGCGAGCCGCCCCAAAGTGGCGTCGTCTTGCTGGCGGGCACCAACCATCATATTCGTCTGCTGAAGAACGGCACGCTGGCCTACACCGCCGAACCTGTGAACGAGATTTACCGGCCGTCCATCGACGTGTTTTTCGAGAGCGTCGCCAGCCACTGGAATGGCGATGCCGTCGGCGTGCTGCTGACGGGGATGGGGCGTGATGGCGCCCAGGGACTTAAACTGATGCGTCAGCAAGGCTACCTGACCATCGCGCAGGACCAGCAAAGCTGTGCTGTTTACGGCATGCCCAAAGCGGCAGCGGCGATCGACGCGGCTGTTGAAATTCGCCCATTGGACAGAATTGCGCCACGATTGCTGGAAGTATTCGCAAAATGACCGATATCACACGCTGTCCTGGCCTGCAGGTAGTAATTCAGGTGACCGTAAATGAATGATTTACAGCTCGACGACTTCAAGACCGACGAAAACGCCGCCATGGTGTTGCTCGTCGACGACCAGGCCATGATCGGCGAAGCCGTACGCCGGGGCCTGGCCCATGAAGACAACATCGACTTCCATTTCTGCGCCGACCCGCACCAGGCCATTGCCCAGGCGATCCGTATCAAACCGACGGTGATCCTGCAGGACCTGGTGATGCCGGGGCTCGACGGCCTGACGCTGGTGCGTGAATACCGTAATCACCCGGCGACGCAGAACATCCCGATCATCGTGCTTTCCACCAAGGAAGACCCGCTGATCAAGAGCGCGGCCTTTGCCGCCGGGGCCAACGATTACCTGGTCAAGCTGCCGGATAACATCGAGCTGGTGGCGCGCATCCGTTACCACTCGCGCTCCTACATGACCCTGTTACAGCGGGACGCAGCCTACCGGGCGCTGCGGGTCAGCCAACAACAGTTGCTGGACACCAACCTGGTGCTGCAACGGCTGATGAACTCCGACGGCCTGACCGGGCTGTCCAATCGCCGGCACTTCGACGAATACCTGGAGCTGGAGTGGCGCCGTGCCATGCGTGACCAGACCCAACTGTCGCTGCTGATGATTGACGTAGACTTCTTCAAGACCTACAACGACAGCTTCGGCCACCTGGAGGGCGATGAGGCCTTGCGCAAAGTGGCTGCGACCATTCGTGATGCCAGCAGCCGTCCTTCGGATTTACCGGCGCGTTACGGCGGTGAAGAGTTTGCCCTGGTGCTGCCGAACACCTCGCCGGGCGGTGCGCGGCTGGTGGCCGAGAAACTGCGCCAGGCGGTGGCGGGCCTGAAAATCCCGCACATTGCCCCGGCGGAAGGCGCGAGCCTGACCATCAGTATTGGTTTGGCCACCATGACCCCGTTGCAGGGCACCGATTGCCGGCAGTTGATCTCGGCGGCGGACAAAGGCTTGTACCTGGCCAAGCACAATGGGCGTAATCAGGTGGGGATCGAGTAGGGAATACGGTCTGTGGGATATCGCAGACCTAATGTGGGAGCGGGCTTGCTCGCGGATGCGGTGTGTCAGTCAATGCATCTGGCGACTGAACCACCGCATTCGCGAGCAAGCCCGCTCCCACATTTGATCTTCATCGCTGTCTGGATGGTGCATATCCCCGCCTTTTCGGCCAAGCGGGCTGCCGTTCCCGCCCGTTTGTCGTTATACTCGTCGGCTTTCAAAAGTTCGCCAACGAGTGCTGCCCGCCATGGAAATCAACCCGATCCTTAACACCATCAAGGACCTGTCCGAGCGCTCCGAAACTATTCGGGGGTATCTTTGACTACGATCAAAAGCATGAGCGTCTGACCGAAGTCAATCGCGAGCTTGAAGATCCGGCTGTCTGGAACAAACCCGAATACGCCCAGGAACTGGGCCGCGAGCGCGCTGCGCTGGCGCAGATCGTTGAAACCCTCGACGAATTGAACACCGGCCTGGCCGATTGCCGCGACCTGCTGGACATGGCCGTCGAAGAAAACGACGAAGGCGCAGCGGGCGATGTCGCCGCCGAGCTGGCCCGTCTCGAGGAAAACCTCGCCAAGCTCGAATTCCGCCGCATGTTCAGCCATGAAATGGACCCGAACAACGCCTACCTGGACATCCAGGCCGGTTCCGGCGGCACCGAGGCCCAGGACTGGGCCAACATCCTGTTGCGCATGTACCTGCGCTGGGCTGACAAACGCGGTTTCGATGCCACCATCATGGAACTGTCGGCCGGTGAAGTGGCCGGTATCAAGGGTGCGACCGTGCACATCAAGGGTGAATACGCCTTTGGCTGGCTGCGGACCGAGATCGGTGTTCACCGCCTGGTGCGCAAGAGCCCGTTCGACTCCGGCAACCGTCGCCATACCTCGTTCTCCGCCGTTTTCGTCTCCCCAGAGATCGACGACAAGGTGGAAATCGAGATCAACCCGGCAGACCTGCGCATCGACACCTACCGTTCCTCCGGTGCCGGTGGCCAGCACGTAAACACCACCGACTCGGCCGTACGTATTACCCACGTACCGACCAACACCGTGGTCAGCTGCCAGAACGAACGTTCCCAGCACGCGAACAAGGACACCGCCATGAAAATGCTGCGGGCCAAGTTGTACGAGCAGGAAATGCAGAAACGTAACGCCGCGTCCCAGGCGCTGGAAGACACCAAGTCGGATATCGGCTGGGGTCACCAGATCCGTTCGTATGTGCTCGATGCTTCGCGGATCAAGGATCTGCGGACCAACATCGAACGCAGCGACTGCGACAAGGTGCTCGACGGCGATATCGACGAATACCTGGAAGCCAGCCTGAAATCTGGCCTGTAAAGACTCTGTAGGAGCCGGCTTGCCGGCGATCCCCGGCCGCAGGCCGGGGGCAACGAACCTGTGATGGAATTTCAAAAGACATGAGCGACCAACAACTCGACCCGCAAGCCCTGCAACAGGAAGAAAACTCCCTGATCGCCCTGCGCAAGGAAAAGCTTGCTGCCGAGCGCGCCAAGGGCAATGCCTTCCCCAACGACTTCCGCCGCGAAAACTACTGCGATGCCTTGCAGAAACAGTACGCGGACAAGACCAAGGAAGAGCTGGCAGAGGCTGCGATCCCGGTCAAGGTGGCAGGTCGCATCATGCTCAACCGTGGCTCGTTCATGGTGATCCAGGACATGACCGGTCGCATTCAGGTCTACGTCAACCGTAAAACCCTGTCTGAAGAAACCCTGGCCTCGGTGAAAACCTGGGACATGGGCGACATCATTGCCGCCGAAGGCACCCTGGCCCGTTCCGGCAAGGGCGACCTGTACGTTGAAATGACCAACGTGCGCCTGTTGACCAAGTCGCTGCGCCCGCTGCCGGACAAGCACCACGGCTTGACCGACACCGAGCAGCGCTACCGCCAGCGCTACGTTGACCTGATCGTCAACGAAGAAGTGCGCCAGACGTTCCGCGTACGCTCGCAAGTGATCGCCCACATCCGCAGCTTCCTGATGAAGCGTGACTTCCTGGAAGTGGAAACGCCGATGCTGCAAACCATCCCCGGTGGTGCCGCAGCCAAGCCTTTCGAAACCCACCACAATGCGCTGGACCTGGAAATGTTCCTGCGTATCGCGCCGGAGCTGTACCTCAAGCGCCTGGTGGTTGGCGGCTTCGAGAAGGTGTTCGAGATCAACCGCAACTTCCGTAACGAAGGCGTTTCGACCCGTCACAACCCTGAATTCACCATGTTGGAGTTCTACCAGGCTTACGCCGACTATGAAGACAACATGGACCTGACCGAAGAACTGTTCCGCGAACTGGCGCAGTTGGTCCTGGGTTCCACCGATGTGCCGTACGGCGACAAGGTGTTCCACTTCGGCGAGCCGTTCGTGCGCCTGTCGGTGTTCGATTCGATCCTCAAGTACAACCCTGAGTTGACCGCTGACGACCTGACCGACATCGACAAGGCCCGCGCCATCGCCAAGAAAGCCGGCGCCAAGGTGCTGGGCTTCGAAGGCCTGGGCAAATTGCAGGTGATGATTTTCGAAGAGCTGGTCGAGCACAAGCTGGAACAGCCGCACTTCATTACCCAGTACCCGTTCGAAGTGTCGCCGCTGGCCCGTCGCAATGATGACAACCCGAACGTCACCGACCGTTTCGAGCTGTTCATCGGCGGCCGTGAAATCGCCAACGCCTACTCCGAGCTGAACGATGCAGAAGACCAGGCCGAGCGCTTCATGGCCCAGGTGGCAGACAAGGACGCGGGCGACGACGAGGCGATGCACTACGACGCCGACTTCGTTCGCGCCCTGGAATACGGCATGCCGCCTACCGCCGGTGAAGGGATCGGCATCGACCGGTTGGTGATGTTGTTGACCAACTCGCCGTCGATCCGTGACGTGATCTTGTTCCCGCACATGCGGCCACAAGCGTAACCGTAGCGAAATCCGAAGCCGCCTTTTATAAGGCGGCTTTTTTATGTGGCGTATTTAAGCGTCAAGCTAACAGCGCCAGATGATCGTCCCCACGCTCTGCGGGGGAACGCAGCCCGTGACGCTCCGCGTCACCCTGAAAGGAAGATCCGTCGTGAACCGCGTAATGGCTCAAAAGGGTGCCGCCGGCATTGCCGCTGCCGTGGCTGAAAGTGTTCAGTACCAGGGCCGCAAGGCCAGTCGCCGGGGCAGTGAGCAACGTCGGCAGGACATTCTCGATGCGGCGATGCGCATCGTGGTACGTGAAGGCGTGCGCGCCGTGCGTCATCGTGCGGTGGCGGCAGAGGCGGGGGTGCCATTGTCGGCCACCACCTATTACTTCAAGGACATCGATGACCTGCTCACCGACACCTTCGCCCAATACGTGGAGCGCAGTGCGGCGTTCATGGGCAAGTTGTGGGTGCGTAACGAAGGGCTGCTGCGGGAGATGGTCGCCTATGGCGACGGCAGCCCGCAGTCTCGTTCGCAACTGGCCGATGACATCGCACGCCTTACCGCCGATTACGTACAGCGCCAATTGCTCAACCGTCGCGAGCACCTGATGGCCGAGCAGGCGTTTCGCCAGGAGGCGCTGCTGAACCCGCGCCTGGCCGAGCTGGTACGTTCTCACCAACAAATCCTGCTGCAGGGCACTTGCCAGTTTTTCCAGGTATTGGGTTCGCGGGAACCGCAACAAGATGCCAAAGTGTTGACGGCGATTATCGGTCGGATGGAATATCAGGGCCTGCTGGGCGGTGCAGAGCCTCTGACCAGCGAAGAAATGCTTGAGATCCTCAAGCGTTACATGCATTTGGTGTTGGCTTCGGTCTGACACTGGGGAGTGTCCAATGAAAGCCTGGCGTGTCGTTGTGATCGCCTTGTCGTTCCTGTTGCTCAGCGGTTGCCTGGTGACTTTCAAGGACCCGTTGCCGGCCAGCGAGGCGGCGCCTGATGGTCTGCTTGGCAGATGGGCCAGCAAAAATGCCTGGGGCGAGCCGCTCAACTTGCAAATCAGCCGTGTGGGCGAACATCGCTACAAAGCCGTGAGCTACCCTAAAGCCAAGCCGGGCCAGCGGGATGAATACCTGTTTACGGTTTCCCGCCATGGCAGCCGCTGGTATTTGTCGGCGCCGTTGCCGGCCAAGTTTGGCGGGCATTTCATCCTGGCAGGCTTCGAGCTCAACGATGAACACGAATTGGTGGTCTACAACCTCGACCTGGACCAGATCCACCAAGCTGTCGGCCAGAAAGTCCTTGGCGGCAGCACTGTCGAAACCGTCGAAGGCGACGGCGTATTGATCAACAGCCCCATGGCCCAGGTGTTTGCCTACCTGGATGACCCGGCCAATGCTGACGTGTTCGTCGAAGCCGTGCGCTACCAGCGCGCGAGCAAATAACGTTTAAAGAGGAAGTACCGGGTGGACGATTACCAGCAGACGATACGCACCTTGTCTGATCGCATTGTGCTGGCGCAAACACCGATTCGCGTCCTCGACGCCGTGAAGTGGGACGAGAATATTCGCCAGGGATTCCTCAAGGCCAAAGGCAAGGAAATGCCGGCGGTGGACCGCGATTACTACCTGAATCGACCGCTGTCGTTCGATTCCAGCGCGGTGAAGCTGGAGTTCCAGAACATCGAGCGTGACATCACCCGCCAACTGGGTCAGTTCAACCCGGTCGGGCAGATCATGCGGCGCATGTGCAAGGAATACCGCATGGTGGTGCGCATGCTCGAAGCCCGTGGCACCGAGGATTTCGGCCTGATCTCCCAGGAGCTGTACGGCGCGGCCTCCGATGCGTTCCATGCCGGTGACCCGACCCTGGCCGACCTGGGCCTGATGATGTCGGACTACCTGAACAATATTGATGGCCGTGGCGACCTCAAGGACGAAGCCAAGACCCTGACCGCCAAGGACGCCGTCAACCTGCTGCAAAGCCGCCTGAACAAGGTGTTCGGCGAGGCCGAGGAAACCATTCGGGTGTTCGAGTCCGACGGCATCGTGGCGGACGCAGCGGCAGGTGCCGACTACATCAAGATCCGCGCCGACGCGATGTTCAACGACCGCGACGTGCGTGCCCTGGAGGTCCATGAAGGTCTGGTGCATGTAGGCACCACCCTCAATGGCCAGAACCAGCCGATCTGCACCTTCCTGTCCAAGGGCCCGCCCTCGTCGACGGTGACCCAGGAAGGCCTGGCGATCCTGATGGAAATCATCACCTTCGCCTCCTACCCCAGCCGCCTGCGCAAGCTGACCAACCGCACCCGCGCCATCCATATGGTGGAGCAGGGTGCCGATTTCCTGCAGGTGTTCGAATTCTTCCGCGAGCAGGGCTTTGAGATGGCGGAAAGCTACGGCAACGCCAGCCGGGTTTTCCGTGGGTCGACGCCTACGGGTCTGCCGTTTACCAAGGATTTGTCCTACCTCAAGGGCTTTATCATGGTTTACAACTACATTCAGCTGGCCGTACGCAAAGGCAAGCTGGAGCAAGTGCCGCTGCTGTTCTGCGGCAAGACCACCCTGGAAGACATGCGCACCCTGCGCCAACTGGTGGACGAAGGCCTGGTGGTACCCCCCAAATACCTGCCGGATCAGTTCCGCGACATGAATGCGTTGGCGGCGTGGATGTGTTTCTCCAACTTCCTCAACCATTTGAGCCTGGACCGGATCGAGGCGGATTACTCCAATATCCTTTAAGGGATTTCCCTGAAGGAACCGGGTCAAAATGTGGGAGCTGGCTTGCCTGCGATGGCGATGGTGAATCCAACACCGTTATCGCAGGCAAGCCAGCTTGTATGGTTAGACTTGTAGGGGTGGTGGGACTAAAAGCCAGCATCTGACTCTAGCCAGTACAGACCGTGGGAGACTTCGCCCCACCCCTTCACCAAAGCGCCGATAAGGAATGCATCGGCCATGACCGACGATAGAAGCAAGCCAGCGCAACGGTGAAGCCCCAACAAGCCCATAAACCCTAACCCGGAGCGTTTTTCATGGCAATGACTGTCTTGCAATCAATCATCGGCGTGGATGTTGCTAAGGCTGAAGTCGTGGTCTGTCACATTGAAACAGACGAATTGAAGATTGTGCCCAACAACAAAACCGAGCTGAGGGCGTGGCTCAAATCTCTACCGGTGGACAGTGCCATCGCGATTGAGGCGACCAATATCTATCACCTGGATACGGTCAATTTGGCTCACGGGATGGGCCATAAAGTTTATGTGATTGATGGCTACCGCCTTAATCACTACCGCAAAAGCACGGGTGGGCGGGCGAAGACAGGCGCCAGCGATGCGCGTTTACTGGCCCGTTATTTGAAAAATGAACAGGCTGATTTACGGGCCTGGAACCCGCCGCCGAAGGTCTATACCAAGCTTCAAAGCTTGCTTCGCCGACGGGCAGCGTTGGTGAAAATGCGGGTTGGCCTTAACCAAAGCTGGGCAGGTGAGCCACTCCTTAAGGCCTCATCAAAAAGTGTCTCAGCCTGCCTTGCGAGGCATGAAGGGCTTATTGAAAAACGGATATTAGATGCCGTCACTGAGGCGGGCCTCTTACATCAGATCAAACGCTGCCAAGCCGTTGAGGGGATTGGGTTTCTCACTGCGGTAGCGCTCACGATGGCGTTTCAACGAGGCGAGTTTGAAAGTGCCGATGCCTATATCGCGTTCCTGGGAATGGACTTGAGGGTATCTGACTCGGGGCAAATGGGCGGACGTCGCTCACTGAGTAAAAAAGGAGACTCGGAGATCCGTCGATTGCTGCATAACGCGGCGTCAGCAGGTATCAAGTCAAACGCTTGGAAACCGCTCTATGAAGGCTATCTGGGCAGAGGCCTGAAAACGACTCAGGCCTTGGTTATCATCGCTCGCAAGCTGGCGCGTATCGCGTTCTCCCTCATGAAAAACCTAAGCGAATACCAGTCGAAAGCGGTTTTGGGGGCTTCCCCCCAACCATAGAATCTCCCACAGTTGATCTCCATTAGCCATGGGACGCTATTCCAACCCATTCACGAGGCTTCAACGGATGAGAATCCTCGGCATTCTTTGCCTGCTATTGACCCTGAACGGCTGCAGCTCCCTGCTGTTTTACCCGGAGCGCGGCTTGCCGTTCACCCCGGAAAAGGCCCACCTGCAATACCGGGACGTCACATTGAACACCGCCGATGGCCTCAAGCTGCACGCCTGGTGGCTGCCGGCCAAGGCCGGTGTGCCGCTCAAGGGCACGGTGCTGCACCTGCACGGCAACGGCGGCAACCTCGCCTGGCACCTCGGTGGCAGTTGGTGGCTGCCGGAGCAGGGCTATCAAGTGCTGTTGGTGGACTATCGCGGTTACGGCCTGTCCGAAGGTGAACCCTCGCTGCCGGCGGTTTACCAGGACATCGACGCCGCCTTCAAGTGGATCGACAACGCCCCCGAGACCCAGGGCCAACCACTGATCGTGCTGGGCCAAAGCCTGGGCGGTGCGCTGGTGGTGCACTATCTGGCAGAGCATCCCGAACGTCAGCCACAACTCAAGGCGCTGGTGCTGGACGGTGTGCCGGCCAGTTATCGTGACGTAGGACAATTCGCCCTCAGCACCTCCTGGCTAACATGGCCGTTTCAGGTACCGTTGTCGTGGCTGGTGCCGGATGCCGACAGTGCGATCAACGCCATGCCCCGCCTGACCGGGGTGCCGAAGTTGTTGTTCCACAGCCTCGATGATCCGATCGTGCCGCTGTCCAACGGCATCCGCCTGTATCAAGCTGCGCCGCCACCGAGGGTGCTGCAACTGACCCGGGGTGGTCACGTGCAGACCTTTGCCGACAAGACCTGGCAAACCGTGATGCTGCGCTACCTTGACGACCCACAGCACTTCAACGGGCTGCGGCGCCTGGGGGAAATCCCCAATTACCCGGTGGCCCCGACTTCCAACGCAGAGAACCCGCAATGAGCGAAGAACGCAACATGATCCCCCTGATCCTCACTGGCATCGGCACCATCATCGGCACCGTCGGCTGCCTGTGGTACTACGGCTATTTGCACTTCGCCAAGCCCGAGGACGCGTTGCTGCTCAGCGACTTCACCATGCTCAAGACCGTGCCGGGCGAGGACTACAAGATCTCCCTGACCCCGGCTGCCCAAGTGGCGCAGTGCGTCGATGGCGTGCTGGTGCTATTTGATACTGAACAGAAAGGCCTGACCGGCGTACTGGTCAACAGCAAGAAACAGGCGGTGCGCTGCATGGGCCAGGAAACGCCGCAACTGGAGCAGTAAGGCCGGTCGCCGGAGCGTCGCTGGAACTATTCTGGATTGATTACCACAGATTTCGGACCGATCAGCGTCGCTGATTCGGTTACCTAATGTGGAGTTATCTATATGCAAGTTAATGATTCATCTTCTGCGCAAAGCTTTGGCAATTTTGGCAGCAAGGGTATCGAAGATTCCGGATCTCCCAAGGCTGAAGCTGGCCAAAGCGCCGGTGTCTCCAAGGGGATAGGGGGGGACGATCTTTTGGAGGTACTCAAGAAGTTGCTGATGCAAGCTGAGCAACAAAGCAGTCAAGGCCAGGGTGGTGAAGGCCAAGGCCAACAGGCTGGCAACGCCGGACAGATTCAATTTGGTTGAGTGTGTGCAGGTGGTGAGAATATCGGTCTGATCCGCCTGTGCCCATAAGCAAAGAACCCCGCCAATTGGCGGGGTTCTTTATGGAGCATCAATCGATCAGTTGGCCATCGAAGAACGTGGCTTGACCGGCTGGTTGTCGTTGGAGATGGTCACTTCCACGCGACGGTTCATGGCGCGGCCCGAAACGCTGCTGTTATCGGCAACCGGGTATTCCTTGCCATAGCCTTGGGTCACGATGCGCGAGATATCCACACCCTGATTAGCCAGTGCGCGCTGTACAGAAGCGGCGCGGCGCTCGGACAGGCTCTGGTTGTACGAGTCGGAACCGGTGCTGTCGGTGTAGCCTTCGACAATCACTTTACGGTCCGGGTTGTCGCGCAGGAACTGCGCCAGCTTGGTGATGTTCACCAGGCCGCTGGACTTCAGGTCGGACTTGTTGGTGGCGAACAGCACGTCACCAAAGGTCACCAGCGTACCGCGATCAGTCTGCTTGGCGTTCAAGCTGTCTTGCAGTTGCTTGATCTGCGCGTCACGGGCTTGCAGCAGGGCACGGGCACGTTCGTCGCCGGCGTTTTTCAGCTTGGCTTCGGACTCACGCAGGACGATGGTGTCCTTGGCCACTTCAACACGCTGGTTGGTCAGGTAGGCCAGCTGGTCGACCTTCTTCTGGTCTTCCTTGTCGCGGTAGGCCTTGTCGGCCTTGTCCAGCCAGTCGCTGGCGTCTTTTGTTTCCAGCGCCGCTACTTTGGTGGCTTGCGGGTTGGCTTGCAGGGCCGAGAAGTTGGTTCGAGCGTTTTCCAGGTTCTGGTTCGGCGGGGTGGAGCAAGCCGCCAGAGCAACGCTCATCGCCAGCAGGGCAGGGATCATCAATTGTTTACGCATAGTCGTGTCGTCCTTTCAATTCGGTTTCGGGTGCAATGCAATCAGAAGCAGCGGCTTATTGTTGCGGCTGGATCACAGCCGGGCGCATGCCTTCCTGACGCAGCTCCTGAACAGCTTTCTGGGAATCCTTCACAGCCTGTTCGGCCTTGGCAGCCTGGGCTTTACGCTCTGCTACGCGAGCGTCCCACTCGGATTGCTCGGCCAGGCGACGGGCCTCGTCATAGTTCTTGTCGTGCATGGCGATTTCAGCTTGCTTCAGTTTGTCCTGGGCAGACTTCATCTCCACAGCTGCGAACTCGGTACCGCCGGCGCTGACAGCGCTGTTCACCGCAGATTGGGTGACAGCGTACTGCTCGGTCGGCGGGTTGCCGGCGCAGCCAGCCAGTACGAAGCTGGTGCCGATTGCCAGCGCGGCCAATTTAAGCCCGCGCAGGTGGTTAAACGAGGTTTTGGCAGTGCTGGTCTTCATCGTCTTCAACTCCATTAGGTAACTCCTGAAAAACATCAAATCCATCTCCGGCTTGCAGTGTCTGCGGGGCCCGGCGGTAAGCTCAGGACGCCTATTCAAACGGCTGTTCCAAGTGATGGCTTACTGGCTGTGACCGGAGGCTTTTTTGAATAGTTCAGCGAAGATGGCGATTTGCCTAAAAAAAAATTTGACTGATTGGTCAGCGTTTAAAAGTTGGAACTTTTGCACTGCGCAGTGGTATCCAGAGCCTCTTGGAGGCCCTGAATACAGGGGGAAGCGATTTTTGTAGCGGAGGTTGACTAGTGTTTCTGCTTGTCGGACTGAGCTGACAGATCGTGCAGATAACGCCGTGACAGCGTGAGAAACCGTGGGGTTGGGCCGACGTCTTCGTACAGCGGATCGCCTTCCTCATCGGTGGCAATCACCTGCTTGCCCTTGATGTAGGGAAAGCTCGCTTCCAGCTCTTCGAGCGCTGCGCCGATCAACTCGCCGAGCAGTTCTTCGGTATGGCGCTTGGGGTACATCTCGGATATCGCCGCCAGTCTGGCAGCGGCCTCCACGTCCAGATGGATGGCGTATTCGGTTTTGGTCAGGCGACCCTTGGCGTTTTCTTCCCAATGCTGGGCCAATTCTCGGATTTTCATGGCAACCTCAATGGAGCCCACGGTACGTGGGCGATGATGAGTGACCAGCCGGCCAGCGCGGATAACGCTGCGGCTTACTGTTGAGACTAGCTGCAACTCACAAGGTTTAAAGTTCCTTGTAAGACGTCGCCGTGGGCGGCACTCTTGAAGATCAAAGCGTCCCGGATTTTCTGCTGGAGATTGGCTGATGAGCGATATCGATGCACGTTTGCGTGAGGATGTTCACCTGCTGGGTGAGCTGTTGGGCAACACGATTCGAGAGCAGTACGGCGATGAATTCCTCGACAAGATCGAGCAGATCCGTAAAGGCGCCAAGGCCGACCGCCGTGGCGCGGCCTCGGAGCAGGTGGCCGGCGAAGAGCTGAGCGCCAGCCTCAATCAACTGAAAGAAGATGAACTGCTGCCGGTGGCGCGGGCCTTCAACCAGTTTCTCAACCTGGCCAACATCGCCGAGCAGTACCAGTTGATCCACCGCCGTGATGAATCAACGCCTGCACCCTTTGAGTCGCGGGTGCTGCCGGAACTGCTGGCGCGCCTGCAGAGCGAAGGGCACAGCAGCGAATCCCTGGCGCGCCAGTTGGGTCGGTTGGAAATCGAACTGGTGCTCACTGCTCACCCCACCGAAGTCGCCCGCCGCACCCTGATCCAGAAATACGACGCCATCGCCGCACAACTGGCCCTGCAGGATCACCGCGACCTCACCACCGCCGAGCGCGAGCAAATCCGCAATCGCCTGCAACGCCTGATCGCCGAAGCCTGGCACACCGAAGAAATCCGCCGCACCCGGCCCACGCCTGTAGACGAAGCCAAGTGGGGCTTTGCGGTGATCGAGCATTCGCTGTGGTACGCCATCCCGAATTATCTGCGCAAGGCCGATCACGCCTTGCATGCCGCGACTGGCCTGCGCCTGCCCCTGGAAGCCGCGCCGATTCGCTTCGCTTCCTGGATGGGCGGCGACCGCGACGGCAACCCCAACGTCACCGCCCCGGTCACCCGCGAAGTGTTGCTGCTCGCGCGCTGGATGGCCGCTGACCTGTACTTGCGCGATATCGATCACCTGGCCTCCGAGCTGTCGATGCAACAAGCCAGCCCGGCGTTGCAGGCCAAGGTGGGTGACAGCGTTGAACCTTATCGGGCGTTGCTCAAGCAATTGCGTGAGCGTCTGCGCGCCACACGCCAATGGGCCCACACCTCGTTGACGACCACCACGCCGGCGCCTGCCGACGTGCTGCAAAACAACCGCGAGCTGCTCGAGCCGCTGGAGCTGTGCTACGAGTCGTTGCACACCTGCGGCATGGGTGTGATTGCCGACGGCCCGCTGCTGGATTGCCTGCGTCGGGCTGTGACGTTTGGCTTGTTCCTAGTGCGCCTCGACGTACGTCAGGATTCCACCCGTCACTGCGCGGCCATGACCGAAATCACTGATTACTTGGGCCTCGGCCGTTACGAGGATTGGGACGAAGAGGCGCGCATCAGTTTCCTGATGAAGGAACTGGCCAACCGTCGCCCCCTGTTGCCGGGTTACTTCAAGCCGTCGGCAGACACCGCCGAAGTGCTGAACACCTGCAAGGAAATCGCCGCCGCACCTGCTGCGTCCCTGGGTTCCTACGTCATCTCCATGGCCGGCGCCGCGTCGGATGTATTGGCCGTGCAACTGCTGCTCAAGGAGTCCGGCGTACAGCGGCCGATGCGGGTGGTGCCGTTGTTCGAGACCCTGGCTGACCTGGACAACGCAGGCCCGGTGATCGAGAAACTGCTGCTGTTGCCGGGTTATCGCGCCCGTCTGCAAGGCCCGCAGGAAGTGATGATCGGCTACTCGGATTCGGCCAAGGACGCGGGCACTACCGCCGCCGCCTGGGCGCAATACCGGGCCCAGGAACAGTTGGTGGAAATCTGCCGCGAACAACAAGTCGAACTGCTGCTGTTCCACGGTCGCGGCGGCACCGTGGGCCGTGGCGGCGGCCCGGCTCACGCGGCGATCCTGTCGCAGCCGCCGGGCTCGGTAGCGGGGCGTTTCCGCACCACCGAACAAGGCGAGATGATCCGCTTCAAGTTCGGTCTGCCGGACATTGCCGAGCAAAACCTCAACCTGTACCTGGCAGCGGTGCTGGAGGCGACCTTGCTGCCACCGCCCCCACCGGAACCGGCGTGGCGCCACTTGATGGACGAATTGGCCGCCGACGGTGTCAGCGCTTACCGCGCCGTGGTGCGGGAAAATCCGCAATTTGTCGAGTATTTCCGCCAGTCCACGCCGGAGCAGGAGTTGGGCCGCTTGCCGTTGGGCAGTCGCCCGGCCAAGCGCCGGGCCGGCGGTATCGAAAGCCTGCGGGCGATCCCGTGGATCTTCGGCTGGACCCAGACACGCCTGATGCTGCCGGCCTGGCTCGGTTGGGAAGCGGCGTTGAGCAAGGCCCTGGAGCGGGGTGAAGGCGAGTTGCTGGGGCAGATGCGCGAGCAGTGGCCGTTCTTCCGTACGCGCATCGATATGCTGGAAATGGTGCTGGCCAAGGCCGACGCCGACATCGCCCGCCTGTATGACGAGCGTCTGGTGCAGCCCGATCTGCTGCCATTGGGTGCGCACTTACGCGACCTATTGTCGCAGGCGTGCAGCGTGGTGCTTGGCCTGACTGGCCAGTCTCAACTGCTGGCCCACAGCCCCGATACCCTGGAGTTCATCCGCCTGCGCAACACCTACCTGGACCCGTTGCACCTGCTGCAGGCCGAATTACTGGCCCGATCACGGCAACAGGAAGCGGCGCAGGACAGCCCTCTGGAACAGGCGCTGCTGGTGTCTGTGGCCGGTATTGCCGCTGGTTTGCGCAACACTGGCTGACATTTATGGCGTGTTCTCAATAGCTTGCAGATACATCGCGCCGGTCGCCGTCAAAAAGGCGACCGGCGTTTTGCTGTCAGGGTTGTACCTGCCTATAAAGCCAGCGCGGCGCGGGTTTCTCCTACTTTCGGCGGCTTGTGTGGTTTGGGCCTGCTGTGTATCTTGATCAGCCTTTGGCCGTTTGTGCGGCCTGGACCCAAAATTTCCGAGATTGGCCCCGTGCGGCGAATCCGAGCGTCATCTTTATAAAAAATTGAGGAGCACATCGATGCGCGTCATTCTGCTGGGAGCTCCCGGGGCCGGTAAAGGTACTCAGGCAAAGTTCATCACTGAAAAATTCGGCATTCCACAAATCTCCACCGGCGACATGCTGCGCGCGGCCGTCAAGGCCGGCACCGAGCTGGGCCTGATCGCCAAGAGCGTGATGGACAGCGGCGGCCTGGTCTCCGATGACTTGATCATCAACCTGGTCAAGGAACGTATCAGCCAGGACGACTGCAAGAACGGTTTCCTGTTCGACGGTTTCCCGCGCACCATTCCCCAGGCTGAAGCCCTGGTGAAGGCCGGCGTCGAACTGGACAACGTGGTGGAAATCGCCGTTGAAGACGAAGAGATCGTGCAGCGTATTGCCGGTCGTCGTGTTCACGAAGCCTCGGGCCGCGTCTACCACATCGTCTACAACCCGCCGAAAGTGGCGGGCAAGGATGATGTCACCGGCGAAGACCTGGTGCAGCGTAAAGACGATACCGAAGAAACCGTGCGCCATCGCCTGTCGGTCTACCATTCCCAGACCAAGCCACTGGTGGACTTCTACCAGAAACTCTCGGCCGCCCAGGGCAAGCCGAAGTACAGCCACATCGAAGGTGTGGGTTCGGTTGAAGCCATCACTGGCAAAGTACTGCAAGCGCTGAGCTGATCGTTCACCCGCTTGATTGACAACGGCCCGCTTGCGGGCCGTTGTTGTTTATACTGACGCACTTTTTTTTCAACGTGGATGCATACACCGATGAGCACCTTGCTGGCCCTGGACACCGCGACTGAAGCTTGCTCCGTTGCCCTGCTGCACGATGGCAAGGTCACAAGCCACTACGAGGTGATCCCGCGCCTGCACGCGCAGAAGCTGTTGCCGATGATCAAGCAATTGCTGCTGGACGCAGGCACCACCTTGTCGGCGGTGGACGCCATCGCATTCGGGCGTGGCCCGGGCGCGTTTACCGGCGTGCGCATCGCTATCGGTGTGGTCCAGGGCCTGGCGTTTGCGCTGGAGCGTCCGGTGTTGCCGGTGTCCAACCTGGCGGTGCTGGCGCAGCGGGCGTTTCGCGAACACGGCGCCAGCCAGGTCGCGGCGGCCATCGATGCGCGCATGGATGAAGTGTATTGGGGCTGCTACCGCGAAACCGCTGGCGAGATGCGCCTGGTGGGGGCTGAAGCCGTGCTGCCGCCTGAAACGGCAGCCTTGCCGGCTGATGCCAGCGGCGACTGGTTCGGGGCCGGCACCGGCTGGGGCTATGGCGAGCGCATTGGGGTGACGCTTGCCGGCCAGGATGCCGCAATGTTGCCCCATGCCGAAGACCTGCTGGCCTTGGCACGCTTTGCCTGGGAGCGGGGCGAGGCGATTCCCGCCGACCAGGCAGCGCCTGTGTACCTGCGGGATAAAGTGGCGCAGACCAAGGCTGAACGCGGCATTATTTGACGTCAAAAATGCGGGCAAATTCAGGCAAAAGTCGCCAATCGTCAGAATTTGCCCGCGTTTTTAAACCTTTTACCAATTATGTGTTCTAGTTATCACCAGAGCATTTGCGCGCCATGGAAAGCGCCACTAAAATGCCATCACCGATACCGAGTTCGCATGTATGCGCATAGACGGCTTTTCATCACAGTCCTACCCCCTCAAGCGTAAGCCTCGCAAGGCGAACGTGACGGTAGACGACTCCGTCGAAGACTCGCCCGACTTTGTTGAAATCCAGTCCGATACCTCCGCTGTTTCAACGTGCTCCCAAGCGTCCAGCGGTGCACGCACCAGCGGTGTTCCTGCCCGCCAGCAAGACATGGTCTTCCCGCGCTCCATGAGCAAAAACGTCGCCAATGCCCTGGCCAGCTACCTGACCACCGCCGGCTTTGTCGAATGGGATATGGAAGTGCTGGGCCTCGATATCCATATCTGATGCTGTTGCCTTACTACCTCGGTTGTCCGTCCTGGAGTGAAAACGCCTGGCGCGACTACCTGTATCCCGCTGACGCCCGTTCCAGCGATTACCTCGCCTTGTATTCCCACGTCTTCAACGCCGTTGAGGGCAACACCACGTTCTATGCCCGCCCCTCCGTCGCTACCGTGCAGCGCTGGGCTGAAATCATGCCCGAACATTTTCGCTTCACGGCCAAGTTTCCGGGTGACATCAGCCACAGCGGCAACCTGATTGAGCAGTTGCCGGCGGCGGAAAGTTTCCTTGGCTTGATGAGCCCGTTGGGGGAGCGCATTTCGCCGTTGTGGCTGCAACTGCCGGCCAGTTTTACCCCGCAGCGCCTGGGCGAACTGGCGGGTTTCATTGACGGCGTGGAGCGACCGTTGGCAGTGGAAGTGCGCCACTCGGAGTTCTTTGCCAAAGGCGACGCCGAGCGCAGTCTCAACCGCTTGCTGCGCGACCGCGGTGTCGAGCGCATCTGCCTGGACCCGCGTGCGCTGTTCAGTTGCACGTCTACCTCCGCGGCCGTGCTGCATGCCCAATCGAAAAAGCCCAAGGTGCCGCCTCGCCCGGCGGCGCTGACGCAGTTTCCGCAAGTGCGCTTTATTGGCCATCCGGAACTGGAAGCCAATGACCCGTTCCTGGTGCCCTGGGTTGAAAAGGTCGCCGGCTGGATCGAAGAGGGTCGCACGCCCTATGTTTTTCTCCACACCTCTGACAATCGCCTGGCGGCCCAACTGGCCCTGCGCTTTCACGAAAAGCTGATGGTGCGTTTGCCCGGCTTGCCGGCCTTGCCGCAGATTCATCGAGAACCCGAAGCGGAGCAACTGGGGTTACTCTAAGGCTCCTTTCCCCGACAGGAGTCAGTCATGGATGCCCAAACCCTTCGCGCCGAAACCTTCAAGGCCCTGCATGAGCGTGACCGTGCCTTCGTGATGCCCAATCCGTGGGATGCCGGCTCCGCAAAAATGCTCGCCAGCCTGGGTTTCGAAGCCCTGGCCACCACCAGTGCCGGCTTCGCCTTCAGCCTCGGCCGCCCGGATGCCGAAGGTGCGCTGTCGCTGGAAGACACCTTGGGCAACGCCGGGATGATCGTCCAGGCCACCTCGCTGCCCGTCGCCGCCGACCTGGAAAACGGCTTCAGCGATACGCCCCAAGGTTGTGCCGAGACCATCCTGCGCGCCGCAGCGACTGGCATTGTCGGTGGCTCCATCGAAGACGCCACCGGGATTGCCGTCGACCCGATCTATCCCTTTGACCTGTCCGTCGAGCGCGTCGAAGCCGCGGTCGCCGCTGCCCGCAGCTTGCCATTTCCTTTCACCCTGACCGCCCGCGCGGAAAACCTCCTGCATGGCCGGCTGGATTTGCCCGACACCATCCGCCGCCTCCAGGCTTACGCCGAAGCCGGTGCCGACGTGCTGTATGCACCGGCCCTGCGCAGTGCCGAGGAAGTGTTGGCCGTGGTGAAGGCGGTCGCGCCAAAGCCTGTGAATATCTTGATGTCAGGCGCCCTGAAACTCAGCGTGGCGCAGTTGAGCGAGATGGGCGTCAAACGCATCAGCGTCGGCTCGGCGATGGCCCTGGCGGCGTATGGAGAGTTCTTCAGGGCGGCCCAGGAGATTCATGAACTGGGTACGTTTAACTTTACCGAACGCTCGATGCCGTTCAGCCAGGCCAATCAACTGTTCAAGGCTTGAGGCATCGTGCGTTCCTTCAAGGTACTGCGGGTGTTGCTCGTGTTGGCGGGTGGTCTGCTGGTCGGCGTGTGGCGGGGCTGGGTGCCGCTGCCCGATGACTGGAACCCGTGGGCGCCGCTGGACGTGCGCGCAAGCCCGAACCTGCTGACCCGATTCAAACTGGGGCGCCTTCAGGATGATCCTGCGCTGTGTGACCAGGTGCTGAAAACCTCTGGGTTGCGGGTCACCCATCAGGCCGACAGCCCTGTCGATGCCGCTTGCCCGCTGGCCGTGGCATTCGCCCTGTTCGAGCGCCACAGCTTGCAGCCGGCGGCCCAGGCGGTATTTGGCCAGGCCGTGACGCGGGTCGATCATCTCGGCAGCTTTGCCTGTCGCAATATCTACAACCGTGCCGATGGGCG
Organism: Pseudomonas sp. TH34; assembly: GCF_016650865.1. NCBI lineage: Bacteria > Pseudomonadati > Pseudomonadota > Gammaproteobacteria > Pseudomonadales > Pseudomonadaceae > Pseudomonas > Pseudomonas sp. TH34. The sequence goes on from NZ_JAEKFB010000020.1 coordinate 525,549, forward strand.
ACTCAGCCAGCACGCATCGGCCAACGCCCTGGACATCGCCGGGTTTCGCCTGGCGGACGGGCGCACCATCAGCGTGCTCAAGGATTGGCCGGGTGACGGCGAAAGTGCGCGTTTCCTGCGGCAGGTACGCGACGGCGCCTGCAAGGATTTCAATGTGGTGTTGAGCCCGGATTACAACGCCGCCCACCGAAACCACTTTCATCTCGACATGGGGCGTTGGTGGGTGTGTCGCTGAGCGTCAGGCGGCCAGGCGCAGGTTGTGGATAATCAGCGGGCGAGCCCAGCGGCTGTCGAAGTCCAGGGCTTTTTGTTGCTCAACCAGCTCTTCTGCCGGGAACGGCGGCGGCGGTGGTGGCAGCAGGTCCAGTTCGAATGCGGCAATCGGCAGGTGCAATGGTCGTGGCTGAGGCGCCGGGCCAGGCTCGGGCAGCGGTTGGCCGGCGGTCAGCACAATAGGGCGCACCCAACCGCTTTCGAAGTTTTGCTGCTTTTGCTGGGCGACCAGTTCTTCCGCCGGATACGGTGGCGGGGCCGGTGGCAGCAACTCCAATTCGAATTCGGCGATGGGCAGGAACAGCGGCTCGGGTGGGGCGATCTCGGTGTCTTTCACGTCACATGCGCGCTGGGTGACGATCTGCGATAGCAGGTCACTGCCTTCACTGGGTTCAACCGATGGATCTACCGGGATTGCCACGGACTTGGCGAGCGCGCCGGGCGTGTCGCCGAGCTGTTCGGCCAACGCCTGGGCGAAGAAGTCCTGCCACACATGACTGACCCCGGCCAGCGCTTGGGTATTGCGCAGGCCGAAGTGGTTGTGGGTCGGCAGTACACCGGTAAATAGCGAAGGAATGTCTGACATTTCTCTCGATCGTCGCTCAGCTCTGGCAAAATGCCTGATCCTTTTTTTATCGGCCGCTTTTCGCCGATCCTTAATATTTTTGAGCGTAGTCACCGATGAGCGAACAACCAGCGGCCAGCCGCATTCGGGTCGAGGCCTTGGCCGAAGGTTTTCAGGCCCGCGCCCAGCACTGGGCCGAGCAGCTTGGGTTGCCTTTGCAGCTGGATGAGGCGGACTTTGCCTTGCAGGTGGGGGAGCAGGGCCTGCAGTTACAACAGCTGGGGCCTGATGCGCCTGGGCCGGTGCGGGTGGATTTTGTGGAGGGTGGTGCGGCGCACCGGCGTTTGTACGGTGGTGGCAGCGGGCAGATGATTGCCAAGGCGGTGGGCGTGGCTCAGGGCGTGCGGCCGCGGGTGTTGGATGCTACGGCGGGGTTGGGCAAGGATGCTTTCGTACTGGCCAGTTTGGGGTGCGAGATGAGCCTGATCGAGCGGCAGCCGTTGATTGGGGCATTGCTGGAAGATGGTCTGGCGCGCGGGGCCGAGGATTTTGAGGTGTCGCCGATTGTGGCGCGGATGAGGTTGCTCAAGGGCAACTCCATCGAGGTGATGCGCAATTGGGAGGGGGAGCCGCCTCAGGTGATTTATCTGGATCCGATGTTTCCTCATCGGGAGAAGACTGCGTTGGTGAAGAAGGAGATGCGGTTGTTTCGGCCCTTGGTGGGGGATGATCCGGATGCGCCGGCGTTGTTGGCGGCGGCGTTGGCTTTGGCCAGTCATCGTGTGGTGGTTAAGCGGCCGCGTAAGGCGCCTTGCATTGAGGGGGTGAAGCCGAGTCATGCGTTGGATGGGAAGTCCAGTCGGTATGATATTTATCCGAAGAAGGCGCTGAAGTCCTGAGGGTTGTTTTGGGCTGAGTACATATCCGTTGCTGCGGTAACGGCTACTTAGGGTTCCGCTCTTACAGCGGGTCACTTTTGGCAAACGCCCCAAAAGTAACCAAAAGGTCTTTGCCCCACCACTCGGTGCCTCGCCTAGGCTCGGCATGCCCGCACTCCGGCACGGCCATCGTGGTTAATGGGGCCCGCAGATCAAGATCAAAAGCAGATCAAAAGCACGCAGCCTCGCTGGCGCTCGACAGCTGCTACGGGCGGGGTGGCTCTGCTTTTCTGTGGAAGCTGGCTTGCCTGCGATGCAGACACCTCGGTGCATCAGGTACACCCAGTTGATGCTATCGCAGGCAAGCCAGCTCCCACATTTGACCGTGCCCGCTTTAGCTTTTGATTTTGCTCTTCAACACTCAAGCCGGCCGGTAGGCCGCTGTGCTCTTGCTTTTGATCTTGATTTTGATCTTAGGCGCCCCGTTAAACCACGCTGGCCGAACGCAGGCTTTGGAGCGTGGGTAACCCGGCAGGACGCCGGGTTAGCCGCGCTGGGCCAAGGATGGCCCATCGCGGCGGCCCACGGTCCAAAGCCGGAGTGAGGGCACACCGAGCCTAGGCGAGGTGCCGAGTGGTGGGGCAAGAGCGTTTTGCTTACTTTTGCGCTTTTCAAAAGTGAGCCGCTGTAAGAGCGGAACCAATAGTCGCCGTTACCTAAATAACAGATATGTACTCAGTTCAAAAAGCCCGATAAGCCCGCATAAACAACCCCACAACCTCCTGCACATGCTCCTCGGCTGCCTCAGCGCTCAGTTGCCCCCCGCATCCATACAGCAAACAAAAATTCGCCGTCCCCTTGAGCAAGCAAAAAAAATGCTCCGCCGCGGTGAACGGCTTAGCAATACGCAATGCGCCACTCTGGTCGATCTTACAGAGCAGCCGCTCCATCCCCTGCAACATACGCATCGGCCCGGCTTCGAAAAAGATCTGCGACAACTTCGGATCCTGACTCCCGGAAGTCATCATCAACCGATGCAGGTTCACCGACTCCTCGCTGTTGATCAGCACATGAAACCCGCGCGCGATATTAAGCAGCACCTTCTCCACCGGCATACCTTCGGGCAGCTCGAAATACATCACCGGTAACTGCTCTTCGCACTTGGCGACCACCGCCGCCGAGAACAGCGTCTCCTTGTCGGTGAAATGGCTGTACACCGTCAGCTTCGACACCCCGGCCTCCACCGCCACCGCATCCATGCTGGTACTGGCATACCCATTACTCAAAAACAGGATCTTCGCCGCATCGAGGATCGCCTGGCGTTTTGCCATGTCCTTGGGACGCCCGGGGCTATTGGTGTTTACAGGATTGTCGGACATTTTCACTTTATTACTGGACTGGTGAGTTTGGTATTAATAACATACTGGCCAGTATAATTATTCCTAGCACTATTAGCGAAAGGTCCTTCAGCATGCGCAGCTATTTCCTGCCACTCGCGTTGCCTGCCAGCTTGTTATTCCTGTTGGCTGCCTGTGGCCATGAAGAAGCCGCGCAAACCACCGTCCGCCCGGCCATGGTGGTTCAGCCAGAGCCTTCGGCGCAGGCTTCCGACAGCTATCCCGGTGAGGTGCGTGCCCGTTATGAACCCGACCTGGCCTTTCGCATTGGCGGCAAAGTCAGCCGACGACTGGTGGAAGAGGGCGAGCGCGTCAAGGCCAACCAACCTCTGGCAGAACTCGATCCCCAGGACGTACGCCTGCAACTCGAAGCTACCCGCGCCCAGGTCGCCGCCGCTGAGGCGAACCTGAGCCTGGTGCGCGCCGAGCGTGATCGCTACAAGACCCTGATGGACCGTCAGATGGTCAGCCGTTCCCAGTACGACAATTCCGAAAACCTCTACCGTTCCGGTGAAGCTCGCCTCAAGCAGATCAAGGCCGAATTCGACGTGGCCAATAACCAGGCCGGTTACGCCGTGCTGCGGGCGCCGCAAGATGGCGTGGTCGCCAAGCGTGCGGTGGAAGTCGGCCAGGTGGTGTCTGCCGGCCAGACCGTATTCACCCTCGCCACCGACGGCGAGCGGGAAGTGCTGATCAGCCTGCCGGAGCAAAGCTTCGGGCGCTTCAAGATTGGCCAGCCGGTGTCCGTGGAGTTATGGAGCCAGCCCGACCAGCGCTTCAACGGCCGCATCCGCGAACTGTCGCCCGCCGCCGATCCAAAGTCGCGAACCTTCGCTGCCCGTGTCGCGTTTACCGGCGGCAAGGTGCCTGCGGAACTGGGGCAGAGCGCTCGCGTATTCATACAGGCCGACGGCGTGATTCCTTTGGCGGTGCCACTGTCTGCCCTCAGCGCGGAGAACGGGGCGTCCTACGTCTGGGTGGTACAACCCGACAACACCCTCAAGCGCACACCGGTGCGCATCGGTGCCTTTGGCGAGAAGACCGTGCCGGTGCTGGAAGGCCTGAACCCTACCGACTGGGTGATCGCTGCCGGTGTGCATGTACTCCATGAGGGCCAGCAAGTGCGCCCGGTGGATCGCTCCAACCGAGTGGTAAGTCTGGCGGCCAAGGAGTAGTCCCCGATGGGTTTCAATCTTTCCGAATGGGCGTTGCGTAATCGCCAGATCGTACTGTTCCTGATGATCCTGCTGGCAGTGGTCGGCACCTTGTCCTACACCAAACTGGGACAAAGCGAAGACCCGCCGTTTACCTTCAAGGCCATGGTAATCAAGACCAATTGGCCGGGGGCGACCGCCCAGGAAGTGTCACGCCAGGTCACCGAGCGTATTGAAAAGAAACTGATGGAGACCGGCGACTACGAGCGCATCGTTTCCTTCTCGCGCCCCGGCGAATCCCAGGTCACCTTCATGGCCCGGGACTCGATGCATTCCGCGCAGATCCCGGACCTCTGGTACCAGGTGCGCAAGAAGATCAGCGATATTCGCCAGACCTTGCCGCCGGATATCCAGGGCCCGTTTTTCAACGATGAATTCGGCACCACTTTCGGCAATATCTACGCCCTGACCGGCGACGGCTTCGACTATGCCGTGCTCAAGGACTACGCGGACCGTATCCAGATTCAGTTGCAACGGGTGCCGGATGTCGGCAAGGTCGAACTGCTGGGTTTGCAGGACGAGAAGATCTGGATCGAGCTGTCCAACCTCAAGCTCGCCACCCTCGGCTTGCCGCTGGCTGCCGTTCAACAGGCGCTGCAAGAGCAGAACGCAGTGTCGACCGCCGGCTTCTTTGAAACCCCGAGCGAGCGTGTGCAGCTAAGGGTTTCCGGCAACTTCAAGACCGTTAAAGAGATTCGCGACTTCCCGATCCGCGTCGGTGATCGCACGTTCCGCATCGGCGACGTGGCCGAGATTTATCGCGGCTTCAACGATCCACCGGCACCGCGCATGCGTTACATGGGCGCCGATGCCATCGGCCTGGCCGTGGCCATGCGCGACGGTGGCGACATCCTGGTGCTGGGCAAGGCCCTGGAAAACGAATTCGCACGCCTGCAGAAGAACCTTCCTGCCGGCATGGAACTGCGCAAGGTGTCGGACCAGCCGGCAGCGGTAAAAACCAGTGTCGGCGAATTCGTCCAGGTACTGGCGGAGGCCCTGGCGATTGTACTGTTGGTGAGCTTCTTCTCCCTGGGGGTGCGCACCGGCATGGTGGTCGCCCTGGCGATTCCGCTGGTGTTGGCCATGACCTTCGCCACCATGTATTACCTTGGCATCGGCCTGCACAAAATCTCTCTCGGCGCATTGGTGCTAGCACTGGGCTTGCTGGTGGACGACGCGATCATCGCCGTGGAAATGATGGCGATCAAAATGGAACAGGGGTACGACCGGCTCAAGGCTGCGAGTTTCGCCTGGACCAGCACCGCCTTCCCGATGCTGACGGGCACGCTGATTACAGCGGCGGGTTTCCTGCCGATTGCCACGGCGCAATCGAGCACCGGTGAATACACCCGCTCGATCTTCCAGGTGGTGACCATCGCACTGCTGGCCTCGTGGGTCGCCGCGGTGGTGTTCGTGCCGTACCTGGGGGAAAAACTCCTGCCGGACCTGGCGAAGATTCATGCGGCCAAGCATGGCACCGACGGACCGGATCCCTACGGCACGCCGTTCTATCAGCGCGTAAGGCGCCTGGTGGAATGGTGCGTGCGTCGGCGCAAGACGGTGATCGTCTTGACCTTGCTGTTGTTTATCGGTTCGGTGGCGCTGTTTCGCTTTGTGCCTCAACAGTTCTTTCCGGCTTCCGGGCGACTGGAGCTGATGGTCGACCTGAAACTGGCGGAAGGCGCGTCCTTGAGCAACACGGCGGACCAGGTCAAACGCCTTGAAGCGTTGCTCAAGGAACATGCGGGTATTGAAAATTACGTGGCCTATGTCGGTACAGGTTCGCCACGTTTCTACCTGCCGCTGGACCAGCAACTGCCGGCCGCCAGCTTCGCCCAGTTTGTGGTATTGGCCAAAACCATCGAGGAGCGCGAAAGCCTGCGCACCTGGCTGATCGAGACCCTCAACGAACAATTCCCGGACCTGCGCTCGCGGGTCACGCGCCTTGAAAACGGCCCACCCGTTGGCTACCCCGTGCAGTTCCGGGTAACGGGCGAGCACATCGAAGAAGTCCGGGCCCTGGCGCGGAAAGTGGCGGCCAAGGTTCGCGAAAATACCCACGTGGTCAACGTGCACCTGGACTGGGAAGAACCGAGCAAGATCGTCTACCTCAACGTCGACCAGGACCGCGCCCGCGCCCTCGGCGTGAGCACTGCCAACCTGTCGAAATTCCTCCAGAGTTCCCTCACCGGTTCCAGCGTCAGCCAGTACCGCGAGGACAACGAGTTGATCGAAGTCCTGCTGCGCGGCACTGTTCACGAACGTACTGAACTGTCGCTGCTGCCAAGCCTGGCGGTGCCGACCGACAACGGCAAGAGCGTTGCGCTGTCGCAGATCGCGACCCTGGAATACGGCTTTGAAGAAGGCATCATCTGGCACCGCAACCGCCTGCCGACGGTGACCATCCGCGCGGATATCTACGGCAAGGAACAACCGGCGACCCTGGTCCAGCAGATCCTGCCGACGCTGGAAGGCGTGCGCGCTGAACTGCCGGATGGATATCTGTTGGAAGTCGGCGGCACGGTCGAGGATTCCGCCCGTGGGCAGAACTCGGTCAAGGCCGGTGTGCCGCTGTTTATCGTGGTGGTGTTGACCTTGCTGATGCTGCAACTGCGCAGCTTCTCGCGCACGGCGATGGTGTTTCTCACCGCTCCGTTGGGCTTGATCGGGGTGACACTGTTTCTGCTGGTGTTCCGCCAACCCTTCGGGTTCGTGGCGATGCTGGGGACAATCGCGCTGTCGGGGATGATCATGCGCAACTCGGTGATTCTGGTGGACCAGATCGAACAGGACATCAAGGCGGGCCTGGCACCCTGGCAGGCAATTATCGAGGCGACGGTACGACGCTTCCGGCCGATTGTGCTGACCGCGCTGGCGGCCGTACTGGCGATGATCCCGCTGTCCCGCAGTGTGTTCTTCGGGCCGATGGCCGTGGCGATCATGGGCGGTTTGATTGTGGCGACGGCGTTGACGCTGTTGTTTCTGCCGGCCTTGTACGCGGCCTGGTTCAGGATCAAGAAGGACGTGGTGTAAGGCGGGCAGCCTTCATATTCCAAGGCTGGGCAGGGAACGCTTTCGGACGTTCCTTCCACTTAGGGACTACCTGATTGCAGGTATTTTGAGCTGCCGGTTCTGGCGGTCGCTGGAGCTGGTAAGTGAAGACGTCTAAATGGATTGAAGGATTGCCCTATGTGTATTTGTTCCATCATACGAATGATTGCCCGCCCTCCTAAACCGCCACAGCCCGAGTGCTCGAAGCCAAAGCCGTGCGAGACAAGGCCGCCAGAGCCCGCATGCCCGCCGAAACCCTGTTCAACGAGTTCTGACTACCACGTAGGAAAAATCAACTTCGGGCTGGTTGCGATGGGGTCGTTATCCCTCGTTCGCAGCGCATAGCAACAGAGAAAGGGATCGCCCCCCGGGCAGAGGGGCGATTCTGTTGGCTTACAAGCTGCCAAACACCTTCTTTGCCAAGCTGGTAGCCGCGGCTGCCGGGTTCTTGCGAATGGTCTCTTCCTGCTGCGCAATCATCTTGAACAGCCCGTCCAGCGCCTGTTCGGTCACGTAGCTTTCGACGTTGGCACTCTTGGCATCAATCGCGCCAAAGGTCGCCGCCTTGCCCGCCAGGGCGTTGTACTGCTGGGCAACGCCAACCTTGTCGGTGGCCGCCTTGACGATCGGCAGGAACTTGGCCCGAATCTCGTCACGGCTGCTTTTGTTCAGGTACTGGGTGGCCGAGTCCTGGCCGCCGGTGAGGATGCCCTTGGCGTCGGTCACGCTCATGTTTTTCACCGCATTTACCAGGATCGGCTGAGCCTGGGTCACGGCAGACTCTGCCGCCTTGTTCATGCTGGCTTCCAGTTGGTTGACCTGGTCACCCATGCCGAACATTTTCAGTTTGTCGGCGACCTTGCCCAACTTGCCCGGCAGGCCGATCTTCACTTCGGGGTTGTTGCTGAAACCGCCGGGCACGCCCAGTTGTTTCACGGCAATCTGCGCGCCTTGGGTCAGTGCATCCTTGAGGCCGCCGGCGGCGTCGCCCTGGGACAGGCTGCCGAGGGACAAGGCCATGGCGTTGGCACCGAGCAGCAGGCCGGCGCACAGGGCCGTTAGGCGAAGGGAGTTACGGAGCATGGACGCTTCCTTATGTTCGAATTTTTAATCAGTGTGCAACCGCATCCACGCGTACGCGCAGCGGTTGTGGATCCTGGCCGTTCAACTGCACAGAGTGCCGTTCGGTGGTGATAAACAGTAGCTTGCCATCCAGTTCGATGCGAGCGCTGACCGAGTAACTGTGGCCGGGCTTGACCTGAGCCGGGTCATAGCTCAGGTGGAAGGGCAGCGGCACCTGGCCTTTCACCGGGCCTTTCTGCTCGGCCAGGGTCACGGCCGGGGCGTCCATCAAGGACACGTCTTGCAGGGTCACACTCAAGGTGGCGGCGGGCGGCAGGGCGATGCGTTGCAGGTAGAACACTTCGCCGTCGAGGCTGGCTTTGGGGGCGGGGCTCATGGTCTGGCAGGCTCCCAGCAGGGCGGTGAGGCCCAGGAGGATGATTTTTTTCATGGTACAGCTCCTTGTCAGCGGCGCCAGAAACACCCTGGCGCCTCGGTCACTCTAGTGTGTTTCTTCGGGGACGACGGGCTTGTCTGCCGCGTCTTCGCTGCGATGAAGGGCCACCTGGCGAATTGACAGGCGAATATCCGCCGGCAACACACGCTTGGCCGCGCCTTCGGCCAGCTCACCCAGCAGCGGGTGATAGCTCAGCTTGCCGGCCTCGTCGCGGCGCAGTACATCTTGCTCCAGCAATGTCTGGATGAAATGTCGGAAAAGGCTCTTGTCGAAGAACTCCGGGGCATTCAGGCCATGGAGGATCGACAGGCGCTGGGCCATGACGGTGCACAGGTCTTCCAGCTCTTCGGCGCTGATGCTGTTCTGGCCGCTGTTGAGCAGCAGCGAGATGGCCATGTAGAAGCGTTGCAGGGTCTGAGCGATGCTCTTGGACAGCAGCGTCAGCAGTACAAAATGCCGCGAACTCGGGGCCGGGCGCAGGTACACCTCATTCTCGAAGCGCAGCAGGCCTTGTTCGACGAAGGCCTCCAGCCACTGGTCGACCACCGCGTCCAGCTCGTCCAGGGTCCAGCGGATAAACAACTCCGATTGCAGGTACGGGTAGAGCGCGCGGGTGTAGCGCAGGATCTGTTCGCGGCTCATGCGCGAGCTGCTCTGGAAGAAACTCGCCAGCAGCGCCGGCAGGGCGAAGATGTGCAGCACGTTGTTGCGGTAGTAGGTCATCAGGACGGCATTTTGCTCGTCCAGATAAAGGATTTTGCCCAGGGCATCGCTCTGCTCCGACAGCAGTTTCATGTCCTTTACATGTTTGATCAGCGCCAGGCCGTCCCCTTCGGGCAAGGTGGTGTGGGGCGAGTAGGGCACCTTGCGCAGCAGCGCCAGGTACAGATCCAGCTGGCGTGCCATGGCCTGTTCGTCCAGGGCCAGGCGGGTGGTGGACAGCAGCGCCAATGCCACCAGGTTCACCGGGTTGATCGCCGCTGCTTCGTTCAGGTGTTGCGCCACCCGCTCGCCGAGGCGGTTGGTGGTTTCGTTGAGCCACGCCGGCTTGTAGTTCGGGCCCAGCTCCTGGGCGCGCCAGTCGGGCTGCTCGCTGTCGAGGAATTCCGCCAGCTTGATCGGTTCGCCGAAATTCACCGCGACCTGGCCAAAGCGCTGCTTGAGGGCGCCGACCACTTTGAAAATATCGAAAATCGACTCTTTCTTCTTGCTCGCACCGCGCAGTTCGCCGAGGTAAGTCCGGCCTTCCAGCACTCGCTCATAGCCGATGTACACCGGCACAAACACGATGGGCATGCGCGAGGAGCGCAGGAAGCTGCGCAGGGTGATCGCCAGCATCCCGGTCTTCGGTTGCAGCATGCGCCCGGTGCGCGAGCGTCCGCCTTCGACGAAGTACTCCACCGGGAAACCCTTGGTGAACAGGGTGTGCAGGTATTCGTTGAACACCGAGGTGTACAGCGGGTTGCCCTTGAAAGTACGGCGCATGAAAAACGCCCCGCCACGGCGCAACAGGCTGCCGATCACCGGCATGTTCAGGTTGATCCCTGCGGCGATGTGCGGCGGGGTCAAGCCATTCTTGAACAGGAGGTAGGAGAGCAGCAGGTAGTCGATATGGCTGCGATGGCACGGTACATAGATCACCTCGTAACCCTGTGCGACCTTTTGCACGCCCTCGATGTTGTTGACTTTGATGCCGTCGTAGATCTTGTTCCAGAACCAGCTCAGCACCACTTCCAGGAAGCGGATGGCGGTGTAGGTGTAGTCCGAGGCGATCTCGTTGCCGTAACGCAGGGCCTGGGCCTTGGCTTTTTCGGGGGTGATTTTCTCGCGTTCGGCCTCGTCGAGGATCGCTTGGCGCACCAGTGGCATGTTGACCAGGCCTTTCACCAGGTTGCGCCGGTGGGACAGGTCGGGGCCGATCACCGCGGTTTTCAGGTTGCGAAAGTGCACCCGCAGGATGCGTTGGGCCATACGCACGGTGCGTTCGTGGCCTTTATTGTGCTCGATCAATTCACGCAGGTTGATGGGCGCGGAGAATTGCACCCGGGTCTTGCGACCCAGGATCAGGATGCTCAGCAGCCGGCGCAGGCGGCCGGTGACGGCCCAGCTGTCGGCGAACAGCAGTTTCCACGGGCTGGACTCGCTGTCGGGCGACTGGCCCCAGAACACGCTGACTGGAATGATCTGTGCATTCTCTTCGGCGTGTTCGGTGAGTACGTCCACCAGGCGGGTCAGGGTTGGCGGTGCGCCACGCTTGTCCTGGCGGCCGAGCCAGTCGGGGTCGGGCGTCAGGTAGAAGAAGGCCGCCGGTTCCATCAACGGGCCGACCGATACCGGCAGCACCGGGCGCGGCAGGCCGGCCTTGGTACATTCGGTATCAACCACCGCCAATTCGGTGAGGGACGGGGATTGCAGGACGTAAAACACCGGACGACTGCGGTCGAGGTTGAGGGTAAGGGACGACTGGTTGATCGTCTCTGAGCGAACCCAGAGGTACAACAGCCGGCGCAAGGTGCCAAATACCAGACGGCGAAAGGGAGAGCGGGTCATACGGCTTCTGCTTTGAGTGGGAAAAACCGAGCAGATGCTCGGGCCGCTAGTGTGCCGTATTCACCGAAAATCGGCAAAAAAGCGGCGAAGTAATCTTGAGTTGAAGCTTTTTGAGCCTGTCTTATACTCGGCAGTTCAACTGCGACGACTCAACAATAAACGTACTTATAAAAAGCATGTGGGAGCAAAACAGATGGCAACGCGCGAAACCGGCAATGTGAAGTGGTTCAATGACGCCAAGGGTTACGGCTTTATACAGCGGGAAGATGGCAAGGATGTGTTTGTGCACTACCGCGCCATTCGCGGTGAAGGGCATCGCTCATTGTCTGAAGGCCAGCAGGTGGAGTACGCCGTGGTGACGGGCGAGAAGGGCTTGCAGGCTGAGGATGTGGTTGGGCTGTAAGCCGATAAGCACGACGCACCTTTAAATGTGGGAACCCGGTCAAATGTGGGAGCCGGGCTTGCCCGCGATGGCATCGCCGCGGTTTGGCTAAATGACCGAGGTGGGCCCATCGCAGGCAAGCCAGCTCCCACATTTGATTGGGTTTGCACATTGAGGCCTTGTTAGCCTGACCTTATGCTGTTTTCCAGGTGATCTGCTCTTCACCGTCTTCGCTGATACGAATCCAGGTATCCGCGCTTTCTTCACCTTCTTCCTCAACCCAGCTGCCCGGTGCGCAACGCACTTCGACGCTCAGCGCGGCAAAGGCCGCACGGGCGCAGGCGATGTCGTCTTCCCACGGGGTCTGGTCGCTTTCCAGGTACAGGCTGTTCCATTTGCCTACGGCTTTCGGCAGCCAGGTGACCGGCACGCTGCCGGCTGTGCACTTGTAGGTCTGGCCACGCTGGACCCAATCGGTGCACGGGCCCAGGGCGGCGCCCAGCCAGGCGGCGATGGCCTTGTGGTCGACGTCGGCGTCCTTGAGGTAAATCTCGATATCAGGTTGGCGCATGGATGTTCCTCATTGCGGGATTTTGAAAATCCATTCGCGGATTCAGCGCAGGCCCCGAGAGGCCCGCAAATAATGGGTTATTGAAGCACGAAATAGTCGTAGCGCATCGACACAGTGACCAGCAGCGGTTCGGCCGCCTCGATCACTTGGGCGCGGCGCTCGGCACTGGCGCGCCAGCCGTGGGGGGTCATCGCCAGCAGATTGGCGCGGTCCTTGGGATCTGCCAGGCTGAGCTTGAACTCCAGGGTTTCACTGTGTTGCAGGCTCATGCCGTCCGGTACCAGCGCCAGGTGCTTGTCGTCGGTGTACTCGCGCACTTCGTCGTACAAACGCTCACGCAGTTCCATCAGGTGGCCGCTGGTCGGGCCGACTTTCATCAAACCACCGCCCGGGCTGAGCAGGCGCTTGGCCTCCAGCCAGTCCAGCGGACTGAAGACACTGGCAAGGAACTGGCAACTGGCATCGGCCAACGGCACTCGGGCCATGCTGGCGATCAACCAGGTCACCGTGGGGTTGCGCTTACAGGCACGCTTGACCGCTTCCTTGGAAATATCCAGGGCGTAGCCGTCGGCGCGCAGCAGGGTGTCGGCGATTTGCGCGGTGTAGTAACCCTCGCCACAGCCGATATCCAGCCAGCGCTGGGGTTTGCGTTCTGCGGCCAGTTCGGCCAGGCGCCTGGCCACCGGGGCGTAGTGCCCGGCGTTGAGGAAGTCGCGGCGCGCTTCCACCATTGCCAGGTTGTCGCCCGGGTCCCGACTGTTCTTGTGCTGCACCGGCAACAGGTTCAGGTAGCCCTGGCGCGCGCGGTCGAAACGGTGCCCGACCGGGCAAGCCACGCCATTGTCCACTTCATGGAGCGGTGCGCTGCAAATAGGGCAAGCGAGCATCAGGCGAGCAACTTGATCAGGGTCTGGTAGTAGATTTCGGTCAGTACATCTAGATCGCTGGCGAGAATGCGCTCGTTGACCTGATGGATGGTCGCGTTGACCGGGCCCAGCTCTACAACCTGAGTGCCGAGGGTCGCAATGAAGCGCCCGTCGGAAGTGCCGCCGCTGGTGGACGCCTTGGTCTCGCGGCCGGTGACGGCCTTGATGCTGGCGGAGACGGCATCGAGCAACGCGCCCGGTTCGGTGAGGAACGGCAGGCCCGACAGCGCCCACTCCACATGCCAGTCCAGGCCATGCTTGTCGAGAATTGCCGCGACCCGCTGCTGCAGGCCTTCGACGGTGGACTCGGTGGAGAAGCGGAAGTTGAACACCGCCGTCAGGTCACCCGGGATCACGTTGGTGGCGCCGGTGCCGGAATTGAGGTTGGAAATCTGGAAGCTGGTGGGCGGGAAGAAGGTGTTGCCGTCGTCCCAATGCTCGGCGGCCAGTTCGGCCAGGGCCGGAGCGGCCAGGTGGATCGGGTTCTTCGCCAGGTGCGGGTAGGCCACATGGCCTTGCACGCCGCGCACGGTCAGGGTGGCGCCGAGGGAGCCGCGACGGCCGTTCTTGACCACGTCGCCCACCAGGGTGGTGCTCGACGGTTCGCCGACGATGCACCAGTCCAGGCGTTCCTTGCGGGCTGCCAGGCGTTCGATCACAGCCTTGGTGCCGTGGTGTGCCGGGCCTTCTTCGTCACTGGTGATCAGGAAAGCCACCGAACCCTTGTGGTCCGGGTAGTCAGTGACGAAACGCTCGGAGGCGACCAGCATCGCGGCCAGGCTGCCTTTCATGTCGGCCGCGCCACGGCCGCAGAGCATGCCGTTTTCGTCGATCAGCGCGTCGAACGGGTCGTTCTGCCAGGCCTTGACCGGACCGGTCGGCACCACGTCGGTGTGGCCGGCGAAGCACAATACCGGGCCTTCGTGTTTGCCGTGGGTGGCCCAGAAGTTATCCACATCCTCGATGCGCATCGGCTCAAGCGCAAAACCGGCGTCGCCCAGGCGCTGCATCATCAGCTTCTGGCAATCGGCGTCGATCGGCGTCACCGATGGGCGACGGATCAGGTCGATAGCGAGTTGGAGGGTCGGCGAAAGGTCGGCGTGGGCCGTCATGTAAAAACTCCAGAAGCATGTCAGGGCGCAAGGCTTATGTGGGAGGAGGCTTGTGTGGGAGCGGGCTTGCTCGCGAATACGGAGTGTCAGTCAACAACGTATGAACTGACCCGGCGCATTCGCGAGCAAGCCCGCTCCCACACAAAGCAATGGCCTGGGCCAAGTCTCACAAAATGGCCGTTATCTTATAGCAAAACGGCGGCCAGAGGCCGCCGTTTAGTGCATTGCGCAGGATTTTAAGCAGCGGCCACAGGCTCTTGCTTCGGTGCCGGTTTCGGCAGCGAAGACAGGAACGCCATGATCAGCGCCGCCACATACGGCAGCGACTGCACCAGCAACATCACCACCCAGAAGCGCATGTCATTGCTCGGCAGGCCCTGCACCAGGTAAATCCCCAGTGCCGCGCCCCACAACAGCAGCATGATGAACATCTCTTCCCGGGCTTCGGAAATCGCGACCCAGAAACCGTGGTTATCGGCGTTCTTCGGTGTACGAAAGAACGGAATGCTGGTGGTGAAGAAGCCGTACAGCACTGCCTTGGCAATGGTGTGGGACAACGCCAACCCGGCCAACGCCGCGCAGAATGCATCTTTCAGGTTCACACCCACCGCACGGCGGTAGAGGAAGATGATCTTGCCGACCTTGAACACGAACAGCGCCAATGGCGGAATCGCGAAAATCAGCAGCGGCGGGTCAACCCGCGTCGGCACGATAATCATCGCCGCCGACCACAACAGGGCGCCCACGGTGAAGAAGATGTTCATGCCGTCGGCCACCCACGGCAACCAGCCCGCGAGGAAGTGGTAGCGCTGGCCGCGGGTCAGCTCGGTGTCCTTGCCGCGCAACAGGCTCGCGGTGTGACGCTTGATGATCTGGATCGCCCCGTAGGCCCAGCGGAAACGCTGTTTCTTGAAGTCGATAAAGGTATCGGGCATCAGGCCCTTGCCGTAGCTGTCGTGGTAGTAGGCCGCCGACAAGCCTTTCTCGAATACCCGCAGGCCCAACTCGGCATCTTCACAGATGCACCAGTCGGCCCAGCCCAGCTCTTCAAGCACCGAGCGACGGGTCATGGTCATGGTGCCGTGCTGGATGATCGCGTCGCGGTCGTTGCGGGTGACCATGCCGATGTGGAAGAAGCCTTTGTATTCCGCGTAGCAGAGCTTCTTGAAGGTGCTTTCGTTCTGGTCGCGATAATCCTGTGGCGACTGCACCACAGCGATTTTCGGGTCGGCGAAGTGCGGCACCATGTGCTTGAGCCAGTTCGGCGACACGCAGTAATCGGAGTCGATTACCGCGATCACTTCGGCATCCTTGGCGGTATGCGGAATCAGGTAGTTCAGCGCGCCGCCCTTGAAACCGGCCAGGGGCGAGACGTGGAAGAACTTGAAGCGCGGGCCCAGGGTTTCGCAATAGTCGCGCACCGGCTCCCATACGGCCGGGTCTTTGGTGTTGTTGTCGATGATCAGGACTTCGTAGTCCGGATAGTCGAGGGCGGCCAGGGCGTCGAGGGTCTGTTTGACCATCTCCGGCGGCTCGTTGTAGCACGGCACGTGGATCGAGACTTTCGGGCGGTAGTCCGAATCTCCTACAACCGGCAGGAATTCACGCCGGCGTTTGTGAGTCCAGACCGCCTCTGCCAGTTCGTGGGCTTCGGTCAGCAACACGATAAACACGCCCAGGGCGCCGAGTGCCAGCAGGAAGCCTACCGTCAAACTGAACCAGGTGCTGTATTGCTGGCTGTAGTCGTAGCCGATCCACACCAATACTGAACCGCACAGGAAGGCGATAAAGGTCAGGAACGTACGACCACGCTGGCGCAGGGCCGAGCCGTCGATCATCAGCAGGGTCAGGGACAGCAGTGCAAGCACCACCGAGCCGATCGCCAGCACTCGCCATTGCGGAATCGCGACCACCGGGCCATCAAAATTGAATTTCTGCTGGCGTGCGGCGTTGAACACGCCCCAATAAGCGCCCACCGAACCTTCGTCGCTGGCTTTCCACGGCTGGTCAAACGCTTCGATCACGAAGTAGTTGTAGCCCTGGCGGTTCAGCGTGTTAACCAGCGTGCGCAGGTAAATTGCCTGGTCGGCCGGAGAGGCGTCAGCACCGCCACGCATCCGTCCGTTGCTTGGCCAGCCAACCTCCGACAGTAACAGCGGCTTTTTCGGGAAGGTCTTCTTCAGGTCCCGTGCGCGATCGAGGACGAACTGGCCGGCCTTGTCCACCGGGATATGTTCCCAGTACGGCAGGATGTGCGCGGCGATCAGGTCGACGTGCTTGGCCAGTTGCGGGTTGTGTTCCCAGATGTGCCATTGCTCGGAGGTGGTCACGGGCACCTTGACGGCGGCCCGTACCCGATCCAGCAGCACGATCAGCGCTTCCGGAGTGATTTCTTCGCGGAACAGCGCTTCGTTACCCACCACTACCCGCACTACGCTGCGGGAGTTGTTGGCGATTTCGATGGCACGCTGGATCTCGCGCTCGTTGCGCTCGAGGTCCGGGCTGATCCAGATCCCCAGGGTCACCCGCAGGCCGAACTCTTCCGCCAGCTTGGGGATATCCCCCAGGGTGCCGTCGACCGAGTAGGTACGGATGTTATCCGTCAGCTTGCTCATGATCGCAAGGTCCTGACGCATTTGATCGTCGGTCGGATACTGGTCTTTCTGTGGGTACTGGCCTTGCTGGAACGGCGAGTACGAAAAACCGGAGATCTGCTCGGGCCAGTTAGGGGCATTGACCGGGCGGTTGATCAGCGCCCAGAAGCCAGTGAACAGCGCGGCAATTGCCAGCACCACCACCAGGTTGAGTCCAAATTTACGCGATGACATGGCTATTTCGGGTTCCAAAGGGTGTGGAACGAAAAGAGGTGTCGGCCTACGCCGAACGGCGCGCATCCTACACTGGCCTTTCACCGACCGTACAGCAAGCCGAGAAAAACCGGACATTGGGCAGTGCAACTCGTCGTAAGTTCTCTTACTTGTAGCTTGTAGCTTAAAACTTGTCGCTGCGTAGCCCTATAATGCGCGCCGGTTTTTGGGGTAATGGTCATGAGTACAGAAGATCCACGGTTTGCCGGCGTCGCCCGCTTGTATGGCATTGAAGGCCTGGAACGCTTGAAGGCGGCCCATGTGGCCATCGTCGGCGTGGGCGGGGTGGGCTCGTGGGCGGCGGAAGCCATCGCCCGTTGTGGGGTGGGCGAGATTTCGCTGTTTGACCTGGATGATGTGTGCGTCAGCAACAGCAACCGCCAGTTGCATGCGCTGGACAGCACGGTGGGCAAGGCCAAGGTCGAGGTCATGGCCGAGCGCCTGAAGGGCATCAACCCGGACTGCACCGTGCATGCGGTGGCGGATTTCGTCACTCGCGAGACGATGGCCGAGTACATCACGCCCAATATCGATTGCGTGATCGACTGCATCGACAGTGTGAACGCCAAGGCCGCGCTGATCGCCTGGTGCAAGCGGCGCAAGATCCAGATCATCACCACTGGCGGCGCGGGCGGGCAGATTGATCCGACGCTGATTCAGGTGTGTGATTTGAACCGCACGTTCAATGACCCACTGGCGTCGAAAGTGCGCTCCACCCTGCGCCGCGACTACGGCTTCTCGCGCACCGTGACCCGCCATTACAGCGTGCCCTGCGTATTTTCCACCGAACAGCTGCGTTATCCAAAGCCGGACGGCAGCATCTGTTTGCAGAAGAGTTTTGTCGGGGATGGCGTGAAACTGGACTGCGCCGGTGGGTTTGGCGCGGTGATGATGGTCACCGCGACCTTCGGCATGGTGGCGGCGACCAAGGCGGTAGACAAGATTGTGGCAGGGGTGCGCCGGCCTGCTGACAGAGTTCAGGCAGCACCGATCTCTGCACCCTGAAAAGATCAAAATGTGGGAGCGGGCTTGCTCGCGAAAGCGGAGTGTCAGTCACCAGACAGGTCGACTGATACACCGCTTTCGCGAGCAAGCCCGCTCCCACATTCAGTTTTGTGTGAGGCTCAGCTGCCGCATGCGCTGCAGCACTGCATTCAACCCATTGCTGCGCGACGGCGATAACTGCCGCGACAGGCCCAGTTGTTCAAACCAGCCGGGCAAGTCGACCGCCTGCAACTCAGCGGCAGACAAACCGTTAACCCGTGCCAGCAACAGCGCCACCAGCCCGCGTATCAGTCGTGCATCGCTGCTGGCGGCAAACTGCCAGTGGCCATCCTGCAAACGCCCCACCAGCCACACCAGGCTTTCACAGCCCTGCACCAGGTTGACGTCGACCTTGTCTTCATCCGGCAAGGCGGGAAGACGCTCGCCCCATTGCATCAGCAGGCGGGCCCGTTGCTCCCAACTGCCGACCGCCTTGAACGCTTCCAGCGCGACAACTGCCTCCGGCGGCAAATTCATCGCAACATATCCAGGGCTTGATCCAGCGCTTCAAAAAGCGCTCCAGGTCATCGGAGTCGTTGTACAGCGCCAGCGACACCCGAATCGCCCCCGGCAACCCCATCTGCTTGAGCAATGGCATCGCACAATGATGGCCCGCGCGTACGGCAATCCCTTGTTCAGTCAGCAAGTGGGCAAGGTCGGCGTTGTGCACGCCTTCCACCACAAAACTGGCCAAGGCTACTTGCGGCGAACCCAGCAGGCGCACGCCGTTTCGGGCTTGCAGGCCGCGCAACAGGTAGTCGTGCAAGGCGACTTCGTGGGCCGTCACCTCGTGTTGATCCAGGGAACTCAGGTAATCCAGGGTTGCGCCCAGGCCGATCACGCTGGCGATCGGTGGGGTACCGGCTTCGAACCCGAGGGGCGCCGGGCGGAAGCTGGCGCTTTGGTAGTCAGCCTGCTGCACCATCTCGCCGCCAAACTGCCAATGGCGCAGGTGATGCAGGGCTTCGGTGCGACCGTAAAGCACGCCGACGCCATCCGGACCGTAGAGCTTGTGGCTGGAAAACACGTAGAAGTCGCAGGCCATGGCCTGCACGTCGTGGCGACCATGGACGATGCCCTGGGCGCCATCGACCACCGTCAGTGCGTCGTGGGCCTTGGCCAGCGCCAGCAATTGCGGCAACGGCTGCCAGGCACCGAGCACGTTGGACAGTTGGCTCACCGCCAGCAGGCGGGTGCGCGGGCCGATCAGTTGGGCGGCGGCTTGCAGGTCGATCAAACCGTCATTGCTAAGCGGCAGTACCACCAACGCCAGCTCGCGACGTTTGGCCAGTTGCTGCCACGGCAGCAGGTTGGCGTGGTGCTCCAGGGCGCTGATGACAATCTCGTCGCCCGGGTTGAATAGGTGCTCAAGGCCATATGCCAGGAGGTTCAGCGCCGATGTCGCGCCGTGGGTGAAGATGATTTGCCCCTCGTCACCGACGTTCAGCCACTGCGCCACCTTGTTGCGACTGTCCTCGAACGCCTGGGTTGCATGGGCGCCCGGCAAATGCTGGGCACGGTGCACATTGGCTGCGCCATTGGCGTAGTAATGGCTGATGGCGTCCAACAAGGCTTGAGGTTTTTGCGTGGTGGCGGCGTTGTCCAGATAGGTCTGGTCTTGCCGTTGCAGGGTGGCGATGGCCGGAAAATCGGCGCGCCAGGGAGAGGGCACAAGCATGGTGATCAAGACTCGTATAAACGGCCCGCATCCGGAAGAAGCGGGCCGTTAGTGGCATCGAGTCGCTGCTTAGTTGTGAGCGTGCAGCGCTGCGTTCAGTTCGATGGCCGATTTGTGGGTTTTGCACTCCACGGCACCGGTCTCGGAGTTGCGGCGGAACAGCAGGTCCGGTTGGCCGGCCAGCTCACGGGCCTTGACCACTTTGACCAGCTGGTTTGCTTCATCCAGCAGCGCAACCTTGGTGCCGGCGGTCACGTACAGGCCCGACTCAACGGTGTTGCGGTCGCCCAACGGGATACCGATACCGGCGTTGGCGCCGATCAGGCAGCCTTCGCCGACCTTGATCACGATGTTGCCGCCGCCCGACAGGGTGCCCATGGTGGAGCAACCGCCGCCCAGGTCCGAACCCTTGCCGACGAATACGCCAGCCGACACACGGCCTTCGATCATGCCCGGGCCTTCGGTGCCGGCGTTGAAGTTGACGAAACCTTCGTGCATCACGGTGGTGCCTTCGCCTACGTAGGCGCCCAGGCGGATGCGCGCGGCATCAGCGATACGCACGCCGCTCGGCACCACGTAGTCGGTCATTTTCGGGAACTTGTCCACCGAGAACACTTCCAGCAGCTCGCCACGCAGGCGCGCTTCCAGCTGACGCTCGGCCAGCTCGGCGATGTCGATTGCGCCCTGGCTGGTCCAGGCCACGTTCGGCAACTGCGGGAACACACCGGCCAGGTTCAGGCCGTGGGGCTTGACCAGGCGATGGGACAGCAAGTGCAGCTTGAGGTAGGCCTCAGGGGTGGAAGTCAGTGCGGCGTCTTCGGCCAGCAGGGTGGCGACCAGCGGCGTGTGGCTTTCAGCCAGGCGGCTCAACAGGGCGGCTTGGGCGGCGTCGACGCCTTTGAGCGCGTCAGCCAGTTGCAGGGCCTGGGTAACGGTGAAAGTGATCGCCTGGTTGCCTTCGGTGTAACCGAGGATCGGGGTGATGGCAGCGATGATTTCAGCCGATGGATTGAGCAGCGGTTGTGCGTAAAACACTTCCAGCCAAGCACCTTGGCGGTTCTGAGTGCCGACGCCGAAGCCCAGGCTGAACAGGGAATTGGACATGCTGTTACCTCTACAAAAATTGAGTGGGCTGGCCTACTTGAGGGCCGCCGAATAACTATCTGGCTTGAAGCCAATCAGGGTTTTGTCACCGAGATCAAGCACGGGGCGCTTGATCATCGAGGGTTGCGCGAGCATCAATTCAATGGCTTTCGCTTGGTCGAGATCGGCTTTGCGTTCGTCTTCGAGTTTGCGAAAGGTGGTGCCCGCACGGTTCAAAACCACCTGCCAACCGTGCTCATTGCACCATTGGGTCAAGTGTTCGCGGTCGATACCGGCCGTTTTGTAGTCATGAAACTCATACTGGATAGCGTGCTCGTCGAGCCAGGTGCGCGCCTTTTTCATGGTGTCGCAGGCTTTTATGCCGAAAAGGTGCAACGTTTTGCTTGAAGCGGTCAAGGAATTGCCCCCCTTTGGGCTGACGCAGATGAAAGGTCAAGGATTATGCCATGGCCAGCGGCTTTCGGCGCCGCTCGTCACACTTACGTTTTGCTCGCGTGCGACTTTTGTGCAAAGGCCATCGCGCAGCATAGGCGGCTAATATGGCACTTCAACGGCGAGTTGTTGCCTGATGTGTGTTGTTGCAAGTTGATTGTCTGGGAATCCCGCGTTATGCAAACCGCCTACACCGTACTTATCCTGCTGATGCTGGTCAGCGTTTCGCGCCTCGTCGGGCGCATCATTCCACTGCCGTTGCCACTGGTGCAGATCGCCGCCGGCGCCTTGTTGGCCTGGCCGACCCTAGGCCTGCATGTAGCCCTCGATCCCGAGTTGTTTCTCTTCCTGTTTCTGCCGCCGCTGCTGTTCTCCGATGGCTGGCGTATGCCCAAGCGTGAATTGTGGCGCCTGCGCGGGCCGATCCTGACGCTGGCGGTGGGCCTGGTGCTATTCACCGTGGTCGGTGCCGGTTACTTCATTCACTGGCTGTTGCCGAGTATCCCACTGCCGGTGGCCTTCGCCCTGGCGGCCGTGTTGTCGCCGACGGATGCGGTGGCGGTGTCAGCCATTTCCCAGAATCGTCTGCCAACACCGCTGATGCATATGCTTCAGGGCGAGGCGCTGATGAATGACGCCTCGGGCCTGGTGACCTTCAAGTTCGCCCTGGTGGCGGCGGTGACCGGGGTGTTTTCCCTGGCGAATGCCAGCCTGACATTTGTGCTGGTGGCCGTCGGTGGCCTGGCCATTGGCGTGGCCTTGAGCTGGCTGGTGGGCCGCTTGCGGTCCTGGATGATCGCCCGGGGCTGGGACGACCCGGCGACGCACGTGGTATTCATGTTGCTGCTGCCGTTTGCTGCCTACGTGCTGGCCGAACGCCTTGGCGCCTCGGGCATCTTGTCGGCGGTGGCCGCGGGGATGATGCAAAGCTGGCTCGACCTGCTGCCGCGCCAGACCAGCACCCGGTTGCTCAACCGCAGTGTCTGGTCGCTGCTGGAGTTTGCGTTTAACGGTTTGATCTTCCTGCTGCTGGGCCTGCAATTGCCGGACATTATCAAGGCGGTGGTGAGTCACGAGCCGACGCTGTGGCCGACCTTGTTGTATCGCTGCCTGGACGTGGTCGCGATTTTCCTGGTGCTGGTGGTGTTGCGGTTTATCTGGGTGCAGAGCATCTGGCGACTGTCGGGTTTATTGCGCCGGATTCGTGGGAAAAGTGAGCTGACACTGGTGCCCACCGCGCGGTCTTGCTGGCTGTTGACCGTCGGTGGGGTACGCGGTGCCGTGACCCTGGCCGGTGTGATGTCGGTACCGTTACTGCTTGCGCCGGGGCAGGACTTCCCCGAGCGCGACCTGCTGATCTTCATCGCCGCCGGTGTGATCCTGCTGTCGTTGGTCGCGGCCTGCATCGCTTTGCCGCTGCTGTTACGCGGCATCGAGAAGAGTCCGGATGAGAAACGCCACAATGAAGTGCGCGAGGCCTGGAAGAAGACCGCCGTGGCTGCTATCCATGCACTCGAAACCGAAGATCCCGCTGAAGCTGCACCTCTGGATGCCGCCCAGGCAGCCTTGGCCACCGAGCTCAAGGCGCGGTTGATGTCGGAGTATCGTCATCAATTGGAGGTGTTCAATGATTCGGCCGAAGCCCAGGCGCTGGCGTTTCAGATGGACCAACTGGAGCGCAAGTTGCGGCTCAAGGCCCTGCGGGCGCAGCGTCTGGAGCTGTATAGCCTGAGCCGTCACCACCAGATTGGTGATGACGTGCTACGGGAGGTGTTGGCGGATCTGGATATGAGCGAGGCGAATCTGGGTCATATCAAATAACACCGCGGTGCTTACTTGTGGCGAGGGAGCTTGCTCCCGCTGGGTAACGAAGTCGCCCCAACGCTGGCGACTTCATTCGTGCAGGAAAACGGCATCAGCCGGTTTACGACTGCTGCGCAGCCGAGCGGGAGCAAGCTCCCTCGCCACATTCAGCGCAGTTATTTATTGCGGGTAATAAAGTCGCGAATCCGCGTCGCCGCTTCCACGCACTCCGCCAACGGCGCGACCAGCGCCAGGCGCACACGCCCGGCGCCCGGGTTGACCCCGTCCACTTCCCGCGACAGGTACGAGCCTGGTACCACGGTCACGTGTTCTTCCACGAACAAGTCACGGCAGAACGCCGCGTCGTCGCCCTTCACGTTCGGCCACAGGTAGAAGCCACCGTCGGGATTTTGCACGTCCAGCACCGGCTTCAGGATCGCCAGTACGGCATCGAACTTCTCCCGGTACAGATCGCGGTTGGCCTGCACGTGGGCTTCGTCCTGCCAGGCGGCAATGCTCGCCAGTTGGGTTTGCACCGGCATCGCGCAACCGTGGTAGGTGCGGTACAGCAAAAAGCCCTTGAGGATTTCGGCGTCGCCGGCCACAAAGCCCGAACGCAGGCCCGGCAGATTGGAGCGTTTGGACAGGCTGTGGAACACCACGCAGCGCTTGAAATCCTGGCGACCCAGCTCGACGCAGGCGCTGAGCAGGCCTGGCGGCGGGGTTTGTTCGTCGAAGTACAACTCGCTGTAGCACTCGTCGGCGGCGATTACGAAGTCGTATTCGTCGGCCAGGGCGATCAGCTTTTTCAGGGTGTCGACGGGAATCAGTGCACCTGTCGGGTTGCCTGGCGAGCACAGGAACAGGATCTGACAGCGTTTCCAGATGTCCGGCGATACGGCGTCGAAATCCGGGTTGAAGCCGTTTTCATCCAGGCACGGCAGGTAGTGCGGCTTGGCTCCGGCGAGGAACGCCGCGCCTTCGTAGATCTGGTAGAACGGGTTTGGGCTGACCACCAGCGCGTCGTCGCCACGGTTGACCACGGTCTGGGTGAAGGCGAACAACGCTTCACGGGTGCCGTTCACCGGCAGGATATTGCGCGCCGGGTCCAGCCAGCCCTTGGGCACGCTGAAACGACGTTCGCACCAGGCGCCAATGGCTTCGCGCAGGGCGGGAATGCCCAGGGTGGTGGGGTACACCGCCATCTGGTCCAGGTTGTTGGCCAGCGCGTCGGCGACGAACTGCGGAGATTTATGCTTCGGCTCGCCGATGGAGAGGGCGATCGGACGCTTGTCCGGGTTCGGTGTGACGCTGCCCAGCAGGACGCGCAATTTCTCGAACGGGTAGGGCTGCAGTTGGTTCAGGGCATTGTTCATCGATAAATCTCGTTCAATTCATTGGAAGCTGAAAATGGGCGGTCGGTCAGATGCTCAAGCGTGACATCTCGACGCCGGTCTCCTGATTGACGCTCAACTGCTGGACGATGGCTTCCTGCAAGCGTCGGCACAGTTCAGGGTCGGAAAGCGGCTGGTTGTCGGCATCGGTAATGAAGAACACGTCTTCCACCCGTTCGCCCAGGGTCGCAATCTTGGCGTTCTGCAACGACAGGTCGAACTCCAGGAAGATCGTGCCGATCCGCGCCAACAGGCCAGGCCGGTCCGGCGCGCTGAGTTCCAGCACCGTCACCGGGCGTTGGGCGTCGTTGTGGATGGTCACCTCAGGGGCAAACGCAAAGTGCTTGAGCTGGCGCGGTACCCGGCGCTGGATGATGGTCGGGTAGTCGTCAGGGTTGCGCAGCGCGTCGGTGAGGCCTTTGCGGATCTTTTTCACCCGCTCAGGGTTGTCGCCGATGGACTCGCCTTCCGTGTCGAGCACGATGTAGGTGTCGAGGGTGAACTGGCTGCTGGAGGTGATGACCCGGGCGTCGTGAATGTTCAGGTTGAGCTGGTCCATCGCGGCCACGGTCACGGCGAAGAAATCGTGCTGGTCCGGGGCGTAGATGAAGATCTGCGTACCACCCTCGAACTCGCGCTGGGTGGTTTCCTTGATCAGCACCAGCGGCCCGCCATCGGCCGGCTGCTGCAGGATCGCGTCGCTGTGCCAGGCCACGTCGCCGGCAGTGTGGCGCAGGAAGTAGTCGTCTCCCAGTTGCGACCAGAGTTGCTCGACGTCGTCCGGGTCGTTGCCGCCACGCACCAGAATATCCAGGGCCGCGCTTTGGGTGCGGCGGATCTGCTCTTCGCGGTCCACCGGGTTCTCCAGGCCGCGACGCAGCGCGCGCTTGGTCTCGGTGTAGAGCTGGCGCAACAGGCTGGCGCGCCAGGAATTCCACAGCGTCGGGTTGGTGGCGTTGATGTCGGAGACGGTGAGCACGTACAGGTAGTCGAGACGGGTTTCGTCGCCGACGGCCTGGGCGAAATCATGGATCACCTGCGGGTCGGACAAGTCCTTGCGCTGGGCGGTGGTGGACATCACCAGGTGGTTTTGCACCAGCCACACAATCAGGCGGCTGTCCCACAGTGGCAACTGGTGACGCTGGCAGAACGCTTCGGCGTCCACCGCACCAATTTCCGAGTGGTCACCGTGGCGGCCCTTGCCGATGTCGTGGTACAGGCCGGCAAGGTAGATCAGCTCGGGCTTGGGCAGCCGCGCCATGAGCTTGCTGGCCAGCGGGAATTTCTCTGACACCTGGGTGTACTGCAACTTACGCAGGTGCTTGATCAGGTTCAGGGTGTGGGCGTCCACCGTATAGATGTGGAACAGGTCGTGCTGCATCTGCCCGACGATAAAGCCGAACTCCGGCAGGTAACGGCCCAGGATCCCGTAGCGGTTCATGCGCCGCAGGTTGCGGTGGATGCCGATCTTGCACTTGAACAGTTCGATAAACAGGCTGGTGTTGCGAATGTCGTTACGGAAGTCGTCGTCGATCAGGTGACGGTTTTCCCGCAGCAAACGAATGGTGTCGGCGCGTACGCCTTTGATTTCCGGCTGTTGGGCCATCAACACAAAGATTTCCAGCATCGCGAACGGCGTGCGTTTGAACACGTTGTCGTTGCGTGCCTCGATGTAGCCATCGTGGAGCTGGAAGCGCGAGTTGATCGGCTGCGGCGGTGCTTCGTCTTCCGGGGCCAGGATCACTTCTTCGAAGTGCTGGATGATCAGGTCGCTGAGCTGGGCAATGCTCATTACCACCCGGTAGTACTGCTGCATGAAGCTTTCGATGCTGGTCTTCGCGTCTTCGCCTTCAAACCCCAGCAGGGTCGCGATGGAGCGCTGGTGGTCGAACAGCAGGCGGTCTTCGGAGCGACCGGCCAGCATGTGCAACGCGTAGCGCACTTTCCACAGGAATTCCTGGGAGGAGGCCAGCAGGGCGTTTTCGCTCTCTACCAGGAAGCCTTCCCCGGCCAGGGCGCGCAGGTTCAGGGTGCCGTATTGACGGCGGGCGACCCACAAAATCGTCTGGATATCCCGCAGCCCGCCGGGGGAGCCTTTGACGTTGGGTTCCAGGTTGTATTCGGTGTCGTTGTACTTGTGGTGCCGGGCTTTCTGCTCGGCACGCTTGGCCAGGAAGAAGTCCTTGCTCGGCCACATGTGCGCGGTGCTGGTGACTTCCAGCATGCGCTGGCGCAGGCGCTCGGGGCCGGCGATGGTGCGGCTTTCCATCAGGTTGGTGATCACCGTCAGGTCGGCGCGGGCTTCCTGGGCGCATTCGTCCACCGAGCGCACGCTTTGGCCGACTTCCAGGCCGATGTCCCACAGCAACGTCAGAAAACGCTCGATGGAGTCGCGGAAAATTTCGTGATCGGCGCTGTCCAGCAAAATCAGCAGGTCGATATCGGAGTAGGGGTGCAGTTCACCACGGCCGTAGCCGCCGACCGCCACCAGGGCGATATCAGCGTCTTCGCTCCAGCTGAACTGTTCCCAGGCCTTTTGCAGGATGTTGTCGACGAACCAGGCGCGGTCCTCGATCAGCCGGCGGATGTCCCGGCCCGTGCGAAAGCGCTCGTCGAGCACCTCGCGGGCCTGACGAATGGCCTTCTTGAAGGCGGCGATGGGGCTGGCCTTCAGCGCCAGTTCCGCCTGGAACTGGCCGCGGTCGAAGAGTTCGGGATCCACCTGGGGCATCGATCGGTTTTCCTTTCTATCTATGGGTCACAGCGTTGCTATTAGAAAACCGGTGCAAACATTACGCCGAAACGCGGGGAATCGTGTCGTCGGCCCGCAGAGTGAAGATCTCGTAGCCGGTGTCGGTGACCAGCAGGGTGTGTTCCCACTGGGCCGAGAGCTTGCGGTCCTTGGTGATGGCGGTCCAGCCGTCGCCCAGTACTTTGGTGTCGGCCTTGCCCTGGTTGATCATCGGCTCGATGGTGAAGGTCATGCCTGCCTTCAGCTCCATGCCGGTGCCGGCGCGGCCGTAGTGCAGGATCTGTGGCTCTTCGTGGAATACCTTGCCGATGCCGTGGCCGCAGAATTCGCGCACCACCGAGAAGCCGTTCTTTTCAGCGTGCTTCTGGATGATTTCACCGATGTCGCCCAGGCGGCAGCCAGGCTTGACGATCTCGATGGCCTTGTACATGCATTCCTGGGTCACTTGCGACAGGCGCTCGGCCCAGACCGGCACGGTGCCGACGTGGAACATGCGGCTGGTGTCGCCGTGGTAGCCGTCCTTGATGACGGTGACGTCGATGTTCAGGGTATCGCCGTCTTTCAACGGCTTGTCGCCGGGAATCCCGTGGCACACCACGTGGTTGATCGAGGTGCAGATCGACTTGGGGAAGCCCTTGTAGTTCAGTGGTGCAGGGATGGCTTTTTGCACGTCAACGATATAGTCGTGGCAAATGCGGTCCAGCGCTTCGGTGGTGACGCCGGGCTTGACGTGTTCGGCAATCATTTCCAGCACGTCGGCAGCCAGTTTGCCGGCAACACGCATGCCAGCGATATCTTCGGCGGTTTTGAGGGTGACGGTCATACAGGCTCTCTCTAGCGCGACGCGCTGAAATCAATACGGTTTACGGGTGTGCGACAAAAGGTTGCAGAATTCGCACAAGCCCAAAAAACGCGATTCTAGCAGACGCAGGGGTGAAACCATGAGCGTCTGGCGATCGCTTCTGTCTATAAGGGTGGGGGCATTCTGGCTCTATTCAAAGGCTTAGGCAAAAGCGACTGACGGCAAATGTGATTGCGGGTTTCGTTTTTGCAAGCTCTGTGGTATAAAATGCGCCGCTTTCCGGGGATACCCCGCAAAGCTTAAATCCACACACGTGTCGACACGATGACCTGGGTGCCGGAGGCGAATGCCACTGGTTGGTCATTGGGATACGTGGAGGCCAAACCCGACTTATTAAGGAACTATCATGTCCCAAGTCAACATGCGCGATATGCTGAAGGCCGGTGTGCACTTCGGTCACCAGACCCGTTACTGGAACCCGAAAATGGGTAAGTACATTTTCGGCGCGCGTAACAAGATCCACATCATCAACCTTGAAAAAACCCTGCCAATGTTCAACGAAGCTCTGACTTTCGTAGAGCGCCTGGCCCAGGGCAAAAACAAGATTCTGTTCGTCGGCACCAAGCGTTCCGCTGGCAAGATCGTTGCTGAAGAAGCAGCACGTTGCGGTTCGCCGTACGTCGATCACCGCTGGTTGGGCGGCATGCTGACCAACTTCAAAACCATCCGTGCTTCCATCAAGCGTCTGCGTGACCTTGAAGTGCAAGCCGAAGACGGTACTTTCGCCAAGCTGACCAAGAAAGAGGCGCTGATGCGCACTCGCGACCTGGAAAAGCTCGATCGTTCCCTGGGTGGTATCAAGGACATGGGCGGTCTGCCTGACGCACTGTTCGTTATCGACGTTGATCACGAGCGCATCGCGATCACCGAAGCTAACAAGCTGGGTATCCCGGTTATCGGCGTAGTCGATACCAACAGCAGCCCGGAAGGCGTTGACTACATCATCCCAGGCAACGATGACGCAATCCGCGCTATCCAGCTGTACATGGGTTCGATGGCTGACGCTGTAATCCGTGGTCGCAACCACGTTGCTGGCGGCACCGAGCAGTTCGTTGAAGAAGCTCCGGTAGCAGCAGCTGAGTAACTGACGCCTTGGCGTTGACTCAGTAAGCAAAAAGGGGGCTTGGCCCCCTTTTTGCCACCTCGAAAACCATTTGTCGGCAGCGCAGCTACAACATCTGTAACGTGCAGCGGCCTACAAGGGTGGTTCGGGAAGAATTGATCGCCCGTTCAATCGGGTGGAATGGTTGAAAACCTATCCAAGAGGATTTTGAAAATGGCAGAGATTACTGCAGCGTTGGTTAAAGAACTGCGTGAGCGTACCGGCGAAGGCATGATGGATTGCAAAAAGGCCTTGACCAAGGCCGGCGGCGACATCGAAAAAGCCATTGATGACATGCGTGCTTCGGGCGCCATCAAGGCTGCCAAGAAAGCAGGCAACGTCGCTGCTGAAGGCGCTATCGCAATCAAGGAAGACGGCAAATCCGCCGTTATCCTGGAAGTTAACTCGCAGACCGACTTCCTGGCCCTGCAAGACGACTTCAAAAACTTTGTCGCTGCCAGCGTTGAAAAAGCGTTCGCTGACAAACTGACCGACGCCGCTCCGCTGATCGAAGCTCAAGAAGCTGATCGTCTGGTTCTGGTGGGTAAAGTAGGCGAGAACGTTAACATTCGTCGTCTGACCCGCGTTGAAGGTGATGTTGTGGGTGCTTACCTGCACGGCAACAAGATCGGTGTTGTGGTTGCCCTGAAAGGCGGCAACGTTGAACTGGCCAAAGACATCGCTATGCACGTAGCGGCCAGCAACCCTGAATTCCTGCTGCCATCGGAAGTTTCTGCTGAAGCCATCGAACGCGAGAAAGCCGTGTTCCTGCAGCTGAACGAAGAAAAAATCAAAGGCAAGCCTGAAAACATCGTTGAAAACATGGTTAAAGGCCGTATCAGCAAGTTCCTGGCTGAGGCTTCCCTGGTTGAGCAGGCGTTCGTCAAGAACCCTGAAATCAAGGTTGGCGAACTGGCCAAGAAAGCTGGTGCTGAAATCGTTTCCTTCACCTACTACAAAGTAGGCGACGGCATCGAGAAGCCGGTCGACAACTTCGCTGAAGAAGTTGCTGCCCAGCTGGCTGCCACCAAGAAGTAAGACGGTTTTTAACTGTCGCCCAAAAGAGGCTGCCCGCTTACGCGCGCAGCCTCTTTTCAAATGGGGTGATCAATTTTATTGGTTTCCCTTTGGAACTGGCTTACAAAGCCGTGTTCCGATGGCGCTGTGACAGCGTCAAGCTAGAGTGAACGCAGGCCGTAAACGGCTTGCCAAGAATTTTCAAAAAATACGCCGCAGGAGAGATTCGCAATGGCTCAGCAGGGCAGTGGTCATCAGGCTCGCTATAAACGCATTCTACTCAAGCTTAGCGGCGAGGCCCTGATGGGCTCGGAAGAGTTTGGGATCGATCCCAAGGTACTCGATCGCATGGCGCTGGAAGTCGGCCAGTTGGTCGGTATCGGTGTTCAGGTCGGTCTGGTGATCGGCGGCGGCAACCTGTTCCGCGGTGCGGCGCTGAGCGCTGCCGGCATGGATCGGGTGACAGGCGACCACATGGGCATGCTGGCCACTGTGATGAACGCCCTGGCGATGCGTGACGCCCTCGAGCGCGCCAATATCACCGCTATCGTGATGTCGGCTATTTCCATGGTTGGCGTAACGGATCACTATGATCGTCGCAAAGCCATGCGCCACCTGGATGCCAAGGAAGTAGTGATTTTTGCTGCCGGTACCGGCAACCCGTTCTTTACCACCGATTCGGCAGCCTGCCTGCGTGGTATCGAGATCAACGCGGACGTGGTGCTCAAGGCCACCAAGGTTGACGGTGTTTACACTGCAGACCCATTCAAAGACCCGCATGCCGAGAAGTTCGATCATCTGACTTATGATGAAGTGCTGGATCGCAAGCTGGGTGTGATGGACCTGACGGCTATTTGCTTGTGCCGCGACCACAAGATGCCGCTGCGCGTATTTAACATGAACAAGCCCGGCGCCCTGCTGAACATCGTACATGGCGGCGCGGAAGGGACTCTGATCGAGGAAATCGAACAATGATCAACGAAATCAAGAAAGACGCTCAAGAGCGCATGCAGAAATCCCTGGAGTCTCTGAACCATGCATTTGGTCAGATTCGTACCGGCAAGGCCCACCCAAGCATTCTGGGCAGCGTGATGGTGCCGTACTACGGCGCTGATACCTCCATCACTCAAGTGGCCAACATCACTGTAAAAGATTCGCGCACCCTGCAAGTCGTGGCCTTTGAGCGCAACATGCTTGGCGCCGTCGACAAGGCTATCCAGAGCGCCGGCCTGAACCTCAATCCGACCAACCTGGGCGAATTGCTGCTGATCTCCATGCCTGCCCTGACCGAAGAAACCCGCAAGGGCTTCACCAAGCAGGCGCGCAGTGCAGCGGAAGACGCACGTGTTGCCGTGCGCAACATTCGTCGTGATGCCTTGGGTGACCTGAAGAAGCTGGTCAAGGACAAGGAAATCAGCGAAGACGAAGAGCGTCGTGCCGTCGCCGATATCGATAAGCTGACTAAAGATGCCGAGGCCCAGATCACCAAGGCCACGGAAGATAAAGAAAAGGACCTGATGGCCGTATAAGGGGTCAGGACGCCTTCATGGAAAAGACCAAGCAGACTGTGCCCTCCGTGGTGCCGCGCCATGTCGCGATCATCATGGACGGGAATAATCGCTGGGCGAAGAAGCGCTTTATGCCAGGCGTTGCCGGGCATAAAGCGGGTGTCGATGCTGTGCGTGCCGTGATCGAGGTGTGTGCCGAGGCCAAGGTCGAGGTGTTGACCCTGTTCGCGTTCTCCAGTGAAAACTGGCAGCGCCCGGCCGAGGAAGTCAGTGCCTTGATGGACCTGTTCTTCAAGGCATTGCGTCGTGAGGCCAAGCGCCTGAACGAGAACAACATCAGCCTGCGCATCATCGGCGACCGTTCGCGGTTCCATCCGGAGCTGCAAGCGGCCATGCGCGAAGCTGAGGCGATCACTGCCGGCAGCAACCGTTTTGTGCTGCAGATCGCAGCCAACTACGGCGGCCAGTGGGATATTGCCCAGGCAGCGCAGCGCCTGGCGCGGGAAGTGCAGGCCGGCCATCTGCGCCCGGAAGACATCACGCCCGAGCTGTTACAAACCTGTCTGGTGACCGGCGACCTGCCATTACCCGACCTGTGTATTCGTACCGGGGGCGACCATCGCATCAGCAACTTCCTGTTGTGGCAGTTGGCCTATACCGAACTGTACTTCTCCGACCTGTTCTGGCCGGACTTCAAACACGATGCCATGCGCAATGCGCTGGCCGATTTCGCTTCCCGTCAGCGTCGCTTCGGTAAAACGAGCGAGCAGATCGAAGCTGGAGCCCGGGTTTAATGCTTAAACAACGAATCATCACGGCGCTGATCCTGCTGCCTATTGCCCTGTGCGGGTTTTTCCTGCTTGAAGGTGCAAACTTCGCACTGTTCATTGGCCTGGTGGTGGCACTCGGTGCCTGGGAATGGGCGCGCCTCGCTGGTTTCGCCGCGCAGTTGCCGCGTGTGGTGTACGCCGCTGTCGTGGTGGTGTTGATGTTCCTGATGTACATCCTGCCGGACTTGGCACCCTGGGTACTGGGTGCGGCGGTGTTGTGGTGGGCGTTGGCGACCTATCTGGTGCTGACGTATCCGGGCACCAGCGGCCACTGGTCCAGTGTCGCCTGCAAACTGGTGATCGGTCTTTTGATTTTGCTGCCTGCCTGGCAGGGGCTGGTCTACATCAAGCAGATGCAGTTGGGTAACTGGCTGATCATGGCGGTGATGGTATTGGTGTGGGGGGCTGATATCGGCGCCTACTTCTCTGGTCGTGCCTTCGGCAAGCGCAAGCTGGCGCCGGCTGTCAGCCCGGGTAAAAGCTGGGAGGGCGTGTATGGCGGCCTGGCGCTGACCCTGGTGATTACCCTGGTGGTCGGTGTGGTGCGTGGCTGGACCGTCAAGGAAATGCTCCTGTCCCTGGTGGGTGCGGCCGTGGTCGTGTTCATCTCGGTGGTCGGTGATCTGACTGAAAGCATGTTCAAGCGCCAGGCCGGGATCAAGGACAGCAGTAACCTGCTGCCGGGTCACGGTGGTGTTCTGGACCGTATCGACAGCCTGACCGCCGCGATCCCGATCTTTGCCGTACTGCTGTGGATGGCTGCCTCGTGAGCCGCCTGCAACAGGTGACCGTGCTGGGCGCCACCGGCTCGGTGGGGCTAAGCACCCTGGATGTGATTGCCCGTCATCCCGAGCGTTATCAAGTATTCGCATTGACCGGCTTCAGTCGCCTGAGCGAACTGCTGGCACTGTGTATACGGCACGCACCGCAATACGCAGTGGTGCCCGAAGCGGCAGTTGCACGTGGTTTGCAGGATGATCTGCGCGCTGCGGGCCTGGCGACTCAGGTGTTGGTGGGGGAGGAGGGGTTGTGCCAGGTTTCGGCTGACCCTGATGTCGACACCGTCGTCGCGGCGATTGTCGGCGCTGCCGGGTTGCGTCCGACCCTGGCCGCCGTTGATGCAGGCAAGAAGATTCTGCTGGCCAATAAAGAAGCGCTGGTGATGTCCGGTGCGCTCTTTATGCAGGCGGTGCGCAAGAGCGGCGCCGTGCTGCTGCCGCTGGACAGCGAACACAACGCGATTTTCCAATGCATGCCCGGTGATTTTGCCCGTGGGCTGAGCCAGGTCGGTGTACGCCGGATTCTGCTGACAGCTTCTGGCGGTCCTTTCCGGCAGACACCGTTGGCCGATCTGGAGCATGTTTCTCCCGACCAGGCATGCGCTCATCCGAACTGGTCCATGGGGCGCAAGATCTCGGTGGACTCGGCGAGCATGATGAACAAGGGCCTGGAGCTGATCGAGGCCTGCTGGCTGTTCGATGCCCGGCCGGATCAGGTCGAGGTGGTGATCCATCCGCAAAGTGTGATTCATTCCCTGGTGGATTACGTGGATGGCTCGGTATTGGCCCAGTTGGGCAATCCGGACATGCGCACGCCGATCGCCAATGCCCTGGCGTGGCCGGAGCGGATTGATTCGGGTGTTGCGCCGTTGGATCTGTTTGCCATCGCCCGTCTGGACTTCGAAGCGCCCGACGAGCAACGCTTCCCTTGCCTGCGTCTTGCGCGGCAAGCTGCCGAGGCAGGTAACAGCGCCCCGGCGATGCTGAATGCGGCCAATGAAGTGGCTGTGGCGGCGTTTCTGGACCGGCGCATCCGCTTTCCGCAGATCGCGAGTATGATCGAGGACGTTTTAAACCTTGAGCCCGTCGTCGCCGTGAATGATCTGGGTGCGGTGTTCGAAGCGGATGCAAAGGCCCGGGCCTTGGCTGAGCAGTGGTTGAACCGCAATGCGCGTTAGTCTTTAGGCGTGTTTGAGCCTTCAGGCACTGGATTGAAAGGCGGAGAAATTAGATGAGTGCGCTCTACATGATTGTCGGCACCCTGGTTGCTCTGGGTGTGCTGGTCACCTTCCACGAGTTCGGCCATTTCTGGGTCGCGCGTCGTTGCGGCGTCAAGGTGCTGCGCTTCTCCGTAGGCTTCGGCATGCCGTTGCTGCGCTGGCACGACCGTCGTGGCACCGAGTTTGTGATTGCGGCCATCCCGTTGGGCGGCTACGTCAAAATGCTCGATGAGCGCGAAGGTGAAGTGCCGGCTGATCAGTTGGACCAATCCTTTAATCGCAAGACCGTTCGTCAGCGCATTGCCATCGTTGCGGCAGGCCCTATCGCCAACTTCCTGTTGGCGATGGTGTTTTTCTGGGTCCTGGCCATGCTGGGGAGCCAGCAAGTGCGTCCGGTTATTGGTGCGGTCGAGGCGGACAGCATGGCGGCCAAGGCGGGCCTGATCGCCGGGCAGGAAATTGTTTCAGTTGATGGCGAGCCAACCACCGGTTGGGGGGCGGTCAATCTGCAGTTGGTGCGTCGCTTGGGTGAAAGCGGCATCGTGAAGCTGGTGGTGCGCGATCAGGACTCCACCGCCGAAACCCCGCGCGAGCTGGCCCTGGACCACTGGCTGAAGGGCTCCGATGAGCCTGATCCGATCAAGTCCCTGGGCATCCGTCCGTGGCGTCCGGCCTTGCCGCCGGTGCTGGCAGAGCTGGATCCGAAAGGGCCGGCCCAGGCCGCAGGTCTGAAAACCGGCGATCGCCTGTTGGCCCTCGATGGCCAGGCACTGAATGACTGGCAGCAGGTGGTCGACCTGGTACGTGTGCGTCCAGATACCAAAATTGTGCTGAAAGTTGAGCGCGATGGTGCTCAAATCGACGTCCCTGTGACCCTGGCGGTTCGCGGGGAGGCCAAGGCAGCCGGGGGTTACCTGGGTGCCGGTGTGAAAGGTGTCGAGTGGCCACCTTCGATGGTGCGAGAGGTCAGTTTCGGGCCGTTGGCGGCAATTGGCGAGGGTGCGAGACGCACCTGGACCATGAGTGTGCTGACCCTCGATTCCCTCAAGAAAATGTTGTTCGGCGAGCTCTCGGTAAAAAACTTGAGTGGACCGATAACCATTGCTAAAGTGGCGGGCGCTTCTGCCCAGTCGGGCGTTGTAGATTTCCTGAATTTCCTGGCTTATCTGAGTATTAGCCTTGGGGTTCTGAATTTGTTGCCCATTCCAGTATTGGATGGGGGGCATCTGTTGTTTTATCTGGTCGAGTGGGCGCGTGGTCGCCCCTTGTCGGATCGGGTGCAGGGTTGGGGGATACAGATCGGTATCAGTTTGGTGGTCGGGGTGATGTTGTTAGCTCTGGTCAACGATCTGGGACGACTGTAACGCTTCGCTGAATTGCGAATCTGCCGCATTTTGCGGCAGTTTGTTTATTGCCAGTTGGAATAAGAAAGGACTTCATGAAACGTCTGCTGCTAACTGCGGTTCTCACCGTATTGATGATCGCCGAAGTTCACGCCGAGTCCTTCACCATCTCCGATATTCGCGTCAACGGCCTCCAGCGGGTTTCCGCGGGTAGCGTCTTTGGTGCCTTGCCGTTGAACGTCGGGGAACAGGCTGATGACCGTCGCCTGGTGGAATCCACTCGTGCGCTGTTCAAAACCGGGTTCTTTCAAGATATCCAACTGGGTCGCGAAGGTAACGTCCTCGTCATCACCGTCGTCGAGCGGCCTTCTGTCGCCAGTATCGAGATCGAAGGCAACAAGGCGATCTCCACTGAAGACTTGATGAAAGGCCTCAAGCAATCGGGCCTTGCCGAAGGCGAGATCTTCCAGCGTGCCACCCTCGAAGGCGTGCGTAACGAGCTGCAACGCCAGTACGTTGCCCAGGGCCGTTACTCGGCAACCGTCGAGACCGAAGTGGTGCCGCAGCCGCGTAACCGCGTCGGCCTGAAGGTCAACATCAACGAAGGCACCGTGGCGGCGATCCAGCACATCAACGTGGTGGGTAACACCAAGTTCTCCGATGACGACCTGATCGACCTGTTCGAGCTCAAGACCACCAACTGGCTCTCGTTCTTCAAGAACGATGACAAGTACGCCCGCGAAAAACTGTCCGGTGACCTGGAGCGCCTGCGTTCCTACTACCTGGACCGTGGCTATATCAACATGGATATCGCTTCGACCCAGGTGTCCATCACCCCGGACAAGAAGCACGTCTATATCACTGTCAACGTCAACGAAGGTGAGAAGTACAAGGTTCGTGACGTCAAGCTCAGCGGTGACTTGAAAGTGCCTGAAGATCAGGTCAAGTCGCTGTTGCTGGTGCAGAAAGACCAGGTGTTCTCGCGCAAGCTGATGACCACCACGTCCGAACTGATCACCCGTCGCCTGGGTAACGAAGGCTATACCTTCGCCAACGTCAACGGCGTACCGACCCCGCACGACGAAGACCATACCGTAGACATCACCTTCGTCGTAGACCCGGGCAAGCGTGCCTACGTGAACCGCATCAACTTCCGTGGCAACACCAAGTCTGCTGACGAAGTCCTGCGTCGCGAAATGCGTCAGATGGAAGGTGGCTGGGCATCGACTTACCTGATCGACCAGTCCAAGGTTCGCCTTGAGCGCCTGGGCTTCTTTAAGGAAGTCAACGTTGAAACCCCGGCTGTACCGGGCGTGGATGACCAGGTTGACGTGAACTACGCCGTAGAAGAGCAAGCCTCCGGTTCGATTACCGCCAGCGTCGGTTTCGCCCAGAGTGCCGGTCTGATCCTCGGTGGTTCGATCACCCAGAACAACTTCCTCGGTACCGGTAACAAGGTTTCCATCGGCCTGACCCGAAGCGAATACCAGAGCCGCTATAACTTCGGTTATGTCGACCCCTACTGGACAGCTGACGGTGTGAGCCTGGGCTACAACGCCTTCTACCGCACAACCGACTACAAAGACCTCGACGTTGACGTTGCAAGCTATGCCATCGACAGCCTGGGTGTTGGCGCCAACATTGGTTACCCGATCAGTGAGACCTCGCGTCTGACCTTCGGCCTGACCGCGCAACAGGACAAGATCAAGACAGGTGTGTACACCGTGGATGAGATCTTCAACTTCGTGCGTAAAGAAGGCGACCAGTTCCTGAACTTCAAGGCTTCGGCCGGCTGGTCGGAATCGACTCTGAACAAAGGTGTGTTGGCAACCCGTGGCCATTCCCAGAGCTTGACTCTGGAAGCAACCACGCCGGGCAGCGACCTGTCGTTCTTCAAGCTTGATTACCGTGGCCAGTTGTTCCAGCCATTGAGCGAAAACTACACCATGCGCCTGCACACCGAACTGGGTTATGGCGACGGTTACGGTTCGACCAGCGGCTTGCCGTTCTATGAGAACTACTATGCGGGTGGTTTCAACTCGGTACGTGGCTTCAAGGACAGCACCCTGGGGCCTCGTGGTACACCGAGCCGTGGTGTGGGTGTAACGGGTAACCAAGGTACAGTGGCTGACTCGGACAACGACCCGCTGCCATTCGGTGGTAACGTATTGATCCAGGGTGGTGCGGAAATCCTGTTCCCGCTGCCATTCGTGAAAGATCAACGTTCCCTGCGTACTTCGGTCTTCTGGGATGTGGGTAACGTGTTCGACTCCAAGTGCGAACAGGTCACCAACCCGAATGGCTCGAAGTCCAACACCCAGTGTAACGATGTGAGCTTCAGCAACCTGGCAAGCTCTGTCGGTGTCGGTGTGACTTGGGTTACTGCTCTTGGCCCGTTGAGCTTTGCTCTGGCCATGCCGGTCAAGAAACCGGATAACGCTGAAACCCAGATTTTCCAATTCTCCCTCGGCCAGACGTTCTAAGCGTCTGACCCAAGATAATGACAACGGATTCTGTAGGAGTGCATCGTGCGTAAGTTGACTCAATTGGTTCTCCTGGCGACTGTCCTGGTAGCGACCCCGGCCTTTGCCGAAATGAAAATTGCCGTTCTGAACTATCAGATGGCCCTGCTGGAATCCGATGCGGCCAAGAAATATGCCGTAGATGCCGAGAAGAAATTCGGTCCTCAGCTGACCAAGCTGAAGACGCTGGAAAGCAGCGCCAAGGGCATCCAGGATCGTCTGGTAGCCGGTGGCGACAAGATGCAGCAAGGCGAGCGCGAGCGTCTGGAGCTTGAATTCAAGCAAAAGGCCCGTGACTACCAGTTCCAGTCCAAGGAACTGAACGAAGCCAAGGCTGTTGCTGACCGCGAAATGCTCAAGCAGCTCAAGCCGAAACTCGACAGCGCTGTGGAAGAAGTCATCAAGAAAGGTGCCTTTGACCTGGTATTCGAACGCGGTGCAGTCATCGACGTTAAACCTCAGTACGACATCACCCGTCAGGTGATCGAGCGCATGAATCAGCTGAAGTAAGCCATGACTGCGACTATCAAGCTCGGCCAATTGGCCGAGTTCCTGGGTGCCACCTTGAGTGGCTCTCCGGAGAAGGAAATCACTGGGCTAGCCACCTTGCAGGAGGCTGGCCCAGCTCAGTTGAGCTTCCTGGCAAATCCTCAATACCGTAAATACCTGGGCGACAGCCGCGCCGCGGCCGTGTTGCTGAAGGCTGCTGATGCCGAAGGGTTTGCCGGGGATGCGCTGGTTGTTGCCGACCCGTACCTGGCGTATGCCCGGGCATCGCACCTGTTCGATCCAAAACCCAAGGCAGCCGCCGGTATCCATCCTTCGGCGGTGATCGCGGATGACGCGCAGGTTGACCCTGCCGCGAGCATCGGTGCTTTTGTGGTGATCGAAAGCGGCGCCCGTATCGGACCGGGCGTAACGGTGGGTGCTCAGTGCTTTATCGGCGCCCGCAGCGAGATTGGTGCCGGTGGCTGGCTGGCCCCGCGTGTGACCCTGTACCACGACGTGCGTATTGGTGAGCGTGTGGTGATTCAGTCAGGTGCCGTGATCGGCGGCGAGGGGTTCGGCTTCGCTAACTCGAAGGGTGTCTGGCACAAGATTGCCCAAGTGGGCGGTGTGTTGATCGGCGATGACGTTGAAATTGGCGTCAACACCGCTGTTGACCGCGGGGCATTGGCCGATACCGTCATTGGTAACGGCGTGAAACTGGATAACCAGATTCAGATCGCCCACAACGTGCAGATTGGCGATCACACCGCCATGGCCGCCTGCGTGGGGATCTCCGGCAGCACCAAGATCGGCAAGCATTGCATGCTCGCCGGCGGTGTTGGCCTGGTGGGCCATATCGAAGTGTGCGACAACGTATTCATCACCGGCATGACCATGGTGACCCATTCGATTACCGAACCTGGGTCCTATTCATCCGGTACGGCCATGCAGCCTGCGGCCGAATGGCGCAAGAGCGCGGCGCGTCTGAGGCAACTCGACGATATCGCTCGACGCCTGAAACATCTGGAAAAGCGTGTTGGGGACGTGACCCCTGGCGGTAATGCTTCATCAGATGGCTGATACCATTTCCATATCAAGTGTGCACAGCCGCTAGACTGCCTCCTTGATTTGCTAGAGGGGCGTGCCTTAGTCCGCACGCTCCCAATCTTTATTACAGGCTTCCCCCGAAATGATGGACATCAACGAGATTCGCGAATACCTGCCTCACCGTTACCCGTTCCTGCTGGTGGACCGTGTGACGGACCTCAATGTTGAGGAAAAGCGCATTCGTGCCTACAAGAATGTCAGCATCAACGAACCGTTCTT
This sequence comes from Pseudomonas sp. TH34, assembly GCF_016650865.1. Lineage (NCBI taxonomy): Bacteria > Pseudomonadati > Pseudomonadota > Gammaproteobacteria > Pseudomonadales > Pseudomonadaceae > Pseudomonas > Pseudomonas sp. TH34. The sequence goes on from NZ_JAEKFB010000020.1 coordinate 566,059, forward strand.
CAACGGTCACTTCCCTGCGCATCCCATCATGCCAGGCGTATTGATCATCGAAGCGATGGCCCAGGCTGCCGGTATCCTTGGTTTCAAAATGCTCGACCTGAAGCCTGCCGATGGCACGCTCTACTATTTCGTGGGCTCCGACAAACTGCGCTTCCGCAACCCGGTTACCCCGGGTGACCAGTTGATCCTGGAAGCCAAGTTCATCAGCTGCAAGCGCCAGATCTGGAAGTTTGAATGCCAGGCTTCGGTCGACGGCAAGCCGGTGTGCTCGGCTGAAATCATCTGTGCGGAACGCAAACTATGAGTTTGATTGACCCTCGCGCAATCATCGATCCGACGGCCGTACTGGCCGCCGACGTTGAGGTCGGCCCTTGGTCGATCGTCGGCGCAGGTGTGGAAATCGGCGAGGGAACAGTCATCGGGCCGCATGTGATCCTCAAAGGCCCGACGCGCATTGGCAAACACAACCGCATCTATCAGTTCTCATCGATAGGCGAAGACACCCCGGACATGAAGTACAAGGGTGAAGAAACGCGTCTGGTAATCGGTGATCACAATATCATCCGTGAAGGCGTGACCATTCACCGCGGTACCGTTCAGGACCGCGCCGAGACCACCCTGGGTGATCACAACCTGGTGATGGCCTACGCGCACATCGGCCATGACAGCGTCATCGGCAACCACTGCATCCTGGTCAACAACACCGCGTTGGCTGGCCACGTGCATGTTGATGATTGGGCGATCCTGTCCGGCTTCACCCTGGTGCATCAGTACTGCCATATCGGCGCCCACAGCTTTTCCGGCATGGGCACCGCCATTGGCAAGGATGTTCCGGCATTCGTCACGGTATTCGGCAACCCGGCCGAAGCCCGCAGCATGAACTTCGAAGGCATGCGCCGTCGGGGCTTCAGCGAAGACGCCATTCACGCCCTGCGCCGCGCCTACAAGGTGGTTTACCGCCAGGGGTTGACGGTCGATCAGGCGTTGATCGAACTGACGGAACCCGCAACATTGTTTCCGGAAGTCGCGATATTCCGTGACTCGATCCAGTCGTCGACTCGCGGCATCACCCGCTGATCATGGCCAAGCTGCGTATAGCGTTGGTGGCCGGAGAAGCTTCCGGCGATATTCTCGGTGCAGGCCTGATGCGGGCTCTCAAGCTCCAGCATCCGGCGGTTGAATTCATCGGTGTCGGCGGTCCGCTGATGCAGGCTGAAGGCCTCACGTCCTACTTTCCCATGGAGCGCTTGTCGGTCATGGGGCTGGTGGAAGTGCTGGGCCGGTTGCGTGAGCTGCTGGCTCGCCGCAAAAAGCTGATCCAGACCCTGATCGAAGAAAAGCCCGACGTCTTTATCGGAATCGACGCTCCGGACTTCACCCTCAATATCGAACTCAAGTTGCGTCAGGCCGGGATCAAGACCGTGCATTACGTCAGCCCGTCCGTGTGGGCGTGGCGGCAAAAGCGCGTGCTGAAGATTCGCGAAGGCTGCGACCTGATGCTGACCCTGCTGCCGTTCGAGGCCCGGTTCTACGAAGAGAAGGGCGTGCCGGTGCGGTTTGTTGGCCACACCCTGGCCGATACCATCCCGCTCCAGGCGGATCGTGCTGCGGCGCGTGCCGAACTGAGCTTGCCTGACGGGCCGTTGGTCGCCTTGATGCCGGGTAGCCGTGGTGGCGAAGTCGGTCGTCTCGGCGCGCTGTTTTTTGATGCTGCCGAACGTCTGCAAGCGCTGAAGCCGGGCGTGCGCTTCGTATTGCCGTGCGCCAGCCCTCAGCGTCGCGCGCAAATTGAAGAGCTGCTGGTAGGTCGCAACTTGCCGTTGACCCTGCTCGACGGCGGCTCGCACCTGGCCCTGGCGGCGTGCGATGCGGTGCTGATCGCGTCCGGCACTGCGACCCTGGAAGCCTTGCTCTACAAACGGCCGATGGTCGTGGCCTATCGCCTGGCGCCGCTGACCTACTGGATTCTCAAGCGTATGGTCAAAAGCCCCTACATCTCCCTGCCCAATTTGCTGGCCCAGCGTCTGTTGGTGCCCGAGTTGTTGCAGGACGAAGCGACGCCTGAGGCGTTGGCGCAAACCATGCTCCCGCTGATCGACGGCGGCGAAGAACAAACCCGTGGTTTCGACGAAATCCACCGCACCTTGCGCCGTGACGCATCGAACCAGGCGGCGGACGCTGTGCTGACCTTGATCGGCCATAAACAGGAAACCCTATGAAGACGCAAATGGGCCTGGATTTCAGCCTGGTCGCCGATGCCCTTGATCTGGTTGCCGGTGTTGACGAAGTCGGTCGCGGCCCGCTGTGCGGCGCAGTCGTCACCGCCGCAGTGATTCTCGACCCGAACCGCCCGATCCTCGGCCTGAACGATTCGAAGAAACTCACCGAAGCCCGTCGTGAAAAGCTCTACGACGAGATCTGTGAGAAAGCCCTCAGCTGGCACATCGCCCGGGCCGAGGTCGAAGAAATCGACGAACTGAACATCCTGCACGCCACCATGCTGGCCATGCAGCGCGCCATTGAAGGCCTGCACATCACGCCCAAAATGGCGATGATTGACGGCAACCGCTGCCCGAAGCTGACGATGCCCGCAGAAGCGGTGGTCAAGGGCGACAGCAAGGTGCCAGCGATTGCCGCTGCATCAATCCTGGCCAAGGTCAGCCGAGATCGCGAAATGGCAGCTTTTGAATTGATCTACCCGGGCTACGGCATCGGCGGGCACAAAGGTTATCCAACGCCCGTTCATCTGGAAGCTTTGGCGCGGCTGGGCCCGACCCCGATCCACCGCCGCTCGTTCGCCCCGGTTCGCCAGGCTTACGAAGCGCGGGAGAGTCTCAGCGAGGTTTAGTCGCGAGGCTGATGTTTTGCTCAAGGCCCGGTACAATCCGGGCCTTGTTGTCTCCACGTTTTTAGACAGGATCACTATGCCGGCTTCATTCGTTCACCTGCGCCTGCACACTGAATACTCCCTGGTCGACGGCCTGGTACGGATCAAACCCCTGGTCAAAACCCTGGTGGGCATGAACATGCCTGCCGTGGCGGTGACTGACCAGAACAACATGTGCTCCCTGGTCAAGTTCTACAAGGCCGCCATGGGCGCCGGCATCAAGCCGATCTGCGGCGCCGACCTGTGGCTGTCGAACAAAGACCCGGATAACCCATTGAGCCGCATCAGCCTGTTGGCGATGAACGGCGTGGGTTATCGCAACCTCACCGAACTGATTTCCCGTGGCTTCATCGATGGCCAGCGCAACGGCTCGATCATCATCGAGCGGGAATGGGTGGCCGAGGCCAGCGAAGGGCTGATCATGCTCTCGGCGGCCAAAGAGGGTGAGATCGGCATCGCGCTGTTGGGCGGCAATCCCCACGAGGCAGAAGTACTCGCCCGTGAGTGGATGGAGGTGTTCCCCAACCGTTTCTACCTGGAAATCCAGCGCACCAACCGCCCCAACGATGAAGAACAGTTGCACGCCGCCGTGGCCTTGGCTGAAAAGCTTGGTGCGCCGCTGGTGGCGACCAACGATGTGCGCTTTATCAAGAAGGAAGACTTCGAGGCCCACGAAACCCGCGTATGCATTGGCGAAGGCCGGGCGCTGGACGATCCGCGCCGCTCGAAAAACTACAGCGAAGAGCAGTACCTCAAAAGCGCCGATGAAATGGCCGAGCTGTTCAGTGACCTGCCCGAGGCCCTGGAAAACTCCGTCGAAATTGCCAAGCGCTGCAATATTGAAGTGAAGCTGGGCAAGCACTTCCTGCCCAACTTCCCGATCCCCGATGGCATGACCATCGACGAGTATTTCCGCAAGGTGTCCTTCGACGGCCTGGAGGAACGCCTGAGCGTCCTGCTGCCCAAGGACACCACTGAAGATTACGACGCCAAGCGCCAGGTCTACGTCGACCGGCTGAATTTCGAGCTGGATATCATTATCCAGATGGGGTTCCCCGGTTACTTCCTGATCGTAATGGACTTTATCCAGTGGGCCAAAAGCAACGGCGTGCCAGTGGGCCCAGGCCGTGGATCGGGTGCCGGGTCGCTGGTGGCCTATGTGCAGAAGATCACTGACCTCGATCCGCTGGAATATGACCTGCTGTTCGAACGTTTCCTTAACCCGGAACGGGTATCGATGCCCGACTTCGACGTCGACTTCTGCATGGATGGTCGCGACCGGGTTATTGAATACGTGGCCGAGAAATACGGCCGCAACGCCGTAAGCCAGATCATCACCTTCGGTTCCATGGCGGCTAAAGCGGTAATCCGCGACGTGGCCCGGGTGCAGGGCAAGTCCTACGGCCTGGCTGACCGACTGTCGAAGATGATTCCATTCGAAGTCGGCATGACCCTGGAAAAAGCCTACGAGCAGGAAGAAATCCTGCGGGACTTCATCAAGGTCGATGAAGAAGCGGCCGAAATCTGGGACATGGCGCGCAAGCTCGAAGGCGTGGTGCGTAACGTCGGTAAACACGCCGGTGGTGTGGTTATCGCGCCTACCAAGCTGACTGACTTTTCGCCGATCTATTGCGACGAAGAAGGCGACGGCCTGGTAACCCAGTTCGACAAGGATGACGTGGAGGCGGCCGGCCTGGTGAAGTTCGACTTCCTCGGCCTGCGGACCCTGACGATCATCGACTGGGCGCTGAAGACCATCAATCGGGACCGCGCCAAGGTCAACGAGCCACCGCTGGATATCGCGTTTATCCCGCTGGACGACAAACCGACTTACAGCCTGCTGCAAAAGGCTGAAACCACGGCCGTGTTCCAGCTTGAATCCCGCGGCATGAAAGAGCTGATCAAAAAGCTCAAGCCCGACTGCCTGGAAGACTTGATCGCACTGGTGGCCCTGTTCCGTCCGGGCCCGCTGCAATCAGGCATGGTGGATGACTTCATCAACCGTAAGCACGGACGTGCCGAGCTGGCTTACCCGCACTCCGACTACCAGTACGAAGGCCTCAAGCCAGTACTGGCACCGACCTACGGCATCATCCTGTATCAAGAACAGGTGATGCAGATTGCTCAGGTCATGGCCGGCTATACCCTCGGCGGCGCGGATATGCTGCGTCGAGCCATGGGTAAGAAAAAGCCCGAGGAGATGGCCAAGCAGCGCGGTGGCTTCATTGAGGGCTGCGCCACCAACAACATCGACGCCGACCTGGCCGGTAACATCTTCGACCTGGTAGAGAAATTCGCCGGTTACGGCTTCAACAAATCCCACTCCGCCGCCTACGGCCTGGTGTCGTACCAGACGGCCTGGCTGAAGGCTCACTACCCGGCGCCGTTCATGGCCGCGGTACTGTCTGCGGATATGCACAACACCGACAAGGTCGTGACCTTGATCGAAGAAGTGCGGACCATGAAGCTGCGCCTCGACGCGCCGGACGTGAACACCTCCGAGTTCAAGTTCACGGTCAACGACGAAGGCCGCATCATTTATGGTCTCGGCGCGATCAAGGGCGTGGGCGAAGGCCCGGTGGAGGCGATTACCGAAGCGCGCCAGGACGGGCCGTTCAAGGACCTGTTCGACTTCTGCGCCCGGGTCGACCTCAAGCGCATCAACAAACGTACCCTGGATGGCTTGATCCGAAGCGGTGCCCTGGATCGTCTGGGTCCGTACTTCCATGATGAGCCGAAGGCTTACCAGGCCAACATCGACCGCAATCGCGCGGTATTGCTGACCGCCATGGAAGAAGCGATCAAGGCCGCCGAACAGACCGCGCGCACCCACGACAGCGGCCACGCCGACCTGTTTGGCGGGCTGTTCGTCGAAGAAGACGCCGACGTCTACGCCAACCATCGCAAGGCCAAGGACCTGACCCTCAAGGAGCGCCTCAAGGGAGAGAAGGACACCCTGGGCCTGTACCTCACTGGTCACCCGATTGACGAGTACGAAGGTGAAATCCGGCGTTTCGCCCGCCAGCGCATCATCGACCTGAAGCCGGCGCGGGACACCCAGACCGTCGCGGGCATGATCATCGCGCTGCGGGTGATGAAGAATAAAAAGGGCGACAAGATGGGTTTCATTACCCTCGACGACCGCTCGGGCCGCATCGAAGCGTCGCTGTTTGCCGATGCATTCCACTCCGCCCAGTCGCTGTTGCAGACCGACGCGATGGTGGTGGTGGAAGGGGAGGTCAGCAACGACGACTTCTCCGGCGGCCTGCGCCTGCGGATCAAGCGCGTGATGAGCATGGAAGATGCTCGCACCAACCTCGCCGAAAGCCTGCGCTTGAAGGTCAAGACCGATGCGCTCAAAGGCGATCAGCTACGCTGGTTGGGTGACTTGCTTAAACGCCACCGTGGCGCCTGCCCGGTGACCATGGAGTACACCCGCGACGATGCCAAGGCGATGTTGCAGTTTGGTGAGACGTGGCGAATTGATCCCGCTGATGGCTTGATTCAAGCATTGCGTGACCAGTTCGGGCGTGACAACGTCTTCCTCCAATACCGTTGACGGTCAGGCCGTACAAAGAACGCCTGATCTCGACCGAACATTTAATCTCGACCTAACCGCGCCTCTCCCTTAAGGTAGGGCGCGAATAGACAACCGGCTGGCCAGGCACCCCTTGGCCGTCGACCCAAGACGGACGCTTATGAACCCGAATTTTCTTGATTTCGAACAGCCGATCGCTGACCTGCAAGCCAAGATCGAAGAGCTGCGCCTGGTCGGCAATGACAATTCGCTGAATATCGGCGATGAAATCGCTCGCCTGCAAGACAAGAGCAGCACGCTTACCGAAGACATCTTCGGCAAGCTGACCAGCTGGCAGATCGCGCGTCTGGCCCGCCACCCGCGCCGTCCGTACACCCTGGACTACATCGAGCACATCTTCACCGAGTTCGATGAACTGCACGGCGACCGTCACTTCTCCGACGACGCCGCCATTGTGGGCGGTATCGCTCGCCTGGACGACCAGCCAGTGATGGTGATCGGTCACCAGAAAGGCCGTGAAGTGCGTGAGAAAGTCCGTCGCAACTTCGGCATGCCGCGTCCCGAAGGCTACCGCAAGGCTTGCCGCCTGATGGAAATGGCCGAGCGCTTCAAGATGCCGATCCTGACCTTCATCGACACCCCGGGCGCCTACCCGGGTATCGACGCTGAAGAGCGCAACCAAAGCGAAGCGATTGCCTGGAACCTGCGGGTGATGGCTCGCCTGAAGACTCCGATCATCGCTACCGTGATCGGCGAAGGCGGTTCCGGCGGTGCGCTGGCCATTGGCGTCTGCGACCAACTGAACATGCTGCAATATTCGACCTACGCGGTGATCTCGCCGGAAGGTTGCGCCTCGATCCTGTGGAAAACCGCCGAGAAAGCGCCGGATGCCGCTGAAGCCATGGGCATCACCGCAGATCGCCTGAAAGGCCTGGGTATCGTGGACAAAGTGATCGCCGAGCCATTGGGCGGCGCCCACCGTGACCCGGCTGCCGCTGCCGCGACCATTCGTGCTGAACTCAGCTCGCAACTGGCGATGCTCAAGAAGTTCGACAACGAGGCGCTGCTGGCCCGTCGTTACGAGCGACTGATGAGCTACGGTCTCTAAGCCGACGCGTTACCAAATGCGGGAGCGGGCTTGTGTGGGAGCTGGCTTGCCTGCGATAGCATCAACTCGGTGCGCTAGATAAACCGAGTTGGCTGCATCGCGGGCAAGCCCGGCTCCCACATTTGCTTTGTGTATGCTGGGTTATCGCATCCGGATTGATGGCGTACTTTGCTATGAAGCCCACCTTGACCGCCAAACTTCTGCAAATCCTCGCCCCCTGGCGCAGCGCTCCGGCCTGGTATATCGCCTTCTCCGGCGGCCTCGACTCCACCGTCCTGCTGCACCTTCTGGCCACTCTGGCCAAAACCGACACATTCCCGCCACTCAGTGCTATCCATGTCCATCATGGGCTGCAAGCTGCGGCTGACGCGTGGCCGGCGCATTGCCGGGCTGTGTGCGACGCCCTGGGCGTTCCCCTGCAAGTGATCCGCGTGCAGGTGCAACCTGGCGCGAGCCTGGAGCGCGCGGCCCGTGACGCGCGGTATCAGGCGTTTGCCGAGGTCATCGGGGCAGGGGAGTTGCTAATCACGGGCCAGCACCGCGAAGACCAAGCCGAAACCTTGCTGTTTCGCTTGTTGCGTGGGGGCGGCGTGCGTGGGCTGGCGGCGATGCCTGTGCAGCGTCCATTGGCGGGTGGCTACCTGGTGCGGCCCTTGCTGGATGTATCCCGCGCCGATCTGGAAGCCTACGCCCGCGAGCATCAATTGACCTGGATCGAAGACCCGTCCAACGCCGATCCGCGTTTCTCCCGCAATTACCTGCGCCACCATGTTTTCCCGCGCCTGATCGAACGTTGGCCCCAAGCCGTCAGCACCATGGCCCGCAGCGCCGAACATTTGAGCGAAGCCCAGGGCTTGCTCGACGAACTGGCACAAATGGACCTGCTGACCGCCAGCCAGCCCCCGGCGTTTCTCTGGCTTGTATTGCCCTCGCTGACCCTTGAACCACTTGCCGCGCTCTCCGAGGCCCGCCAGCGCAACGCACTCATGCACTGGCTGACACCGCTGACACGCTTGCCCGACAGCGAGCACTGGGCCGGCTGGGCGACCCTGCGCGACGCCAAGGAAGACGCACAGCCGCTGTGGCGTCTGGCCGACGGTCAATTGCACCGTTGCGGTGGGCGTATCTGGTGGTTACCCGCCAGTTGGTCGGATTTTTCCGACGCATCGGTGAGCTGGTCACAGCCGCAAAACCCACTACAGTTACCCGGTAACGGCCAACTTCACTTCAGCGGCAGCGCACCCGAAGGTCCCTTGAGCGTCCGTTATCGTCAAGGCGGCGAAATCATGGAATTGCCAGGCCGGGGCCGGCGTGACCTGAAGCGGTTGCTTAACGAAAGTACCGTCCCAGGCTTCATCCGTGGCAGATTGCCGCTGCTGTATCAGGGCCAACAATTGCTGGCTGTGGCCAACCTGCCGGGGCTTGCGGCAAGTGGCGGTACCGACTGGCAATTACATTGGATGCCACCAACCTGCGATCAAGGTTTGAGCTGATAGAGCCTTTCCGGTAGACTACGCTCCCTTCTTGATACAACTTCTGTGGATTCGCCTGAATCGCAGCAGTTGCCGATTACCAAGCAGTCTTTGCTGGGCGATTCCAAAAAATGTGTAGCGATCAACGTACCGGTGTTTCATTGCTGGTCTGTCACAACGCGGCGGTTTTTTTGAAAGGTGCACTGTGATTAATGCAGGTGATCGGGGGCTTCGGCCTTCCTTCGCTTTCCCCGGCGGCTCGGACCGCTTTAACGCAGACTTCTAGGGTTTTTCATGACGCGCTACATATTCGTCACGGGCGGTGTTGTTTCTTCATTGGGGAAAGGCATTGCCTCCGCTTCATTGGCGGCCATCCTGGAGGCGCGGGGACTTAAGGTCACCATGCTCAAGCTGGACCCGTACATCAACGTTGACCCGGGCACCATGAGCCCGTTCCAGCACGGTGAAGTGTTCGTCACTCACGACGGCGCCGAGACCGACCTGGACCTGGGCCACTACGAGCGGTTCATCCGCACGACCATGACCCAGAACAACAACTTCACCACCGGCCGTGTCTACGAGCACGTGCTGCGCAAGGAGCGCCGTGGTGACTACCTGGGTGCAACCATCCAGGTGATCCCGCACATCACCGACGAAATTAAGCGCCGCATCATCAAGGGTGCAGGCGATGCCGACGTGGCGATGGTCGAGATCGGTGGCACCGTAGGTGACATCGAGTCCCAACCGTTCCTCGAAGCCATCCGCCAGTTGCGTTTCGAAGTCGGCGCCAAGCGCGCGATGCTGATGCACCTGACACTGGTGCCGTACATCGCCACCGCCGGCGAAACCAAAACCAAGCCTACCCAGCACTCGGTCAAGGAACTGCGTTCCATCGGCCTACAGCCGGACGTGCTGGTGTGCCGCTCCGACCACGCGATCGACATCGCGTCCCGTCGCAAGATCGCCCAGTTCACCAACGTTGAAGAACGTGCGGTGATCGCCCTGGAAGACGCCGACACCATCTACAAGATCCCGGGCATCCTGCATTCCCAGGGCCTGGATGATTTTGTCGTCGAGCGTTTCGGCCTGCAATGTGGCGGCGCCGATCTGTCCGAGTGGGAAGCCGTGGTCGACGCCAAGCTCAACCCAGAGCATGAAGTCACCATCGCCATGGTCGGCAAGTACATGGAACTGCTGGACGCCTACAAGTCGCTGATCGAAGCGATGAGCCACGCGGGCATCAGCAACCGTACCAAGGTCAACCTGCGCTACATCGACTCCGAAGACATCGAGAACCAAGGTACTGCGTTGCTGGAAGGCGTTGACGCCATCCTGGTTCCGGGCGGCTTCGGTCTGCGTGGCGTGGAAGGCAAGATCACTGCCGTCCAGTACGCTCGTGAGAACAAGGTGCCGTACCTGGGTATCTGCCTGGGCATGCAAGTGGCGGTCATCGAGTTCGCCCGTAACGTCATGGGCTGGAAAGACGCCAACTCCACCGAGTTCGATCGCACCAGCGGCCACCCGGTCGTGGGCCTGATCACCGAGTGGGAAGATTCCACCGGCGCTGTCGAAACCCGTACCGAAGCTTCCGACCTGGGCGGCACCATGCGCCTTGGCGCGCAGGATTGCCTGCTGGAGCCGGGTTCGCTGGTTCACGATTGCTACGGTAAGGACGTGATCGTCGAGCGTCACCGTCACCGCTACGAAGTGAACAACAACCTGCTGCCGAAAATCATGGAAGCCGGCCTGAAAATCTCCGGTCGTTCCGGTGATGGCGCACTGGTTGAAGTGGTTGAAGCACCGGATCATCCATGGTTCGTGGCTTGCCAGTTCCACCCGGAGTTCACATCGACCCCGCGCGACGGTCACCCGTTGTTCAGCGGCTTCGTTAAAGCAGCACTGACGCAACATCAGAAGAAGGCGTAAACCTGATGGCCCAGAAGATCATTCGCGTAGGCGACATCGAGATTGCCAACGACAAGCCCATGGTGCTGTTCGGCGGCATGAACGTGCTGGAAAGCCGCGACATGGCGATGCAGGTCTGTGAAGAGTACGTGAAGGTGACCGAGAAACTCGGTATCCCTTACGTGTTCAAGGCCAGCTTCGACAAGGCCAACCGTTCGTCCGTGACCTCCTACCGCGGCCCGGGCCTTGAAGAAGGCATGCGGATCTTCCAGGACATCAAGCAAGCCTTCGGCGTGCCGATCATCACCGACGTCCACGAGCCTGAGCAGGCTGCCGTGGTCGCCGAGGTGTGCGACATCATCCAGTTGCCGGCCTTCCTGTCGCGCCAGACCGACCTCGTGGTCGCGATGGCCAAGACCGGCGCTGTGATCAATATCAAGAAAGCCCAGTTCCTCGCGCCCCAGGAAATGAAACACATCCTGAACAAGTGCGTGGAAGCGGGTAACGACCAGTTGATCCTCTGCGAGCGTGGTTCGAGCTTCGGCTACAACAACCTCGTGGTGGACATGCTCGGTTTCGGCATCATGAAACAGTTCGAATACCCGGTGTTCTTCGACGTGACCCACGCGCTGCAAATGCCCGGTGGTCGTGCCGATTCCGCTGGCGGGCGCCGTGCCCAGGTACTGGACCTGGCCAAGGCCGGTATCAGCCAGTCCCTGGCAGGTTTGTTCCTGGAAGCCCACCCGGACCCGGACAACGCCAAGTGCGACGGCCCATGCGCCCTGCGCCTGGACAAGCTGGAGCCATTCCTGGCCCAGTTGAAGCAGTTGGACGACCTGGTCAAGAGTTTTCCGACGGTAGAGACCGCGTAACTGCCATTTCTCCGGTAAAGTATCCCACGCTAAACGCTCAGGCCCCCGGGCCTGAGCCTTGTCGCCTGCAAGCCTGCCCCGTTGTTCCACCCTTGCGGTCGGTCAAAAGATTTCCTTCAGCTGCGTCGTTTTCGTCAACTTTGGAGTGTTTACAACAATGGCAAAAATCGTCGACATCAAAGGTCGTGAAGTTCTCGACTCCCGTGGCAACCCTACCGTCGAAGCCGACGTGCTTCTCGATAACGGCATCATCGGCAGCGCCTGCGCGCCGTCCGGTGCTTCCACAGGTTCCCGCGAAGCACTGGAACTGCGTGATGGCGACAAGAGCCGTTACCTGGGCAAGGGCGTACTCAAGGCAGTCGCCAACATCAATGGCCCGATCCGCGACCTGCTGCTGGGCAAGGATCCGTTGGACCAGAAAGCCCTCGATCACGCGATGATCAAGCTCGACGGTACCGAAAACAAAGGCAGCCTCGGCGCTAACGCCATCCTCGCCGTGTCCCTGGCTGCCGCCAAGGCTGCTGCGCAGGACCAGGACTTGCCGCTGTACGCCCACATTGCCAACCTGAACGGTACCCCGGGTGTTTACTCGATGCCGGTTCCGATGATGAACATCATCAACGGTGGCGAGCACGCGGATAACAACGTCGACATCCAGGAGTTCATGGTGCAGCCGGTTGGCGCCAAGACCTTCTCCGAAGGCCTGCGCATGGGCACCGAGATTTTCCACCACCTCAAGGCTGTATTGAAGGCCCGTGGCCTGAGCACTGCCGTGGGTGACGAAGGCGGCTTCGCACCGAACCTGGCGTCCAACGAAGATGCACTGAAAGTGATCTCCGAAGCTGTGGCCAACGCTGGCTACAAGCTGGGCACTGACGTGACCCTGGCCCTGGACTGCGCGGCCAGCGAATTCTACGAAGACGGCAAGTACAACCTGTCCGGTGAAGGCCACGTATTCACCTCGGAAGGTTTTGCTGATTACCTCAAGGGCCTGACCGAGCGCTACCCGATCATCTCGATCGAAGACGGCCTGGACGAGTCCGACTGGGCTGGCTGGAAAGTGCTGACCGACAAGATCGGCGAGAAGATCCAACTGGTTGGCGACGACCTGTTCGTGACCAACACCAAGATCCTGAAAGAAGGCATCGACAAGAAGATCGCCAACTCGATCCTGATCAAGTTCAACCAGATCGGCACCCTGACCGAAACCCTGGAAGCCATCCAGATGGCCAAGGCTGCGGGCTACACCGCCGTGATCTCCCACCGCTCCGGCGAAACCGAAGATTCGACCATTGCCGACCTGGCCGTGGGTACTTCGGCTGGGCAGATCAAGACTGGTTCCCTGTGCCGTTCCGACCGCGTTTCCAAGTACAACCAATTGCTGCGTATCGAAGAGCAACTGGGCGGTAAAGCCAAGTACAACGGTCGCAGCGAGTTTCGCGGCTGATTGTTAAATGGTAAAAGGTCAGCGAATTACGTCGGAAAAATCACGACAGCGTGAATTTCGGCGCTAATCTCTTGGCTATCAAGCACAAGCCTGGTTATTCCAGGCTTCGTGCTATCAGTTGCTTCAAAAGTTTTGCATGGCTGTCTTTTTTCACTGGATACCCGATATTCGATGCGCAGTCCCAATTGGTTGTTCCTCGTCTTGCTCTTGCTGCTGGCTGGCCTGCAGTACCGCCTATGGGTGGGGAATGGCAGCTTGGCGCAGGTCACCGAACTGACCCAGCAAATTGCCGCACAGCACGCCGAAAACGAGGTGTTGCTGGAGCGCAATCGCGTGCTCGATGCCGAAGTGCTTGAACTGAAAAAAGGCATGGAGACCGTTGAAGAACGGGCTCGCCATGAGTTGGGCATGGTCAAGGAGGGCGAGACCCTCTACCAGTTGGCCCAATGAGCCTTTCGTCACCGGCCTTCTGGGCCGTGATTCCTGCCGCGGGCGTGGGTGCCCGTATGGCCGCGGACCGTCCCAAGCAATACTTGCAACTGGGCGGGCGCACTATTCTCGAACACAGCCTTGGCTGTTTCCTCGATCATCCGGGTCTCAAGGGGCTGGTGGTCAGTCTTGCTGTCGACGACCCTTATTGGCCGAACCTGGCTTGCGCCACCGATCCCCGCATTACGCGGGTGGACGGCGGCGAAGAGCGCTCGGGCTCGGTGCTCAATGCGTTGCTTTACCTGCACAGCCAGGGCGCCAGCGATGACGATTGGGTGCTGGTGCATGACGCCGCCCGGCCGAACCTCAGCCGCGATGACCTGGACAAGTTGCTCTTCGAACTGGCCGACGACAGCGTGGGGGGGCTGCTGGCCGTGCCGGCGCGGGACACCCTCAAGCGCGCCGACAAGCACGGGCGCGTGTTGGAAACAGTCGATCGCACGCCGATCTGGCAGGCTTACACCCCGCAGATGTTCCGCCTTGGCGCGCTGCACCGGGCCTTGGCCGACAGCCTGGTCTCGGACGTGGTCATCACCGACGAAGCCTCGGCCATGGAATGGGCCGGGCATGCCCCCCGCCTGATCGAAGGCCGGTCCGACAACCTCAAGGTCACCCGCCCGGAAGACCTTGAATGGTTGCGTCAGCGTCGGACTTTCCAGTCTTCCTGACGGTCATCCCATCATCTGTTCAACCCCGGCTGGGGTCTTGAACTCATCCACCAGCGCCTGAATGCTGTCGAACGGTTTACCGTCCACGGCCCAACCGGGTGCGCTGATGGCATACCGGCCGCCCTGCTGATCGATCCTGAAATGGCGTACGTCGCCTCGGCGTGAACGGTAGTGAAGGTGTGCCGGTGTCGTAACGGTGGCCGGGATCAGCATGAACTGGCCGGGTTTGGTCAGCAGCGTCTGTGGCGTTTTGGCCTGGGGCTGGGAGGGGCCAGGTGTCGGTTGCGCCGGACGTTGCAAGCTGGCGCGGTCCACCCGCAGGACCAGGTTGGCCTTGACCGTTCCCTCGCCCTTGCCGATGCCCAGGCTGGCGGTGCGTCCCGTGTCCACTTCGACGCCGAGGTGCCCGCCAGCCTCTGCATCCTCGATCCGCAGGCCGATGCTGCCGGTGAGTTCGGCGATTCCAGGAATGCCTTTGTAGGTATTTGTATGGCTGTCACCCACCAGTGCAATCCATTTGCCAGGGCGCGGCTTGGTGGTCTGTATCCATTGAATTACCTCGGTGGCGTAGTAGTTCAGCATGCGCTGGCGCAAGTTGTCGGCGGTGTCCGGCAGGTCGCGGAGCATATAGCTGACGGTGCAGTCGATCGGCTGGATTTTGATCCCGGCGTCACGGGCTTGGGTGACGATGTTGACGAACGAGTAGTGCCGGTCGCGCAAAGGCGGGTAGATGTTGTTGAGGAAGCCCTTGAGTTCCTCGGGCATCACCGCGCTTCGGGTACGGTAGAACGCCTTGAGCAAGGGCATGTGTACATCCGTCAGCAGATGCTCGAAATAGATGCGTTTGACACCCTGGCTGGCCAACAGCGGCATGTTGTTGATCAGGAACGCCTTGCTCGACAGCGCGCCGTGGCTTTCGCCGATCACCAGGCCGTCGCTGGCGTGCAGCAGTTTTTGAATGATGTTCGGCTGCGACTCATTAAGGCTGAGCCTTGGAAGCAAGGGCCGCATCGGTGAAAACGGCAGGTTGGCAAAGAACACCGTGGCATCTTCAGACAGCTTGGTTCGTTTCTCGAAAAACAACTTGCGAGTGTCTTTCATTGGCTGGGCGCCGCTACCCACGGGTTCAAGGTTTTCCGAAAACGAACTGGTATCGGTGAGCATCTCCGAAACGGTCTCACGCGCAACGGGGGGCATCTCGTAGGCACTGTAGAACGTCGCGTGTTCCGGGCCGCCGAACAGCGTGTAGACCCTTTGCCAGGCATTGCGAAATGCGCCTCCGCCGGCCAGCCCGGTCGTGCGCCATTTCAGGTCCGCGCTCTGGATGGCATACAGGCCGGTGGATTGCAGGGTGTTTGGCGCGTTGGGGGCCATTACGAACAGTTCGAAGAAGCCTGATTCATTGGGTGTCTTGTAGGTCAGGTACAGGTCGCCGTGAATCCGGATGGTCTGCAGGCCGCCGGGAGTTATCCGTGGGCTCAGGGTGCGGGTCTCGGTGCTGGCCGCAACGGAAGTTTCGTTGATGGCGGTGACGCTGATCCGGCCCTCATCCTGGCGTACTGCCGGGCCCAGTGTGGGGCGCAGGCGTTCGAGGCCCTTGAGCCCCTTGGCCACGCCATGGGCGACTACCGGCAGCGCGTTAAGGGCGCCAAATACAATGCGCTCCTTCGCGTGAGGTTTGCCGCGCAGCAGGTCGTCGGCACCCACCACCATTTCAGTCGCGCCGGAGGTCAGGAAGCAAAATTCCGCCAGTAGCGCGTTGCCCATGGCCAGTGCCACGGGAATCGCCAGGATGCAGGCTTTATCCAGGGCGTCCAGGGTGTCGATCTTGAGCGTATCCAAGGGCGAAATAAAGCTTCGCGCCGCTATTTTTGCGAGGCGTAACCTGATCTGCCGGGCGATGAACTCAAACGGGTTACTGCCCAGTGCCGGATACGTCGGGTTATTGATGTACTGCTCGGGATCCCAGTAGTTATCGGCCCGCAGGCTGTTGAACAAACCCGGGGAGGTTGCCGGCTTCGGAAACACCGCCATCCCCACCAGTGCCTCCTCCACGCCGCTGTAGATCAGGCCGGAGTCGATGGCGTCCTCATCGAAGTGTTGGGTCAGCGTCTTGCGTTGAGTGGCGTCCCTTGCCGTTTCCACCAGCCACTTGCGCATGTCTGCCGGGTTGTTGAACCCATGGAAAGGCGAGGAGTTGCCCGGGATGTAGAGCAGGGTCACCTGGCTTTGGTTGTCGGTGATGGTCAGGATGTCGGTGGATTCGCTGTTGTGGATGCGCAATAGCCGTAGGGACAGGTTTGGATCAAGACGATAGGGCGCCTGGAAGTCCTCCAGGGTGAGGTTGTCGTGGTTCTTGTCGATGCCGATTGCCGCGGCCCGTGCCGCCAGGTGCCTCTCTGCCACGGTCAGGGTGAACTCATGGAACTGTTCCAGATAGGCTTTGGTGAACGCGATGCGCATCAGGGTGTTGTAGTTTTTCCGGTGGTTGTTCCAGAACTTGCCGATCGCCTCGTCGTAGGCTTGTTCGAAATGGCTTGAGTTAACGATGTGCCTGAAGGTTTTTGGTGAAATCTCCAGCTGCGTGCTCGGGTCGTAAACCTGGGGCTGGCTTTGCAGATACAGCGCCTCATAACGCCTTGGCGGGATCCAGCCCGAGACGATGAACTCTTCGTTGAACATTGCCGGAATCCGGTTATCCATCAAGCGCGGCAGCTCGCTGACAATATTGAAATAAGGCGCAGTGGTGGAAAACCCGGTGGTATTGAGCATGCCGCCCGGGGGCTGGGGCGCATTGCAGACCATGGCCTCGGTCAGCGACATCGACTGGATCACCACGGCGGTGAAGGCCGCGTTGGGGTTGTCGGTGTTGTATTCGAGGGTGGTGAGGAGGGTGGTGTCCGGGTCGAACTCGACCTGGCTGAGGGGCTGTACGCGCTCACGGATCAACTGGGCGGCGATTTGCGAAGGTACGGGGAAATCCGCCAGGACCTTGCGAACGAAATGACTGATGCGCTGGAGTTGCGGGCCGTTGGTTATCATGGGGTGCCTGGTTACGCAGTAAAAAAAGGCTATTAACCGGCACTCAGGCGCTGCATGGGCGGTAGTTGTCTATCGCAGGTAGACGGAGTGGTTGCCCAGGCCCTCCTTGAGAAAGTCCACCAGTTTTCGCACCTTGGGCGAAAGGTGGCGTTGTTGCGGGTACAGCGCCCAAACCGCGGTGTTGGGCGGTTGATGGGCTTCGAGTAACGACACCAGTGCGCCGCTGTGCAAATGCTCCAGCACGTAATAGTCCGGCAGCTGGCAAAGGCCGACACCTTGCAGGGCCGCATCCAGCACCGCTTGCCCGCTGTTGCAGCGCCAGTTTCCTTGTACCCGCTGGGAAAATTCGCGCCCGTCCTGGGCCAGTTGCCAAATATCCGAGCTGCCGATCAGGCAGTTATGCCGACTTAATTCCGACAGGCTATGTGGCCGGCCGTACCTGGCCAGGTAGGACGGTGATGCGCACAGGTACATACGCCGCGGCGCGAGGCGGCTGGCAACCATGCGCGAATCCGCCAGGCGCCCGAGGCGAATCGCAAGGTCCAGGCCTTCGTGCACCAGGTCCAGCTGGCGGTTGGTCAATTCCACGTCCACGCGCAATTGCGGATAAAGCGCCATGAACCGCGTCACCAGCGGCACGATAAAACGCTCGCCGTAAGCCACTGCGCACGTCATGCGCAACATTCCCTTGGGCTCGCTGGCCAAGTCGCCCACGGCGCGCAAGGCTTCTTCGCGACCGTCCTGCAATCGCTGGCAATGTTGCAGGAAGGTCTGGCCGGCTTCGGTCAGCGTCACCTTGCGCGTGCTGCGATACAGCAAGCGTGTTTGCAGGCGCTCCTCCAGTCGCGCCACCTGGCGGCTGATATGGGACGACGACACGCCCAGGCGCTCGGCGGCCGCAGTGAATTGGCTGCATTCGGCCACGGCGACGAACTCGTCAATGCCTTCCCAGCGGTTTTCCAACATGCTGATTATCCCTGTGCGGCAATAATGTTTTGCTTTTGTCTGGATTATTAATCAGATGAGCATGTTTTACACTGCTGGCCTTACGTTTTTAACCCGATGGAGAAACCGGATGATCAAGTCCCGCGCGGCCGTAGCCTTCGAAGCCAAGAAACCCCTCGAGATCGTTGAAGTGGATGTGGCCATGCCCAAGGCGGGCGAGGTGCTGCTGCGAGTGGTTGCTTCCGGCGTGTGCCATACCGACGCCTACACCCTGTCGGGCGCGGACCCGGAAGGTATCTTCCCATCGATCCTTGGCCACGAAGGCGGCGCTGTGGTGGAAGCCATCGGCGAAGGCGTGACCTCGGTGGCGGTAGGCGATCACGTGATCCCGCTGTACACCCCGGAATGCGGCAAGTGCAAATTCTGCCTGTCGGGCAAGACCAACCTCTGCCAGGCGATTCGCGCCACCCAGGGCAAGGGCCTGATGCCAGATGGCACCTCGCGCTTTTCCTACAAGGGCCAGCCGATTTTCCACTACATGGGGACTTCGACCTTCTCCGAATACACCGTGCTGCCGGAAATCTCCGTAGCCAAGATTCCCAAAGAAGCGCCGCTGGAAAAAGTCTGCCTGCTGGGCTGTGGCGTCACCACCGGTATCGGTGCGGTGATCAACACCGCCAAGGTCAAACCGGGCGACACCGTGGCCATCTTCGGCTTGGGCGGCATCGGCCTGTCTGCAGTGATCGGTGCAGTGAAAGCCAAGGCCGGTCGCATCATTGCCATCGACATCAACCCGGCCAAGTTTGAAATCGCCAAGCAACTGGGCGCTACCGACTGCATCAATCCGAAAGACTACGATCGCCCAATCCAGGACGTGATTGTCGATTTGACCGATGGCGGCGTCGACTTTTCCTTCGAGTGCATCGGCAATGTCCAACTGATGCGTGCGGCCCTTGAGTGCTGCCACAAAGGCTGGGGCGAGTCGGTGATCATCGGCGTGGCCGGTGCGGGTCAGGAAATTGCTACCCGTCCGTTCCAACTGGTGACCGGTCGCGTCTGGCGCGGTTCGGCGTTTGGTGGCGTGCGGGGTCGCAGCGAATTGCCAAGCTACGTGGAGATGGCCCAGACCGGCGAAATCCCGCTGGATACCTTCATCACCCACACCATGGGCCTGGAAGATATCAACAAGGCGTTTGACCTGATGCATGAAGGCAAGAGCATCCGCACCGTCATTCACTTCTGAGGTCGGCCATGAGTCTGGAAAACCTGTCGTGCCAGAAAAGCTTCGGTGGCTGGCATAAACGCTACAAGCACCATTCCGACGTGCTGGGTTGCGACATGACCTTCGCCGTGTACCTGCCGCCGCAAGCGGAGCAGGGCGGAAAATTGCCGGTGCTGTACTGGCTGTCGGGGCTGACCTGCACCGATGAGAACTTCATGCAGAAGGCCGGCGCCCAGCGCATGGCGGCCGAGCTGGGGTTGATCATTGTTGCGCCGGACACCAGCCCCCGCGGCCCCGGTGTGCCGGGTGATCCGGACAATGCCTGGGACTTTGGCCTCGGCGCCGGCTTCTACCTGAACGCCACCCAGGAACCCTGGGCCCAGCACTATCGGATGCATGATTACGTGGTGCAGGAATTGCCGGCATTGATCGAGGCGCATTTCCCGGCGTCGGCCAAACGCGGGATCAGCGGCCACTCCATGGGCGGCCACGGCGCACTGGTGTGTGCCTTGCGCAACCCGGGGCGTTATCAGTCGGTGTCGGCGTTCTCGCCGATCAACAATCCGATGGATTGCCCGTGGGGCCAGAAGGCGTTCTCCCGCTATCTCGGGGAAGAGCGATCGAAGTGGCGCGAATGGGACGCCTGCGTGTTGATCAGCGAAGCCTCGGAAAAGCTGCCGCTGCTGGTGGACCAGGGCGATCGTGACGATTTCCTGGCCGTTCAGCTCAAGCCTGAAGCCTTGCAACAAGCGGCCAGGGCGGCGAACCATCCATTGGAGCTGCGCCTGCAACCGGGCTATGACCACAGCTACTTCTTTATCGCCAGCTTCATCGAAGACCATTTACGCCATCACGCGCGCGCTTTGCTCGGTTAATGTGAGGCAAAAGTAGGTAGAATCACGCCCTGAATTAAATCGGGGCGTTTTTTTATGCGTATTGGCCACGGCTATGATGTGCACCGTTTCGCCGAAGGCGATTTCATCACCCTGGGCGGCGTGCGGATCGCGCACCACCACGGGTTGCTGGCTCATTCCGACGGCGACGTGGTGCTGCATGCCTTGAGCGATGCCTTGCTCGGCGCCGCCGCGTTGGGTGACATCGGCAAGCACTTTCCGGACACCGACCCGACCTTCAAGGGCGCGGACAGCCGTGTGCTGTTGCGTCACGTGGTCGGCTTGATCCATGCCAAGGGCTGGAAGGTCGGCAACGTCGACAACACCATCGTCGCCCAGGCGCCCAAGATGGCCCCGCATATCGAATCGATGCGCGCGCTGATTGCCGCGGATCTTCAAGTTGAGTTGGATCAAGTGAACGTAAAAGCCACCACCACCGAAAAGCTCGGGTTTACCGGTCGCGAAGAGGGCATTGCCGTGCACTCCGTTGCCTTGTTGCTGCGCGCATGAATGATCTGCAACTGCTGGGCCCGCGTGCCTATGGCGAGGCCCTGGGCAGCGCTGTTCTGAAGGCCATCGCTGAAGATTTCCAAGTGGATGAAGTGCTGGATATCCCGCTGACCGGCGAGGGTGAACACCTGTGGTTATGGGTGGAAAAGCGCGGCCTGAATACCGAAGAAGCGGCACGGCGGATTGCCAAGGCGGCGGGCGTGCCGTTGCGCACCGTCAGCTACGCCGGGCTCAAGGATCGCCAGGCGCTGACCCGACAGTGGTTCAGTGTGCAATTGCCGGGCAAGGCGGACCCGGACCTGAGCGCTGCTGAAAACGAGACCTTGAAGATCCTCAAGACCGGCCGTCACAAGCGCAAGCTGCAGCGCGGCGCACATTCGGCCAACGGCTTTACCTTGCGCCTGACCCAGTTTGCCGGTGATGCCGCGGCTATCGACGCGCGCCTGCAACTGATCGCCAAGCAAGGCATTCCCAACTATTTCGGCGCCCAGCGGTTCGGTCATAACGGCGGCAACGTCGTCGATGCCCGCGACTGGGCCGCGCGCAAGGCCTTGCCGGAGCAGCGCAATGTGCGTTCGCGCTTGCTCTCGACGGCCCGCAGCTTCCTGTTCAATAAAGTGCTGGCGGCGCGGGTAGCCGACGGTTCCTGGCAGCGCGCCCAGGTCGGTGACTTGCTGGCGTTTACCGACAGCCGCAGCTTTTTCCCGGCGGGGGAGGCTGAATGCAGCGACCCGCGCCTGGCGATTCTCGACTTGCATCCCACAGGTCCACAGTGGGGCGAAGGTGATTCGCCGGCGTCGGGGGCAACCTTCGCTCTGGAACAGGCGATCGCCGACGGTGAAGCTGACCTGCGGGATTGGCTGGTGAATGCCGGCATGAGCCAGGAACGTCGCATTCTTCGACTGCCCATTGGCGGGTTGACGTGGCATTATCCCGAACCTGACATTCTGCAATTGGAATTCGTCCTGCCGGCCGGATGCTTCGCCACTGTCTTGGTGCGCGAGCTTGTAGATCTGGTGCCGGTGGGGCAGACGGACAGCCCATGCGTATTCTGATATCTAACGACGACGGGGTCACCGCACCCGGCCTTGCCGCGCTTCATGCTGCGCTGGCGGATTACGCCGAGTGCGTGGTGGTAGCCCCGGACCAGGACAAAAGCGGCGCCAGCAGCTCGCTGACGCTCGACCGTCCGTTGCACATACAGACGTTGCCCAACGGCTTTATCAGCGTGAATGGCACGCCGACCGATTGCGTGCACCTGGCAATCAACAGCCTGCTGGACCGCGAGCCGGACTTGGTGGTTTCCGGGATTAACCTGGGCGCCAACCTCGGTGACGACGTGCTGTATTCCGGCACGGTGGCGGCGGCCCTTGAGGGGCGTTTCCTGGGCCGGACCTCGTTCGCGTTTTCGCTGGCGTCGCGTCAGTTGGACAACCTGGAGACGGCGGCCTACTTCGCCCGCAAGCTGGTGGAGGCCCATCACACTCTGGATTTGCCGCCGCGTACGGTGCTGAACGTCAATTTTCCGAACCTGCCTCTTGAGCATATTCGCGGCTTCAAGCTGACCCGCCTGGGCCATCGCTCCCGCGCCGCGGCACCGCTGAAGGTGGTAGACCCGCGCGGCAAGGAAGGTTACTGGATCGCCGCTGCCGGCGATGCCGAAGACGGCGGTGAAGGCACGGACTTTCATGCGGTGATGCAAGGTTATATTTCGATTACTCCGTTGCAACTTGATCGCACCTTCAGTGATGCCTTCAGTAGCCTCGATGGCTGGCTGGAGGGAGTGCTCTGATGGCGCGCGAACAAGACGACCTGCTGCGACGGGGCATTGGGATGACTTCCCAGCGCACCCGCGAGCGATTGATCCAGCGCCTGTATGAAGAAGGGCTGTCCAACGCCCAGGTGCTGGAAGTCATCCGGCGTACCCCGCGGCATTTGTTTGTCGATGAAGCCCTGGCGCATCGTGCCTATGAAGACACCGCGCTGCCCATCGGCCACAACCAGACCATCTCCCAGCCTTATATGGTGGCGCGGATGAGTGAGCTGTTGCTGGCGGCGGGCCCGCTGGACAAGGTGCTGGAAATCGGCACCGGCTCCGGCTACCAGACGGCCGTGTTGTCGCAGCTGGTTGAGCGGGTGTTTTCGGTCGAGCGCATCAAGGTGCTGCAAGACCGGGCCAAGGAACGCCTGGTGGAGCTGAACCTGCGCAATGTGGTGTTTCGTTGGGGGGATGGTTGGGAAGGCTGGCCGGCGCTGGCGCCATATAACGGCATTATCGTCACCGCCGTGGCCACCGACGTGCCCCAGGCCTTGCTCGATCAACTGGCTCCCGGCGGGCGCCTGGTGATCCCGGTGGGCTCCGGCGAAGTGCAACAATTAATGTTGATCATTCGCGAGGAAGAAGGCTTTTCCCGGCATGTGCTCGGGGCGGTGCGTTTTGTCCCGTTGCTTAACGGTCCGCTGGCCTGATCAATTATTCCTGCGTACTGAATTCTATTGCCGGGTATGTGTCTTACAGCGGGGTCTATTGAGTCAACGTGATCCGCCGTGGGAATTAAACATGATGAAAATTTCTTTAGAATCGTGTTTCCAGTAAAAACCCAATGGCCAGTTATACTTGCGTCATATTTCAAGCCTGATACAGGCGTTCATAGTCAGCCACCACAAAGGGAGCGGCGGGTGAGTCTCACGGTCATTGCACAGCGTATGAGTCAAACAAGCTTTCAGCGACTGGTGATTGGCCTTGTCTTGAGTTCCTTGCTGGCGGCTTGCTCAAGCACGCCATCCGGTGGTGCCCGGGTGGTCGACCGCAATAATGCGGTGCCGCAAAAGCCTACGGTTACCACCGGGCAATATGTCGTGCGCAAGGGCGATACGATGTTCTCGATTGCCTTCCGTTATGGTTGGGATTACAAAGCGCTGGCCGCCCGTAACAACATTCCTGTGCCATATACGATACATCCAGGTCAGACCATTCGTTTCGATGGCCGTACCGGTTCAACACCGACCGCCGTCGTCACAAACACAGCTTCTTCGCCGTCGTCTTCGAGCAAAACCACCATCATCACCCGGCCTGCAGGCACCGCCGCGCCTAGCGTTGCGAGCAAGCCGGCACCTGCGCCGCTGCCGCCAGCAGGGCCTGCTCCTACGGGTTGGGGATGGCCCTCAAATGGCATTCTTATTGGAAAATTCTCTTCAAACGGTAGTTTGAATAAAGGCATTGATATCGCCGGAGATTTGGGACAGCCTGTTTTAGCTGCGTCTGATGGGACAGTGGTGTACGCCGGGAGTGGTTTACGGGGCTACGGCGAGCTGGTCATCATCAAACACAGCGATACCTACGTCAGTGCCTACGGTCATAACCGCAGGCTGTTGGTTCGGGAGGGGCAGCAGGTCAAAGTCGGACAGACAATTGCCGAAATGGGGTCAACTGGTACAGACCGGGTGAAACTGCACTTTGAGATTCGCCGCCAAGGGAAACCTGTTGATCCGCTGCAATTCCTTCCCCGTCGTTGATATGTTGCACAGCCTGTTCCCTCACGTAGAAGGAACAGGCTCCAGCGTTGCCAAGGATAAAGGCGTCGCTTGAGCTTGAGGTCGAACTCACCAAAGGACTATAACAATGGCTCTCAGTAAAGAAGCGCCGGAGTTTGACATCGACGATGAGGTTCTCCTTATGGAGACCGGCATTGCTACGGAATCGATGTCGAATGAGGGACCTGCTGTACCTTCAGTTCGCACCAAATCCAAGAACTCCACCGCGTTAAAGCAACACAAGTACATTGATTACACCCGGGCGCTCGACGCGACTCAGTTGTACCTCAATGAAATCGGCTTTTCCCCTCTGCTCACTCCCGAAGAAGAAGTCTTTTTTGCGCGCTTGTCGCAAAAGGGCGATCCGGCTGGGCGCAAGCGCATGATTGAAAGCAACCTGCGGCTGGTGGTGAAAATCGCCCGACGCTACGTCAATCGTGGGCTGTCCCTGTTGGACTTGATCGAGGAAGGCAATCTCGGCTTGATCCGGGCGGTGGAGAAGTTTGACCCTGAGCGGGGTTTTCGCTTTTCAACCTACGCCACCTGGTGGATTCGTCAGACCATCGAACGGGCGATCATGAATCAAACCCGTACGATCCGGTTGCCGATCCATGTGGTCAAAGAGCTCAACGTCTACCTTCGGGCGGCGCGCGAGCTGACACAAAAACTCGATCATGAACCTTCGCCTGAAGAAATCGCCAACCTGCTGGAAAAACCGGTGGGAGAGGTCAAGCGCATGCTCGGTCTCAATGAGCGGGTGTCTTCAGTCGATGTCTCGCTGGGTCCGGATTCGGATAAAACCCTGCTGGACACCCTGACCGATGATCGTCCTACGGACCCTTGTGAGTTGCTGCAGGACGACGATCTGTCGCAAAGCATCGACCAGTGGCTTTCGGAGCTGACGGACAAACAGCGTGAGGTGGTGATTCGCCGCTTCGGGCTGCGCGGCCACGAAAGCAGCACGCTGGAAGATGTTGGCCTGGAGATTGGCTTGACCCGTGAGCGGGTGCGGCAGATCCAGGTCGAGGGTCTCAAGCGCTTGCGCGAGATCCTGGAGAAGAATGGCTTGTCGAGTGAGTCGTTGTTCCAGTAAACGACGCAGGACGAAATGTGGGAGCGGGCTTGTGTGGGAGCTGGCTTGCCTGCGATAGCATCACCTCGGTGCAACTGATAGATCGAGGTGATGCTATCGCGGGCAAGCCCGGCTCCCACATAGGTGGGCTCCCACATTTTTTTGTGCATGGAATTACATCGTGTGATTGCTCGTTCCCACGCTCTGCGTGGGAATGCAGCCCAGGACGCTCCGCGTCCCAAGGCGTGACGCAGAGCGTCACAAGAGGCATTCCCACGCAGAGCGTGGGAACGAGCGGGCACAAAAAAGCCCCGCTTTTAAGGGCGGGGCTTTTCGACTAAATCAGTACAAGTTAGATAACTTGAACTTCTTCAGCTTGCATGCCTTTCTGACCGCGGGTAGCGATGAAAGAAACCTGTTGGCCTTCTTTCAGGCTTTTGAAGCCGTCGGATTGGATAGCTTTGAAGTGAACGAACAGGTCGTCACCGGATTGTGGAGTGATGAAGCCGAAGCCTTTTTCATCGTTGAACCACTTAACGGTACCAGTTTGGCGATTAGACATGGTGTATCTCCTTGGACAAAGTTAACTGCGACTCAGGAAAAGCCCTGGCCGAGACTGAGTGCAAAGAGCAGGAAAAATTCTTGGAGATGGTTGGATCGAAATTCAACATATCGTGTAGAGATTCTCAGTGACACAAGCAGCACAGTGGCGCCACCTTAACCCTTTTTCAGGAACGTGCCAATGGTATTTCCGAAGGTTTCTCTATTTTCGTGACTGGCGGCAGCCTGATACCGCACCAATACCCCGCAATTGAAGGTGCGTCCCGCCCAGCAGGGGCTGCGCGGCGCCAAGAAAAACAGCCGCCCCTTTGAACCACGGGGCCAGCCCCGGTAAGATGCCCAACAGAATTTTTTCACCTCGCTATTCAGGACACCCGCCATGAGCATCAAATCGGACAAGTGGATTCGCCGCATGGCGCAAGAGCACGGCATGATCGAGCCCTTCGTGGAGCGCCAGATGCGCGGCGAAGGCGCTGAGCGGCTGATTTCGTTCGGGGTTTCCAGCTACGGCTACGATGTACGCTGCGCCGATGAGTTCAAGGTGTTCACCAACATCAACTCGGCAACCGTCGATCCGAAAAACTTCGACGAAAAAAGCTTCGTCGACGTCAAGAGCGACGTCTGCATCATCCCGCCTAACTCCTTCGCCCTGGCGCGCACCGTCGAATTCTTCCGTATCCCGCGCAACGTCCTGACCATCTGCCTGGGCAAGAGCACCTACGCGCGCTGCGGCATCATCGTCAACGTGACGCCGCTGGAGCCGGAATGGGAAGGGCACGTCACCCTGGAGTTCTCCAACACCACCACGTTGCCGGCAAAAATCTACGCTAACGAAGGTGTCGCACAGATGTTGTTCTTCGAATCCGACGAAGAGTGCGAAGTGTCCTATAAGGACCGTGGCGGCAAGTATCAGGGCCAGCGCGGCGTTACTCTCCCACGCACCTGATCGAATCGTCTTACAGGCTAAGGGAATTTGTCAGCGGGCATGCACTCTATTGAGTGTACTGCCCCGACGCGTGCACAACGCGCCGGGCCACGCTTGAGGAGTCCCCTATGAAGCTCGATCCGCGAATCAGCGCCGAACTCGCCCGGCTTGAACCCAATCAGATTGGTGTGATGGCCTGGTCCTTGATGGCCGATCCCGCCGCAGGCGGCATTCCCGGCCAGCCCGGCCCGGATGATCCCTGGCCCAACCAGCCTGAAGAGCCTGGCGAACCTACGCTCCCCGACGAACCGCCTCCCGCCCCTGTGGCTTGATTTCCTGCACGTGTCGCCAATGGTCAGATGCTCAACGCACTGGCCATACTTCATGGTCTCCGATCACGAAGATCCGGCTGCCTTCTTCCTGCGTCACTGAATAACCCCCGGTAAATGCGCCAAACGCCGGCAACAGGCTGACCTGGTTGCCGAGCAGGAAGCACGGCAGGCGCAAGCTTTGCCGGCCCTTGCCCCGCAGGCGATACACCGGATGCACGTGCCCAGCCAGCACATGGTGGCTGGCGTGGGCGTCGGGCTCGTGCTGCAACGCAAACGGGCCCATCAGCAGGGGTTCGGTCACCACCTCAATGTTCAGATCTACCGGTGGGTCGCCAGCGCGCTTGTCATGGTTGCCGCGAATCAGTGTGAGTCCCACGTCTGCATGACGCTCACGCCAGGCTCTCAGCGCATTCAGGGTGCCGCTGGCGTGAGAGCCGGGCCCGTGGAGAAAGTCGCCGAGAAAGACTACCTGCGCACCGGGGAAAGCCGCCAACAGCCGGTCCAGGCGCTGCAGGTTGTCCGTCGTCGTGCCCTGCGGCACTGGCTGGCCCAGGCTGCGATAGGCTGACGCCTTGCCAAAATGCGCGTCGGCGATCAGCAGGCACTTTCTCGCGGGCCAATACACAGCCTTGTCCGCCAGCAACCACAGCGCTTCTCCCGCCAAGTGTATCGGGTAATGAGCGGGCATCAGGGCTTCCCGTTATCGGCGACTTTTTCCAGATCCTTGACCATCCGCGCAATCCGCTCCGAGAGTTTTTCCGAACTCAGGCTTTCCCGAAAACGTTCCACCAGTAAAGGGAACGCCAGCGGCGTAGGCCGTTTTATCCGATGCAAATCCAATTTCAACCCAGACAAGTGGCGCAACGTCTCTTCCAGCCGACGAATATCCAGCTCTTCCCGCAGGACTTCTTCTCCGGCTTGGGTCAGCAACAGATTCTGCGGGTCATATTGCTTGAACACTTCAAAGAACAAGCCGCTGGATGCCTGAACCTGACGCGTACTTTTCGGCGCACCGGGATAGCCGGCAAACACCAGCCCGGCGATCCGCGCAATCTCGCGAAAGCGCCGCAGGGCCAGCTCACCGGCATTCAGGCTCGCTACCACGTCATCCAGCAGATCATCCGCACTCAGCAACTCCCCGCTCAGTAACTCAGGCCAGTCCACCTCGGTCGCGCTCAGCAGTTCCAGCCCGTAGTCATTGACCGCAATCGAGAACGTCACCGCCTGCTGCCGACTGACCCGCCAGGCCAGCAGGCTCGCCAGCCCCAGGTGCACCTGGCGCCCGGCGAACGGATACAGGAACAGATGCCAGCCTTCCCGGGACTTGAGGGCCTCGGCCAGCAAATGCTCGCGGGTGGGCAGCCCGGACCAGCGCAACTGGGTGTCCAGCAACGGTTGCACCGCCTGCATCTCCGGGCCGAGGAATTGCCCATGGGCAGCCGCATCAAAGCGCTCGACCACCGCCTGGGCCAGCTCGTTGGAAAGCGGCATTCGCCCGCCGTTCCAGCGCGGCACGGCAGCCTTTTTCGCGGTACTGCGTCGCACATAGGCGGTCATGTTTTCTACTCGCACCAACTCCAGCAAGCGCCCGGCGAACAGGAAACCATCTCCCGGCTTCAGCCGTGCAATAAAGCCTTCCTCGACACTGCCCAGGGTCTTGCCACCGCCGCCTTTGCTCCAGAATTTCAGCTGGATGCTGGCGTCGCTGACGATGGTGCCCACGCTCATGCGATGGCGTCGCGCCAGTCGTGCGTCGGGAACGCGCCAGATGCCGTGTTCGTCCGGCTCGACCCGCCGGTAATCCGGGTAGGCCGTCAGCGACAGCCCACCATGACGCACGAAGCCCAGGGCCCAGGCCCAATCTGCTTCGCTCAAGTCACGATAGGCCCATGCGGTACGCACCTCCGCCAGCAGCTCATCCGGCACAAAACCGCCGCCCAGCGCCATGCTCACCAGATGTTGCACCAGCACATCCAAAGGCTTGTGGGGCGACTGCCGGGCTTCGATACGCCGTTCAGCGATAGCATCCTGCGCGGCGGCGGCTTCCACCAGCTCCAGGCTGTGGGTCGGCACCAGCGTCACCCGCGACGGCCTGCCCGGCGCATGGCCGGAACGCCCGGCGCGCTGCATCAGGCGCGCCACGCCCTTGGCCGAGCCAATCTGCAGTACCCGTTCCACCGGCAGGAAATCCACCCCCAGGTCCAGGCTCGACGTACACACCACGGCCTTCAGTTGCCCCTCCTTCAGGGCTCGCTCCACCCAGTCCCGGGTTTCCCTGGACAGCGAACCGTGGTGCAGGGCAATCACTCCGGCCCAGTCGGGGCGAGCGTCGAGCAAGGCCTGGTACCAGATTTCCGATTGCGCTCGCGTGTTGGTAAACACCAGGCAACTGCTGCTGGCATCGACCTCGGCCACCACCTGCGGGAGCATTTTCAGGCCGATATGGCCGGCCCATGGAAAGCGCTCGATAACCGGTGGCAACAGGGTGTCCACTTGCAACTGTTTGGTGGTTTGGCCTTGGACGTTGATCCCGCCGCCTTGTGGGATCAACACCTCCAGTGCGTGGGCCTGATTACCCAGGGTCGCGGAAATGCCCCACACAATCAGCTCTGGACGCCATTGTCGCAGGCGGGCGAGGGCCAGTTGCAGTTGCACGCCGCGTTTGTTGCCGATCAGTTCGTGCCATTCGTCCACTACCACCATGCGCAGGTGTGACAGGCTGGTCTGGCTGTCGGCGCGAGCCAGCATCAGCGTGAGACTTTCCGGGGTGGTGATCAGGGTGGTGGGCAGGCGGCGGCTCTGGCGGGCGCGTTCGCTGCTGCTGGTGTCGCCGGTGCGCAGGCCGACGGTCCAGGGGATGTTCAGGGATTCCAATGGTGCTTCAAGGGCGCGGGCGGTGTCTGCGGCGAGGGCGCGCATTGGGGTGATCCACAGGACTGTCAGCGGTTCGGCGGGGGCTTTGCGTTTGCGGGGGGTGGTTTCGGTGATGGCGAAGCGGTTGAGGGCGGCGAACCACAGGGCGTAGGTTTTGCCGGCGCCGGTGCTGGCGTGGAGCAGTCCTGATTGGCCTTCCTTCACGGCCTTCCATACCTGTTTCTGGAAGGCGAATGGGTTCCAGTTTTTGGCGGTGAACCAATCTTTGGCGAAATTGCGGGATTTGGCCATGCTTGGGGCTCTGGGGGTGTAATTCAGAGACCTGTGGGGTGGGGGAAAGGTTTAACTGCGATTGCTGGGTTTTCGGGTGTATATCCGTTATTTAGGTAACGGCCACTTATGGTTCCGCTCTTACAGCGGGTCACTTTTGGCAAACGCCCCAAAAGTAACCAAAAGGTCTTTGCCCCACCACTCGGTGCCTCGCTTAGGCTCGGCATGCCCGCACTCCGGCCCGATTCCGCGGGCGGCCGCGACGGGCCATCCATGGCCCGGCGCGGCTAAATCGGCATCCCTGCCGATTTACCCGCTCCACCGTGCCTGCTTGCGGCCATCGTGGTTGACGGGGCTTGCAGATCAAAATCAAAAGCAGATCAAAAGCAGAGCACAGCGGCCTACAGGCCGGCTTGAGTGTTAAAAGCGAAGGCAAAGACCAGAGCGAAAGCAAAGCTGCTTTTCTGTGGGAGCTGGCTTGCCTGCGATGCAGACAACTCGGTACATCAGGTACACCCAGTTGATGCCATCGCAGGCAAGCCAGCTCCCACATTTGACCGTGCCCGCTTTAGCTTTTGATTTGGCTTTTGCTCTTCGACACTCAAGCCGGCCGGTAGGCCGCTGTGCTCTTGATCTGCTTTTGATCTTGATCTTAGGCGCCCCGTTAAACCACGCTGGCCGAACGCAGGCTTTGGAGCGTGGGTAACCTGGCAGGACGCCAGGTTAGCCGTCCTGGGCCAGGGATGGCCCATGACGGCGGCCCACGGTCCAAAGCCGGAGTGAGGGCACACCGAGCCTAGGCGAGGTGCCGAGTGGTGGGGCAAGAGCGTTTTGGTTACTTTTGCGCTCTTCAAAAGTGAGCCGCTGTAAGAGCCATCCCTTTCAAGGTCTTGGTTTAAAATCCCCTAACCAATCCAGTCAGGACGACGAAACTATGTGGGAAAAGGTTTTAGAACGGTTTGAAAAACAGGCTCCGGCCAGCGTCATGACCAAGTTGATATTAGAGCAGGCAGTAGATGCCGCTTGGGTTGACAAGGTGTTCGATGATCACCGCCAACGGCAGTACTCACGTGAGCTTTTGTTTTCAACCGTTGTTGAGCTGATGTCCCTTGTTTCATTGGGCTTGAGGCCGTCGTTGCACGCGGCGGCGCGCAAGATGGAGGGCCTTTCGGTCAGTGTTTCGGCACTCTATGACAAGATCAAGCGAACCGAACCCGAGCTGCTTCGCGCCCTCATTTCGGGCAGTGCCGAGCGTTTGATACCAACCGTCGAAACGCTCGGCCATTCATCGATCCTGCCCGGCTGGCAGTTGCGTATTGTGGATGGCAACCACTTGCCGGCCACTGAAAAACGTCTAGGCGCTCTGCGCAATGAGCGCGGCGCAGCGCGCCCAGGATTTTCAGTAGTTGCCTACGATCCGGATCTGGATTTAGTCGTTGATCTTCAGCCGTGGGAAGATGCCTACGCCAGTGAGCGAGTCAGTGTTTTACCGCTGCTGGCCCGCGCATGCGCGGGCCAGTTGTGGATGGCTGACCGGCTCTATTGCACGCTGCCCATCCTGCAAGCCTGCGAGGACACGGGGGCTTCGTTCATCGTTCGCCAACCCAGCAAGCATCCACGCCTGGTCCAGGAAAGTGAGTGGCAAGACTCAGGGACGGTCGATAGCGGAACCGTTCGCGAACAAATCATCGAAGTGAAGGGTGGCCGCCGCTGGCGACGTGTTGAGTTGAGCCTGCAAACGGCGAATGACTCAGGTGATTTGGTGATGTGGTTCTGGAGCAATTTGCCCGACACCATCGGTGCCCGGCAGATAGCCGATTTATACCGTCATCGCTGGAGTATCGAAGGAATGTTTCAGCGCCTTGAGTCGGTACTGGACAGTGAAATTACAGGCCTTGGCAGCCCGAAAGCCGCGCTATTGGGCTTTGCCTCGGCGGTCCTGGCTTACAACGTTTTGTCGGTTCTCAAGCGTAGCGTTGAGCAGGCGCACCGCGAAACGCAGCCAGAGGGTTGGCAGGTTTCGATTTTCCATTTGGAGGTGCATGTTCGCAGTGATTATCAAGGCTTGCAGATCGCATTGCCTGCGGAAAATTTCCCTCTTGAAAAGACTCCGCAAGGGCTGGCAGAGCGATTGCTGGCCCTGGCAAGGATGATCAAACCTAAGTCCGTAGCAAAAAGCCCTCGTGGCCCCAAAGTAGCCAAGCCCAAGGAGTGGCTGGAAGGTAAGGCAGCACGGGCGCATGTCTCAACAGCTAGGGTGCTTAAGGCGGCCAAGTCGGATAAACGTACTTAAACATGGCCTTAAACGGACTTTTAAACGCAGACCTTGAAAGGGATGGCTGTAAGAGCGGAACCATAAGTGGCCGTTACCTAAATAACGGATATACACCCCACCCCACCCCGACCGGCTACTTCAAATTCCCACTCAAAAACTGCTGCAACCGTTCGCTCTTCGGATTACCCAGCACATCCTCCGGCGCACCCTGTTCCTCCACCAATCCCTTGTGCAAAAACAGCACCTGGCTCGACACCTTGCGGGCAAAGCTCATCTCATGGGTCACCATGATCATCGTCCGGCCTTCCTCAGCCAACCCCTGGATCACCTTCAACACCTCACCCACCAACTCCGGATCCAGCGCCGAAGTCGGCTCGTCAAACAGCATCACCTCCGGCTCCATCGCCAACGCCCGGGCAATCGCCACCCGCTGTTGCTGGCCCCCCGACAAAAACGCCGGATACTGATCCGCCACCCGCGCCGGCAACCCAACCTTGTCCAGATACCGGCGAGCCCGGTCCTCGGCGTCTTTCTTGCTGCAACCCAGCACCCGGCGCGGCGCCATGGTGATGTTCTCCAGCACACTCATATGGCTCCACAGGTTGAAATGCTGAAACACCATCGCCAACCGCGTACGCAGGCGCTGCAACTCCGCATCATCCGCCACGCGCATCCCATGGCGGTCGCTGACCATCCGAATCTGCTGCCCATCCAGGGTCATGGCGCCGTCATTCGGCTGTTCAAGAAAGTTGATGCAGCGCAAAAAGGTGCTTTTTCCCGAGCCACTGGCGCCGATCAAACTGATCACATCACCGGTCTTGGCCTTGAGCGAAACACCTTTGAGCACCTCATTGTCGCCATAGCTTTTATGCAGGCCTTCAACGGTCAATTTGTACATGGGGCGTGCATCCTCAAGGCGAAAGTAGATAGCCGCTGCGATAGGCTTCAGTGCCGGCGACATGGGCAAGGACCATCCCGGCAGTGGCCATGCGTCGCAGCGAACGGGCGTAAAGCAGGCCGGCATTGCGGCAATGCACCGGCGTTACGCGGTCAGAAATGGGGTCGATGATTTCGGCGATCAGTTGCCCTGCTTCCAGGTATTCGCCGGGCAGCACACTGAATACCAGCAAGCCACCCACCGGTGTGGCCACCGGTTCGACGCCCGCCAGCGGTGTGGCGGGGTAGGGCAAGTCCGGCAACGGTGCAGGGTCGCCGCTGATCGCGCCGAAGTGAATCAGGTAATCGATGATCGCCTGGCAGTCGAGGCTGGCCAGGCCGTGGTTGACGTCGCCCTGGCCGCGCAGTTCGACGGTCACGGAAAAGCTGCCCATCGGGATCGGGAAGCGCTCGCCAAACCGTTGCTGCAATTGCCACCAGACCAGGGTGAAGCATTCATCGAACGACTGCCCACCGGAATCGGTAGCCAACAGGCTGGCCTCCGAACCGATATAGCGCGCCAACGGCTCTACCCGGGGCCACGCTTCGGGGGTGGTGTACAGGTGCGCCACGGCTTCGAAGTCGCAGTGCAGGTCCAGCACCATGTCGGCATCGCACGCCAGGCGTTGCAGCACCAAGCGCTGGGATTCCAGCTGCGTGGCGGGTGTCTGCGCCGCAAGCGCCATGGTGAGTGCGTCGCGAATCAGTTCGACGTTGTGCTGTGGATCATCCCCCAGCAGCTCTTCGACTTGATTGCCGACGTCGTCACTCAGGTCGACAAACAGACGGTTGAAGTTCTGCCCGCTTTCCAGCTCGTAGCGGCCCAGGGGGATGTCCATCAACACCTGTTCCAGGCCGGTGGGGTTGGCGATGGGCACCAGTACGATCTCGCTGCGCAGGCGGCCGGCGGCGGCCAGCTCCGCCAGGCGCGCCTTCAAGTGCCAGGCCACCAGCATGCCCGGCAATTCGTCGGCGTGCAGCGACGACTGGATGTAGACCTTGCCTTCGGCCTGTTCCGGCCCGAAGTGGAAACTGTGGATCTGCCGCGCCGTGCCCGGCACCGGCGCCAATAGTGGATGAATCTGATGACGCATGAAGGCTCCTTAGTGGCTGGGGCCGAGAAAGGCCAGCCAGCGACGCTCCGCCAGACGAAACAGACCGACCAGGGCAAAGGTCACGGTCAGGTAGATCAGCGCAGCGATACCGAATGATTGAAAGGTCATGTAGGTGGCCGAGTTGGCGTCCCGGGCGACTTTCAGGATATCCGGGATCGTCGCGGTGAAGGCCACCGTCGTCGAGTGCAGCATCAGGATCACTTCATTACTGTAGTACGGCAGCGAACGGCGCAGGGCCGACGGCATGATCACGTAGGCATACAGCTTCCAGCCGCTGAGGCCGTAGGCTTTCGCCGCTTCGACTTCGCCGTGGGCCATGCTGCGGATTGCCCCGGCAAAAATCTCCGTGGTGTAGGCGCAGGTGTTGAGGGCGAAGGCGAGGATGGTGCAGTTCATCGCATCGCGAAAGAACGCATCCAGTACCGGCTGCGCACGAACCGCCGCGATGCTGTAGATCCCGGTGTAGCAAATCAGCAGCTGGATATACAGCGGCGTGCCGCGAAACAGGTAGGTGTAGAACTGCACGGGCCAGCGTACCCAGCGATTGCGCGACACCCGCGCAATGGACAGCGGGATCGATACCAGGAAGCCGATGAAGATCGAGGCGCTGAGCAGCCACATGGTCATGGCCAGGCCGGTGATGTGCTGGCCGTCGCTATAAAGGAAGGGGCGCCAGTATTGTTGAATAAGTTCGATCATCGCACTGCCTCCCGGGAGCCTGCGGAGTAGCGCCGTTCAAGGCGGCGCAGGACGAAGTTGGACGCGCTGGTGATCAACAGGTAGATAAACGCGGCGATCACCAGGAAATAGAACAGCTGATAGGTGCTCTTGCCGGCATCCTGTGCGGCCTTGACCAGGTCGGCCAAACCGATGATAGACACCAGGGCCGTGGCCTTGAGCATCACGCACCAGTTGTTGTTAATGCCCGGCAGGGCGAAGCGCATCATCTGCGGGAAGGTCACGAAGCGAAACCGCTGGCCACGCGTGAGTCCGTAGGCCGTGGCGGCTTCCAGCTGGCCACGGGGCACGGCGAGGATCGCACCGCGGAAGGTCTCGGTGAAATACGCACCGTAGATAAAGCCCAGGGTGATCACCCCGGCGCTGAATGGGTCGATCTCGATGTAGTCCCATTCCATAAAGTCGGTAAAGCCGGTCAGCCAGATTTGCAGGCTGTAAAAAATCAGCAGCATCAGCACCAGGTCGGGCACGCCGCGAATCAAGGTGGTGTAGATCTGTGCGGGAATCCGCAGGAACGGCAGGCTGGAGAGTTTGGCAGTGGCGCCGAGCAAGCCCAGCAACACGCTGACGGCCAGGGAAAACACTGACAACTTGACGGTCATCCAGGTGCCTTGCAGCAACAGCGGGCCGAAACCCTTCAAGCTAAAGGCACTGAGCCCCAGGGTTTGCAAAAGATCTTCGAACATAATTCAGGACCTATGGCGATAAAAAAGCGCCCCTCCAGAGGAAGGGCGCCCCAGGCATTATTTGCCGCTGTACAGGTTCAGATCGCCAAAGTGTTTCTTCTGGATGGTGGCGTAGGTGCCATCATCGTGTAACGCTTTGATACCTTTATCCAACAAGGCCTTGAGGTCTTTGTTACCTTTTTTGATACCGACCGCAGTTTTGGACGGCAGCAGTGGATCGTCGATGGCCTTGCTGACTTCGTAGTCAGCACCGGCTGGCGACTTCAAAAAGCCCAGTTCGGCTTGCAGCATGTCTTGTACGGAAGCGTCCAGGCGGCCGGAAGTCAGGTCGGCGTACACCTGGTCCTGGTTGGCGTAGGCCTTGGTGGTCACACCGGCCTTGTCCAGTACGGCCTTGGCGTAGGCTTCCTGGATGGTGCCTTGCTCGTAGCCAACACTTTTGCCCTTGAGCGACTCAGGCGTGGAGTAGTTCGCGCCCTTTTTGAACACCAGGGAAGTCGGGCCGGAGAACAGCTCGTTGGAGAAGTCGATCGCCTTTTCACGGGCTTCGGTCACGGTCATCGAGGAAATCACGCCATCAAACTTGTTGGCGTTGAGGCCTGGAATCATGCCGTCGAAATCACTTTCGACCCACTTGCACTTGACCTTCAGCTCGGCACAGATGGCATTGCCCAGGTCGATATCGAAGCCCACCAGGCTGCCATCAGCGGCTTTTGACTCAAACGGCGCGTAGGACGGATCGACACCAAAACGCAATTCCTTGTATTCCTTGGCCAGCGCGGAACCGGCGGCCATGCACAGAGCCAGTGCAGAAAGGGTCAGCAATGCTTTTTTCATTATGTAATCCCTGGAAACCAAGATAAGCGCTTGTGGCGCGGTTAGGACTGTTACTGAACGGTGTCAGACCGGACTCAAGTAGCAATTTCTGCACCATACTTCCGAATGGTCGTTTTAAAAGGTGAGATTAAGGAGTTGTGCCAGTAGGAAGTGCCCGAAAATGGGCATTGATAAATCTATGCATTATTTTGGGGCGTGTGAAGTTTTCAAATGTGGTGTTCGTGAGGGACGTGTCAGGCCAGTAAATCCTGCAGGGTCGCCAGGTTGTCGGCTTCCTCGACGGATTTATCCTGGCGCCAGCGCAACATCCTCGGAAAACGCACGGCAATTCCACTTTTGTGCCGTTTGGACAGGGCAATCCCTTCAAAACCCAGTTCAAACACCATGCTCGGCGTGACGCTGCTGACCGGGCCGAATTTCTCCACGGTGGTCTTGCGCACGATGGCGTCGACCTTGCGCATTTCTTCATCGGTCAGCCCCGAATACGCCTTGGCGAATGGCACCAGCGTGCGTTGGCTGCCGGGTGGGCCGTCCCATACGGCGAAGGTGTAGTCGCTGTACAGGCTGGCGCGCCGGCCATGGCCGCGCTGGGCATAGATCAGCACGGCATCGACACTGAACGGGTCGACTTTCCACTTCCACCACACGCCCATGTCCTTGGTGCGGCCCACGCCGTAGAGGCCATCCCGGGCCTTGAGCATCATGCCTTCCACGCCCAGGCTGCGGGAGGCTTCACGTTGTTCCGCCAAGGCCTGCCAGGTGTTGCCGGTCAGCAAAGGCGACGCCCGCAACGTGGGCTGGTCGCAGTCGCTGATCACCTGTTCCAGTTGTGCCCGACGCTCGGCCTGGGTGTGGTTGCGCCAGTCCTCGCCCCGGTGTTCCAGCAGGTCATACGCCAGTACCGCGACGGGGGCGTCTTCGAGGATTTTCTTGCTCAGGGTTTTGCGGCCGATGCGCTGTTGCAGCAGGGCGAAGGGTTGCACCGAGCCCTTCCACACCACGATTTCGCCGTCGATCACCGTGCCATCCGGCAGGCTGTTTTCCAGGTCATGAAGTTCCGGAAAACGGTCGGTGACCAGTTCTTCGCCCCGGGACCAGATCCACAGTCGGCCTTCGCGCTTGACCAACTGTGCGCGGATGCCGTCCCACTTCCATTCCACTTGCCAGTCAGCGGGAGAGCCGAGCAGGGCCTCGAATTGCTCCACCGGTTGCGCCAGGCCATGGGCGAGAAAAAACGGATAAGGCTGCCCGCCGCGTTGCGCATGCTCGTCGGACGATTCGGCAGCGATCAGTTTCAAATAGCCTTCGGCGGTCGGACGGTTGGACAGGTCGGTGTAACCCACCAGGCGCTGGGCCACGCGTTTGCTGTCGAGACCGGCCATGGCCGCAAGGGCGCGGGTGACGAGCAACTTCGACACGCCCACCCGGAAACTGCCGGTGATCAGCTTGATGCACAGCATCAGGCTCGGTTGATCCAGTTGGGCCCACAACGCGGGCAGGCGCTCGGCCAATTCTTCTGGCGGCAGGCCACGCAGGGGCAGGAGTTTTTCTTCCAGCCACACCGCCAAGCCGTCGTCGGAGGTGTGGGGCGATTCCGGTAACAGCAGGGAAATGGTTTCTGCCAGGTCGCCTACCGACTGATAACTCTCTTCGAACAGCCACGGCTCAATGCCGGCGGCTTCGGTGGCCATGTCCCGGAGCAACCGGGTGGGCACCAGTTGCCGGGGCCGCCCGCCGGATAAAAAGTACACCGCCCATGCAGCATCTTCCGCGGGCGCTTGTAGGAAGTAAGCCTGCAAGGCCGCGAGTTTGGCATTGCTGGAAGTGGTTGCGTCGAGATTGGCGTACAGCTCCGCGAAGGCCTTCATGACGTGACTTCCTCTTCGTCATCGCCGTATTCGGTGGTGAACCCTTGCGCGTCGAGGCCCTTTTCCCGCAGGTGCCGGACCAAGACGCCCACAGAACCGTGGGTGACCATCACTCGTTCAGCGCCGGTTTGCTCGATGGCCCACAACAGCCCGGGCCAATCGGCGTGGTCCGAGAGCACAAAGCCGCGATCCACCCCGCGCCGCCGCCGAGTGCCGCGCAGGCGCATCCAGCCGCTGGCGAAGGCGTCGCTGTAGTCGCCGAAGCGGCGTATCCAGGTGCTGCCGCCGGCCGAGGGCGGGGCGATGATCAAGGCCTGGCGCAACAAAGGGTCGGTCTTTTTGAAGTCGCCGGCGTAGAGGGTTTCGGGGATATAGATGCCCGCTTCGCGGTACACCCGGTTCAGGGGTTCGACCGCGCCGTGGCTGAGGATCGGGCCGATGCTGGCGTCAATGCCGTGGAGAATCCGCTGAGCCTTGCCGAAGGAATAACAGAACAGCACGCTGGCCTTGCCGGCCGCGATATTCGCCTGCCACCAGTCGTTGATTCCGGCAAAAATCTGCGCCTGGGGCTGCCAGCGGTAGATCGGCAGGCCGAAGGTCGATTCGGTGATAAAGGTATGGCAGCGCACCGGTTCAAACGGCGCGCAGGTGCCGTCGGGCTCGACTTTGTAGTCGCCGGAGGCGACCCAGACTTCACCCTGGTATTCCAGGCGCACCTGGGCCGAACCGAGGACATGGCCGGCGGGATGGAAACTCAAGTTGACGCCGTGGTGGCGCAGGGTTTCGCCGTAGGCCAGGGTTTGCAGGTTGATGTCCTGGCCCAGGCGCGAGCGCAGGATGCCTTCGCCGGGAGCGGCGGCCAGATAGTGTTGATTGCCGTTGCGGGCGTGGTCGCCGTGGGCATGGGTAATGACGGAGCGTTCCACCGGGCGCCAGGGGTCGATGTAGAAATCCCCGGCGGGGCAGTAGAGGCCTTCGGGCCGGGCGATAACAAGGTCCATGGGCGTGCCGTGGAAGTGGGCTTGTTAATTATGAGGCGGGGGCGGGTGGAGAAGTTCTATCGGAAATGGATGCGATCAACTGTGGGAGCTGGCTTGCCTGCGATGCTGGCGACTCGGTCTGGCAGTCAGACCGGGTTGATGCCATCGCAGGCAAGCCAGCTCCCACATTGATTTGGTTGAGTCAGGGAAACCGGGTTATTTCCCCGGCACCAGCGTCAACCGCGTCTTCCCATACACCCCGTCAAAGTTCTGCGGCTGCATCGGGAAGCTCAGGTATTGCGCTTTCAACCACGGGTCGATGCCATTGGCATAGTTCGGGCTCGCGGGGTTGCCGGATTGGCCGATGCCGCTTTGGCCCATCATGGGTTCCACCTGGCCGAAGTCGACAATCATCCGCAGTGCCGGCACCTGGGTCGTGTCGAAACTCTGGCCCCAGCTATACGGTGCGCTGTTCAGCGTGTTGTGATCGCCGCCCGCTGCCAGTGGGCCGCGAATGTTCTGGCCGCTGGTGTTCTTCCAGGTGTAGCTGTGCAATTTGCCCCACTGCCAGGCCTTGTGATCGGCGCCCAGTGCGCTATCGCCGGCGGTGATCGCGGCGGCCAGGCTGCGGGCGAGGATCGCCGGCTTGTCGGTTTTCTGCCCGGTGCGGGCGTCATTCCAGAACGGGCTGTCTTCGCGCCCCAGCAGGTGGTCGGCCACCGCTGAGTACGACAGGTTGGCGTTGCCGATAAAGGCTTTCCAGGTGGCGCTGTTTTCCGGACCGAGTTCGTCGAGAAAAATCTGCTTGGCGCTTTCCTGCAGGAACAACTCATAAATCGCCGCGTCGGCAGAGGTGGAGACGAGACGGCCATCGAACGCCATCAGGCGACCCAGGGCTTCCCGCGCCTTGGCCTGGTCTGCCGCTGGCAATGCGTCGATCGCCTGTTTCAGCGGCTGGACCATGCCCGGCGCCTGGAACATGCTCTTGAGCTTGGCGGCGAACGTGGTGGTCTGGTCGTACTGCATGGCGATCATGCTGCGGCTGTCGTGCTTGCCGTTGCCGGCCAGTTGCGCGATACGTTCGGCACGTTCCGGCGCCGCCCACGAGTTGGACAATTGCATGCCGTAGCCACGGGGAATGGTGCGCTGGTTGGCGGTGCCGATCCAGCCTTGGGTCGGGTCCTGATCGTAAGGGTGCAGCATCGCGTCGGCGTAGCCATCCCAGTCGAAACGCCCGTCCCAGCCCGGCGATGGCACCAGGCCTTCGCCTTCTCGGCGGTTCGGGAAGCGCCCGGTCACTTGCCAGCCGATACTGCTGGCATCGGCGAACACCATGTTCAAGGCAATTGCGCGAATTTCCCGGGTGGCGTCAGACGCTTTACCGGCGGTTTGCGCACGGGACAGGTCGAAGAACGCGTCCAGGCTCTTGTCGTCCTTGAAATCGGCGGTCTGCAAGGCCAGGCCGTAGCCGCTGTTCAGCGATTGGGCACTGTTGAGCAGTGGCCCGTGGCGGGTTTCGTACACCGCTTCGCGAATCGGCCGCTGGCCCTTGGCGAAGTAGGTTTCGTTGCGCACGATAGCGGGCAGCCATTTGCCGTTGTTCTCGTAGTACAGCGCGTTGCCCTGGCGCTTGACCTTCTCCAGGAATACGTCCTGGGTGTCGCCCGAGACCTGGCTCATGCTCCACGCCACCTTACCGTTGAAGCCGGAAAGCAGGGTTGGCAGGCCAGCAATCGAAACACCGGCGGCCTGGTATTTCGGCGAACGGATCTGCACGTAGTTCCACAGCGACGGGGCCTGCATCGAGGTCGACAGGTCATTGGCCAAAAGGCTTTTGTTGCTGCGGCTGTGCTGCGGGCCGATCGCCCAGTTGCTGGAGCTGGAAGTGCCCAGGGTGTTCAAGGTGCCGAGGTGCTCGCTGAGGCTGGTCAACGCGGCGAGGCCCGGGATCTGGCTCAGGTTGATGCCCTTGAGCTTGTCGGATTCGGCCACCGGCAACGGTTCATCCGGGTAGCTTGGGGTCAGCCAGGCGAGTTTGTCGGCGCCGACTTTCTGCGCCAGCACCAATGAGGACAACTCTTCCTGCAGGTTGGTCGACTCGCTGAAATTCAGCAGGCAGAACAGCAACGCCGAATCTTCCGGCTTCCAGTATTCAGGCTTGTAGCCGGTCTGGGCCAGGTCTGGCGGCAGCTTGTCGCGGTAGCGGAACAGGTAGGCGTTGACCCCGCGTGCATACACCTCAAAGAAGCGCTTGAGGCGTGGCGACGAGGCGTTGTACAGCTCGCCGGCGCTCTTACGCAGATTGACCGCCCGCATGAATCGGTCGACATCCAGCACTTCCGGCCCGGACATTTCCGCCAGGCGGCCCTGGGCCAGCAGGCGCAGGGTGACCATCTGGGTGATGCGGTCGCTGGCGTGCACGTAGCCCAGGGTGAACAGCGCATCGTGGAAGGTGCTGCTTTCAATC
Source organism: Pseudomonas sp. TH34 (assembly GCF_016650865.1). NCBI lineage: Bacteria > Pseudomonadati > Pseudomonadota > Gammaproteobacteria > Pseudomonadales > Pseudomonadaceae > Pseudomonas > Pseudomonas sp. TH34. The sequence goes on from NZ_JAEKFB010000020.1 coordinate 608,527, forward strand.
AGCGGGATGCCCTGGCTGTTGCGACGTACGGAAACGTTCTGCGCCAGGCCCTTGATGGGCTGCACGCCGGAAACCGGAGGCAGGGTGTCTTGGGTGCTTTGTAACTGGCAACCGGCCAGGCCCAAGGCACTGGCAATGGCCGCGGCAACGCCGAACCGGGGAAGAAAATGTGAGAGGGCTGGCGAGGCCATGGCAAAGCTCCTGCGGGGGTAGCGTCAGTAAAGGCGCTACGTTAGTGAGCGCGGCGAAACGACGCAAGCGGGAGGCGATGCTTATTTTCAGGATTTGCGTAAGGTTTCTAGTCGGGCACAAATCAGTGTGGGAGCGAGCTTGCTCGCGAAAGCGGTGTGTCAGCTAAAAAGTTGTGACTGATCCACCGCATTCGCGAGCAAGCCCGCTCCCACATTTTTGATTCGGCTTACCTTCAGGATTTCGGCGGATTGACCTTCTGCACCAGCTCATAAGCACGCACCGTCGCCGGGCGTTGCTTGATGTGGTTGAACCAGCGTTCTACATGTGGGAAGTCTTCCAGCTTCTGGCTCTGCCACTTGTGGGAAACGATCCACGGGTAGATCGCCATGTCGGCAATGCTGTACTCATCGCCGGCCACGAACGTGCGGTCGGCCAGGCGCCGGTCCAGCACGCCATACAGACGGGCGGTCTCATCCACATAGCGTTTGATCGCGTAGGGAATCTTCTCCGGGGCGAACTGGCTGAAGTGGTGATTCTGCCCGGCCATCGGTCCCAGTCCGCCCATTTGCCAGAACAGCCACTGCAATGCTTCCTGACGACCGCGCAGATCCTGGGGAATGAACTTGCCGGTTTTTTCCGCGAGGTACAGCAGGATCGCGCCGGATTCGAACAGGGAAATCGGCGCGCCGCCGTCGGTCGGGTTCTGATCGACGATGGCCGGGATGCGGTTATTGGGGGCAATTTTCAGGAAGTCAGGCTTGAACTGCTCGCCCTGACCAATGTTGATCGGGTGCACCTCGTAAGGCAGACCGGCTTCTTCCAGGAACAACGACACTTTGTGACCGTTGGGGGTGGTCCAGTAATACAGGTCGATCATGAAGCTCTCCAAGGGTGGTGATGCTTGAGCGAATGCCTGTAGGTATAGGTGATGTTAGGGTGACGAAAATTCAATGAAACATTTGGGTCTATCGATATGGAAATTCGTGCGGGCGCAGCGTTGGTTTTGATTGATCAGCAAAAAGGCATTCATCATCCCAGGCTGGGGCGGCGCAATAATCCGCACGCCGAGGCGCGCATGCTGGCGTTGCTGGGGCATTGGCGGCGCGAAGGTTGGCCGGTGATTCATGTGCAGCATTTGTCCCACTCGCCGGAGTCGGTGTTCTGGCCTGAGCAGTCGGGGGTGGAGTTTCAGGACGCCTTTATTCCGCAGACGGGTGAGCAGCTGGTTCAGAAGCGGGTGCCGGATGCGTTTTGTGGGACAAGTCTGGAGGCGAGTTTGCGTGAGGCGGGGATTCGGCAAGTGGTGCTGGTGGGCGTGGCCACCCATAACTCGGTGGAGGCCACGGCCCGCAGCGCCGGCAACCTGGGCTTTGAGACCTGGGTTATCGAAGATGCCTGCTACACCTTCGACAAGCCGGACTTTTTTGGGCAGATGCACTCGGCGGAGGCGGTACATGCCATGTCGTTGGGCAACCTCCACGGCGAATACGCCACCGTCATCTCTTCAGAAACCCTCCTCCCGTAGGGGGGTCAGGTTACGGCGCCGTCCACCAACACCTGCAACGTCTGTTGCGAACACCGTTCGATACGGACCTGCACGCCATAGACTTCGGCAAACAGCGCCGCATCCAGCACTTCGTCCGCTGGGCCACAGGCATGTAACCGGCCTTGTCGCAGCACCGCGATATGGTCGGCATAACGCGCGGCGAGGTTGATGTCGTGCAGCACCACCACGGCGATCAGGTTGTGTTCCCGTACCAGGCCGCGCACGCAGTCCATGACTTTTAACTGGTAGTTCAAATCCAGCGCACTGGTGGGCTCATCCAGCAGCATCACCTGTGGCCGGCGCGCAATCAGTTGCGCCAGGCTGACCAGTTGCCGCTGACCGCCGGATAACGTGCTCAATAGCTGATCCGCCAGGTGAGCGATGCCAATCCTTTGCAACGCATCAAAGGCCTGGCGCATGCATGCGTCGCTTGAAAGCGGAATGCCATCGACATTCGCCACCCGCAACGCGGCGATCACGCTTTCCATCACGCTCAGGCTCAACCCCGGCGGAAGGTTTTGCGGCATATAGGTCACGCGTCGGGCACGTTCACCGACGGACATTTTCGTCAGGTCCAGGTCACCCAATCTGACAACGCCCTGCATCTTTTCCAGCCCGGCCACCGCCCGCAGCAACGTTGACTTGCCCGCACCGTTTGGCCCGATCAACGCGGTCAGGCTGCCGTGGGCCAAGGTTGGCAAGCTCAGGTCATGCACAATCTGGCGTCGTCCATAACTGACGTGGGCGTTCTGAATCGACAATCCCGTGCTCATAACTGCCTCCCGCGCTTGAACACCAGCAACACGAAAATCGGCACACCCACCAGTGCGGTGACGATGCCCACCGGCACGATCACGCCGGGCATGATCAGCTTGCTGGCGATGGACGACAGTGACAGCAGCAAAGCACCGACAAGCGCGCTGGCCGGCAGCAGGAAGCGCTGATCTTCACCCACCAGAATCCGCGCGATATGCGGACCTACCAGCCCGATAAATCCGATGGTTCCTACAAACGCCACAGCGGTGGCCGACAGCAGGCTGATGCGCAGCAACGAGAAAAACCGCAGGCGTTTCACGTCCACACCAAAGCTCTGCGCGCGGTCTTCGCCCATGCGCAGCAAGGTGAGGCGCGGGGCGGCAGCGAAGGAGAAGGGCATGACCACCGCGACCACCAACGCGAGGATGCCGAGCTTGTCCCAGTTGGCCCGGGTCACGCTGCCCAGGGTCCAGAACACCAGTTGTTGCAGCACGTCCTCGGTGGCGACCAGTTGCAACAGGGCGACCACCGCGTTGCAACTGAACACCAGGGCAATCCCGAAAAGCACCAGGCTTTCCACCCCGGCACCCCGTAGGCGTGACATGGCTTGCAGCAAAAAGACCGAGGCGGCGGCAAACACAAATGCCGAAATGGAAATCGCCGTATTGGCCGACACCCACAGCGTTGTCACCGGAAACACAATCACCAGGGACGCGCCCAACGCCGCCGCCGAGGAAACCCCCAGGGTGAACGGACTGGCCAACGGGTTGTTCAAGATCGCCTGCATCTCGGCGCCCGCCAGCGACAGCGCACAACCGACCAACACCGCCATCAAGGCGTAGGGCAGGCGCACGTTCCAGATAATCACCTGGTCGGTGGCGCTCAGGTGGGCCGGGTGCAGCAAGCCATCCAGCAGGGCGCCAAGGCCCATGCCCGACGGGCCGCTGGCCAGGTCCACGAGGATCGCGCACATCAGCGCGCCACCCAGCAGGGCGAGCAGCCAGCAGCGACGGGCCAGCAGGTGGCGGTAGCCTTCGCTGGCGGTGGCGAGGTCGAGGGTTTGAGTGGTCATTGGATTCGCAGCCTTGAAAACGACGAAAATCCCTGTCGGTACTCGGTCAGTGTGGGAGCAGGCTTGCCTGCGATGGCGATGGTGAATCCAACACCGCTATCGCAGGCAAGCCAGCTCCCACAGGAACCGTGTCCAGGCAGGGAATGGGTTGTGAGCCTTAGTTACTTGGCCCTGCCATCAATCCAGTAGGCACCCTGCAATGGCATGCCGAGGAACTGCTGGTTCATCGCTTCCATGGTCGCCTTCGGATCCAGCTTCGCGAACAACTCCGGATGCACCCACTTGGCCAGCGCTTCAATCGCCAGCAGGTTGTACGGCGAGTTGTAGAAGTCATGCCACAAGCCGTGGGAATTACCCTCACGAATTGCCCGAAGGTTCACAAACTCCGGCCGGGCCAGCACGGCGTCAAACGCGCCACGCGCATCTTCTTCGCTCACGCCAGCACCCAGAATCAACCCAGGCTTGTGATTGCCGGTGGCCACATACACATCCGGGTCAGCCTTCAGCGCGTACTCGACACTGATGTCCCCCAGCGCCCCCGGCACTACGTCGGCGGCGATGTTGCGGCCGCCCACCAGCTTGATCACTTCGCCCATGCCGCTCTTGCCGGTGGTGTGGCCGGGTGCCTGCCAGGCGCCGGCCAGCAGTTCCAGGAACACGCTCGGGCGCGGACCGGTCGGCAAGGTGGCGACGGCGTCGGTGATCACCTTGATGTGCTGGTCATAAAAGTCGAGGAACGCCTTGGCCTGGGTTTCCCGGCCAAGGGCCTGGCCCAGGGCGGTCATGCTGGCGTGGGTGCCTTGCACCGGGTTGATACGGAAGTCGACGAACAACACCGCGATGCCCGCCTTGGCCAACACGTCCGCCACCGGGCTGTGTTCGGTCGGACCGTGGCCGGAAATGCTGAATACCGCGAGGTCCGGTTTCAGCGAGAGGATTTCCTCGGCGCTGACGCTTTGCTCCGACGCCTGACCAATCAGCGGAATGTCTTTTACCGTCGGAAATTTCGCCACGTAGGCGTTATAGGTGTGGGCGTCCAGCAGCTTCAAATCATTCTGCCAGCCGACAATCCGTTGGAACGGCGCGTCTTTGTCCAGCAAGGCAAAGGCCGAAATCAAGCGGCCTTCGCCGAGCACCACGCGCTGCACGTGGTCCGGCACGTCGACCTTGCGGCCCAGCACGTCGGTGACTTCATGGGCGGCGGCGGTTTCGGCGTGGCCAAGGACCAGCACGGCAAACAGCGCGCCCAGCTTGAGGAAGTTGCGGGGTTTCAGCATGGCGAGAACTCCAGGTGAAGGCGGCGCATCAGACATCGCTCCAGCGCCGCAAAAGGTTGTGATAGGCGCCGCTCAGTTGCAGCAGCGCGTGGTCGTCGGCGTGTTGCGCGGTGAGGCGTTGAATCGCCACGTCCATGTCCAGCAGCAGTTGGCGCTGGCTGTCTTCGCGCACCAGGCTTTCGATCCAGAAGAAACTGGCGATGCGCTCGCCGCGGGTGACCGGGTTGATCTTGTGCAAACTGCTGCCGGGATAAATCAGCAAATGCCCGGCGGGCAGCTTCACCGCGTGTTCACCGAAGGTGTCGCGGATCACCAGTTCGCCGCCGTCGTAGCTGGCCGGGTCAACCAGGAACAAGGTGGCGGAAATATCGGTGCGCACCCGTTCGCGCACGCCCTTGAGGCCGCGAATCGCATTGTCGATATGCCAGTCGAAGGCTTCGCCGCCGCTGTAGCGGTTGAAAAGTGGCGGATAGATTTTCTTCGGCAGGGCGGCGGACATGAACAGCGCGTTGTCCGACAGCCGCGACAGAATCTGCTCACCCAGGCGAATCGCTACCGGGTCGTCTTCCGACAGCTGCCGGTTGTTTTTCGCCATGGCCGAGCGCTGCCCGGCGGTGACCTTGCCGTCGACCCACGGTTGATCGAGCAGGGTGGCGATGGCCACCTCGACTTCTTCGGCATTCAGCAGGGCCGGGATTTCGATCAGCACGGCTTAAAACTCATAGTCGACACTGGCGGTAAGCGTGCGCCCGGCGCCCGGGACGCCGTAGAGCTGGAAGCCGTCCAGGGACGCGCCGATCTGGCTGTAGTAGAACTTGTTAAACACGTTGTTGAGGTTGAGGTTGACCGTGGTCTGCTTGCTCACCTTGTATTGCGCAGCCACGTTGTTGAGCCAGTAGCCGGGGGCCTTTTCGTGGTCGCGGGTGTAGATCGCGTACACGCCGGACGGGCCGGTGGCGTAGCTGCTGTTGTTGTTCAGGCCGCCGACGTATTTGTTGTCGCTGTAGCGGCGGCGTCCTACGTATTGCGCGCCGTAGCTCAGGCTCAGGTCGTCGGTGACGGCGTAGGTGGTCCACAGGTTGGCGGTCAGGTCGGGAACGTTCTTGGCTTCCTCGCCTTTGTTGGCACCTTTGGTTTGGGTGCTTTTCAGCGCGGAGAACCCGCTGTACACCGTCCAGCGCGGGGTGATATTGCCTTGCAGGCCCAGCTCCACACCGTCTACGCGCTTGGCGGGGAGGGCGCGTACCGGGGCGCTTTCGCCGTCCTGGTATTCCCAGGAGTTGTCCAGTTCGGTGCGGAAGATCGCGGCGGTGACGTTCAGCAGGTCGTGGGCAATGTCCCACTTGGTGCCGATTTCGTAGGTCTTCGACTTGGCCGGGGTGTAGTTGCTGGTGCTCGCAGCGCCGTAGATCTGGTTGTTGGTCGACGCGCCCAGGGCTGACGGTTGTGCCGCTTCGCTGTAGGACACGTAAATGCTGCCGTTAGGCAACGGCTTGTACACCGCGCCGACCCGGCCGCTCACGGCACCGTCGGTGCTGTCGATGGACGCTTGGCCACGCTGGGTGGTTTTGGCCTGCCAGTTGTCGTAGCGCAGGGAGCCGAGCACTTGCCACTGTTCATTCAGGGTGATGGTGTCACCCAGGTAGATGCCGGCGTTGTCGATCACTGAGCGTGGCTGGCCTTCACCCTTGGTCACTTCAGTGCTGGCAAAGCTGTGGTTCGGGTCGTTCATGTCGAAGAACAGATCGCCGGCCGGCACTTCGGCGTTGCGTTTCAGGCCGCCGTAGGTCTCGTGATAGAACTCGAGCCCGCTGACCACCGCGTGTTCCAGCCCGCCGGTATTGAGCTTGAAGGCGAAGTCGGTCTGGTTGTCGAGAATGGTGTAGCGCGTCGACTGGCCGAAGTCGCTCCCTCGCAAAATACCGTAGGCGGTGTTACCGCTGTTGGCGTATCCCGGGTAGGCATTTACCGTGCTGCCGGGCACTTGGCTGATTGGTCCTACACCGGTATAGCCCAAGGTCGCACAGCGCGTGCCGGTGCAGGTTTTCTGGCCATTGGCGTTGGCAGCGAAGAAGCGCGCGGGCGAGAGCACCGCGAAGTTGTCGGTGCGCTCCCACTTGGTCTGGTTCTTCAGGGTCGCTTCGTTCCAGTCGAAATCATGCTCGAAGCGGGTGGTCAGCGAGGTGGTTTTGGTCTGCTGGGTGTACAGGTGCGAATCGCCGTACCAGTTCGAACGCTTCACGCCGGGCATGCGGTCGCCGTCGGTGCCGCGCTGGATCGGCACACCGCCGTCCGGCGTGTTGTCGTCCTTCTGGTAGAAGGTGTCGATAAACAGGCGCGTGTCGGTGCCCAGGCCGAAGCCGAGGGAGGTGGCGATGCCCCAGCGGTCGTAGTCCACGTCGTCACGCTCGGCCACCTGGTTGTAGTGTTTCATCAGGTTGATGCGCAGGGCGGTGGTGTCATTCAGTTGTTTGTTGAAATCGCCGGTGAGGCGGCGGTAGCTGTCGGTGCCGATGCCGGCCGAGAGTTTGTTGGCATCCCCCAGGTGTGCCTCTTTACTCACCAGGTTGACGCTGCCGCCTACCGCGGAAACGCCGGATTCGATCGAGCCGGTGCCCTTGAACACTTCTGCCTGTTGCAGGTTGAAGGTGTCGGTGCGGGTCGATTGGCCGGCATCGCGCACACCGTCGACGGTCAGGCTCTGCTCCGAGGAAAACCCGCGAATCGAAAACAGGTCGCCCCAACCCAGGTTGCCTTCGCCGGACATGAAGGTGATGCCCGGCACGTTGCGCAACACTTCCTGCAAGGTCTGCGCGTTTTGCTCCTTGAGCACTTGCTGCGGGACGATGGTTACGCTTTGCGGGGCGTCCAGCAGCGGCTGGCTGATTTTTGCCGAGGTCACCCGGTCGACTTTAAAGGCGGAAGTGGCTTCACCGTCGATCTTGATTTCCGGCAGGCTCAGCACCGAATCATTCGACGCCGCCACCGGCGCATCGGCCCAGGCAGTGGGAGAAACGCTGCCGGCGGCAAGCAGGCCGAACATCGGCGCAAGGGTAGATTGCAGCGACAGGGCGCGAGGGGTAGGCAATGGCATTCGGAGTGACCTAGGCTAAATTACAATTAATCTCATTTAGATTCGGTAGTCTAAAGACCGATACCGGCCGCCACGCCGTGGCTTTGTAATGGGGATGCGCGATTACCGCTTCCCACAACATTCCATTACATTTGCGCGTACTCCTGGCTGAAGTTTCGGCTATCTCCTGCCTTTTGAGTTTCGGACGAATTGCCCCATGGCCAAGCAAGACCACCTGCTGATCGTTGATGACGACCCGCAAATCCGCCAATTGCTGTGCGACTACCTGAGTGACGCCGGCTTCCAGGTGTCCACCGCCGGTGACGGCAAGGAAATGCGCCGCCGCCTGGCGCTGAATGTCATCGACCTGATCGTCCTGGACCTGATGTTGCCCGGCGAAGACGGCCTGAGTTTGTGCCGCGAATTGCGCGTCAGTTCCAACACGCCGGTGATCATGCTCACCGCCAAGGGCACGCTGATCGACCGGATCGTCGGCCTGGAAATCGGCGCCGACGATTACCTGCCCAAGCCGTTCGACCCGCGGGAGCTGCTGGTGCGGATCAAGGTGGTGCTGCGTCGGGTGCAGAGTTTTCCGGACCGGGCGCGGCTCGATGAAGCACCGAGCATCAGCTTTGCCGGCTGGCAGCTGGACACCCGGGCCCGGCAATTGCTTTCGCCGGAAGGCGTGGTGGTGAGCCTCGGCAACTCCGATTACCGGGTGTTGCGCCTGTTGTTGCAGCATCCCAACCGGCCGCTGAGCCGCGACTTTTTGCTCAACCACGTGTTCGACAAAGACAGCACGCCGTTCGACCGCTCGATTGATGTGTGCGTCAGCCGACTGCGCTCGCAGTTGCCGGCCGGGTTGATCAAGACCGTGCGCAACGAGGGCTATATGCTCACCGCCGACGACGTGGCGCTGCAATCGTGAAACTGCTGCCGCGTTCGCTGTTTGGCCGGCTGGTGCTGATCCTGGTCAGTGGCATGCTCGCGGCCCAGGCCCTGACCAGCAGCATCTGGTACGACATGCGCCACGGCCAGGTCCTGGAAATCCCCAGCCGGCTGATCGCCACGCGGCTGGCGGACGTGGTGCGGCTGGTGCACAGCGATCCGGCGCAGGCGGATGGGCTGATCAAGCTGCTCGATACACCGGGCTTTCGCCTGACCCTGAGTGATCAGGCCAGTGAGGTGACAAGCCGCATCAGCGACAGCGACCAGGCCACCGAGCGCTTGCTGAATAAAGTGCTGTCGGAGAGAACCGGCTACACCCAGAGCCTGCATCTACTGAGTCTCAAGTTGCTGGATGCCGAGGGCCAGCGTGCCGGGTTGTCGACCCTGCTCAGCTCCAAGCCTGTGGTGGGGCAATTCCTGATTGACCTGCGTTTGCCGGACGGGCGCTGGCTGCAGGTGCAGGCCACCGAGGAACAGGGCTGGACCAGTACTTCGCCGATGGACTTGCTGTTCGATTACGTGATGCGTATTTATCTGTTGCGGGTGTTGGTGCTGGTGATTATTGCCTTGGTGGCGGTGCGCCTGGCCATTCGCCCGCTCAATGCCCTGGCCAAGGCTGCCGAGGCGTTGGGCCGGGACATCCAACAGCCACCGTTGGCCCTCGATGGGCCCACCGAAGTACGCCGTGCCGCTCAGGCGTTCAACGCCATGCAACAGCGGCTGATCGCCAATATCGCCGAACGTACGCGCTTCCTTGCGGCGATTTCCCACGACTTGCGTTCACCTATCACACGCTTGCGGTTGCGTACGGAAATGCTCGACGACAACCGCACCAAGGAGCGTTTTCGCAGCGACCTCGAAGAAATGGAGCACATGGTTTCCAGCACCCTGGATTTTGTCAGCAGCGGCGAAATCAACGAGAAGCGCCAGAACATCGACATCAACGCCTTGCTGCAAAGCTTGCAGGCCGATCTGCAGGATGTGGGTGAGACGGTCACGATAGACGGGCGGGCCAAACAGCCGCTGCCTGGATATGCCCGAAGCCTTAAGCGTTGCGTGCAAAACCTTCTGGAGAACGCAGTGCGTTATGGCCGTGAAGTCGTGGTCCGGGTTGAAGACAAGGCAGATAGCTTGAAGATTGTCATCAGCGATCGTGGGCCGGGGATTCCCCAGGAGCAACTGGAACAGGTGATGGAGCCGTTTTACCGGGTGGAAGGCTCACGCAATGTGGAAACCGGCGGGTACGGGCTTGGGTTAAGCATCGCGCATACGATTGCCAGTGCCCATGACGGGCGGTTGAGCTTGAGCAATCGGGAAGGAGGGGGATTGGAGGTGGTGTTGCAGTTTCAACGTAAATCCTGGCCTTGAAATGCAGGCTAAATGTGGGAGCGGGCTTGCTCGCGAAAGCGGTGTATCAGTAACAGAGAGGTTGACTGACACTGCGCTTTCGCGAGCAAGCCCGCTCCCACAGTTGGATGTGCAGTGTTTCGAGAATCGGGTTTCTTAACTCAAGCCCCGTGGCACTTCTTGAATTTCTTCTCGCTGCCGCACGGGCAAGGGTCGTTACGACCCACGTCCTTCAACGTATTGCGCACCGGCTCCTGGTGAGCGTGGCCGCAGTTCGGGCCGTGGACATGGCCGTGGTCGTGATCATGGTGATCGTGATCGTGGTTGCAGTCAGGACCATGGACATGGGGTTGCTGAGTCATCGATGTCGCTCCGGAATAGAATCGCCGGGGATTATCTCGCCATTGCGCATCACCTGCACGTCGTTCCCGATAAATAAACCGGTTTTCAACTCGCCTTCAAGGCGATAGGGCACGGGCTCGCGCGGATTTTTCAGCATGTCGACCACATCGCGGATTTGTGGCCACAGGTTGGTGCGCACCGATACCCGGAAGAAAGCGTGGCTGTGGGGCGGTACGGTCAGCCATTCGTTGGACTCACCTTCGGTCAGCAGCAGGGGACCCAGGCTGACCTTGTACACCAGGCCGCGTACGGTCAGATCGTTGTCGTCGCGGTTATCCACACGGAAATACAGCTTGAACTTCTGCTCCAGCAATTTGACCCGCACTGGGTCGACCTTGACCAGCCGCACCTCGGGGGCGGGCGCGTCGTCGGCGAACCACGATGCACAGCCAGAGAGCCCTAGCGTCAATGCCAGTAGAAGGCTGTATGTCCTGAATACCCGCGCCTTAGAAACCATGCCATTACCCCCTTTGAAGAGTCAGCATAGCAAGCGCGAGCCTGCCGGGTATCAATGAATGTCAGAGGTAGCCCGAACAGCACTTCTTGAATTTCTGCCCGCTGCCACACACGCAGGCGTCATTGCGCCCAGCCTTCACGTCCACTGTCGGGTCGATAAAGTACCAGTGCTCATTGTTCTGTACGAAAGATGAGCGCTCCCGGTGGCTGTGTTCGCCAGTGCTGTCGTGCCAGCGTGCGGTAAAGGTCACGAAGGCGTGTTCCGGCTGGCCGCCGAACACCTCGGAGCTTTCCACTGAAAGGCCCAGCCAGGTGCTTTGGGCGCTCCAGGCGCCGATGGCATCTGTGTCCAACCCGGCTTGTTGCGCGGGCAGGGTGGTCGCCACCAGGTAGTCCACCAGGCCCAGCACGTAGGCGCTGTAGCGCGAACGCATCAACGCTTCGGCGCAGGGTGCCGGGTGGCCGGCGTGATAATGGCCGCAGCAGGCATCCAGCAGGTTGCCACTGCCGCAGGGGCAAATGGATGTACTCATCGGGTTACCACCAATACTTTCCAAAGTTTTGCGGGTTGGCCCAGAAGCGGGCGTTCAGCCAATCCGGCACCTGTTTATAGTCAAGCAGATCATAGGTAAACAGCGTCAAAACCTGATCGTCGCGCTGGAAGCGTTCGCTGGCTTGCAGGGCCAGGGAGAAGAAATCGGTGTCTTTCCAGTGGCAGGCGGCGAGGTCCACCAACACTGCAATGCGGCTGGCATTGAGGTTGCGAATGCCCCCCAGCAAGGTCAGGCCCGCAGGTTTTGACAGGTGTTCCAGGCAGTCGACCACCAGCGCCAGGTCAAAACGCTGGGCCGCGAGGTCGGCGGGCAAGGGGCCGGGCTCGGCGAAGGACACCACGGTATCCGGGTGCGCTTCCTTAAAGGCATCAAGCGCCGGGAACTGGCTGGCGCCCAATAACAGCAGGCGTTTGGGCGCGTGAAGATCAAGCAGCGCGGCGAGCGCTTGCTGGGGTGTACGGGAAGAAATACCGGCAGTCATCGAAGATCCTCACATCAGGACCGTAGAGACTAGCCTGCCTGAGCGTGCGGGCCTAGAGCGGGCGGCGAGAATAAACCGCTCGACCCAATGAATACTGGGGTGTGACACGCTGGCGCAGATGAAAAGAGCCGTCTTTACTCCACCCGTCGGCCCCCGCCGATCCCCTCAGGAGAAAGTCAGATGAGCATCATGCGGACAGCTCTACCCTTGGTTCTGCTAACCGGAGTATTGACAGGTTGCGCAGGCTTGCAAAAAACCGACTGGCCCACCTGTGCCGCCGTCGGCGGCGTGACCGGCGCGGCCATTGGTGCAACCCAAAGCTCTTCCTATGCAGGCTACGGCGCGTTGCTGATCGGCGGCATGGCAGGCGCCTATTGCTGGGTGCATGGCGATGGTGATGAAGACGGCGACGGCGTACCGGACAGCCGCGACAAGTGCCCTGGCACGCCAAAAGGCGTGCAGGTCGACGCCAATGGCTGCCCTCCGGTGCCGGTAGCGGTGGTTCAAGAGGAAGTGGTGGTGGTCAAGGAAGAAACCATCGTGATTCGTGACGTGCACTTCGAGTTCGACTCCGCGAAGCTCACGGCTGCCGACAAAACCAAGCTCGACGTCATTGCTACCCGCCTGAAAAAAGAGGCCCCGAGTGCGCAACTACGCGTCAGCGGGCATACCGACAGTGTCGGTAAAGATGCCTACAACCAGAAACTCTCTGAACGACGCGCTCATTCGGTGACCGACTACTTGGTCAGTTCCGGCATCCCGCGCAGCAGTTTCGTCTCCGTGACCGGCGCCGGTGAAAGCCATCCGGTGGCGGATAACAAAACCGCTGACGGTCGTGCGCTAAACCGCCGTGTGGAAATCCAGATCAACCGCTGACCCCACCTCAAGGCCCCTGTGGAATCCACAGGGGCCCCTTCATCAATTTTTTAATCCTTCACTGGCACAACGCCTGTAGAAGTCGTTACTGTGCGCCCAAAGAATAATGTGCAAGGGGAGCGTGCGGGATGAAGGTGTTTTGGGGGCTGGGGAAGTGTTTGACGTTGCTGTTTTGGGCCGTGGTGGTGGTCAATCTGTTCACTCCACTGATCAATCCTTTCCACCTGTTGGTCAATCTGGCCGGCAGCCTATTGTTGTTGACCCATATTCTGGAGCTGCTGTTGTTCAACGGCAGTGTGAAAGCCCGTGCCCATCCCTGGCGTGACCGCTTGCAGATCCTGCTGGTGGGTATGTTCCATGTGCAGAGCTTTTCGACGCCGGCACCGACTAATGATGTAAACAAGGAGGCCAATCATGCGTAAGGTTTTTCTGTTGGCCCTGTTGGTCAGCCCCATTGCCCTGGCCCAGAGTGTCAGCGTCGAGACCAACTCGTTGATGCGCCTGCCCAACAGCAGTGGCGTGTTGCAACTGGAGCGACTGGACGTGGCGGATTACGGCACCTTGCTGATCCCCGCCAATATCACCCAGGTGACGGTGGATGAACTGCACCTGGGCCGCGACGCGCGCATCGCCATTGTGCCCGGCAGCACCCCCCTGCAACTGCAGGTGCGCCAGGCGCAGCTGGAACATGGCAGCCAGATCACCTCACGGGGTGCTCCCGGTACCCATGAACGTCCGGCCAAGGCGGGGCGTGACTTGGTCTTGCGGATTAACTCGCTGACGGCCGATGAATTGTCGGTGGATGCCCGCGGTGGTGCGGGTGCCCAGGGTTATGCCGGGCTGGACGGTGCCAACGGCGAAGACCCGGGTTGCACCTGGGGCTCGGCCGGGCGCGGTTCCAATGGCGATAACGGCGGCGACGGACTGCCGGGCGCGGCGGGCGCGCAGGTCCGTGTGGAGTTGCCGCAGGACTTCCCTGGCGAGAAGATCAAAGTCTGGGTGGACGGCGGTGCCGGCGGTTTGGCAGGCACGGCGGGCAAGCCAGGTAAAGGCGGGCAGTCCAAGGGGTGCCTGGTGTACCGCGCGGATGGCGGCGAGAAAGGCCGTGCCGGGTTGGAAGGGCAGCCGGGGCCAGCGGGGCCTGCGGGTGCTGTGACTGTTCAAAGGCTCTGAGGCGACTGGCCTGACGCTTTCGCGAGCAAGCCCGCTCCCACATTTGAAATGCATTCCAAATGTGGGAGCGGGCTTGCTCGCGAAAGCGGTCTACTAGGCTCCTCAGAACATTGGCCGTGCCGAAGCGATCGCCACCAGCACCAACCCCACCATCAAATTAATCCCCACCAATTTACGAATCTGCCCCAACGCCGCCGCCCCGGCCGGCCAATCCTCAGCCGCCACCGCCGTGCGCAGCTCCGGCAACTTCAGCGCCTGAATCCGGATAAACAGCGCCGTCATCACCACATACAACCCCATCATGACCTGCACATAACGCGGCGCGGTCTCAAACCCGTTGAAGCGCAGTTGCAGCAGGCCGACACCGCTGATCGGCAAGACCAGCACCGCGACCCACACCCATACGAAAAAACGTTGAAACACATTTACCCAGAGTTTCAGCCGGGCAGGCCCGTCCAGCGCAGCCATGGCGGCGGGGCGCAGGATCATCCAGGCGAAAAACATACCGCCGACCCAGATCAGGGCGGCCAGTACATGCAGGGTGTAAGCGAAGCTAAAGACGGTCATTGGGGTACTCCGTTCTGCGCGGGATTAATTAGCGGGGTATGATAGCGGCCGATCCGAACCACTGAAAATTTATCCAGCGTTTTTTGCGCCCGACTATCCATGATCAGCACTGAACTCAAAACCACGATCCAGGGCGCCTACTCGCGTTTTCTCGAAGCCAAGAGCTTGAAACCGCGGTACGGCCAGCGCCTGATGATCGCCGAAGTTGCCAAGGTCCTCGGGGATATCGACACCGACGACGAAGGTCGGCGCAGTGGCGACCCCGCCGTGGTGGCCGTCGAGGCCGGCACCGGTACCGGTAAAACCGTGGCCTACAGCCTGGCGGCGATCCCCACCGCCAAGGCCGCCGGCAAGCGCCTGGTGATTGCCACCGCTACCGTCGCCCTGCAGGAGCAGATTGTCTACAAAGACCTGCCCGACCTGATGCGTAACAGCGGCCTGAACTTTACGTTCGCCCTGGCCAAGGGCCGTGGGCGCTATATGTGCCTGTCCAAGCTCGACGTGCTGTTGCAGGAAGGCCACGCGCAAACCGCTACTGCCTCTCTGTTCGAAGAGGAAGGCTTCAAGATCGAAGTCGATGAGGTCAGTCAGAAGCTGTTTACCAGCATGATCGAGAAACTCGCCGGCAATAAATGGGACGGCGACCGCGACAGCTGGCCCAATGCCCTGGAAGACGCCGACTGGGCCCGCCTGACCACCGATCACAGCCAGTGCACCAACCGTCATTGCCCCAACTTCGGCCAGTGCGCCTTCTACAAGGCCAGGGAAGGCATGGGCAAGGTCGACGTTATTGTCACCAACCATGACATGGTCCTTGCGGACCTGGCCCTGGGCGGCGGTGCCGTGCTGCCAGATCCGCGTGACACGCTCTACGTGTTCGACGAGGGCCATCACCTGCCCGACAAGGCCATCGGCCACTTCGCCCACTACACGCGCCTGCGCTCCACCGCCGACTGGCTGGAAACCACCGCCAAGAACCTTACCAAGTTGCTCGCCCAGCACCCGCTGCCCGGCGACCTGGGCAAGTTGATCGAGCAGGTTCCGGAGCTGGCGCGGGAGATCAAGACCCAGCAGCAATTCATGTTCAGCGCCTGCGAGCAGGTGGCAGACTTCAAGCCCGGCGAAGACGTGGAAGGCCGCGAACGGCCGCGCCATCGTTTCGTTGGCGGGCTGATCCCCGAGCACATGCGGGAAATGGGCGTCGAGCTGAAGAAGGGCTTTTCACGCCTGACCGACTTGTTCACCCGCCTCACCGATTTGCTCAAGGAAGGCATGGACGGCGAGGTCAACATCGGCATCGCCAGCAACCAGGCCGAAGAATGGTACCCGCTGTTTGGCAGCCTGCTGTCCCGCTCCCAGGGCAACTGGGAGTTGTGGACCGCCTTTACCGTCGAAGACCCGGAAGACAACCCGCCCATGGCCCGTTGGCTGACTTTGTCGGAAAGCGGTGCGTTGTTTGATATCGAGGTCAACGCCAGCCCGATCCTGGCGGCGGAAATGCTCCGACGCAACCTGTGGAACGTGGCCTACGGTGCCTTGGTCACCTCGGCGACGCTGACGGCCCTGGGCACCTTCGACCGCTTCCGCATGCGCGCCGGGCTGCCGAAAAAGGCGGTCACCGCCGTGGTGCCAAGCCCGTTCCATCACGCCGACGCCGGTGTGCTGCGGGTACCGGACCTCAAGGCCGACCCACGGGATGCGCCGGCCCACACGGCGGCGATCATTCGTGACCTGCCCTCATTGGTAGAGGGTTCCCGGGGCACGCTGGTGTTGTTCTCGTCCCGCAAACAGATGCAGGACGTGTTCGACGGCCTCGACCGTGACTGGCGCAAGCAGGTGTTTATCCAGGGCAACCTGTCGAAACAGGAAACCCTGAACAAGCATAAGGCGCGGGTAGATGGCGGCGATTCCAGCGTCCTGTTCGGCCTCGCGAGTTTCGCTGAGGGTGTGGATTTGCCCGGCGCTTACTGCGAACACGTGGTGATCGCCAAGATCCCGTTCTCGGTACCGGATGATCCGGTGGAGGCCGCGTTGGCCGAATGGATCGAAGCCCGGGGCGGTAATCCGTTCATGGAGATCTCGGTGCCGGACGCCTCCTTGAAGCTGGTCCAGGCCTGCGGGCGCCTGCTGCGTACCGAAGAAGACCGCGGCACCATCACCTTGCTTGACCGGCGTCTGGTTACCCAGCGCTACGGGAAAGCTATCCTGAATGCTTTGCCGCCGTTTCGGCGGGAAATTTCTTAAGACCCCGTGGGCGAATTCGCCCACTTCGTGGTCTATCTCACCATTGCTTCACGTCATCAGGCCAGTCACCGGCCGTTTGGGAGAACCTTGTTCACATGATTCGCACGCTGCCCGCTGTTTTTGCCTTGTTGTTTGCCGCGCCATTGTTGGCTGCGCCTGCCGGGCAACAAACCCTGTTCAACTTTGTACGGCCCGCCGATGTGGTCAAGGTAGCGACCCAGGACGCCAGCCTGCCGCAATACAACGCCGAACAAACCCCTGAAGGCGAAGTGCTGCGCCGTATTACCTTCAACCCGGCGGCCGAACCAAGCGTGGTGCTCAGCCCGCAGACCGGTGCCTGGGACTGGTCGCAATCCGGTGCGATGAGCCTGCGTATCCAAAGCGCGATGGACTGGGCGCTGACCCTGTACGTCAAGGTGCAGAGCAATGACGGTCGGACCCTGTTCAGCCGTATCGACCTGCCAGCCGGCCCGGCGCAAACGCTGTTGATTCCGTTGCAAGCCAACTCGCCGCTGAGCCAGGGCATGAAGGCCGGCCCGCCGATGCCGATCACCGTCGATGGCCAGCGCGTGTTGCTGGCTAGCAGCGAAGGGGAGATCGACCGCAGCCAGATCGTGTCGGTGACCCTGTCGATGATCAAGCCCAATGTCGCCCAAAGCATCCTGCTGGAGCGCTTTGGCGTGCAGGATATCGAGCCGGTACTCAAGGCCACCTACAGCGACCTGGTGGATGCCTATGGGCAGTCCACCCGTGCCAAGTGGCCGGAGAAAGTCAGCAGTGACGATCAGTTGCGGGCCGCAGCGGTCAAGGAGCAGCAACAGCTCAAGGGCTGGCTGGCCGAGCGCGACAAGGCGTCCCTGGACAAGTACGGCGGCTGGAACAAGGGCCCGGCCTTTGACGCCAGCGGCTTCTTCCGCACCGAGAAGCGCGACGGGCGCTGGTACCTGGTGACACCGGAAGGCCATCCGTTCTACTCCCTGGGCGTCAACACCGTCGCCCCGGACAACAGCCAGACCTACGTCGCAGGCCGCGAATGGATGTTTGCCGCGCTGCCCAAGGCCGGCGAGCCTTTCGACAAATACTATGGAAGCGGCGACAGCCGCAGCGGCAATGGCGCGGATCAGGGGCGCAGCTTCAATGTTGGCCGCTGGTACGACTTCTATGGCGCCAACCTGCAACGTACCTATGGCCAGCCGTGCGTGCCGCCGGCACCCTGTGCTCCTGAAGGTTTCGACCAGAAACGCTGGGTCAGCCACACCCTCGACCGCCTGCAAGCCTGGGGCTTCAACACCGTCGGCAACTGGAGTGCGCCGCAGCTGGCGACCGCCGACCGTGTGCCTTACACCTTGCCACTGTCGATCGTCGGCGATTACGCGAGCATCAGCACCGGTACCGATTGGTGGGGCGGCATGCCCGACCCGTTCGACCCGCGGTTCGCCATGGCCACCGAGCGTGCGGTGGCGATTGCCGCCCGTGACCACCGTGACGACCCGTGGCTGATCGGCTTCTTTGCCGACAACGAACTGGCCTGGGCCGGTCCCGGTGATGATGCTAAATCCCGCTACGCCTTGGCCTACGGCACCCTGCGCATGACCACCGACGTGCCGGCCAAGCGCGCGTTTCTCAAGCAATTGCGTGACAAGTACCGCAACCAGGACGGCCTGTCCAAGGCCTGGGGCATCGAACTGCCCGCTTGGGAGTTGATGGAAGACCCGGGCTTCGTGCCGCCTATGCCGAACCCCGAGCACCCGGAAATCGAAGCGGACTTCAAGTACTTCCAGAAAACCTTTGCCGATGCCTACTTCAAGACCATCTCCGATGCACTGAAATGGCACGCGCCGAACCAACTGTTGCTGGGTGGCCGTTACGCCGTCAGCACCCCGGAGTCAGTGGCGTCCTGCGCGCAGTATTGCGATGTGCTGAGTTTCAACATGTACACCCTCAAGCCACAGGATGGTTACGACTTTGCGGCCCTGCGGGCTTTGGACAAGCCGGTGCTGATCACCGAGTTCAACTTCGGTTCGGCGGACCGTGGCCCGTTCTGGGGCGGCGTGACGCAGTTGGCCCGGGAAGAGGATCGCGGGACTGCCTACGCCAACTTCCTCAAGCAGGCCATGGCCGAGCCATCGATTGTTGGCGTGCACTGGTTCCAGTATCTGGACCAGCCGGTCACCGGTCGTCTGCTGGACGGCGAAAACGGCCACTTCGGCCTGGTGGGCATCACCGATGTGCCGTTCCAGGGTTTTGTCGACAGCGTGCGTAAAAGTAACCTGGCGGCGGTCGACCAGTTGGGCAAGGAGGCCGAAAAGGCCAAGGCGGCCGCTGCGGTCCACATCGGCGAAGGCGGTAAACCGGGGCGTGACGGCAATGCTGCCGGGCCGGGCGCAGGGCATTCCGGTGGGCATTCCGGCAAGGGTCATTGATGGTGCCGGATCGACGAGTGCGGGTTCACAAATCACTCAATGGCTGGAACAATGTCGGCCACTTTTTGTAGTACTTTTCCGAGGGGGCTTAGGTGCAGATTCAGGGTCATTACGAGCTTCAATTCGAAGCGGTGCGTGAAGCCTTCGCCGCGCTGTTCGACGACCCTCAGGAGCGTGGCGCCGCGTTGTGCATTCAGATTGGCGGCGAAACCGTTGTCGACCTGTGGGCCGGTACCGCCGACAAGGACGGTGCCGAGGCCTGGCACAGCGACACCATCGCCAACCTGTTCTCCTGCACCAAGACCTTTACGGCCGTCACGGCGCTGCAACTGGTAGCAGAAGGCAAGCTGCAGCTTGATGCGCCGGTCGCCAAATACTGGCCGGAATTTGCTGCAGCCGGCAAAGAAGCCATCACCCTGCGCCATCTGCTCTGCCACCAGGCCGGGCTACCGGCCCTGCGTGAAACGCTGCCTGCCGAAGCGCTGTACGACTGGCAAATGATGGTCGACGCCCTCGCCGCCGAAGCGCCGTGGTGGAATCTCGGAGAAGGCCATGGCTATGCGGCGATTACCTACGGCTGGCTGGTGGGCGAGCTGCTGCGTCGCGCCGACGGTCGTGGGCCGGGTGAGTCCATCGTGGCCCGGGTTGCGCGGCCATTGGGCCTGGACTTTCATGTAGGCCTGGCAGACGAAGAATTTCATCGAGTTGCCCATATAGCTCGAGGCAAGGGCAATTTAGGCGATGAGGCGGCACAGCGTTTACTTCAAGTAACGATGCGCGAGCCGATGGCGATGACTACCCGTGCATTTACCAATCCGCCGTCTATTCTGACCAGCACTAATAAACCCGAATGGCGGCGCATGCAGCAGCCAGCGGCAAATGGTCACGGTAATGCACGAAGTCTGGCGGGTTTTTATAGTGGGCTGCTCGACGGTAGTTTGCTGGAAGCCGACATGCTTGAAGAGTTGACCCGTGAACACAGTATCGGCCCGGATAAAACCTTATTGACACAAACCCGGTTCGGGTTGGGTTGCATGTTGGATCAACCGCAAGTACCAAACGCCACGTTCGGCCTTGGCCCACGGGCCTTTGGGCATCCGGGGGCAGGGGGCTCGGTGGGGTTTGCCGATCCGGAACATGATGTAGCCTTTGGTTTTGTGACCAATACATTGGGGCCTTATGTACTTATGGACCCGCGGGCGCAAAAGTTGGTAAGAATATTGGCCGGTTGTCTGTAAATAGCTTGCTGTCTTGCGTTTTTTTGTTACAAAGGCACATACAAAAAGACGCTAGGCAAAATGTTGTAACTTTAATGTTCCAAAAGCGTCTGTTT
This sequence comes from Pseudomonas sp. TH34, assembly GCF_016650865.1. Classification (NCBI taxonomy): domain Bacteria; kingdom Pseudomonadati; phylum Pseudomonadota; class Gammaproteobacteria; order Pseudomonadales; family Pseudomonadaceae; genus Pseudomonas; species Pseudomonas sp. TH34. The sequence continues at coordinate 629,247 of NZ_JAEKFB010000020.1, forward strand.
AACGGGTCATTCAGGCCCTTGGTTTTTTCTCATTTTGTGGATATCTCATGTTATCGAACAAGTCCTTGGCACTGGCGCTATGCCTCACTATTACTGGCTGTGCACAAACCCCACAAAATGATGCCGAAGGTGGGCATTGGTGGTCATTTGGTTCTGATAAGGCTGCTACCAAGGATGCAGTGAGCCAAGCCGACACCAAACCGGATGCCAAGCCGGCCGTCGCTGCCAAGGCGCCTGCGCCGGTAGCTCCCGCCGCTGCAGCACCTGCCCAGGCGCCGGCACCGGTTGCCAAGGCAGAAACCGGCTCCAGCTGGTGGCCGTTCTCGTCGAAAGCCGACGACGCCAAGGCCGACCTGAAAGCTGACCTCAAGGCTGCAACGCCTGCATCCGGCGCCCCCGCCGCTGCACCGGCTGCCGCACCTGCCGTTGCCAAGACAGATACCGACACCAAATGGTGGTGGCCGTTCGAAAGCAAGCCAAAGCCATTGGCCAAGGTCGACGTTGCCAATATTCCAATGCCTGATCCAAAAATCACCCAGGCCTGGCTGGACGACTACGAGCCGCGCCTGCGCCTCGCGATCAAAGACAGCAACCTGCAACTGGAACGTCGCGACAACGTATTGGTCGTGATTGCCCCGGTTGACGGCTCCTACAACCCGAAACGCCCGGCGATGTTGCTGCCGGTGACCCTGGGTCCATTCACCCGTGTTGCCAAGGCTGTTGAAGGCGATCCGAAGACCGCCGTACTGGTCCTGGGCCACGTCGATACCTCGGGTGCCGAGCCGGTAAGCCAGGCCCTGACCAAAGAGCGCGCGCAGTCCATCGCTTCGATCTTCAGCCTCAGCGGCCTGAAGCAGGACCGCCTGATGCTGCGTGGCATGGGCGACCTGATGCCGCGTGCCGCCAACGACAGCACTCAGGGCCGTGCCTTGAACCGTCGCATGGAGATCCTGTTCACCCAGCGCACCACCATGCTGGCCTTGCTGAGCAAGTACAACTCGGCCAACCCGCCGAAGGCTGAAATGGTTGCTGTGCAGGACGTTCCTGCTCCAGCCGCTGCTCCGGTCAAAAAAGCTGCCGCTCCGGCGAAAAAAACCGTCGCCAAGAAAGCAGCTGCCAAGCCAGCGGCCAAAAAGGCCCCGGCCAAGCCAGCTGCTAAAAAGCCAGCACCAGCCAAGGCAGCCGCTCCAGCCGCTACCAACGACCAGGCAAAAAACTGATTATTTGAGCGAGAAGGATAAAGCCGCATGACCCAGGCACTGGCCGATATGCGCCGTGACTACACACGGGACGGTTTGAGCGAGGCCCAGGCCCCGGACGAACCGTTGGCCTTGTTCCACCAGTGGTTTGCGGACGCGGTGAAAACCGAGCAGCCACCGGTTGAGGCCAATGCCATGACTCTGGCAACGGTCGACCAGGAAGGGCGCCCACATTGTCGGATCCTGCTGCTAAAGGGCCTGGACAGCCAGGGCTTTACCTTCTTCACCAATTATCAGAGTGCCAAGGGTGAACAGCTCGCGGCGCGGCCGTTTGCTGCCATGACCTTCTTCTGGCCGACCCTCGAACGCCAGGTGCGCATCGAAGGTCGGGTGGTCAAGGTCACGCCCGAGGAGTCGGACGCTTACTTCCAGGTCCGGCCCCTGGGCAGCCGCCTGGGTGCCTGGGCTTCACCGCAAAGCCGGGTAATCAGAGATCGCGAAGAGTTGCAGGACCTGCTCAAGGCCACCGAACAACGCTTCAGTGATACCCAGCCAGACTGCCCCGAACACTGGGGTGGTTATCGCCTGCTGCCGCAGCGCATCGAGTTCTGGCAAGGCCGCGCGAGTCGTTTGCACGATCGCTTGAACTACCGCTTGCAGGGTGCCGACTGGACCCGTGAGCGGCTGGCGCCCTGAGCCCACCTTTCGTCACCTCGCCTGAATGCAGCGCTGCACGCCGAAGTCTCTAGTCAGAGGCTTCGGATGGGTAGCGTTGCGCCGCGTCATGCAGCCGTTGGCTACAATGTGAAAGCGTCCATGAAGATCCTGAGGGAGGTGGGGTTGCTACCGTTCGTCGAGTTTTTCGGTACAGGCTCTCTGTACTAAGGCTGAATGAAAACAATTTTCTGCCGGGCATGCCGTGACAGGCAGCAAGCCACAGCGGTTTAATGGATACCTGTCCTTTGGAGTTGATGCTATGCGTAAGTCCGTTTTACTAGTTGCCTGCTTTACCACCCTGTCGCTGCTGCTGGGTGGCTGCGCCTCGAGTCTGACCGGCGACTCGTACTCCCGTGACGAAGCTCGTCGTGTACAGACTGTTCGCATGGGCACCATTGAATCCCTGCGTCCGGTGAAAATCGAAGGCACCAAGACCCCAATCGGCGGCGTTGCTGGCGCAGTGGTTGGCGGCGTTGGCGGCAGCGCTATCGGCGGTGGCCGTGGCAGTATCGTCACAGGCGTTATCGGTGCCGTTGCCGGTGGCTTGCTCGGTTCGGCCGCTGAAGAAGGCCTGACCCGTACTCAAGGCGTCGAAGTCACTGTTCGTGAAGACGACGGCAGCATGCGCGCCTACGTCCAGGCCGTTGACCCGAACGAAGTCTTCCGCATCGGCGACCGCGTTCGCATCATGACCGTGAACGGCACCAGCCGCGTTACTCGTTAAGGGTAAGGCTGCAGGAAAAGAAAAACCCCAACCGGGTGACCGGTTGGGGTTTTTTGTTGGGCGAACGATTGTTCGTGATGGTCAGGATTGAACGAGCGCCTGCTTGCGACTGGCCATCGCCGTCACTGCATACCCGATCAGCGCCGCCAATATCGATCCGGTCAGGATGCCCATCCGGTCCATCCCTGCGTATTCACTGCTGCCCGGCACAAACGCCAGAGAACCGACAAACAGGCTCATGGTGAAGCCGATGCCGCACAGGATCGCCACGCCCAGGACCTGGCCCCAGTTGGCGCCGGCGGGCAGTGCGGCGAGGCCGGTTTTTACCATGACCCAGGTGAAACCCAGCACGCCAACGGTCTTGCCCAGCAGCAGGCCGGCGGCGATGCCCATTGGCACGTGGTGGGTGAAGCTTTCCAGGTTGACGCCGGTCAGTGAAACCCCTGCGTTGGCAAAGGCAAACAGCGGCAGGATCGCGTAGGCCACCCAGGGGTGCAATGCATGTTCCAGGGTCAGCAGTGGTGAAGGTTCGGCGTTTTTGGTGCGCAGCGGGATACAGAACGCCAATGTCACGCCCGCCAGGGTCGCGTGCACGCCACTCTTGAGCACGCAGACCCACAGGATCAGCCCGACAATCATGTAGGGGCCCAGCTTGACGACACCGAGCCGGTTCATCGCAATCAAGGCGATCAGGCACGCTGCTGCGCCGGCCAATGAGGCCCCGGACAGGTCGGTGGAGTAGAAGATGGCGATGACGATGATTGCGCCAAGGTCGTCGATGATGGCCAGGGTCATCAGGAACAACTTCAGCGACACCGGCACGCGCTTGCCCAGCAAGGCCAATACGCCGAGGGCGAAGGCAATGTCGGTGGCCATGGGAATCGCCCAGCCGCCGAGGGCTGCCGGGTTGTCCTTGTTCAGCGCCCAGTAGATCAACGCCGGCACAACCATGCCGCCGATGGCTGCTGCGCCGGGCAGCACCACTTGCGAAGGTTTGGAGAGTTGGCCGTCGAGCAACTCGCGTTTTACTTCAAGGCCGATCAGCAGGAAGAACAGGGCCATCAGGCCGTCGTTGATCCACAGCAGCGCCGGCTTGGCGATTTTCAGCGCGCCGATTTGTGCGACCACCGGGACGTCGAGAAAACTCGCGTAAAGGTGCGACAGCGGTGAGTTGTTGATGATTAATGCCAGGGCGGCGGCAGCGATCAGGAGCAGACCGCTGGCGGCTTCCAGCTGGAAGAAACGGGTGAAAGTGCTACGCAGAGGCAAGGGATGCTCTCCAATCAAAGTTCAATAGGTGGGTACCCTAACCCGTACGGTTAGTTGTTAAAACAAAAGTTATATTCTTATTTGTTATAAGGGATCGGTCTCAACACTTGCGCGCCAAACCCCGGAAATTGTGTGTCCAATTGAGTCATGACTGTATCTGTGTGGAGTGTAGGAAACATCCTAAGATCTAGTCTGAAATCCTTAGAGAAACCGATCATGAGCGACAACCGCCAATGGGCCCGCGAAGCCATTCGTATTATTGAAGCGGACTTCCAGCGCAGTGCCGACACCCACCTGATCCCCTTGCCGTTGCCGGGTTTGCCGGGTATCGAGTTGTATTTCAAGGATGAGTCCAGCCATCCCACCGGCAGCCTGAAACATCGGTTGGCGCGCTCGTTGTTCCTCTATGCGTTGTGTAACGGCTGGCTCAAGCCCGGCGCACCGGTGATCGAGGCGTCCAGCGGCTCCACGGCGATTTCCGAAGCGTACTTCGCCCGGCTGCTGGGCTTGCCGTTTATTGCGGTAATGCCGGCTACCACCTCCCAGGAAAAGATTGCGCAGATCGCGTTCTATGGTGGCAAGAGCCATCTGGTACAGGATCCGACGCAGATCTACGCCGAGTCCGAGCGACTGGCGCAGGAAAGCGGCGGTCACTTCATGGACCAGTTCACCTACGCCGAACGCGCCACCGACTGGCGGGCGAACAACAACATTGCCGAATCGATCTTCCAGCAACTGCGCTTTGAGCGTTACCCGGAGCCGAGTTGGCTGATTTCCAGCCCAGGCACGGGTGGCACAACGGCGACGTTGGGGCGTTATGTGCGTTATCGCCAGCACTGCACCCGGGTGTTGTGCGCGGACGCGGAGCGTTCGGTGTTTTTTGATTACTACCTGAGCGGCGATGCGAGCCTGCGTTTGGAGTGTGGTTCACGCATTGAAGGTATTGGCCGGCCTCGGGTTGAGGCGTCGTTCTTGCCCAAGGTGATTGATGCGATGGTCAAGGTGCCGGACGCGCTGTCCCTGGCGGCCATGCATTACCTGGCGCAGCGCTTGGGGCGGCGAGTGGGTGGGTCCAGCGGCACCAACCTGATCGGCGCGTTGATCGCGGCGCAGCAGATGAAAGCGGCGGGAGAGTCGGGCTCGATCGTGGCGATCTTGTGCGACGGTGGGGAGCGCTATGCCACGACCTACTACGATCAGGCCTGGCTGGCAGGGCAGGGGTACGAGTTGGAGGGGTTGATTGCGGCCGTTGCGGCGAGTGTTGAGCGGGGGCAACCGTTGCCGGAAAGCATCCTGCGCGCCAATATCTAAAATCTTCCATACCACACAAGACAATGTGGGAGCCGGGCTTGCCCGCGATGGCGATACATCAGGCAACATCACTGTTGAATGACACACCGCCATCGCGGGCAAGCCCGGCTCCACATTTGATCCGCGTCGTTTGCGGAAGAGGTGTTAAGCCTCCAGGCCCAACATATCCCGCGCCAACGCCTCGGCAATCCGAATCCCGTCGACACCCGCCGACAAAATACCACCGGCATAACCGGCACCTTCGCCCGCGGGGAACAGGCCTTTCACGTTCAGGCTCTGCATCGATTCGTTACGGGTAATCCGCAGCGGCGATGAAGTGCGGGTCTCGATCCCGGTCAGCACCGCGTCGTGCAGCGAGTAACCCTTGATCTGCTTCTCGAACGCCGGCAGTGCTTCGCGGATGGCTTCGATGGCAAAGTCCGGCAGCGCCAGGGCCAGGTCACCCCAGGCCACGCCGGGCTTATAGGACGGTTCCACGGTGCCGATGGCGGTGGACGGCTTGCCCGCAATGAAATCACCCACCAGTTGCGCCGGTGCTTCGTAGTTGCTGCCGCCGAGGATGAACGCGTGGGATTCCAGGCGCTCCTGCAACTCGATCCCGGCCAGCGGGCCGCCCGGGTAATCCACTTCCGGGGTGATGCCCACCACGATCCCGGAGTTGGCGTTGCGTTCGTTGCGCGAGTATTGGCTCATGCCGTTGGTCACTACGCGATTCGGCTCTGATGTCGCCGCGACCACGGTGCCGCCCGGGCACATGCAGAAGCTGTACACCGAACGGCCGTTCTTGGCATGGTGCACCAGTTTGTAATCAGCAGCGCCGAGTTTCGGGTGCCCGGCGTACTTGCCCAGGCGCGCGGCGTCGATCAGTGACTGCGGGTGTTCGATCCGGAAACCCACCGAGAACGGCTTGGCTTCCATGTACACGCCACGGCCATGCAGCATGCGGAAGGTGTCACGGGCGCTGTGGCCGAGGGCGAGGATCACGTGTTTCGACAGGATCTGTTCGCCGCCATCCACCACCACGCCATTCAACTGACCGTCTTCGATCAGCACGTCGGTCACCCGCTGCTCAAAGCGCACTTCACCGCCCAGGGCGATGATCTGCTGGCGCATGTTCTCCACCACGCCGGTAAGGCGGAAGGTACCGATGTGCGGCTTGCTGACGTAGAGGATTTCGTCCGGCGCGCCGGCCTTGACGAACTCGTGCAGCACCTTGCGGCCGTGGAATTTCGGGTCCTTGATCTGGCTGTAGAGCTTGCCGTCGGAGAAGGTCCCGGCGCCGCCTTCACCAAACTGCACGTTGGATTCGGGGTTCAGCACGTTTTTGCGCCACAGGCCCCAGGTGTCCTTGGTGCGCTGGCGCACTTCGCGGCCGCGTTCGAGGATGATCGGCTTGAAGCCCATCTGCGCCAGCAACAGTCCGGCGAAGATACCGCACGGGCCAAAACCGACGACGATCGGCCGCTCGGTCAGGCCTTCCGGCGCATGGCCCACGACCTTGTAGCTGATGTCCGGTGCCGGGTTGACGTTGCGGTCGTCGGCGAACTTGAGCAGCAGGGCCGCCTCGCCTTTGACTTCCAGGTCGATGGTGTAGATGAAGCACAGCTCCGACGATTTCTTGCGGGCGTCGTAGCTGCGTTTGAACAGGGTGAAATCGAGCAGGTCATCACTGGCGATGCCCAGGCGCTGCACAATGGCAGGCCGCAGGTCTTCTTCGGGATGGTCGATGGGCAGCTTGAGTTCGGTGATTCGTAACATGACAGGAATCCGGTAGGCGGCGGGCAAAGAGGCCGGCTGTTTTGCAAACCGGCGATTATAAGCCCCAACAGCGGTTTCCCGTCATGTTAAAACAGCGCAGCGGACAATCAGTCGTCCCGCGAGCCGCCGAACGACGCGCAACCGCGCTGCACCTGGCCGTTGACCCGAAGCTCGGCGGACATGTGCTGCAGGCTGCCGCTGACGCTGTCGACACAGCGTTGCGGGGCCACCCAGAGTTCGATGTGCTGGTTATTGGCTTCGGTCATCAGGTTGAACCGTCCGTCGCCCGATTGTTCTTCCACATACGGCACGGCCAATGGCGGCTGGCCTTCACGCTCCAGCACCATGCCCTTGGCGGTAACGTTCATCGCCCAGGCCGGCTTGTGGCCGTTGGCCCGCAGGATCATGCGCTTGAAATCCGGATCATCGCAGGCCGAGGTCGAGCGTTCGACGCGGTACACCTGTTGCAGGTCCACCGTGCCCTGGGTGCCGCTGGCGACGCCGGAGAACTTGCCACGCAGGTCGGCAAACAGTGCGCCTTGCTGGCCGGCCAGGGAGGCGGCCTCCTGCAGGATGCTGGTGCCTCCGGTGTCGTTGACCACGTAGTTGCGTTTGTCGTTGCAGGGCTGGAACAGCAGTTTGTCACCCTGCGCCGTCAGTTCGCCCTGCATGCGGGTCAGCCCGGCGAGAGAGGGCTTGGCCGGCTCGTTCTCGAACATCTGGCAGGCGGCGAACAGGGGCAACAGGGCAAACAGAGCTAGGGTACGGGCGGCACGCATTATCGGGTCTCCTGATAAGTGCCGCCACGTTACGCAGGCTGGCGATGCATCACAAGCCCGGGACACAGGTTGAATCAACCGACGATAAACGTCTGCCCGGTCTGCAAACCTTCCACGCTTTTCGCGTAGGCCAGCGCCACGTCTGCACCTGGAGCCGGTTTGTAGCCACGGAAGTACGGCGCGTAGCTGCCCATGGCTTCCAGCAGCACGGTCGGGCTGACCGAGTTGATGCGCAGGCCGCGGGGCAGTTCGATCGCCGCAGCTTTCACGAATGCATCCAGCGCGCCGTTGACCAGGGCCGCCGAAGCACCGGTGCGAATCGGATCGCGGTTGAGAATGCCGCTGGTGAAGGTGAACGATGCGCCGTCATTGGCGAACTCGCGGCCAATCAGCAGCAGGTTCACCTGGCCCATCAGCTTGTCTTGCAGGCCCAGGTCAAAATCGCTGGCGCTCATGTCCCCCAGAGGCACGAAGTTGACGCTGCCGGCGGCGCAGATCAGTGCGTCGAACTTGCCGGTTTGTTCGAACAGTTTGCGGATCGAGGCGCTGTCGCTGATGTCGACCTGGAACTCGCCACTCTTGCGACCGATGCTGATCACTTCATGCCGTTGGGACAGTTCTGCCTTGACCGCCGAACCCACGGTGCCGCTTGCGCCAATCAACAGGATTTTCATCGTGCCTTCCTCCAGATGTGTAGGTGAGGTTTCAGTCTAGAGTGATTTTTTGCGCGGATAAGTGCACTAATAGGCAACCTTTGGTTTTCAAATGGAAACAATCCATGAGCGAAATGGATGACTTGGCGGCGTTTGCGGTGTTGATCGAAGCCGGCAGCTTTACCCTGGCGGCTCAGCAGTTGGGCTGCAGCAAGGGGCAACTGTCCAAGCGCATCAGCCAGCTGGAAGCGCAGTTTTCGGTGGTGTTGTTGCATCGAACCACGCGTCGTTTGAGCCTGACGGCAGCGGGGGCGGCACTGTTGCCGCAGGCCCAGGCGTTGGTGGTCCAGGTGGAACGGGCACGTCAGGCACTGGCCAGGCTCAAGGACGACCTGGTCGGCCCGGTGCGTATGACGGTTCCGGTTTCCTTGGGCGAAACCTTCTTCGATGGTTTGCTGCTGGAGTTTTCCCGGGAGTACCCGCAGGTGCAGATCGAACTGGAGCTCAACAACCAGTATCGAGACCTGGCGCGGGACGGCTTTGACCTGGCGGTACGCTCGGAAGTCGCCAACGACGAGCGACTGGTGGCCAAGCCGCTGCTGGCCTGGCACGAGATGACCTGCGCCAGCCCGGCCTATCTGGAACAGCATGGCGAGCCGCTGACACCGGCGGAACTGGTGGGCCACAACTGCTTGCTGAACAGCCACTACAGCGGCCGCGAAGAGTGGCTGTATCACCAACAGCATGAGCTGCTGCGGGTTCGCGTATCCGGGACCTTTGCCTCCAACCATTACAACTTGTTGAAGAAGGCGGCGCTGGTGGGGGCGGGCATCGCGCGTCTGCCCTCTTATGTGTTGCACACGGAATTGGCTGAGGGGCGCTTGCGCTGGCTCCTGCGGGATTATCAGACCCGCAGCATGCCGATGTACTTGGTCCATCCGTATCAGGGGGGCCTGCCGCGCCGCACTCAGGTACTCGCAGATTATCTGGTGGGCTGGTTCAAGCGCAGCGGCGAGGCCCTGGATCGCCTCTAGCGGTAGCGCCGGGCAATCAGGTGATCGATGGAGAAGCAGCCCGGCCCCTTGGCCATCAACAGCAACAACAGTGCGATCCAGGTGCCGTGGGTAGGGTACGCGTCCGGGTAGACGAACAGCTGGATGGTCAGGGTCATGCCCAGCAGCGCCAGCGCCGAGAACCGCGTGGCAAACCCCACCAGGATCAGCACCGGGAAAAAATGCTCGGCGAACGCGGCCATATGCGCCGCCACTTCCGCTGACAACAGCGGCACATGATATTCGCTGCGAAACAGCGGCAGGGTGGACGGCGCCAAGTGCGGCCAGCCCAGTTGGAACGTACCGCCGATCAGGTCCACGGCGAGGCCTTCGACCTTGGTCTGTCCGGATTTCCAGAACACCGCGGCGATAGAGAAGCGTGCGACGAAGGCGATCAGGCTGTAGGGGATTTTCTCGAAGAGCTGGATGATCCGTTGGATCAGCCCGGGAGCGGTGGTGTTCATGGCGATACCTTGGGTTCTGTGTGCAAGTGGGTGATGGCGCCATGGCCGATCAGCAGGGCCAGGCATTGATGCAGATCAAATTCGGCGGCTGCATCGAGGGCGTAGGCCACGGCCATCTCCAGCGGCCAACCGTTGTTCAGGCTGTTGATAAACGCGGCTGCGCCGCTGTCGATGTGAAATACCTGCACGTGCAGGCCGTTGCGCAGCACCAGCGCGCTTTGGGCATGGAAGGGGTCGAGGGTGGCGAGGGATTCGCCTGTCTGGTGCGCAGCCCATAACGCCACCACGGCGTAGGCCGAGTTCAGGGTGGCCAGGGACGGATGCAGTTGCAGGCGCAGTTCGCCCAAGTCCGACTGTTGTTGCAGGGCGGCGATGATTTCCTGCTGATCCAGTTGCAGTGCGTCCGCCGCGTGGTAGGCCCTGACCCGCAATCGCTCCAGGCGCGCCACGTCGGCTAGATATGGCACGCTGGCGGCGGGGGCGAAGCCCTGGATAAAGTCAGCCAGGTCGCCGCCGTACTCATTGATCAGTGGACTGGTCGGTGGGAAATCCTGGACATACACACCGGCCATCGCCCGAAAAAACTCATCGCCCACCAGTTGCAGAGTGACCGGGTAGCCGGCGGCCAGGGCGTTGATCAGTGAGCTGTGGACATTGTTGCGGTACACCGCAAAACGACTGGCCGGATCGGCGCCGTTACGGCTGAACAAACCTTCGGGGCAGCTTTCCTCGGGGGACAGCAAGGCGCGGGTAAACACGTCCTGGCGGCTCATGCGCGCGCCTCCAGCAGAAACCGGTCGGCTTGGCGCGCTTCAGCATGCAGCACGCTGAACGCCGGCACCTGGTTGTCGCGTTCGATCAGCGTGGCGACCGGCCCGGTGCGGCTGAGCACGTGCTGGTAGAGCTGCCATACCGCGTTGTCGATGGGGGCGCCGTGATCGTCAATCAGCAAACGGTCGCCGAGGCTGTCGGTGTCTTCGGCAAACCCTGCCAGATGAATCTCGCCCACGGCGTGCAACGGCAAGGCCTCGATGTACTTCAGCGGGTCTTGCTGATGGTTGATGCACGACACATACACATTATTCACGTCCAGCAGCAGCCCACAGCCGGTGCGGCGAATCGCTTCGCTGATGAAGTCGGTCTCTTCCAGGGTGGAGCACTGGAATTGCAGATAGGTCGACGGGTTCTCCAGCAGCATGGGCCGCTGCAGGCGGGTTTGTACCTGGTCGATGTGTTCGCACACCCGCTTCAGGGTTTCATCGTCATACGCCAGCGGCAGCAGATCATTGAGAAACACCGGGCCGTGGCTGGACCAGGCCAGGTGTTCGGAAAAGGAGTGGGGTTTATAGCGTTCGATCAGCGTGGCCAAGCGCGCCAGGTGCTCGTCGTTCAGCGGACCTTCGCCGCCAATGGACAGGCCTACGCCGTGCAGCGACAGCGGGTACTGTTCGCGGATCAAGCCCAGGTAGTGATGGAAAGGCCCGCCGGCCACCATGTAGTTTTCGGCGTGGACTTCAAAAAAACCGATGTCGGGGGAAGTATCGAGCACTTCACTGAAGTGCTCGTTCTTGAGCCCCAGCCCGGCCCGACGGGGGAGGCCGGGCGCCTGAGCCTGGGAGATGGAGTGGGTGAATGAGATCGTCATCGTCAGTACTCAGGCTGTGCAGGGTTTCAGGACTTGGCGGTGAAGGTAGCTTCCTGGCCGAAGCCGGTTGGGGAGGTGGTGCTTGGGGTTTTCAGGCAGGTACCGGCCGGGACCAGTTTCCAGGCGTTGGCCTGATCCTTGACCTTCGAGGTGCCCGCGCAGGAAGTGCCGGCGCCTGCAGCGCAATCGTTCTTGCCGGCTTCGGCTACACCGAAGCATTTCTGCATGTCGTCAGCAGCGTGGGCGGTGGAGGTCAGGGCGGACAGGCTCAGGGCCGAACCCAGGGCCAGGACGAGGGTGGCAGCGGACAGCGAGCGGGTTTTGGTAGTCATGGTGTATCTCCAGCAGTGGGTTGGGTTGGCAAGCGTAGTTGCCTGCTTACACCACTAGAGATAGGGGGAAGGGATTCGTTACAAACCTGGGGAAAATAATTTCAGGTTTCGCCAAAGTCTGTGGTTTACACAAAACAAATGTGGGAGCGGGCTTGCTCGCGAAGGCAGTGGGTCAGTCATCCAATAAGTTGGCTGATCCACCGCCTTCGCGAGCAAGCCCGCTCCCACAAAAGCCCGCTCATACATTAGCCAGCCGGGCATCAACCGCCTAGATAAGCCTCACGCACTTTCGGATCGGTCAGCAGTTGTTCGCCGCTGCCCTGCATCACCACGCGGCCGTTTTCCAGCACATAGGCACGGTCGGCAATCTTCAGTGCCTGGTTGGCGTTCTGCTCCACCAGGAACACCGTCACACCGTCCTTGCGCAGCTGTTCGATGATGTCGAAGATCTGCTGGATGATGATCGGCGCCAACCCCAGGGACGGTTCGTCCAGCAACAACAGCTTGGGCTTGCTCATCAGCGCGCGGCCGATGGCGAGCATTTGCTGTTCGCCGCCGGACATGGTGCCGCCGCGCTGGCTGAAGCGTTCCTTGAGCCGCGGGAACAGGTGCAGCACCTTGTCCATCTGCTCCTGGTAATCGCCCTTGTCGGTAAAGAACCCGCCCATGGCAAGGTTCTCTTCCACGGTCAGGCGGGCAAATACCCGGCGGCCTTCCGGAACCACGGCAATGCTCTTGCGCATGATCTCCGAGGAAGCCTGGCCCACCAGTTCCTCACCCATGTAGCGGATGCTGCCGCTGTGGGCCTGGGGCGAACCGCACAAGGTCATCAGCAGCGTGGATTTACCGGCACCGTTGGCCCCGATCAGGGTGACGATTTCGCCCTGGCGCACTTCGACGTTGACGCTGTGGAGCGCCTGGATCTTGCCGTAGAAAGTGGAAACGTTTTCGAATTGCAGCATTTTACGCTTCCCCCAAATAGGCTTTGATCACGGCCGGGTTGTCACGGATCTGCTCCGGCGTACCGTCGGCCAGTGGCGTGCCCTGGTTGATCACCACGATATGGTCGGAGATGCTCATGACCAGTTTCATGTCGTGTTCAATCAGCAGCACGGTGGCGTTGTTTTCTTCACGCAGCACGCTGATCAGCGCCTTGAGGTCTTCGGTTTCCTTGGGGTTCAGGCCGGCGGCCGGTTCGTCGAGCATGAGGATCCGCGGACGGGTCATCATGCAGCGGGCGATTTCCAGGCGACGTTGCTGACCGTAGGCCAGGGTACCGGCAGGACGGTTGGCAAACTCGGTGAGGTTGACCTTGTCCAGCCAGTACGCTGCATATTCCATGGCCTCGCGCTCGCTCTTGCGGAACGACGGAGTCTTGAACAGGCCGGCAAAGAAGTTGGTGTTCAGGTGACGGTGCTGGGCGATCAAGAGGTTCTCGACCGCTGTCATGTCCTTGAACAGCCGCACGTTCTGGAAGGTTCGCACCACGCCCTTGCGGGCAATCTCGTGACCGGCCAGGCCCTGAATCGGCTGGCCATCCAGCAGGATGGTGCCGCCAGCCGGCTTGTAGAACCCGGTCAGGCAGTTGAACACCGTGGTCTTGCCGGCGCCGTTGGGGCCGATAAGAGCCACAACCTGCTTCTCTTGTACGGTCAGGGCCACGCCGTTGACCGCGAGCAAACCGCCGAAGCGCATGCTCAAATTTTCGACTTTCAGGATCTCGCGGCTCATTTGCGCAGCTCCATGTGTGGACGTTGCATGGGCAGCAGGCCTTGAGGACGCCAGATCATCATCAGCACCATCATGGCGCCGAACATCAACATGCGGTATTCGCTGAATTCACGCATCATTTCCGGCAGCAGGATCATCACGATCGCCGCGAGGATCACGCCCAGCTGCGAGCCCATGCCACCCAGTACCACGATGGCGAGGATGATCGCCGACTCGATGAAGGTGAACGATTCCGGTGTCACCAGGCCCTGGCGAGCGGCGAAGAAGCTGCCAGCGAAACCGGCGAAGGTTGCCCCGAGGGTGAATGCCGAAAGCTTGATGACGGTCGGGTTCATGCCTAGTGCACGGCAGGCGATTTCATCTTCGCGCAGCGCTTCCCACGCGCGGCCGATCGGCATGCGCAGCAGGCGGTTGATCACGAACAGCGCCGCCAGTGCCAGCAGCAGGGCCACCAGGTACAGGAACACCACTTTGCTGACCGGGTTGTAGTCGATCCCGAAGTACTCGTGGAAAGTCTGCATGCCTTCGGCCGCGGTGCGGTCGAACGTCAGCCCGAAGAACGTTGGCTTGGGAATGCTGCTGATGCCATTGGGCCCGCCGGTGATATCGGTGAGGTTACGCAGGAACAGACGGATGATTTCACCGAAGCCCAGGGTCACGATCGCCAGATAGTCACCGCGCAAGCGCAGTACCGGGAAGCCCAGCAGGAAGCCAAATGTGGCCGCCGCCATGCCGGCCAGTGGCAGGCAGATCCAGAAGCCCCAGCCCAGGTAGTGCGAGAGCAACGCGTAGGTGTAGGCACCCACTGCGTAGAAGCCCACATAGCCCAGGTCGAGCAGGCCGGCGAGACCCACCACGATGTTCAGGCCCAGGCCCAGCAACACGTAGATCAGGATCAGCGTCGCGATATCCACCGCACCCCGGGAACCGAAGAACGGCCAGATCAACGCGGCCACGATCAGGCCGATGATGATGTAGCGCTGGGTGCGCGGCAGGGTCAGGAACTGACTGACCTTGGGCGAAACCAACGGGCCACGGTTGGACTTGAGGAGTGCACCGACCTGCTGGGTAAACAGCACGCGCAGGAACATCAACACCGAGCACAGGGCAATGATCGTCAATGTCACGGGACCGGTGCCATGCACTTCGAGGTTGATCCCGACAATGCTCAGCTTGAGGCCGAGTACCGGAAAGGCCACGGCCCACACCAGCAAGGCGCTGAAAAACGCCGATTTAAGATATCTGCTCATACTTTCTCAACCTCCGGACGGCCCAGAATGCCGGTCGGCCGGAACAACAGCACCAGAACCAATAGACCGAATGCCACCACGTCCTTGTACTGGTCGCCGAACACATCGGCGCCAAAGGCTTCAGCCACCCCCAGCACCAGCCCGCCGAGCATCGCACCCGGAATGCTGCCGATGCCGCCCAATACCGCTGCGGTGAAGGCCTTGAGACCCACCAGGAAACCGGCGTTGGGGTTGATCACGCCATACTGCATGCTCAGCAATACAGCGGCGATGGCCGCCAGTGCGGCACCGATGACGAAGGTCAGGGCGATGATGTTGTTGGTGTTGATGCCCAACAGGTTGGCCATCTTGATGTCTTCGGCGCAGGCCCGGCAGGCACGCCCGAGACGGGAGCGAGAGATGAACAGGGTCAGGCCGAGCATTGCCACCAGGGTGACGACGAAGACCAGGACCTGCATGTAGGAAATCAGCACTTCTTGTGCGCCACCTGGGCCGAAGGAGAAGCTCCCCGGGATCAGGTTGGGAATGGATTTGTCCTTGGAATCCTGGGACAGCAATACGGTGTTCTGCAGGAAAATCGACATGCCGATCGCAGAGATCAGCGGGATCAAGCGGTTGCTGCCACGCAAGGGGCGGTACGCAACGCGTTCGATACTGTAGCCATAGGCACTGGTTACGACGATGGACGCCAGGAACGCAGCGGTCATCAACAGCGGCAGGGAGTGGATACCCAGCATGGCCAGCCCGGCAAGGGCGATGAAGGCCACGTAGGAACCAATCATGTACACCTCGCCATGGGCGAAGTTAATCATTCCAATGATGCCGTAAACCATTGTGTAGCCAATGGCTATCAAGGCATAGGTGCTGCCAACGGTCATGCCGTTAACCAGCGTTTGGAAAAAATGATAGATCTCAGGCATTACAGCGCTCCTAAAAACCCGATACGCATTTCACTGGTGGAGTCAATTTCCGGCTCGGTGCCCTGTTCTGTGATCAGGTTGCACAAAGCGTTTGCCAGCGAACCGCTGGTGACGGTTTTAAGATTTTCAGGTGAGCCAGCGCCCGGATCGCGGGTGACAGGCCCATAAACCTCGTAAAACAAAGCCCACTGCTTGCACAGTGGGCTTGTTGACCAGTAACGCCTGGCTTACTGAGGGGAAACTTCGGTTTTTGGTTTGCCGAAGTGCCATTCGTAGACCACGAACTTGAAGTCTTTCAGGTCGCCCTTGGCGTCGAAGCTCAGGTCGCCGGTCGGGGTCTTGAAGGTACCGGCGTGGATGGCAGCAGCCACTTTGGCGGTGTCTTCGCTCTTCGCGGCAGCGATACCGCCGGCGATTACTTCAACAGCCGAGTAGGCCGGGAACACGAACGGACCGGTTGGGTCCTGCTTGTTCTTGGTGAACTCTTCAACGATTGCCTTGTTGGCAGGATCGGTGTCGAAAGACTTCGGCAGGGTGACCAGCAGGCCTTCGGAAGCGCCCTGGGCGATTTGCGAGATGGAGTCGTTGCCGACGCCTTCAGGGCCCATGAACTTGGCATTCACGCCTTTTTCCTTGGCTTGGCGCAGGATCAGGCCCAGCTCCGGGTGGTAGCCGCCGTAGTAGACGAAGTCGACGTTGGCTTGCTTGAGCTTCTGAATCAGCGAACCGAAGTCTTTGTCGCCAGCGTTGATGCCTTCGAAGAGGGCAACTTTCACGCCTTTCTTCTCGAGGGTCTGCTTGACGGCGGTGGCGATGCCTTCACCGTACTGCTGCTTGTCGTGGATAACGGCTACGACTTTCGGCTTCACGTGGTCGGCGATGTAGTTACCGGCGGCTGGGCCTTGGGCGCTGTCCAGGCCGATGGTACGGAAGACCAGCTTGTAGCCACGGGACGTGATTTCCGGGCTGGTGGCAGCCGGGGTGATCATGATCACGCCTTCGTCTTCGTAGATGTCGGATGCTGGCTGAGTGGAGCTGGAGCAAAGGTGACCAACCACGAACTTGACGCCGTCGTTGACCACTTTGTTGGCTACGGCCACGGCTTGTTTTGGATCGCAAGCGTCGTCGTATTCTTTGGCTTCGAGCATTTTGCCATCTACGCCGCCCTTGGCGTTGATGTCGGCGATGGCCTGCTTGGCACCCATGAACTGCATGTCGCCGTACTGGGTCACAGGGCCGGTTTTAGGGCCGGCAATACCGATCTTGATGGTGTCAGCTGCGAACGAATGGCTGGCAACCCCGGCCAGGACCATAGCGGCAAACAGTTTGGAAATCTGCTTAGTAGCCTTATTCATAGTGCTCCACTCTTACTGTTGTATTTTTTATAGTTCTAGCGGCCTTGTGAGCTGCAGAACCGGATCAGATATCTCGGATATCCCCCGGCAGCGGCCTGGCAACTGTACCGGTACAGTGTAGAGCGCCGGTTGATCGCTTGAAAAGCTGGCTGCTGGGGGCAAAACCCGGGTATGTCGCTTAAATGAAAGAAAAAGACAGAATTGCGGCGGGGGTGATGCCAGAGTTCCGGGCAATCCTTGGCTTTCCTGACACTTTCGTTCGGTGCCTCATTTGCAACTGGGTTTTTCTGCCTGGAGCTCGACGGTATGATTGCGCCGATTTTTTCTTCAGGTGAACTCCCATGACGCAAGAACCTAGCACCCTCTATGCCAAGCTGCTTGGTGAAACCGCGGAAATTTCCTGGAAGGAGCTTGAGCCGTTCTTTGCCAAGGGTGCCCTATTGTGGGTCGATGCCGGGCTGGATTTGATCGAGGCCGCCGAGGGCATGGCTGAGGACAACCGTGAGAAAGTCGCTGCCTGGCTGGCTGCGGGGAGTCTTGGCGAGGTGTCTGCGACGCGGGCGTTGGACCTGGTTGAGCGGGACCCGAGTTTGTGGGCGGTGGTGGTTTCGCCGTGGATTCTGATCCAGGAAAGGGCGGCGTAGGAAATGACTGCGCGAAAATGGTGCGTGATTTTTCTGGGTTTAAGTGTGTAGGCGGGTAACTGCATTCGCGGTGATGGCATGTTGCCGTAGAGAAAGGTCACAGGCGGGGGTTACGTGCGCGTCATGGGAACAGTTTTGGTAGCGGCGGAATGCTGGGGGAATTGTTTCTTTGTGTGAGTGGGAAGGGGGTACATATCCATTTCTGCGGTAACGGCTGCTTATGGTTCCGCTCTTACAGCGGGTCACTTTTGGCAAACGCCCCAAAAGTAACCAAAAGGTCTTTGCCCCACCACTCGGTGCCTCGCCTAGGCTCGGCATGCCCGCACTCCGGCCCGATTCCGCGGGCCGCCGCGACGGGCCATCCATGGCCCGGCGCGGCTAAACCGGCGTCCTGCCGGTTTACCCGCCCCACCGTGCCTACTTGCGGCCATCGTGGTTAACGGGGCCTGCAGATCAAAATCAAAAGCAAGAGCACAGCGGCCTCCCGGCCGGCTTGAGTGTTAAAAGCCAGATCAAAAGCCAGAGCGAATGCAGATCTGCTTTTCTGTGGGAGCTGGCTTGCCTGCGATGCAGACACCTCGGTGTATCAGGTACACCCAGTTGATGCTATCGCAGGCAAGCCAGCTCCCACATTTGGACCGTGCCCGCTTTAGCTTTTGATTGTGCTGTTGCTCTAAAACACTCAAGCCGGCCGGGAGGCCGCTGTGCTCTTGCTGTTGATCTTGATCTTAGGCGCCCCGTTAAACCACGCTGGCCGAACGCAGGCTTTGGAGCGTGGGTAACCCGGCAGGACGCCGGGTTAGCCGCGCTGGGCCAAGGATGGCCCATCGCGGCGGCCCACGGTCCAAAGCCGGAGTGAGGGCACACCGAGCATTAGCGAGGTGCCGAGTGGTGGGGCAAGAGCGTTTTGCTTACTTTTGCGCTCTTCAAAAGTGAGCCGCTGTAAGAGCGGAACCAATATCAGCCCCAACCCAAATAACGGATATACACCCCACCCCAGCAACAACAAAACCTACGCCGTCTTCCCAGTATGGTTATTCAGCGAAATAACCTTGGTCTTCCCAATCCGGTGACGATAAATCTCACGCAGATACTTGATCGCCTTCTTCACACAATCCCGCGACAGCCGAATATCGTTGATCGACACAAACTTGTCCTTGTCGTTGATCAACTCACGATATTTCTTCTCATACATCGGCTTGATGGCATACCAGTTGGTGTCCAGGATCTTCGCCGGGTTCTCAAACTCATTGAGCAGCTCATCAATCCGGTCTTCATCAAAATCCTCATGGATGATGAAATCCAGAATCGAGTTATCCAGCGTGTCATCAAACCGATACGGATTCCTCGCAAAGCAGCGCTTGATAAACGCCACGATCAACGTCAAAAAATCATCCGACAAACACGGACTCTTAGCGATCAAGGTCGTGAGCGACAAGTTGGCCGACGCCCCGATCACCAGCGCATACCGCTTGAGCGTCGTGTTGGGAAACAGACTGTTGAGGTGCGTCTTGAGCCGATTCAGGTCCATATAGGACAGCTTGTAATCCTTGGGCAACGACACAATCGACACCACCGACGAGCAGTTTTTGAAGAAGTGCAGGTCATGCAACGCCGCCGCGTCATACCCGGAATTCTTGTACTGCTCCAAGGAGGCTTTGTAGCGCTTGGACTCAATCGGCAACAGGCTGATGCCCTCGATCGCCTGGGTCACCTTGTTGAAATGCGGCAGGTCAATGGAGCGGAAAAACAAGTCATCGATATTCAGCCGCTGTGGTTCTTTTTCGAACACCTTGAACTTGTCACTCGAAGGCGCGGGCGTTTCCGGCACCACCGATTCGGCATACGCAATCGCCACCGGGCCGGCCAGGCTCATAAACAGGTCGTTGGCATCCAGGCGGATGGTCTCGCCGATGTCGATCCCGGCCCGACGGAAGTAGTTCTGGTCGTAGTCGGTGGTAACCGCTTGGGCCGTCAGAATGTTGAAGATCTGTTGTGAGATGTACTGGTTGGCGTGCTTCTCCATGGCATTGACATCAATGTTCTGGATGTTGCCGTCATCGCTTTCTTCGGCATACCGCATGATGTCGTTGGAGATCAGCATCATCGCGTTCCACGGCCGGATGCGGCCTTTCACGCTGGCCTCGCTGCTGTCCTCATTGTCGAAGTTGTACGAGAAATCCCATTCTTCCGAGAGGTATTTGCACAGCAGCCGCCCGGCGTTGATGTGCAGCGCCTCGGACATTTCACTGCGGTGATCGGAGATGTTCGGCAGCACACAAATGCCGCTGGTGAAGATCGGCTCGAACACAAAGGCGTGGCCGCTTTTGCTGTCATGTTCGTCGGCGGGCTTGGTGTCGAACGTCTTGTTCATGTACGAGTGCTGCTGGGCCAGGCCGAATTCCGAGGCCATGCCCGAGCCGGTACCGCCGCCGGCGCTGAAGATCGAGAAGTACAGGCGGGACTGGTTGGCCTTGATGCCGCAGGAGTCGATCAGGTACGAGTGGATCATCTTCCAGTCGGGGCTGGAAAAGCGCTGGGTGTCTTTGTTGAGGATGATTTTGGCCAGGTACTGGCCAAGGATCGGCGCGTTACCGGCGCCACCGGCATGGACTTCCGAGAGGTCCATGATTTTCATCTTGCTGTAGTCCCGCAGGAAACCGCTTTTCTCTCCTTTGCGCGAGAAACGGATGCGCCCGGCGATGTCCTTGTCCAGGTCGCCCAGCATCACCAGCGGCTCGACCAGGAACACCGGCTTGGTGCCTTTGTTCGACCCCAGGCGCAGGTTGTTGCGAATCCACTGGGCGGGGCGGTAGCCCTTGTCGGTGGTTTTGTCTTCGTTGCTGAATTCGTTGAGGTAGAACTTGCGGGCGTTGTACACCAGCTCTGCCACATCCAGGGCAATGTTCGAGCCGCAGCGGCCCAGGCCGATCAGGCACACCGAGGGGAATTCCTGCTCGTTGCGCAGTTCGCTGTCGACTTCCAGGTGCGGTGCGCGCGGGAACACCATGTCGCGCAGGCCGTCGAGGTTGTCGAGGATGCGGTCGGTGTTGGTCTCGGTGAAGTACAGGTACTGCTGGGTGGCCAGTGGGCGGGCGGTGCTCAATGACTTTGAGCCTGAGGGTTTTTCCGCAGGGGCTGTCAGCAACACGTCGGATACCGCGGTGGCAGAGTTATTTTTAGAAGTCATTGTGCGCCATGTGCCTGGACGGATGGCTGAAGAGGTATCAAGTGGCCATCACGGAATGAGAGATCGCGACTTTACAGTGCGTCCTGGTCCTGGGCGGGAGGGTTTAACCCTAGGGTTTTAAGGGGAAATCCTGGCCGGACTCTGATGAATCGGCCGTTCGTCGGGATTCTTTAGTGAAGTGATGGCGATTTGCCAAATTTTCGGCGTCAGCGAATTGGCCTGACGATGGAGGCGGGGCCCGTACGGCCCGAAGGCGGGTCTTTGGGGGCGGGTTCACTGCCTGTAAGGCCCAGCAGGCTGAACATGTTGTGCTGGTCGAGGCCTTTGATCACTGCGCTGATGTCACTCATCGGTACCGCAGCGCTGAGCAAGTAACCCTGAACGAAATCACAGCCGTGTTTTTGTACCACTTCCAATTGTTGCAGGGTCTCTACGCCTTCGGTCACGACTTGCAGATGCAGGGTGTGGGCCATGCCGATAATGGCCTGGACGATATCGATGTCGGTGGCGGATTTGGGAATGTCCTGGATAAACGAGCGGTCGATTTTCAAGGTATTCAGCGGCAGGCGCTTGAGGTAGGCGAGGGACGA
This sequence comes from Pseudomonas sp. TH34, assembly GCF_016650865.1. Classification (NCBI taxonomy): domain Bacteria; kingdom Pseudomonadati; phylum Pseudomonadota; class Gammaproteobacteria; order Pseudomonadales; family Pseudomonadaceae; genus Pseudomonas; species Pseudomonas sp. TH34. The sequence continues at coordinate 650,830 of NZ_JAEKFB010000020.1, forward strand.
ATAGCCGGTGCCGAAGTCGTCGATGGACAGCGACACGCCCAATGCGCGGATTTGCCGCAGCAGTGCCAGGGTGCTGCTGATATTGCCCATCAGGGCGTTTTCGGTCACTTCCAGTTCCAGGCGATTGGCGGCGATCCCGCCGAAGCGCAGGGCGTTTTCGATTTCATCGGCCAGTTCGTCACGAGTCAGGTTCAAGGCCGAACAATTGACCGCCATGATCAATTCCGTATGACCCTGCTCCGACAGCAGGCTCAGGTCGTGGCAGGCCTGGCGCAGAACCCAGTGATCCAGTTCGGCAATCAGGCCATTGTTTTCAGCAATGCCAATGAACCGGTCAGGGGTCAGCAAGCCGTGTTGGGGATGTTGCCAGCGCACCAGGGCTTCGAGGCGTGTGATCCGGCCTTTTTTCAGGTCAAGAATCGGTTGATAAAACAGCACCAGCTCGTTTTTGCCCCGCAGCGCGGCGCGCAGTTCTTCCTCCAGTTGCAGTTCCAGGAAAGCCCGGGTTTTCAGGTTGGAGCTGAAGAAGTTCAGGTTGTTACGCCCGGTATCCTTGGACTGATACAACGCCAGGTCGGCGGTTTTGAGTAGCTCCTCGCTGGTTTTGCCGTCTTCGGGGAACAGGCTGATGCCGATGCTGGTGGTCATCACCATGCGCCGGCCAGCCAACTCGATGGGGTCTTTCATTTTCTGCATGATGCGTTGGGCCATGTGCCGCGCTTCATCGCGATGGTGAATGCTGATCAGGATGCAGAACTCGTCACCGCCAAACCGCGCGACCACGTCGTCGTGGCTGCGTACCGAGCTTTTGATATGGCCGGCCAGCACCGTGAGCAATTCGTCGCCGGCGTCATGGCCGAGGCTGTCGTTGATGCGCTTGAAGTGGTCGATATCCAGGAAGATCACCGCCAGCATGCCGTCGGTGGCGGTTTTTTCTGCGAGCTTCTCGGCGAAGATCTGGTTGAAGCCGCGGCGGTTGAGCAGGCTGGTCAAGGCGTCGTAGTGCGCCACCTGTTGCAGCGAGGCGCGGGCCTGGTCGAGTTCGGTGAGCAGTGCATTGACCCGGCGCAGGTCGGTTTCCTTGTGTTGCAGCTTCTTGTCTGCCAGCGCAGCGCTTATGCTGCTGCCGATCACCAGCAAGGCGATGACCGCTACCAGCAGGCCCAGTTGGATGGGGTTGTTGTCCACGGGCAGCGCCGACGGAACAAGGTCCTCGGGCACCAGCAGTTGCATGGCCGCCATGCCGGTGAAGTGCATGCTGATAATGCCGGCGCCGAGCACCAGGCTGGCGGCGTACTTAAGTAATTGATGAAACATGCCGGTGCCGTTGCGCAAGTACAACGACAGCAGCAACGCCGCGAGGCTGGCGCCGATGGCGATCAATACCGAGGCCAGGAACAGCCCTGTCTCGAAATACACGCCCGCCTCGGAGCGCATGGCCGACATGCCCACGTAGTGCATCAACGCAATGCCCAGCCCCATCCACACCGATGCCAGCACATATTGGTGCAGGCGCAGCCTGGGATGACTGAGGGTTTGCATGGCGAACAGCGACGCGATCAGGGCGATCAGCAGCGAGGCGAACGTCATGATCAATTCGTAGTGAATTGCGATAGGCGCCTGGAAGGCCAGCATGCTGATGAAGTGGGTCGACCAGATTCCGCCTGCCAGGCAGCCCGCACCTACCCAGCGCCAGTGCCGTTGAGCCTTGGGGTTGTCGACATGGCCGACCCGCTCGGCCATGTCCAGGGTGCCGAAGCCCGCTGCACAGGCCACCACGTAAGCCAGAAGCACCAGAAAGGGGTTATGACTGCAATTGAGTAATAAGTGCCCGCTGTCCGGAAGGTCGGTAAAAAAATGCAAACCAAGCCATTCCATAGCATGTCCCGTCACAGAGTTTTAGTCTGACTGCGTCTTTCAGTATAGAGAGCGTGAGCGGGTTACAAGGGCTGATGGCAGATTGCTTCTAATCATTTGGCGATGAGTTTATAAATAACTAGAACTAAATGATTAGGGATGACAGCCCGGGTCGCCCGATGGAGTGACATCAGACTTACGAATCATTACAGACAATCCCCACGGGGCTGACTAGATTGCAGGTTCCGGGCTCAGGATGCGTCTGGCATCGCGGCTCACATAACAATAAAAGAGACGGACCCATGCAGAACTCGACCCAAGCGGCGAATGCCTGGCGCATTCTGTTCCTGTTGTTCCTGGCCAACCTGTTCAACTTTTTCGACCGCACCATCCCCGCGATTATCATCGAACCGATCCGCATGGAGTGGCACCTCAGCGATTTCCAGCTCGGCATCATCGGCACTGCGTTCACCATTGTTTATGCGATTGCCGGCTTGCCCCTCGGGCGCATGGCCGATACCGGCTCGCGCAGCAAACTCATGGGCTGGGGCCTGGCGGCGTGGAGTGGCCTGACGGCGGTCAACGGTCTGGTGGGCAGTTTCTGGACGTTTTTGCTGGTGCGCATGGGCATCGGCATCGGCGAGGCCAGTTATGCGCCGGCGGCGAACTCGCTGATCGGTGACCTGTTTCCGGCTCACCGCCGGGCGCGGGCCATGGGGATCTTCATGCTGGGCCTGCCCTTGGGCCTGTTGCTGGCGTTCTTTACCATTGGTGCGATGGTCAAGGCGTTCGACAGCTGGCGTGCGCCGTTCTTTATTGCCGCGGTGCCGGGGCTGATTCTTGCGGTGTTCATGTTCTACATCAAGGAGCCCAAGCGCGGCGCCGCAGAAACCGTGCAAGTCTCCCAGGAGAAAGTCGACCGGCCGATTCGCCGGGTGCTGGCGGTGCCGACATTTCTATGGCTGGTGCTGGCAGGCTTGTGCTTCAACTTCGCCACCTACGCCTGTAACTCGTTCCTGGTACCGATGCTGCAGCGCTATTTCCTGCTGCCGTTGCAGGACGCGGCAGTCGCCACCGGTGTTATCGTCGGGATTACCGGCCTGGTGGGCCTGACCCTGGGCGGCTGGATTGCCGACAAGATCCATCAACGCATCGCGAATGGCCGGTTGTTGTTCGCGGCGTGCAGCTTGATCATCTCTACCGTCACCACTGCTTGGGCGTTGCACGCCGGGCGGATCGAGATTGGTGTGTTTGTGGCGTTGTTCAGTGTGGGCTGGCTGTTTGCCTATAACTTCTACACCTGCGTGTACACGGCGATCCAGGACGTGGTCGAGCCGCGCCTGCGGGCCACGGCGATGGCGTTGTTCTTCGCCGGCTTGTATTTGCTGGGGGTGGCATGGGGCCGATTGTGGTGGGCGGGCTGTCGGATCATTTTGCCCATTCGGCGATGTATGCGGCGGGGGCGGAGCAGATGACCGAGGCTTATAAAGCCATAGGCTTGCACGATGCCATGTACCTGATTCCGGTGGCGCTGTTTCTGACCATGCTGTTTCTGTTCCAGGCGTCCCGCAGTTTTGTGCGCGATGCCAAGCGGATGAAGGATGGGTTGGGGGTGGTGGAGGTGCCGGCTACGGCGGTTACTGCCTGAGACCGAGGTGACGCCTTCGCGAGCAAGCCCGCTCCCACAGTTGACCGAGTTCCATCTTGAGAATGCGGTCTAATGTGGGAGCGGGCTTGCTCGCGAAGAGGCCATCAATAACAACGATGTCTCAAGTGAATAAAAAAGGCCCGCATTACGCGGGCCTTTTTGTTTGGCAGGGTAGGGCGGCGAAGTTAGCCCGCGACCAATACCCGAATCGCTTCCAGTCGCAGCGCCGCCTTGTCGAGCATGGCCAGGCCTTGCTCGCGCTGTTGGCGCAGGGCAACCAGTTCGCTGTCACGCACGGTCGGGTTGACCGCTTGCAACGCGGTCAGGCGCGCCAGTTCTTCGTCGGTGTCCGCCGCCAGGCGACGTTGAGCCTCGGCCACACGCTCGGCGTGACGCGGGGCGATCTTCTCTTCGCCGGCGTTGATCCGTGGCGTCAACTGGTCGCGCTGGGCCTGGACGAACTTGTTGGCGCTGGCTCGGGGCACGCTTTCGAGCTGGTCGTTCAAGGTCAGGAATGACACGCGGCCCGACAGGTCATTGCCGTTGGCATCCAGCAGGCAACGCAGCGCAGCCGGCGGCAGGTAACGGCCCAATTGCAGCGAGCGCGGGGCAACCACTTCGCTGACGTAGAGCAGTTCCAGCAACACGGTGCCCGGCTTGAGCGCCTTGTTCTTGATCAGCGCCACGGCGGTGTTGCCCATGGAACCGGACAGCACCAGGTCCATGCCGCCCTGCACCATCGGGTGTTCCCAGGTGATGAACTGCATGTCTTCGCGGGACAGCGCCTGGTTGCGATCGTAGGTGATGGTCACGCCTTCGTCGTCGCCCAGGGGGAAGCTGGCGTCGAGCATTTTTTCGCTGGGCTTGAGGATCAGCGCGTTTTCCGAATGGTCTTCGCTGTCGATACCGAAGGCGTCGAACAGGGTTTCCATATAGATCGGCAGGGTGAACTGGTCGTCTTGCTCGAGGATGGCTTCCACCAGCGCATCACCTTCACCGGCACCGCCGGAGTTGAGCTCCAGCAAACGGTCGCGACCGGTGTGCAGTTCGGCTTCGAGGCGCTCGCGCTCGGCACGGGCTTCGTCGATCAGCGCTTGCCACTCGCCGTCGTCGGCGTTTTCCAGCAGCGGCAGCAGGCGCGGGCCGAACTGGTGCTGCAAGGCGTTGCCGGTCGGGCAGGTGTTGAGGAACGCGTTCAGCGCTTCGTGGTACCACTGGAACAGGCGCTCTTGCGGGCTGGTTTCCAGGTACGGCACGTGGAGTTCGATCACGTGCTTCTGGCCGATCCGGTCCAGACGGCCGATCCGCTGTTCCAGCAGGTCCGGGTGGGACGGCAGGTCAAACAGCACCAGGTGGTGGGAGAACTGGAAGTTGCGGCCTTCACTGCCGATTTCCGAGCAGATCAGCACTTGGGCGCCGAACTCTTCATCCGCAAAGTACGCAGCGGCGCGGTCGCGCTCGAGGATGTTCATGCCCTCGTGGAACACCGTGGCCGGGATGCCGGAACGCACGCGCAGGGCGTCTTCCAGGTCCATGGCGGTTTCGGCGTGGGCGCAGATCACCAGGACTTTGGTGCGCTTGAGCATTTTCAGTTGGTCGATCAGCCACTCGACGCGCGGGTCGAAACGCCACCAGCGTTGTTCTTCATCCACATCCGGCTGGGACTGGAAGCTGACTTCCGGGTACAGCTCGGCGTGTTCGCCCAAGGGCAGTTCGAGGTATTCGTCCGGGCACGGCAGCGGGTAGGCGTGCAGCTTGCGCTCCGGGAAGCCTTGTACGGCGGCGCGGGTGTTGCGGAACAGCACGCGGCCGGTGCCGTGGCGGTCGAGCAGTTCGCGTACCAAACGGGCGCTGGCTTCGGCATCGCCATCGTTGACGGCGGTCAGCAGCGCTTCGCCTTCGTCGCCGAGGAAACCCTGGATGGTCTTGTGGGCGGCGGGCGAGAGGCGGCCCTTGTCCAGCAGCTCCTGAACGGCTTCGGCCACCGGGCGATAGTTTTCGCTCTCGGCGCGGAAGGCGTGCAGGTCGTGGAAACGATTCGGGTCCAGCAGGCGCAGGCGCGCGAAGTGGCTGTCCTGGCCCAATTGCTCAGGGGTTGCAGTGAGCAGCAGTACACCGGGAATCACTTCGGCCAGTTGTTCCACCAGCGAGTATTCGGGGCTGGCTTTTTCTTCGTGCCAGACCAGGTGGTGAGCTTCGTCGACCACCAGCAGGTCCCAGCCGGCGGCGAACAACGCGTCCTGGGCCTTCTCGTCGTCCACCAGCCATTCCAGGGCCACCAGCGCGAGCTGGGTGTCTTCGAACGGGTTGGTGGCATCGCTTTCGATAAAGCGCTCTTCGTCGAACAGCGCCACCTGCAGGTTGAAGCGGCGGCGCATTTCCACCAGCCACTGGTGCTGGAGGTTTTCCGGCACCAGGATCAGCACGCGGTTGGCGCGACCGGACAGCAACTGGCGATGGATCACCAGGCCAGCTTCGATGGTCTTGCCCAGGCCCACCTCGTCCGCCAGCAGAACACGCGGCGCGATACGGTCGGCAACTTCACGGGCGATGTGCAGTTGGTGCGCGATCGGTTGTGCACGCACGCCGCCCAGACCCCAGAGCGAGGACTGCAACTGGCGGCTGGTGTGTTCCAGCGTGTGGTAGCGCAGGGAGAACCAGGGCAGCGGGTCGATCTGGCCGGCGAACAGACGGTCGCTGGCCAGTCGGAACTGGATGAAGTTCGAGAGTTGGGTTTCCGGCAGGGTAACCTGCTCGTTCTGCCCATTGAGGCCGTGGTAGACCAGCAGGCCGTCGACATCGTCGACTTCTTGCACGGTCATTTTCCAGCCTTCGAAATGGGTGATGGTGTCACCCGGCGAAAACCTCACGCGAGTGAGGGGCGCATTCCGTAGCGCATACTGGCGGGTGTCGCCAGTGGCCGGATAGAGCACGGTTAACAAGCGGCCGTCCTGTGCCAGAACGGTGCCTAACCCCAGCTCTGCTTCGCTGTCACTAATCCAGCGTTGCCCCGGTTGATACTGCTGCGCCATGCTGCCTGACTCCCGCCGTGAAAAAGCCGACTATTCTAACGGAACACGGCTTCCAGACCAAAAGGAATAGGTGCAGCTTCAAGCTTTAAGCTACAAGCGGCAAGAAAAAGGGCTGTATGTTCGTCGGATAGATGACGATTGGTTCACAAGTTGGCGCCTTGACGCTCAAGTCGTCACCCACGCAGCCGACAGTCTGCTGAACAGGAGACTATTAATATGCTGCCACCCATGCTGCCCTTGAGTGTTGTGCCGGTCACGTCGCAGCTTGATCCGGTGCGCCAGAAACCGGATATCCCGCCTGTGGCGCCGGTTCAACCAGGCTCCAACGAAAGCACCATCGACCTGCAAAAGCGCGACCCCGAGGAAGCAGCCCTGTTGCTGCGCGAGGAACAGCGACGCCAGCAGGAACAGCAAAAGCGCCGCCGCGAAGCCGATGAGGATTCGGAGCAGCACCTGGCCATTCCCGGCGACGAACTCAACGCCGACAACACAGTGCCGGTGGTGCCGCTGATTGAAGATGCGCCACGGCAAGGCCTGTGGGTGGACGTCGAGGTTTAATCCCGCAGTTCGTGCAGGGCGGCTACCAGTTGCTCGATATCGTGCGCGGTGTTGAGGTAGCTCACGGAGATTCGCGCCACGCTGTCCAGCTCGCGCGCCTGCATGTCCAGCGGGGTGTAGGGCACGCCGTTGGCACCGATGTTGATCCGCTTGAGCCCCAGGCGCCGCTTGAGCTCAAAGGCGTCCCACCCGGCCAGGTTGAAGGCGATCAAGCCTGACTGGTTTGCAGTGGTTCCCAGATCGTGCAAGGTAATCCCATCAATCCCACGGAGTTCTTCGCGGATCGTGTCGCTTAGAAGCTGGACCGTCCGGTGGATCCGCTCAACCCCCAATCGATTGACCTCCTGCAGTGCATTGCCCAGGCCTGCCAGCAACGCGAATGACACTTCGCTAGTTTCAAAGCGCCGGGCGTCGTTGCGCAAGTCGAAACCCGCAGGGCTCCAGGGCGCAGAAAACACATCGCGCTGGGCTGGGTTCAAACGTTCAAGAAAATCCGGACGCACATACAGCAATGCGGTCCCGCGCGGGCCGCGCAGATGCTTGCGCCCGGCGCCCTTGAGCACATCGCAGTGCAGCGCTTGCACATCCATCGGCACCTGGCCGATGGCTTGTCCGGCGTCGATGAAGTAGGCGATGCCATGACGCTTGGCCAGCGCGCCGATGGCCTCGGCAGGGTTGATCAAGCCGCTGTTGGCGGGGAGCCAGGTCAGGTCGATCAACCGCACCCGTGCGTCGAGCATGGCTTCCAGGCCGGCGACGGACACCGCGCCGGTTTCATCGCAAGGGATTACCTCCACGTGCGCACCCGCTTGCACAGCCGTTTGCATGCTCGCCAGGTTGCCGCCCCATTCGTGGCGGCCCACCAGAATGCGGTCGCCCGGGTGCCATGGGCCCAGCGCCTGAAACGCCATGCTCCAGGCGGTCGAGCCGCTGCTGGCGAAGGCAATCGATGACACGGGGGCGTTGAGCAATTGCGCCGCCGCGCGACGGGCTTTCTCCGCCAGCAGCGACCCGTGCTCGCCGGCCTCCATCGGGCCGTCACGGGCTTCGCGTTGCAACTGGTCAATGATTGCGTCGAGCGTCCCCTGGCTTGGCAAGGAGGCCCCGGCGTGGTTGAAGTGGACGATGCCGGACTGGCAGCCCGGCGTTTCGTCCCGCAGCTCCCGGACCTCGGTCAGGGACAGCGCGGTCACGGCTGCAGCTCGAAAATGGCATCAACCTCCACTGCCACGCCGCCTGGCAAACTGGCGACGCCCACGGCAGTACGGACATGGCGACCTTTGTCGCCAAGGGCGTTCACCAGCAGGTTCGAGGCGCCATTGGCCACTGCGCCCTGGCGCTGGAAATCACCGCTGCTGGCGATAAACACGCCCAACCGAATGATGCGCACCAGCCGCGACAGGTCATCGCCCAAGGCATCGCTCAATTGTGCCAACAGGCCCAGTGCGGCGAGTTCGGCGGCCTTGGCGCCTTCGTCTTCGCTGATGGACTCGCCGAGACGACCGATGTAGGTGGCTTTGCCGTCCAGCAGCGGGATTTGGCCGGAGATGAATAGCTGGTTCTGGCTGATCACGAAATTGACGTAGTTGGCGATCGGCTGGCTGGGATTGGGCAGGCTCAGGCCGAGGGCTTGTACGCGTTGCGAGATGGAGTGGCTCATGTTGAATCCTCTTGGGAAGAGTCTTCAGCATGGGCGGCGTGGTTTGGGTCGACAAACGGATAGATCTCACTCGACGTATCGAAATAACTCATGCGTCAGCACAGATTTCCCGCAGCCATTCACTGAAACAGTTGGCCGCTTGGCTGGTATCGCCTTGCGAGGTGATCAGCCAGTAACCGATCTCGCTGTGGTAGGGCGGCTGATCGAAGGCTTCCACCAATGTGCCGTCCTTCAACCTGCGCTCGATCAGGCGGTGGCGGCCCATGGCGATGCCCTGGCCGGCGACGGCAGCTTCCACCACGATGTTGTAGTCGTGCAACAGCGCCTTGGGGTAATGCTCCACATCCACCTGGTAATGCCGGGACCAGTCGGTCCACTCGAAAGGGCGGTGCGAGGTGGCCATCAGCAGGGGGCCGTTCTCCAGTTGGCTGGCCTTGAACGCTGGGCTGCACACCGGTGACAGGGTTTCGCTCATCAAGCGGGTGGCCTGCACGTCGGCCCAGTCGCCCTTGCCGTAGCGAATCGCCAGGTCGACCTCGGCGGCGGCGACATCTGCCAGTTGAATCGCGGGTACCAACTCCACCTGGATGTGCGGGTAGCGGCTAAGAAACCCGGCCAGGCGCGGCGCCAGCCACAAGGTGGCGAACGAGGCGAGCAGGCCGACGCGCAGCACGGTGGTGGCGGGTGGCGTTTGTTGCTGGCGGGTAGCGGCGGCGATGACGTCGAGGGCGGGGCGGATTTGGTCGTAGTAGTGTTGGCCGTCTTCAGTCAGATCGATGGCGCGGGTGCGTCGGATAAATAGAGGCTTGCCCAGATGCTGTTCGAGCTTCTGCACTTGATGGCTGAGGGCGCTTTGGGTCACCGACAGTTCGGCGGCAGCCTTGATAAAACTCAGATGCCGGGCCACGGCTTCAAAGGCGCGCAGGGCCAGGAGTGGGGGAAGGTCCTTGTGCAGTGCCACGTCGAACGCTCTGTGTGAGGGTTGGGATGGGGTGATTTTGCGGGCAAATGCGCGGGATGACATCGATTTTGTTTACGCGGGATTGGCGCAGGACGCATTATTGGGGCATCCCAGCCATTACGTAAGCCAAGCCATGAGTGACGACGACAAGCTGATTGACCTGAATGCCGAACGGGCCAAACGTGTCCATGATCTGAATGACAAACGGCTGAATGAAGTGCGTCAGGCGTTTGAGCAGGCGATGCCGTTGGGTAAGGCCAAGAAAAAGCCGAAAAACAAACCGAAAAAGCGTTGATATAGCCTGCATCGTTTGATGCAGGTCAGTTATTTCCCTTCTTTACGCCCCGTCGCGGGCGACATTGATCCTCGTCAATTTCTTCTTTCGTCTTCTTGGTTAACTTAGCCCTATCGCAACAGGGCAAGTGCAGGAGGCCGGTCATGTTTTTCGATAATGTGGTATTTGCCGGAGTGCTGACGGTTGGCCTCATGGTGATGTTCTTTGTAGGGTTTGGAATTTTTATCTGGAAAGACGCTAATAAGCGTAAGAAGCCTTAGGTCTTTTCGGGATACATGAGCACGCAAGGCATTTTGGGCGACTTCGGTCGCCTTTTTTTTGTTTTGGATTTAGTGGTGGGGTGTGGGTGTATATCCGTTATTTAGGTAACGGCCACTTATGGTTTCGCTCTTACAGCGAGTCACTTTTTTACAAACGCCTAAAAAAGTAACCAAAAAACGCTTTGCCCCACCACTCGGTGCCTCGCCCAGGCTCGGCATGCCCGCACTCCGGCCCGGCTCCGCGGGTCGCCGCGATGGGCCATCCATGGCCCGGCGCGGCTAAACCGGCGTCCTGCCGGTTTACCCGCTCCACCGTGCCTACTTGCGGCCATCGTGGTTAACGGGGCCCGCAGATCAAAGTCAAAAGCAGATCAAAAGCACGCAGCCTCGCTGGCGCTCGACAGCTGCTACGGGCGGGGGTGGCTCTGTTTTTCTGTGGGAGCTGGCTTGCCTGCGATGCAGACAACTCGGTTTTTCAGACACACCGAGGTGATGCCATCGCAGGCAAGCCAGCTCCCACATTTGACCGTGCCCGCTTTAGCTTTTGATTTTGCTCTTCAACACTCAAGCCGGCCGGTAGGCCGCTGTGCTCTTGCTGTTGATCTTGATTTTGATCTTAGGCGCCCCGTTAAACCACGCTGGCCGAACGCAGGCTTTGGAGCGTGGGTAACCCGGCAGGACGCCGGGTTAGCCGCGCTGGGCCAAGGATGGCCCATCGCGGCGGCCCACGGTCCAAAGCCGGAGTGAGGGCACACCGAGCCTAAGCGAGGTGCCGAGTGGTGGGGCAAGAGCGTTTTGCTTACTTTTGCGCTCTTCAAAAGTGAGCCGCTGTAAGAGCGGAACCATAAGTGGCCATCACCCAAATAACGGATATACACCCAAACCCCAGCCACAAAAAAAGGCACGACCCTCACAGGTCGCACCCTCTTCACAAGCCAAAGATCTGTCAGCTACCCAAAGCCTTGGAAGCCAACCAGAACAACCCGGCCGAAAGGCCCACAGTCGCCGGCAAGGTCAACACCCAAGCCATCAAAATGGTCTTAACGGTACCGCCTTGCAGCCCACTCTTGTTAGCCACCATGGTCCCGGCCACACCCGAAGACAACACATGGGTCGTGGAAACCGGCAGGCTAAAGATGTTAGCCAAACCAATCATGCTGGCCGTGGTGATCTGCGCCGACATGCCCTGGGCATACGTCATCCCTTGCTTGCCGATCTTCTCACCAATGGTCAACACCACACGCTTCCAGCCCACCATGGTGCCCAGGCCCAAGGCCAGCGCTACCGCCAGGATCACCCAGAACGGTGCATATTCGGTAGTAGCCGTCAGATCCTTGCGCAACTTGTCCAGGTCCGACTTCTCACGCGCTTCCAGGCCAGGCAACTTGCCCACCTTCTTCGCGGTGTCATCCAGGCACAACAGATAACGACGCACTTCAATGCGGTGCTCGGCAGTCAACGAATGGTAGTCAGAGACCCCCTTCAATGTATCCAGCAGGGCGTTGATGGTCGGTTCAGTCTGCTGCGGATTGCACTGGAACTTGCCCGGCAAATCGTCTTTCACACTCTTGCCCAGAGCGAGGAACTCACCGAGGGTTTCGTGATTACGCTGGTAGAACTGATTCAAGTGCAGCGTCGCGTCGCGGGTACGCTCGATCTGGTAAGTGGTGCTGCCCAAGTCCAGTACGAACTGCGCCGGGACGATACCAATCAACACCAGCATGATCAGGCCGATACCTTTCTGACCATCGTTGGAGCCGTGCACGAAGCTCACGGCCATTGCCGAAATCACCAGTACCAGGCGGTTCCAGAACGGCGGGTGCTTCTTGTCGTCGAGCTTGCGGCGCTGGTCCGGTGTCTTGTGCATCTTTGACAGCGGGCGCCACCACTTCAGGCCGAGCAGCACCAGGGCTGCCACCACGAAACCGGCCATCGGCGAGAACACCAGCGAGGCACCGATATCGATCGCTTTCTGCCAGTTCACGCCGTCAGCCAGGGGAATGTCGTTGATCAGGGCGTTGGCCAGGCCGACACCGAGGATCGAGCCGATCAGGGTGTGGGAACTGGACGCCGGGATCCCGAAATACCAGGTGCCGAGGTTCCAGGTGATCGCCGCGGCCAATAATGAGAAGACCATGGCCAGACCGTGGCCGGTGTTCACATTGATCAGCAACTCCACCGGCAGCAAGTGCACGATGGCATATGCAACACCGACACCGCCGAGCAACACGCCGAGGAAGTTGAACACCCCGGAGAAGAACACGGCCAGATGCGGAGGCATGGCTTTGGTATAGATGACTGTGGCAACCGCGTTAGCGGTGTCATGAAAGCCATTGATGAACTCGAAGGCGAGGACAAAGGCCAGGGCGAGCAACAGGCTCACTAGAACCCAAGCATCCAGTCCGCTGAATAAATCGATCATGAAGGTTTTCTGACCCGGTCGTAAGGGGGCGCGATTATGCCAGAAAACATCGGTAATCAATGCACTAGCTGCTCATCGGTAACATTCTTCAACGAAAAAAAATGGCGGGGAGGGGCGTATCCCGGTGTTTTCGGGGCTTTGGCAAGTGGTTGATTTATAAGGAGGATGCTTTAAATGTGCGGCTTAAATCGCTGGAAGGAAGCATCTGAAACCATTGTATGAAATTTCGGTAAGACGCCATATAGGCGCTTCCCTCCGCCAGCGCGGTACTGGCAGAGAGATGGCACCTCTGGAAGCTCAATCCGAATCGCTTATGGCTCTTCGGCTTTGAGGTCCTGTTCAATCTTTTGGATTTCCTGGGCAAAGGCCTGGTCGAGCAGACTGGCTCGTTTGCGCCATGGCTTGCGTTCAGGTTCTGGTTGGGCGGCGTAGGTGGTGACTTCCCCGCCGTAAACATCCTTGTAACGTTGTTCCTGGCGCTCAAGTTCCGCGCGCAGTTCGTCTTTCGTCACATTGTTACCTAATTGAGTTGAGTTTGATTCCGGCGAAGCGCGATGCCGAGAAGTCGCCCCGGTATACCATCAACCCGAAAGATCAGCGTGTGAAGGTATACAGGAAAAACCACTTCTTTATTGCACGCGGCCACGATGCCGGAGAAGAACAGCTGTCGTAGCAACAGTTTTCTTGTTCACAACCACAAGCAGTTGGCAGGCATTTGAAATGAGTGTCAGGTACTTGCGGCGCAGCTTGCACAAAGCCGGTACACGGCTGGGTGAGGTTCGTCCTCGAGGGCGAGACGACTGGCCTCTACACAGGATGCATTATAGCGACGCGTTTGAATAACACTATCGCGATCAAGTTAAAAATCGTCAACTTTGTGTGAGAGTTTTGTTACGCGCGCAGGTGAGGTACTTGCTGAACTATTGGCGTCATAAATGGTGAAGCTTTCTAAACGCGGTAAATAAATCTTAACTTCTCTCGTACATCAGCCGATTCTGAAAGTCGCTTGAGAAGCCACCCTGGTGGACGATCCGGATCCGACACCAGCCGGCAGTGAAAAATTGCGATAATCGAATGATCGTCCGATAATCGCCCAATGTTGGCCTCGCTGCCTTGTGTATCAATTGCACGGCGGCTTGTAATAGCGCTCACCCCCGCAGCGGTTAAAAATAAGAGAAAGGATCCTAAATGAACGATCAATTGCGCAACTCCTTCGCATCAGTGGCGCCGCCGATCGTTGCGTCACCGGCCAAGCGTATCCAGGCGTTTACCGGTGATCCGGACTTCATGACCTCTCTGGCCCGTGGCCTGGCCGTGGTGCAGGCGTTCCAGGAACGCAAGCGCCACCTGACCATCGCCCAGATCAGCCACCGCACGGAAATTCCCCGCGCCGCCGTACGCCGTTGCCTGCATACCCTGATCAAACTCGGCTACGCCACCACCGACGGGCGTACCTATTCGCTGCTGCCCAAGGTGTTGACCCTCGGCCACGCGTACCTGTCGTCCACGCCCCTGGCGGTTTCCGCCCAGCCCTACCTGGACCGCATGAGCGAACAACTCCACGAAGCCTGCAACATGGCGACCCTGGAAGGCGATGACATCCTCTACATCGCCCGCTCCGCCACCACCCAGCGCCTGATTTCCGTCGACCTTTCCGTGGGCGGCCGTCTCCCGGCCTACTGCACCTCCATGGGCCGTATCCTGCTGGCGGCGCTGGATGATGCCTCGCTGCAGGACTACCTCGACCACGCCGACCTGCAAACCAAGACCAGCCGCACCCTCACCACCCCGCAAGCCTTGCTCGAATGCCTGCAGGAAGTGCGGCAACAAGGCTGGTGCATTGTCGACCAGGAACTGGAACAGGGCCTGCGTTCCATCGCTGTGCCGGTGTACGACGCCTCCGGCCAGGTGCTGGCCGCGCTGAACGTCAGCACCCATGCCGGGCGGGTCAGCCGCAGTGAGCTGGAGCAGCGTTTTCTGCCAAGCATGCTCAGCGCCAGCCAGGAGCTGAGTGCCCAGCTGTTTGCGTAAGCTGTTCGGTGACCGCACAGATCCCGGCTGGATGAATTGACGGTGTTTCCCAAGGCTTATTAATGTGCGGCAGCGCTTCAAGGCGCCGCCCCAATAATAATGACGACTCAAGGTCGTTCGCCCGCCCATCGGTGTGGAAATAAAAATAATGAATCAGCCTTCACCTGCTGTCGGTACTTGCCTGGACGTTCAGTCCTTCATCAACGCCCAGCCGCTGTCGCGGTATCAGTGGCGGGTGGTGATCCTGTGTTTTCTCATCGTCTTCCTCGACGGCCTCGACACGGCCGCCATGGGCTTTATTGCCCCGGCGCTGTCCCAGGACTGGGGCATCGACCGCGCCAGCCTCGGCCCGGTGATGAGCGCCGCGTTGATCGGCATGGTCTTTGGCGCCCTCGGCTCCGGCCCGCTCGCCGACCGCTTCGGGCGCAAGGTGGTGCTGGTGGGGGCGGTATTGGTGTTTGGTGCCTTCAGCCTGGCATCGGCCTACAGCAGCAACGTCGATCAACTGCTGATCCTGCGTTTCCTCACCGGCCTGGGCCTGGGCGCGGGCATGCCGAATGCCACGACGCTGCTCTCCGAATACACCCCGGAGCGCCATAAGTCGCTGCTGGTGACCAGCATGTTCTGCGGCTTCAACCTGGGCATGGCCGGTGGTGGGTTTATCTCGGCCAAGTTGATCCCGGCCTTTGGCTGGCACAGCCTGCTGATGATCGGCGGCATCTTGCCGTTGATCCTCGCGGTGGTGTTGCTGTTCTGGCTGCCGGAGTCGGCACGTTACCTGGTGGTGCGCAATCGCGGCACCGACAAGGTGCGCAAGACCCTCGCGCCCATCGAGCCCAGCATCGTCGCCCAAGCCTCAAGCTTCAGCGTACCCGAGCAAAAAACCGTCAAGGCGCGCAACGTGTTCGCGGTGATCTTCTCGGGCACCTACAGCGCCGGCACCTTGCTGTTGTGGCTGACTTATTTCATGGGCCTGGTGATTGTTTACCTGCTGACCAGTTGGCTGCCGACCCTCATGCGTGACAGCGGCGCCAGCATGGAACAGGCCGCATTTATCGGTGCGTTATTCCAGTTCGGCGGCGTGCTAAGCGCAGTCGGCGTGGGCTGGGCGATGGATCGGTTCAATCCCCACAAGGTAATCGGCACCTTCTACCTGCTGGCCGGGGTATTTGCCTACGCGGTGGGGCAGAGCCTGGGCAATATCACGCTGCTGGCGACCCTGGTGCTGATCGCCGGTATGTGCGTCAACGGTGCGCAATCGGCGATGCCGTCGTTGGCCGCACGCTTCTACCCGACCCAGGGCCGTGCCACCGGTGTGTCGTGGATGCTCGGCATCGGCCGTTTTGGCGCGATCCTCGGGGCGTGGATGGGCGCGACCTTGCTGGGCCTGGGCTGGAACTTCGAACAGGTGCTGACGGCACTGGTGATACCAGCGGCATTGGCTACCACCGCGGTGGTGATCAAGGGCATGGTCAGTCATGCGGACGCCACCTGAGGCGGACCGATAGCAAGACAACAATCCGTTCGATAATCGAACACTCAGTCGATTATCGGATTGTTTGGCCTCAACCCCCGGCTTAATCTTCAAGCACTTCGGCGCTGCCCCCAGCGCCTTTTTCGATCGATACCGGGAGCCCAACCCCATGGCTGAAATCCTTTCGCTGGCTGATGCGGTCAAGCAGTTCGTGAATGACGGCGACACCGTTGCACTGGAAGGCTTTACTCACCTGATCCCTACGGCGGCGGGTCATGAAATCATTCGTCAGGGCAAGAAAGACCTGACCCTGGTGCGCATGACGCCTGACCTGATTTACGACCAGTTGATCGGTGCCGGCTGTGCACGCAAGCTGATTTTTTCCTGGGGCGGCAACCCGGGCGTGGGCTCCCTGCATCGCCTGCGGGACGCGGTTGAAAAGCAATGGCCGCAACCGCTGGAGATCGAAGAACACAGCCACGCCGACCTGGCCAATGCCTATGTCGCCGGTGCGTCCGGCCTGCCATTCGCGGTGCTGCGGGCCTACGCCGGTTCCGACCTGCCCAAGGTCAATCCGCTGATCAAGACCGTGACCTGCCCCTTTACCGGCGAAGTGCTGGCCGCCGTACCTTCGGTGCGCCCGGACATCACCGTGATCCACGCACAAAAGGCTGACCGCAAGGGCAATGTGCTGCTCTGGGGCATCCTCGGGGTGCAGAAAGAAGCGGCCCTGGCGGCCAAGCGCTGCATCGTCACCGTCGAAGAAATCGTCGATGACCTCAAGGCACCGATGAACGCCTGCGTCCTGCCGACCTGGGCCCTGACTGCCGTGTGTCATGTGCCGGGTGGCGCGCATCCGTCCTACGCCCACGGTTACACCGAGCGTGACAACCGCTTCTACCAGGCCTGGGACCCGATCGCCCGGGACCGTGAGACGTTTACTGCGTGGATCAACGAATACATCCACGGCACTGCCAACTTCAGTGAATTCCAGGCCAAGCTGGCCACCGCGCAGGAGGCCAAATAATGGCTTACTCCACCAATGAAATGATGACCGTCGCCGCGGCGCGCCGCCTGAAGAACGGTTCGGTGTGCTTCGTCGGCATCGGCCTGCCCTCCAAGGCCGCCAACCTGGCACGCCTGACGTCGTCCCCCGACGTCGTGCTGATCTACGAGTCTGGCCCGATTGGCGCCAAGCCATCCGTGCTGCCGCTGTCCATCGGTGACGGCGAGCTGGCGGAAACCGCTGACACCGTGGTGCCGACCGGCGAGATTTTTCGCTACTGGCTGCAGGGCGGGCGGATTGATGTCGGGTTCCTCGGTGCGGCTCAGGTCGACCGCTTCGGCAACATCAACACCACCGTGGTCGGTGATTATCACCAGCCCAAAGTGCGCCTGCCGGGTGCCGGTGGCGCGCCGGAGATTGCCGGTTCTGCCAAGAGCGTGCTGATCATCCTCAAGCAGTCGGCGCGTTCGTTTGTCGACAAGCTGGACTTCATCACCTCGGTCGGCCACGGCGAAGGCGGTGACTCGCGCAAACGCCTGGGTCTGCCAGGCGCCGGTCCGGTAGGCATCATTACCGACCTGTGCATCATGGAACCGGAGGAGGGCAGCCACGAGTTTGTCGTCACCGCCCTGCACCCCGGCGTAACCCGTGAGCAAGTGGTGGCCGCCACCGGTTGGGCGATTCGTTTTGCCGACCAGGTGACCACCAGCTCCGAACCTACCGAGATTGAACTGACCGCCCTGCGCGACCTTGAGGCACGCACTGCTGCGGCCCACGGCCAAGCCCCCGGAGAAGCCTGATGCGCGACGTATTTATCTGTGACGCCATTCGTACCCCCATCGGCCGTTTTGGCGGTGGCTTGTCCACCGTGCGTGCCGATGACCTGGCGGCACTGCCGATCAAGGCGCTGATGGAACGCAACCCATCGGTGGACTGGAACGCGGTGGATGAAGTGTTCCTCGGCTGCGCCAACCAGGCCGGCGAAGACAACCGCAACGTCGCCCGCATGGCAGCGCTGCTGGCTGGCCTTCCGGAAAGCATTCCCGGCGTCACCCTGAACCGCCTGTGCGCCTCGGGCATGGACGCGATCGGCACGGCTTTCCGCGCCATCGCCAGCGGCGAAATGGAGCTGGCGATTGCCGGTGGCGTTGAGTCGATGTCCCGCGCACCGTTTGTGATGGGCAAGGCCGATGCGGCGTTCTCGCGCAACATGAAGCTGGAAGACACCACCATCGGCTGGCGTTTCATCAACCCGTTGATGAAGGCCCAGTACGGCGTCGATCCGATGCCGCAAACCGCCGACAACGTGGCCGACGATTACAAAGTCTCCCGCGCCGATCAGGACGCCTTCGCCCTGCGCAGCCAGCAACGTACCGCTGTTGCACAGGCTGCCGGCTTCTTCGCCGAAGAAATCGTGCCGGTGCGTGTCGCCCATAAAAAAGGCGAAACCCTGGTCGAGCACGACGAGCACCCGCGGGCCGATACCACTTTGGAAGCCCTGGCCAAACTCAAGCCGGTCAACGGCCCTGACAAGACTGTCACCGCGGGCAACGCCTCGGGTGTGAACGACGGCGCCGCGGCGCTGATCCTGGCCTCCGCTGAAGCCGTCAAAAAACATGGCCTGACCGCTCGCGCTCGTGTGCTGGGCATGGCCAGTGCCGGTGTGGCGCCTCGCGTCATGGGCATCGGCCCGGTGCCGGCGGTGCGCAAACTGGTAGAACGCCTGGGCCTGGCGGTCACCGATTTTGATGTGATCGAGCTCAACGAAGCCTTCGCCAGCCAGGGCCTGGCCGTACTGCGTGAACTGGGGATTGCCGACGACGCGCCGCAGGTCAACCCGAACGGTGGCGCCATTGCCCTTGGCCATCCGCTGGGCATGAGCGGCGCGCGTTTGGTACTGACTGCTCTGCATCAGTTGGAAAAAACCGGTGGCAGCAAAGGCCTGGCGACCATGTGTGTTGGTGTTGGCCAAGGCCTGGCCCTGGCGATCGAACGCGTTTGAGACCCACAAGAAGAAAGAGGATTGCTCCATGAGTGACAAGCCCGGATACCGGCGCCCGCAAGCGGGTACTCAGCCTGATTACCTGCACCCGGCCTACCAGTCGACGAACCTGCGTTCGCCGTCCAAGCCGTTGGTGTTTCTGCCCCATTCCCTGTCGGAAATCACCGGCCCGACTATCGGCGCCGAGCGCATCAACGAGAAGGACAACGACCTGACCGCCCAGCATGAAGGCGAGCCCCAGGGCGAACGCATCATCATTCACGGGCGTGTGCTGGACGAAAACGGCTTGCCCGTGCCCGGCATCCTCGTGGAAATCTGGCAGGCCAATGCTGCCGGCCGCTACAACCACAAGCGCGACCAGCACGACGCGCCGCTGGACCCGAATTTCACCGGCACCGGGCGCACCGTCACCGACGCCGAGGGCTGGTACCAGTTCCAGACCATCAAGCCCGGCGCCTACCCGTGGGGCAACCACCACAACGCGTGGCGCCCGGCGCACATCCACTTCTCGCTGTTCGGCCCGAGTGTGCTGACGCGGTTGGTGACGCAGATGTATTTCCCCGGCGACCCGCTGCTGGCCTACGACCCGATCTACAACTGCGTCCCGGACACGTCCGCCAAGGAACGCCTGATCGCCAGTTTCGACCTGGAAAAAACCATTCCGCACTATGCCCTCGGCTACCGCTGGGACATCGTCCTGCGCGGCCGCGACGCCACGCCGATGGAGAAATGAGATGAGCCTCAACGCGACTACTTCCCACACCGTCGGGCCGTATTACCACATCGGCCTGACCTGGCTGAACCGCGAAGACCTCACCGTTGCCGCCACCCTCGGTGAGCGCGTGGCGATCACCGGGCAGGTGGTGGATGGCAACGGCGATGTGGTCAACGACGCCATGCTGGAAGTCTGGCAGGCCAATGCGGCCGGCAAGTACGACCATCCTGAGGATGAGCAGGACAAGCCGGTGGACCCGAACTTCGAAGGCTTTGGCCGGGTGCCGGTGGATGCCGAAGGGCGTTTCAGGTTTACCACCATCAAGCCGGGCAGTGTGCCGGGGTTGAAGGGCACGACCCAGGCGCCGCATTTGGTGGTGCTGGTGTTTGCCCGTGGGTTGGTGAAGCACCTGCTGACGCGGATTTACTTTGACGGTGAGGCGGCGAATGGCGATGACGCGTTGTTGGCGTGTGTGCCGCAGGAACGCCGGCGCACGTTGATCGCCAAGGCGGATGCGACGGGTGTGTATCAGTGGAATGTGATTTTGCAGGGCACAGACGAGGAGACGGTGTTCTTCGATTATTGAGTTGGCTGGGGACCTGTCGCAGGCAAGCCGGCTCCCACAGGGGAATGCATTCCAAATGTGGGAGCCGGGTTTGCCCGCAATGAGGCCGGCACAGGCAACAAATATCCAAAAGTCTGCTTGCGGAACATGGTTGTTGCAAAGTATGTCTAGGCTATAACCGTTCCCACTGAGTGAAAAAACATGACAACAAAAACCAGCCACTACACCGGAGAAGAACGCAGCAAAAGGATTTTTGCGATTGTCGGTGCCTCTTCCGGCAACCTCGTCGAATGGTTCGACTTCTACGTCTATGCCTTCTGCGCCATCTATTTCGCCCCGGCGTTTTTTCCGTCGGACGACCCCACCGTGCAACTGCTCAACACCGCTGGCGTGTTCGCCGCCGGCTTCCTGATGCGCCCCATCGGCGGCTGGCTGTTCGGCCGGGTGGCGGATAAACACGGTCGCAAGAATTCGATGATGATCTCGGTGCTGATGATGTGCGCCGGCTCCCTGGTCATCGCCTTTTTGCCCACCTATAAAGACATCGGCGCCTGGGCCCCGGCCTTGCTGCTGGTGGCCCGGTTGTTCCAGGGCCTGTCGGTAGGCGGCGAATACGGCACTACCGCTACCTATATGAGTGAAGTGGCGCTCAAGGGCCAGCGCGGGTTCTTTGCCTCGTTCCAGTACGTGACCCTGATCGGCGGGCAACTGCTGGCGGTGTTGGTGGTGGTGATCCTGCAACAGATCCTCACCGAAGATGAACTGCGGGCCTGGGGCTGGCGGATTCCGTTTGTGATCGGCGCCATTGCGGCGGTGATCTCGCTGCTGCTGCGTCGCACCCTGAAAGAAACCACCAGCAAGGAAATGCGTGAAGACAAGGACGCCGGCAGCATTGCCGCGCTGTTCCGCGATCACAAGGCCGCGTTTATCACCGTGCTCGGCTACACCGCCGGCGGTTCGCTGATTTTCTACACGTTCACCACCTACATGCAGAAGTACCTGGTGAACACCGCCGGGATGCACGCCAAGACCGCCAGCTACATCATGACCGGCGCGCTGTTCTTCTACATGTGCATGCAGCCGGTGTTCGGCATGCTGGCGGACAAGATTGGCCGCCGTAACTCGATGCTGTGGTTCGGTGCCCTGGGCACGCTGTGCACTGTGCCGATCCTGTTGACCCTGAAAACCGTCAGCAGTCCGTTCCTGGCCTTTGTGTTGATCACCCTGGCCCTGGCCATCGTGAGCTTCTACACCTCCATCAGCGGCCTGGTGAAAGCCGAGATGTTCCCGCCACAAGTGCGTGCATTGGGCGTGGGCCTGGCGTATGCGGTGGCGAACGCGATCTTCGGTGGTTCGGCGGAGTACGTGGCTTTGGGTCTCAAGTCCATGGGCATGGAGAACACCTTCTACTGGTACGTCACGGCGATGATGGCGGTGGCGTTCCTGTTCAGCTTGCGCCTGCCCAAAGAGGCGGCGTACTTGCATCACGATCTGTAACCGGCTGGCGCATGCCCCTCTTCGGGTATGCGCCACCTAGGGATGTTTTATGACGATGCGCACGAGCAACCAACTGTTCGACGCCTATTTCACTGCCAACAGCATGGCCGAAGTGTTCTGCGACCAAGGGCGCTTGCAGGGCATGCTGGATTTCGAAGCGGCACTGGCCCGGGCCGAGGCTCAGGTCGGGTTGATCCCGCAAGCGGCCGTCGCACCGATTGCCCAGGCCTGCCTGGCTTCTCTCTACGACGTGGATGCCCTCGGCGAGGCGATTGCCACGGCGGGCAATTCGGCGATTCCGTTGGTCAAGGCCCTCGGCAAATTGATCACCAGCGAAGATGCCGGCGCGGAGCGTTATGTGCATCTGGGCGCTACCAGTCAGGATGTGATGGACACCGGCCTGGTGCTGCAACTGCGCAGCGCTGTCGAGTTGATCGAACACGATCTGGCGCGGTTGGGTGACATTCTTGCCGCCCAGGCTCAGCGCTATGGGACAACTCCTTTGGCTGGCCGGACGTGGCTGCAACATGCGACGCCGGTCACCCTGGGCATGAAAATCGCCGGCTGGCTCGGCGCAGTCACCCGAAGTCGGCAGCGCCTGAGTGAGCTCAAGCCGCGTTTGCTGGTGCTGCAATTTGGCGGTGCTTCCGGAACCCTGGCAGCCCTTGGCGAACAGGCGATGCCGGTGGCGCAAGCCTTGGCGGCCGAGTTGCAGCTGGGCCTGCCGGAGCAACCTTGGCACACCCAGCGCGATCGTCTGGTGGAGTTTGCCTCGGTGCTTGGCCTGATCGCCGGTAGTCTCGGCAAACTGGGCCGCGACATCAGCCTGCTGATGCAGACCGAAGCGGCGGAAGTGTTCGAACCCTCAGCCCCCGGCAAGGGCGGCTCTTCGACCATGCCCCACAAGCGCAACCCGGTGGGCGCGGCCGTGCTGATCAGCGCCGCCACCCGCGTGCCGGGCCTGGTGGCGACGATGTTCAGCGCCATGCCCCAGGAGCACGAACGCAGCCTGGGCTTGTGGCATGCCGAATGGGAAACCTTGCCGGAAATTTGCCGGCTGGTATCCGGTGCATTGCATCAGGCGCTGCTGGTGAGTGAAGGGCTGGAAGTCGACCCGGGGCGCATGGCCCAGAATCTGGACCTGACCCAAGGCCTGGTATTGGCTGAAGCGGTCAGCATCGTCCTCGCCCAGCGCCTGGGCCGCGAAACTGCGCACCATCTGCTGGAACAGTGCTGCAAACGCGCCGTCGCCGATGGGCGCCACCTGCGGGCGGTGCTGGGGGATGAACCCCAGGTGACTGCCGAGCTTTCGGCGGCCGAACTCGATCGCCTGCTGGACCCGGCGCACTACCTGGGCCAGGCACACACCTGGGTTACCCGGGCCGTGGCCGAACATTTTGCTTTGACTGCCTGAGGAGGCTGCTGTGGGATTTGTACAACTCGCCGATGGCGAACTGAACTACCAACTCGATGGCCCCGAAGACGCACCGGTGTTGGTGCTGTCCAACTCCCTGGGCACCGACCTGCACATGTGGGATATCCAGATCGAGGCGTTCACGAAATACTTCCGGGTGCTGCGTTTCGACACCCGAGGCCACGGCAAATCCCTGGTCACCGAAGGCCCTTACAGCATCGAGCAATTGGGCCGTGACGTATTGGCGCTGCTGGATGCGCTGGAAATCGAACGCGCGCATTTCTGCGGGTTGTCCATGGGCGGCCTGATCGGCCAGTGGCTGGGCATCCATGCGGGTGAGCGTTTGCATCGGTTGGTGGTGTGCAACACCGCAGCCAAAATCGGCACGCCCGAGATCTGGAACCCGCGCATCGAGATGGTCCTGCGCGACGGTGCGGCTGCGATGGTTGCCCTGCGTGATGCGTCGATTGCCCGCTGGTTCACCGCCGACTTTGCCGAGGCTCATCCTGACCAGGCCAAGCTGATCACCGACATGCTGGCAGCGACCAATCCCCAAGGTTATGCCGCAAACTGCGCGGCCGTGCGCGATGCGGATTTCCGTGAGCAACTGTCGTCCATCAAGGTGCCGACCCTGGTGATTGCCGGCAGCGAAGACGCGGTCACGCCGCCGTCTGGTGGGCACTTTATCCAGGAGCACGTGAAGGGCGCCGAGTACGCCGAGTTCTACGCCGCGCACCTGTCCAACGTACAGGCCGGCGCGGCTTTCAGCGACCGTGTGCTGGAATTTCTGTTAGCCCGCTGAGTATCGCCACAGGTTATGTGCCTGTCGTCAACGTTGCATGAGGAGCTTTTTGTGGACGAGAAACAACGTTATGCCGACGGCCTGCAAGTGCGCCGTGAAGTGCTGGGGGACGCCCACGTCGACCGCAGCCTCAACGCCCTGACCGAATTCAACAGCGAGTTCCAGGAAATGATCACCCGCCACGCCTGGGGTGATATCTGGACCCGCCCGGGCCTGCCGCGGCATACCCGCAGCCTGATCACCATCGCCATGCTCATCGGCATGAACCGCAGCGAAGAGCTGAAGCTGCACCTGCGGGCCGCCGCGAGCAACGGCGTGACCCGCGTCGAGATCAAGGAAGTGCTGATGCAGAGCGCAATCTACTGCGGGATCCCGGCGGCGAATGCGACGTTTCATTTGGCTGAGTCGGTGTGGGATGAGTTGGGGGTTGAATCGCGCGATCCAGTCTGATTGAACCCCCGCAGGACGCGTCTGCTATGTGTACTGGGTGCGTAACGGGCGCCCCATTTCCTCTCGGAGAGCATTTTCCGTAAAGGGCTTGGGATTGGTTGTCGTGGGTTCGGTTGATCGATGATTGTCGAAGTCAAAAGGCAGCGCAATCGTAGGCAGGCCTACAGCTTGCCGTTCGGCGTTGGGTTCGCCGCCGGGGTTCTCCGGGATGCCGGTATCGCCTTCGAGAAAGGTTCCCGTGGCACCGTTATAGGCATGGGCCATTTCATGATAGAGGGCGTTGACTGGGGCGCTGTCTTCATCCAGTGAGTAGGAGGGGTTGTAGTGTATTTCCCCGCCTGTAGCGGCCGCGCCGCGCTGATTATGGGTGATGTAGCCCTGGGCTGCGGGCTCTAGCGTTTCAAGGGTATTGCCCGCTGCCAAGTGGTTGCGAACAGCCGCGTTATTGAAAAAGTAACGACCGTTATCTTCAGTCAACTCAGTGATGCGAACGGGCGCATCGTTTTGCTGAGCCTTGGCGTCGGCGGTACTGAGCATCTTCTTGCCCTGCATGGACATTCTCAGCAGTTCCATATCGTCTTCTACCTGTTGTTTGAACTCGGTAGATCCTTCAACGATATAGCCACTTTTACCCGCCTCACTGGGTTGTGTGTGAACAAGTGTGGAACCTGGGGTGCGATGAATCTGGTCCGAAGGCTTGGCGTAAATAACGGTGTCATCGTTGTCGGACCTGACAATGTTCTTGTCGCGGCCGGTATAAACCGTGGCGGGGCCGTGAGTGACAATCAGGTTTTCACCTTTGCCTCCGTGCATGACCGCCGGAATGTCTGTGTCATTGCGGGTGACAATCATGAAGTCGTGGCCATCACCGCCGTCCATGAGCAGGCGGCGCTCAGGGAGGCCTTGGCCTGCCTGCATGCGATCGTTGCCGTTATTGCCTTTGAGGATGCTGTTGCCTGAGCCTGCGATCAGCAGGTCATCGCCATCATCGCCCATCGCGATGCCATTGCCGCTCCCGAGTTTGAGCCTGTCGTTGCCTGCACCGCCGTATAGCCGGGTATTGCCGGAGCCCGCCTGGGCGTAATCGTCACCAGCGCCCAACTCAATGCGAATATCGTTATCAACCTGTGGATCGATCAGCACGCAATCGTTGCCGCCATTGGTTCTGATCCGCAGTGGTTGGGTTTCACTGCCATCAGGGGAACGAAGCAGGTTCAGTTGATAGGGCGTGTTGTTGATGATGGCGATCAGATTGTTGTCCGGACTTTTTTTGATGACCACCTTGTCGTCGTGATTGGCGGTCTCGATGATGAATTCGTTACCGGCAGCGCCTACAGGCTTCCCGCCTTTGCTGACGTAGGTGATTTCCTGGTAAATCTTCACATTCTGGTCATGACGCAATATGTCGGTGTTGGTGTATTTTTTTTCGTTTTTGTCGAGGGGGTTCTGATCCGCGGCGAGCTTGGAAAGGGAAGAGAAATACATGAAATCCAGGGGTCTGTCGTGACCGATATACCGGGATGATTTGCTGGTGACTACGACGGGGGCCTGCACAGAGGGAGCAGTGGAAGCCGCTGGCAGGGGCGATGTCGACAGTTGATTAAAGGCAGGCGAAACCAATAGCGAAGGCGTGTTCATGGGGGTATCTCATCGCGAATATACCCCAGTGTGTGGTGCGGGTTGAGCGTGGGTTCCCCTGTCGGTCGAGCTTGGACAGGGGCAAATGTTACCTGCTGTCACGCAGGTGATTAATGAGCGTCAGCGTCCCACACCCAATTCCACACCCCCGGCAGATGCACCACTTCGTCGGCGCTCTTCACCGTGCGGGCCATGGCGGCTCGCTGCAAGGTTGCTCGGTCGGTATAGAACGGCTGCTGGGCGACCGGCACGCCGTTGATGCGCGCGCTGTCCATCAGGATTTGCAGGTATTCCTTCAAGTGCCAGGCGGTGTAGCGGTTGATGTCGTGGAAGGTCACCACCACCGGGATCACGCCGTCCACCGTCGGCAGCTCATCCCGGGCGATGCGTTCGCGCAGTACTGACAGTTGGCGTATCAGGTTTTCCCGTCGGCGGGGGCTGCCATTGAACACCCAGATCACCCCATCGTTTGCACTCAGGTCTGTCAGCAGTACATGCATGCCGTGCTGCTGATAGGCGGCGAAGGTGCGCTTGTCGTAGTTCCAGAACGGCGGGCGTACCAGCGTGGGCGGCTGGCCGGTGATGGATTCGAGGGTCGACGAGCCCAGGCTGAGGTAGTGTTCCAGCTCAGCGGGATTCTGCGAGCGATGATTGCTGTGCCATGGGGTCGCGGTGTGGAAGCCCAGGATATGACCCGCCGCGTATTCGCGTTCCATGGTCTTGCGGCCTCGCGGGTTGCCGCCGGAGCGGGGCGCCTCGGTCTGCAAAAAGAACACCGCCTTGATCCCCGGTTGTATCGGGTTGTTCGCCAGGTCCGCCATCACCGAGCGGCTGGGGTTCATGAAACCCGAGGCGCTGGGGCCGTCGTCGAAGGTCAGCAAAAAACGGATCGGCGCTTCGGTTTGCAGGCGTCGTTCGGTTTGCGGTGTCAGCGCCAAGGGCGGGCCGATGCAGCCGCTTAGACTCAGGGCCAAGGCTAATGCGGCCGATACGATGGCAAAGTGTTTCATGGAGGACTCGAAAGACGTTGGCTGCTGGGGCGGGTCATCCATGACACGCGCGCACCATACAGCAAGTCTGTCGAGGCTTTACAGCAGGCTTATCGGGTAACTGACGATCAACCGGTTTTCATCAAACTCATTGTTGTTGTAATCCCTGCGCATGCTGGAATTGCGCAGACGCACATTGAGGTTCTTCAATGTTCCGCTCTGCACAACGTAGGCCACTTCAGTTTCCCGTCCCCATTCCTTACCGTCAGTCACCGTGCCGCTGTGTACGTTACTGCCGCTGATATAGCGGTTCATCAGTGTCAGGCCCGGCACGCCAAGGGCGGCGAAGTTGTAGTCATGGCGCACCTGCCAGGATTTTTCCTGGGCATTGTCGTAGCTGGAGTTGTAGCTGTCGTTGGCCAGGGTGCCGCCGCTGGTGCCGTTGACGCGCATCCAGGCACTGTTGCCGGTGAGCTTTTGCAGGCCGACGTAGAAGGTGTTGCCGCCGTATCGCGCCGAGAACAATCCGGACCAGGTCTTGTTGTCGAGGTCACCGGCGCGGGCGCTGCCGTCGTCCTTGCCATAGAAGAACCCGAGGTTGGCGCCCAGGGTCCAGTCGCCTACGGGCTGGCTGTGGATCAGGTTCAGGTATTGCTGGCGGTAGATGTCCTTGAGCTGCGCGTTCCACACGCCGATCTGGGTGCGTTTGTCGTTGAAGGCATACTCGCCGCCCTGGAAGTTGAAACGGTCGGAAGTAAACGCGGTTTTCCCGAACATCGACATGTCGGTCATGCTGCTGTCGTCGCGCGGACTGTTGGCGCGGAACTGGCCGCCGTACAGGGTCAGGCCGTCGATTTCTTTGGAGGTGATTTGCCCACCGCGCAGGGTTTGCGGGAGCGAGCGGCCATCGTCCGAACGCAGGATTGGCAGCACCGGCATCCATTCGCCGACCTTCACTTCCGTCTTCGAAATTCGCGCCTTGAACGCCACGCCCAAACGCCCGAATTCATCCGCAGGGCGGCCGTCGTGGTCCAGCGGCAACAGCTGGGTGCCACCGGTGCCGCGCCCGCCATCAAGCTTCAATGAGTACAGCCCCAGTACATCCACACCGAAACCTACGGTGCCCTGGGTAAAGCCCGACTTGGCGTCGAGAATGAAACTTTGCGTCCACTCCTGCGCGCCGCCCTGGGTTTTGGTGGGGTTGGTGTAATTGCGATTGAAGAAGAAATTACGCAGGTTGAGGTTGGCGCTGGCATCTTCGAGAAAGCCGTGTTCTTCAGCGACGACGGGGAGGGCAAGGCTGGCGACAGCGGTTGCCAGCAAGAGCCGGCGCGGGTTGAAAGTGCTCATGGTGTTGGACCTGTTGTTATTGGGGTTATGCAGGTGGCGGCCATGGTGCGGGGCAGTATGGGGGCGATGAAAGTGGGGGAAAGCGGGTTGTGGGCGATGATCGAACGCAAAGTAGGGGCGTAAAAAAACCGCTCCCTGTGAGGGAAGCGGTTTTTGTTTACTGCGCCACTATCAGAACAACTTCAAGGGCGGCGCTTCTTCTTTCAACGGTTCGTTCTTCGCGGTTTGTTCGTTCCAGCCACCACCGAGGGCCTTGTACAGGTTGACCTCGCTGTTGAGCTGCGCCAGGCGATCGGTGATCAGCGATTGCTGGGCACTGAACAGTTGGCGCTGGGCATCGAGGAACGTCAGGTTGCTGTCGACACCAATGCGGTAGCGACGCTCGGCCAGGCGGTAGTAATCCTGGTTGGCCGCGACGAAGCCACGTTGGGCGTCCAGTTGCTGCTTGTAGGTCTCACGGGCGGCGAGGCCGTCGGAGACTTCCTGGAAGCCGGTCTGGATCGCTTTCTCGTAGTTGGCGACGTTGATCTCTTTCTGGATTTTCGAGTAATCCAGGCTGGCGCGCAGGCTACCCGCGTTGAAGATCGGGATGTTGATCTGCGGTGCAAACGACCAGGTACCCGAACCGCCCTTGAACAGGCCGCCCAGGGTCGGGCTTGCGGTGCCGGCGCTGGCGGTCAGGCTGATGCTCGGGAAGAACGCAGCCCGTGCGGCGCCGATGTTGGCGTTGGCCGCCTTGAGGTTGTACTCGGCCTGCAGGATGTCGGGACGACGTTGCAGCAGGTCCGATGGCAGGCCGGCCGGTACTTCGCTCAACAGGTCATCAGCCAATGGCCGGCTGGCGATGTTCGCCGGCAGGCCGGTGCCCAGCAGCAGGGTCAGGCTGTTTTCGTCCTGAGCCACCTGGCGGGTATAGCGCGCCAGTGCAACCCGGGCGTTTTCCACCGAAGTGCGGGCCTGGCTCAAGTCCAGGGCCGACGCCACGCCGACTTCGTTGCTGCGCGAGGTGAGCTTGTAGCTCTGTTCGAACGCACCGAGGGTGTCCTGGGTGAGCTTGAGCAGTTCCTTGTCGGCCTGCCAGGTCAGGTAGGCATTGGCCACGCTGGCCACCAGGCTGATCTGGGTCGTGCGACGCGCTTCTTCAGTGGCGAAGTATTGTTGCAGCGCTTGTTCGCTCAGGCTGCGGACGCGGCCGAACAGGTCCAGCTCATAAGAGCTGATCCCGAGGCCAGCCGAGTACTGACTGGAGATGGTCGATTCGCCGGTCTGCGACAGCTTGGCCGGGGTACGCGAGCGGCTGCCGCTGCCCGTGGCCGAGATTGCCGGGAACAGATCGGCACGCTGGATCTGGTACTGCGCTGCATACGCGTCGATGTTCAGGGCCGCGACACGCAGGTCGCGGTTGTTCACCAGTGCAGTCTGGATCAGCTGTTGCAGGGCAGGGTCATGGAAAAACTGCTTCCAGCCTTGCTCGGCAGCGGCCTGGCCAGGCGCCTGGGCCGACGAATACGCCGGCCCCTGCGGGAACTGCGCGGCTACCGGCGCTTCAGGGCGCTGGTAGTCCGGGATCAGCGAGCAGCCACTGAGCACGAATGCTGTGACCGCTAAGGAAAGTAGCGACTTGCTCATTGGCCAGCCTCTTTAGGAGTTTGCTTGGTTTCAGTCTTTTTACGCTCGCCAGCGGAGGACACGGTTGCGAAGAACAGGGGTACCCAGAAGATCGCGAGGACCGTGGCGGTGATCATACCGCCAATTACGCCCGTACCGATGGCGTGCTGGCTACCTGAGCCTGCACCGGTGGAAATCGCCAGGGGCAGTACGCCGAGCATGAACGCCATGGACGTCATGATGATCGGTCGCAGACGCATGCGGGATGCCTCGATGGCCGACTCGACGATGCCTTTGCCCTGTTCGTGGAGCTCTTTGGCGAACTCCACGATCAGGATGGCGTTTTTCGCTGCCAGACCCACCGTCACCAACAGGCCCACCTGGAAGAACACGTCGTTGGACAGTCCCCGCAGGCTGGTGGCGATCAACGCACCGATCACACCCAGTGGTACAACCAGAATCACCGCAATCGGGATTGACCAGCTTTCGTACAGTGCCGCAAGGCAGAGGAACACCACCAGCAGGGACAGGGCGTACAGCGCAGGTGCCTGGGAGCCGGACAGGCGTTCTTCGTACGACAGGCCGGTCCACGAGTAACCGACACCGGCCGGCAGGTCCTTGGCAATGCGTTCGACTTCCGCCATCGCATCACCGGTACTGTAGCCAGGTGCCGGGGTACCGAGGATTTCCATCGCCGCTACACCGTTATAGCGCGAGAGTTTCGGCGAACCGAAGATCCACTTGCCCGAAGAGATGGCCGACAGCGGCACCATCTTCCCGGACGTGCTGCGTACGTACCATTTGCTCAGGTCTTCCGGAGACATCCGGCTGGCGGCGTCACCCTGTACATACACCTTCTTCACACGACCACGGTCGATGAAGTCGTTGATGTAGCTGCCACCCAAGGCGATTGCCAGGGTCTGCTGGATGTCTGCCAGGCTGATGCCCTGGGCGCTGGCCTTCTCGTCGTCAACGGTCAGCTCGTACTGCGGCTCATCGTTCACGCCGTTGGGGCGCACGCCCGCCAGGATCTTGCTTTGTGCCGCGGCACCCAGGAACTGGTTACGCGCATCCATCAGCTTCTGGTGGCCGACGCCGCCCTGGTCTTGCAGGAACACGTCGAAACCGGTGGCGTTACCCAGTTCAAGTACCGACGGTGGCACCACGGCAAATACCATGGCGTCCTTGAAGGCCCCGAAGAAGTAACCCTGGGCACGCTTGGCAACCTCAAATACCGACTGGGTCGAGTCACGCTCGTCCCACGGCTTGAGCATCACGAACGCGAGGCCCGAGCTCTGGCCACGACCGGCGAAGTTGAAGCCGTTCACGGTAAACACCGATTTGACAGCCTTGCCTTCGCCTGGCTCGCCTTCCTTGTCGTTCAACAGGTAGGCGCGCATATCGTCGATGACTTTCTGCGTACGTTCAGCCGAAGAACCCACCGGCGTTTGTACCTGGGCAAAGATCACGCCCTGGTCTTCCTCCGGGAGGAACGCGCTTGGAATGCGGGTGAACATCCAGATCATGCCGGCAAGGATCAGGGCATAGACCACGAACGCCGGGAACTTGTGCTTGATCATGTTACCGACGCCGCGCTCGTAGCTCAGTACGCCACGGTCGAAGGTACGGTTGAACCAGCCGAAGAAGCCGCGCTTGGGTTGGCCGTGTTTTTCCGGGTCAATCGGCTTGAGCATGGTGGCGCACAAGGCCGGGGTGAAGATCAGGGCAACCAGTACCGACAGCGCCATCGCCGAAACGATAGTGATGGAGAACTGGCGGTAGATCACACCGGTGGAACCACCGAAGAACGCCATTGGCAGCAATACCGCCGACAACACCAGGGCGATACCCACCAGGGCCCCCTGGATCTGGCCCATGGACTTGACCGTCGCCTCCTTGGGCGACAAGTGCTCCTCGGCCATTACCCGCTCGACGTTCTCCACCACAACGATGGCATCGTCCACCAGCAAGCCGATAGCCAGGATCATGCCGAACATGGTCAGGGTGTTGATGGTGAAGCCGAACGCAGCGAGGATCCCGAAGGTACCCAGCAATACCACCGGTACGGTCATGGTGGTGATGATGGTGGCGCGGAAGTTCTGCAGGAACAGGAACATCACCAGGAACACCAGCACGATCGCTTCGACCAGGGTGTGAACCACACCGGAGATCGATTCGGTCACAACCGGCGTGGTGTCATACGGCACCACAGCCTTCATGCCAGGCGGGAAGAACGGTTCGAGGGAAGCAACCGTTTCGCGAATCGCCTTGGCGGTGTCCAGTGCGTTGGCACCGGCTGCCAGCTTGATCGCCATACCGGAAGCCGGCTTGCCGTTGAACTGTGCGCTGATGCTGTAGTTCTGGCCGCCCAGTTCGATACGCGCAACGTCACCCAGGCGAACCTGGGAGCCGTCGGTATTGACCTTCATCAGGATATTGCCGAACGCTTCAGTGGTTTGCAGACGCGTCTTGCCGATGATGGTGGCGTTCAACTGAGTGCCGGGCAGGGCAGGCAGGCCGCCGAGTTGGCCGGTGGCCACCTGGACGTTCTGCGCCTGGATGGCGTTGCTGACATCCACTGGCGTCAGCTGGTAGTTGTTCAGCTTGGCCGGGTCGAGCCAGATACGCATGGCGTACTGGGAACCGAACACCTGGAAGTCGCCCACACCGGCGGTCCGGGAAATCGGGTCCTGGATGTTGGAAACGATGTAGTTGGAGAGGTCATCCTTGGTCATGCTGCCGTCTTCCGACACCAGACCGATCACCATCAGG
Organism: Pseudomonas sp. TH34; assembly: GCF_016650865.1. NCBI lineage: Bacteria > Pseudomonadati > Pseudomonadota > Gammaproteobacteria > Pseudomonadales > Pseudomonadaceae > Pseudomonas > Pseudomonas sp. TH34. The sequence continues at coordinate 683,836 of NZ_JAEKFB010000020.1, forward strand.
AAGTTCTTCACCGACTTGGTAACGCGGATACCTTGCTGCTGTACTTCTTGTGGCAGCAGCGGGGTTGCCAGGTTGAGCTTGTTCTGTACCTGAACCTGGGCGATGTCCGGGTTGGTACCCTGGTTGAACGTCGCGGTGATGGTCATGCTGCCGTCGGAGTTACTGTCCGAGGCGACATAACGCAGGTTGTCGATACCGTTGAGCTGTTGTTCGATCACCTGAACCACGGTGTCCTGCACGGTTTGTGCAGACGCGCCCGGGTAGGTCACCTGGATATCAATGGCGGTTGGCGCAATGGCCGGGTACTGGTTGATGGGCAACTTCAGGATCGACAGTGCCCCGACCAGCATGATCACCAGGGCAATTACCCAGGCGAAAATGGGACGGTCGATAAAAAATTTCGACATGAATTACTCCCCTTGACCAGCAGCGGCAGCAGGAGCAGCAGCGGAACCGGCGGGTTTGGCGTTATCAGCGTCCTTGACCTTGACTTCGATGCCCGGCTTGATGAATTGCAGGCCTTCGGTGATCACACGGTCACCGGCGTCCAGGCCTTTTTCCACCAGCCAGTAGGCGCCGGTAGTGCGGTTGGCCACCAGTACACGTTGCTCGACCTTGTTGTCCTTGTTCACCACCAGCGCGGTCGGGATGCCCTTCAGGTCGCGGGTCACGCCTTGCTGTGGTGCCAGGATGGCCTTGCTGTTCACACCGGCTTGCAGCTGCGCGTGGACAAACATGCCCGGCAGCAGGGTGTGGTCAGGGTTCGGGAACACGGCACGCAGGGTCACGGAACCGGTGGTTTCGTCGACCGAGACTTCGGAGAATTCCAGCTTGCCTTCCACGCCGTAGGCGGTGCCGTCTTCCAGGGTCAGCTTGACCTTGGCCGCGTTTTCGCCGGCTTTTTCCAACTGGCCGCTTTCCAAGTCACGACGCAGTTTCAGCATCTCGGCAGAGGACTGCGTGACGTCGACGTAGATCGGGTCCAGTTGCTGGATCACTGCCATGGCGTCGGTCTGGCCGTTGCTGACCAGCGCGCCTTCGGTGACCGAAGAGCGACCGATACGCCCGGAGATCGGGGCAAACACCTTGGTGTAGCGCACGTTGATCTGGGCCGTTTGCACATTGGCTTCAGAGGTCATGCGGTTGGACACGGCGGTGTCGTATTCCTGGCGGCTGACGGCTTGCTCATCGACCAATTGCTTGTAGCGATCGGCAATCGACTTGGTCTGGGCGAGGTTGGCCTGGGCGCTTTTCAGGGAGGCGTCATACACCGACGGATCGATCTGATAGAGCTGCTGGCCTTCCTTGACGTCGCCCCCTTCCTTGAACAGACGCTTGAGAATGATGCCGTTGACCTGAGGGCGAACCTCGGCAATGCGATAGGCCGTGGTGCGGCCTGGCAGCTCGGATGTCAGGGTAAAGGCTTGAGGTTGAATAGTGACCACGCCGACCTGAGGGGTTTGAGCGGGCGGAGCCGCTTCTTCCTTTTTACATCCGCTGAGCAGCGATGCCAGGGCGACGGCAGTAACCAGGGCGGTAACAGCTGGCTTAAGTTGCATGAAGATCCTCGGGTCAGGCGCGCAGGGTGCGCACAAGAAGTGTGGAAGGGTAAAAAACAGGCACTGAGTAGATAAGTAGCTTGCTACGCAATATACTTACGTTCATGGTTGTTTGTAAACTCTTGACAGGCTTCGCGGAATGTTGACAAAGCAGCGTCCAAAGCCTCGATTCTAGTACGTTCGGCGCCCATGAAGGCGTCGTCCCACAATTATTCAGATGATGGTTACCGGCTCCAGAATTGCCGTTACCTATCACCCCAGGATTTCTGATTGAGGTTTTACTGCCATGGTTCGTCGTACCAAAGAGGAAGCTCAGGAAACGCGTAGCCAGATTCTTGAAGCGGCTGAGCAGGCCTTCTACGAGCGCGGGGTTGCGCGTACCACACTGGCGGATATAGCCACTCTGGCAGGCGTGACGCGCGGTGCCATCTACTGGCATTTCAGCAACAAGGCCGATCTGGTGCAGGCGATGCTCGATACGCTGCACGAGCCGCTGGATGAATTGGCCAGGGCCAGTGAGAGCGAGGACGAGGTCGATCCGCTGGGTTGCATGCGCAAGCTGCTGATTCATCTGTTCCATCAAGTGGCCCTGGACCCGAAGACCCGGCGCATCAATGAGATTTTGTTTCATAAGTGCGAATTCACCGATGAAATGTGTGATCTGCGCCGTCAGCGCCAGACCGCCAGCCTTGAATGCAACCTGCGCATCGGGCTGACCCTGCGTAACGCGGTCCATCGCGGGCAGCTTCCGGAGAATCTCGACACCGTACGTGCGGCGGTGTGCATGCACGCCTATATCGACGGAATTCTCGGCCAATGGCTGCTGGTACCCGACAGTTTTCAGTTGGCCCAGGACGCAGAGCGGTGGGTTGATATCGCGTTGGACATGCTGCGCTTGAGCCCTGGCCTGCGCAATTAAGACAAAATGCGTAATTGCGACCAGTTGTGTCAACAATAAAGACTAAGGGTAGGTCAACCGGACTTTTCCCTGATTTTGTGGGGTGACTTTATATACGGGCTGGCGGGTGGTTGATAGGTAGTTGGCTAAGTATTTTGTAGCAATATTGTTGCAAGGCTGTGAAGGAATGTTTCCCGCCGCCCATAAAAAAGCCCCGGTTCTCGCAAGCCGGGGCTTTTTCGTTTCAGCAGATCAGAGTGCCAGGGTTGGATAGTCGATGTAGCCGACCGGGCCTTTGGCGTAGAACGTCTCTGGGTGTGCTTCGTTCAGCGGCGCATCGGCCTTCAGGCGAGCGGGCAGGTCCGGGTTGGCGATGAACGGCACGCCAAACGCTACGGCGTCGGCTTTGCCGGAGGCCAGCCAGGCGTTGGCGCTGTCCTTGGTGAAGCGTTCGTTGGCGATGTACGGGCCGCCAAAGGCCGCTTTCAGTTGTGGGCCGAGGCTGTCGCCTGCTTCCTTTTCACGGGAACAGATGAACGCGATGCCGCGTTTGCCCAGCTCTTTGGCGACGTAGGTGAAGGTTTCCGACAGGTTGGCGTCGCCCATGTCGTGTGCGTCGGCGCGTGGTGCCAGGTGCACACCGACACGACCGGCGCCCCAGACTTCAATCACGGCGTCAGTGACTTCGAGCAGCAAGCGTGCACGGTTTTCCAGGGAGCCACCGTAGTTGTCGGTGCGCTGGTTGGTGCTGCTTTGCAGGAACTGGTCGAGCAGGTAGCCGTTCGCACCGTGGACTTCGACGCCGTCAAAGCCGGCGGCCTTGGCGTTCTCGGCACCTACGCGGTAGGCATCGACGATGTCGGCGATTTCAGCGATTTCCAGGGCGCGCGGGGTAGGGTAGTCGGCCAGCGGGCGCACCAGGCTGACGTGGCCCTTGGCCGCAATGGCGCTTGGGGCAACCGGTGCTTCGCCGTCCAGGTACGACTCGTGGGAGATCCGGCCTACGTGCCACAGTTGCAGGAAGATCTTGCCGCCCGCACCGTGCACGGCTTTGGTCACATTGGCCCAGCCGCGAACCTGGTCGTTGGACCAGATGCCCGGGGTGTCCGGGTAACCCACGCCCATTGGCGTGACGGAAGTGGCTTCGCTGAGGATCAGACCGGCGGAAGCGCGTTGTACGTAGTACTCAGCCATCAGCGCATTGGGCACGCGACCGGCATCGGCACGGCAGCGGGTCAGCGGCGCCATGATGATACGGTTCGACAGTTCCAGGTCGCCCAGCTTGATTGGATCGAAAATAGTCGTCATGGGATAACACCCTTCTCTTTAGTTGATCAGTTAGTCGCGGGGGCCAGGTCGGCATCGCCGGTCTGACGGAAAGTAATCAGGGTCACCAGCAGTGCGAGCACCGCCAGTGCTGCAGCGGCCAGGGGCACGCTGGTCAGGCCGAAGCCATGGGCAATCACACTGCCGCCTACCCAGGCGCCGAGGGCGTTGCCGATGTTGAAGGCGCCGATGTTCAAGGTGGACACCAGGTTCGGTGCCGCCTTGCCGAAGGTCACCACGTTGATTTGCAGCGCCGGTACGGCGGCAAACGAGGCGGTGGCCCAGAGGAACAGGGTGATTTCAGTCGGGATCACGGCGACGCTGGTCCAGGTCAGTACCGTGGAGACCACCGCCATGCTGATGAACACGCCGATCAGGGTGGCAGCCAGGCGCTTGTCGGCCAGCTTGCCGCCGATGATGTTGCCGACGGTCAGGCCCAGGCCGATCAGCAGCAGGGTCCAGGTCACGCCTTTGGGCGAGACGCCAGTGACATCCCCCAGCAGCGGCGCGACGTAGGTGAAGAGGGTGAACATCGAGGCAGCGAACAGCGCGGTCATGCTCAGTGACAGCCAGATGCCGGCACCTTTGAGCGCTCTCAGTTCGGCGCGCATGTCGAGTTTTTCCTCGTCACGCTTGGCTGGCAGGAAGCGGATCAGGCCGATCAGGGCGATTACCCCAATCACCGTCACTGCCCAGAAGGTCGAGCGCCAGCCGGCTTCCTGACCCAGCGCGGTGCCCAGCGGTACGCCGAGCACGTTGGCCAGGGTCAAGCCGGTGAACATCAGTGCCACGGCCGATGCACGCTTGTTGGCCGGCACCAGGTTGGCAGCGACCACCGAACCGATGCCAAAGAAGGCACCGTGGCACAGCGCGGTGACCACACGGGCAAACATCAGCACGTTGTAGTCGCTGGCCAGGGCGCAGAGCAGGTTGCCGATGATGAAGATGCCCATCAACGCTACCAGGGCGGCCTTGCGGGGCAGCTTGGCGGTGGCCAGTGCCATGAACGGCGCACCGATGGCCACGCCCAGGGCGTAACCGGTCACCAGCCAGCCGGCGCCGGGAATCGATACACCAAGGTCGGCCGCCACATCGGGCAACAGGCCCATGATGACGAACTCGGTGGTACCGATGGCGAAGGCGCTTAAGGCCAGGATGAGTAGCGAGAGAGGCATGGGTGAGTCCTTGTTACAGCGGTGCGCTGAGTTCTTCGGTGAGCGCTTTGAGGAAGGCTTGGATCACGTCCTCATTGCGTTTGAAAAAGTGCCATTGGCCGGCCTTCTGGCTGCTGATCAGCCCCGCCCGTTGCAGGTTCGCCAGGTGCGCCGAGACGGTGGACTGGGACAGCCCGCAGCGCTGGTCGATCTGCCCGGCGCAAATGCCATGCTCGTGGTGGTGGATCTGATCGGGGAATTGCGTCTTAGGGTCTTTCAGCCAGTTGAGGATGTCTCGCCGTACTGGGTGCGCCAGGGCTTTTATTATTTCGTCGAGGTCGATGGACATGGCAGTGATGCTCGGGTTTGTAAAACGTTATATCGCGATGAGGCGAACTTTAAATCGTTATATCTCGATACACCAATATGATTTTGGTCTTAAGCCAGACTGAATCGGTATATCGGGTTATAACGATACGTTGACGGCAGTGCTAAACTGCGCGCCATGAATTATCTCGCACATCTGCACCTCGGCGGCCAACTTCCTGCTCAATTGCTCGGCAGCCTGTATGGCGACTTTGTTAAAGGTCGCCTGCAAGGCCAGTTCAGTCCGCAAATCGAGTCGGCGATTCAGTTGCATCGCTCAATTGATCGCTACACCGACAGTCATCCGCTGATCGGGGAGGCGCTGTCGCGCTTCACCCTCACCCGGCGCCGCTATGCCGGGATTGTCCTCGATGTGTTTTTCGACCACTGCCTGGCGCGGGATTGGGCGTTATATGCCGATCAGCCACTGGAGCGTTTTACCTCCCGGGTTTACCGGGTGCTCGCCGAAGAGCCGGCGCTGCCGGGGCGGCTGGCGCAGATTGCGCCGTACATGGCGGCGGATGACTGGCTGGGTTCGTACCGGGAATTTGCGGTGATGGAACAGGTACTGCGGGGAATTGGCCGGCGCCTGACACGGCCCGAAGAACTGGGCCATGCCATGCAGGAATTGCGAGCGCTATATGAGCCGTTGAGCGAGGACTTCCGGATGTTTTACCCAGAATTGCAGCGGTTCTCAAATAGCCAGTTGGCAATACAACTATAAATGTGGGAGCGGGCTTGCTCGCGAAAGCGGTGGGTCAGCTAATGAATCTGCTGACTGATACACCGCCTTCGCGAGCAAGCCCGCTCCCACATTTTTCACCGTGCTCGCCTTAGGCCGCGAATGCTGGCCGCGCTGGCATTTGCTCAGCTTCTGGAAGGGGGCCAAACAACGCCTTCTGCACCGCCTGCTGCGCCTGGAACGCCAGCGCCGCACGTTCCTGCCCGGCGCAGGCAATCGGCTTGAGCAGATGAATTTCCACATCGCCCTGATCATTGCCAAACAACCGCATCAGGTGCGAGAGCAAATCATCATCGCCAATGAACGGTGCCAGCGGGTCGATTTTGCCGTCGCGCAGATAACGAATCGCCACCGGTTGCAACGACACGTCGGCATCAATCGCACTGGCCAATAACCGCCCGTGGAACGTACGCAGTGTGCGGCCGTCGGTGGTGGTGCCTTCCGGGAACATCAACAGCGGGTGTTTTTGTTCCAGGTGACGCGTCATCTGTTTGCGGATCAACTGGCTGTCACCTGAACCACGACGGATAAACAGGCTGCCGGCCTTGGCTGCCAACCAGCCCGCCACCGGCCAGGTGCGTACCTCGGCCTTGGACAGGAACGACATCGGCGCCACCATCCCCAGCAGCGGAATGTCGGTCCACGACACATGGTTGCTGACCCACAACATGGACTGCTGCGGCAACTCACCGTGAACGGTTACGCGAAAGGGCAGGGCGTTGGTCAACCGCGCCATGAAAAAACGCGACCAGCGCTGACGCCGCACCATCGAGTTGGCCACCCCCAAACGTTCAAATACGCCAAACACACTGGCCATGGTCAAACCCAGGGCCACCACTACCAGCACGCGGGCAATTCGCCCGTACACCCGAAGGCGGCTCATCACATGGCTGCCTTGAAGTGGCGGGCATAACGCGGGCACAGCTCGTCGCGCTTGAGCAGGATGAACACGTCGGCCACCTGGAAGTCTTCGTCCCAGCAGGGTTCGCCGCAAATCTTCGCGCCCAGGCGCATGTAGGCCTTGAGCAGGGGCGGCATTTCAGCGATGACGTTGGACGGCAGGTCCAGCGCCGGCAGAGGTTTTTTCGGCTCGGCCCGCAGGTGTTCGTTGCACAGGTAGCGTTCGCGCAGGCGCTGCATGATCGCGTGGGCCTGGATGCCGCCGTCGTGCATCGGGATGCTCGCGCAGCCCATCAGGTAGCTGTAGCCGCCCTGGTTGAGCACCTCGGCCAACTCGCCCCACAACACCGCGATGGTGCCGCCGTTGCGGTAGGCGGGGTCGACGCAGGTGCGGCCGATTTCCAGGATCGGGCCTTTGAGGTGCAGCAGGCCGTGGAGGCTGAATTCTTCTTCACTGTAGAAGCGGCCCAGGGTGCTGGCGGCCTGGTGGTCGAGCAAACGGGTGGTGGCGACGAGTCGACCGCTGTTCAAATCCCGCACGCCGATGTGGCTGCAGTGAACATCATAGTCATCCATGTCCAGGCCCAGTTCAGCGCCTTTCAGCTTGGCGTGGAATTCGCCGCTGAACACGTTGAAGCGCAGGGCCTGGGCTTCCTGCAAAGCCTGGGCGCCGATCAGGCGTTCGGCTTGCAGACGGCGTTCATTGCCGGTGTCGCTGATGCGGGCGATCTGAGTCATGGCGAGTCTCCGAGTGCCGGCCAGGGTTGCGGCCGGTCGACTTGTTTGTGCCATGTCAGGCTATGTAGGGCCGGTGTCATCTCCATGAAGTTACGGTGACGCTTAGATGACAGGCGTTTCGCCGGTGGGTGCTGTGTTTTTTGTGTACATATCCGTTGCTGCGGTAACGGCGGCTTAGGGTTCCGCTCTTACAGCGGGTCACTTTTGGCAAACGCCCCAAAAGTAACCAAAAGGTCTTTGCCCCACCACTCGGTGCCTCGCCTAGGCTCGGCATGCCCGCACTCCGGCCCGGCTCCGCGGGCCGCTCCACCGTGCCTACTTGCGGCCATCGTGGTTAACGGGGCCCGCAGATCAAAATCAAAAGCAGATCAAAAGCAGAGCACAGCGGCCTACCGGCCGGTTTGAGTGTTTAAAAGCCAGATCAAAAGCCAGAGCGAAAGCCAAATCTGAAGCTGATGCAGCTCTGCTTTTCTGTGGGAGCTGGCTTGCCTGCGATGCAGACACCTCGGTGCATCAGGTACACCCAGTTGATGCTATCGCAGGCAAGCCAGCTCCCACATTTGACCGTGCCGGCTTTGGCTTTTGATTTTGCTCTTCAACACTCAAGCCGGCCGGTAGGCCGCTGTGCTCTTGATCTGCTTTTGATCTTGATCTTAGGCGCCCCGTTAAACCACGCTGGCCGAACGCAGGCTTTGGAGCGTGGGTAACCCGGCAGGACGCCGGGTTAGCCGCGCTGGGCCAAGGATGGCCCATCGCGGCGGCCCACGGTCCAAAGCCGGAGTGAGGGCACACCGAGCCTAAGCGAGGTGCCGAGTGGTGGGGCAAGAGCGTTTTGCTTACTTTTGCGCTGTTCAAAAGTGAGCCGCTGTAAGAGCGGAACCATAAGCCGCCGTTACCCAAATAACGGATATGTACTCCCCCCAGGGCCCCGTAACAAAACCGTCATCCCCCTGGGCTAGCCTCGCGGGCTCGAATGCCCTGAGACTCAAAGTCCATGTTCAAAGGCCTGCTCTACGCCGCGCTGCTGTTCACCCTGACAGCCCAAGCCGAAACCTGGCCGGAGAAGGATTGGTCTCAAGGCCTGACCCTAAACGGCCCAGCTGCCAAGGCCCTGGATGACTACGCCTTCCCACCCCGCGACGACACCACCCGCAAAGGCATCCGCACCGACGCCTTGCTGATCATCCGCGACGGCCAGATCATCTACGAACGCTACGCCGCTTCCACCACCGCCAGCACCCCGCACCTCACCTGGTCCATCAGCAAAAGCCTGATGGCCACCGTACTCGGCGTGGCATTCGGCGAAAACCGCTTCAAACTCAGCGACCCCGCCGCTCGCTTTTACCCACCCATGAAACAACACCCGAGCGTGACCATGGCCGACCTCCTGCACTGGGCCTCGGGCCTCGACTGGCAGGAAGACTACGAATTCGCCCCACTGAAATCCTCGGTGGTGGCAATGCTCTACACCCGCGGTCGCCACGACATGGCTGAATTCAGCGCCGACACCACCACCTTCAGCCCCCCCGGCCAGGCATTCCGCTACTCCAGCGGCGACAGCAATATCCTGTCCGCCACCCTCAAAGGCATGCTCGGCCACAAGGCCTACGTCGACTACCCATGGACCGCCCTGTTCCAGCCACTGGGCATCCGCAACGCCACCTGGGAAAGCGACGCCGACGAAACCTTCGTCGCCTCTTCATACGCCTACCTCACCGCCCGCGACCTGGCGCGCGTCGGCCTGCTGATGCAGCGCGACGGTCGCTGGGGCGAACGCCAGTTACTGCCCATGGAGTGGATCGCGTTCAATCGCCAACCCTTCGACCACTACAAGCCCGGCCAGGACGAAGCCGTCCCCGGCGGCCAATGGTGGCTCAACCGCGAAGTGCAAGGCGCCGCCAAACCCTGGCCAGACGTGCCCGCCGACACCTTCGCCGCCCTTGGCCACTGGGGCCAGGCGCTCTACGTGATGCCCGATGAGCACCTGGTGATCGTGCGCTACGGCGACGACCGCGACGGTAGCTATCGCCATAACGAACTCCTCAAGCGCGTCCTCGCGGCGGTGCAACCATGATCCGCCGTCATCCCTTCATCAGCCTGTTGATCCTGCTGCTACTCATGTTGTTCGGCTGGGTCTGGCACGAGCGGGTCAACCTGCAAGCCTTCCCCGACATCATCGCCGCCTACACCGCCAAGGAGTACTGCTCCTGCCGGTACGTGGAAGGCAATCCCGCTGATTATTGCCTGGGTTATGTGAAGCAATACGTGCCCACCAGCGCTTTCGCCGACAACCCGGAAAAACACCGGGTGACCGCCAGCGGCCTGGGCCGCACCCACAGTGCCCAATGGCTGGGCCAACGCGAGGGCTGCCGACTCTTGCCATGAGGTTCCACAGGGTGGAACCACCTTTGATTGTCCTCCTGCGCACATCGCGGTTATCTGGCGGTGTGCAACGAACAAGAACGGGAACACCCGCCTGCGAGGAGAATCACCATGAGCCCACACCAGCACATCCTGGATTGGCTGAGCGATGTCGCCAGCGACCTGCACGCCGTGCGTCAGGACATTCACGCCCACCCCGAACTGGGCTTTGAAGAAAACCGCACCTCCGCCCTCGTGGCGCAATCCCTGCGAAGCTGGGGCTATGAAGTCCACACCGGTATCGGCCAGACCGGCGTGGTCGGTGTGCTGCGCAATGGCAGCAGCGCGCGCAAGCTGGGGATTCGTGCCGACATGGATGCCTTGCCGATCATCGAAAACACCGGCGCCAGCTACAGCAGCCAACACGCCGGCTGCATGCACGCCTGCGGCCATGACGGCCACACCACCATGCTGCTGGGCGCCGCCCGTTACCTGGCCGCGACCCGGCAGTTCGACGGCACCCTGAACCTGATTTTCCAGCCTGCCGAAGAAGGCCAGGGCGGCGCCGAAGCCATGCTCGCCGACGGCTTGCTGGAGCGTTTTCCCTGCGACGCACTCTTCGGCATGCACAACATGCCGGGCTTGCCCGCCGGCCATCTGGGTCTGCGGGTCGGGCCGATGATGGCCTCCCAGGACCTGCTCACCGTGACCCTCGAAGGCGTCGGCGGCCATGGCTCCATGCCGCACCTGACGGTCGACCCGCTGGTGGCCGCCGCCAGTATGGTCATGGCGTTGCAGACCGTGGTGGCGCGCAATATCAATGCCCAGGAAGCCGCAGTAGTGACCGTCGGTGCCCTGCAAGCGGGCCAGGCTGCCAACGTGATTCCCCAGCAAGCACTATTGCGTTTGAGCCTGCGTGCCCTGGATGCGAACGTGCGTGAGCTGATGCTGGAGCGGGTCAAGGCGATCATCCTGACCCAGGCCGCGAGCTTCGGCTGCACCGCGCAGATCGAACATCGGCCGGCCTATCCGGTGCTGGTCAACCACCCCGAAGAAACCGAATTCGCCCGCCAGGTCGGCGTCGCCCTGCTGGGTGAAGATGCCGTCGACGGCAACACCACCAAGCTGATGGGCAGCGAAGACTTCGCCTGGATGCTGCAGCGCTGCCCCGGCAGCTACCTGTTTATCGGCAACGGCGTCTCGCGGCCGATGGTCCACAACCCCGCCTATGACTTCAACGACGACATCCTGTTGACCGGCGCCGCCTACTGGGGCGCGCTGGCCGAGAGCTGGCTCAAGCCCGCCTGACGACCTCTTTTTTCTGCCGCTGGACCCTTTCCCAACAGGTTGAATGGAGTGTTCCTCATGCAGACTGCAAAACAGGGCGTATCCCGCACCCGCCAGGTCGTGGCGGCGGTGATCGGCAATGCGCTGGAATGGTATGACTTCATCGTTTACGGCTTTCTCGCCAGCATCATCGCCCGGCAATTTTTCCCGTCGGAGGATGAATACGCCTCGCTGCTGATGGCCCTGGCCACCTTTGGCGTCGGCTTCTTCATGCGCCCGGTGGGCGGGATTCTGCTGGGCATGTATTCGGACCGTAAAGGCCGCAAGGCCGCGATGCAGTTGATCATCCGGCTGATGACCGTCTCCATCGCCTTGATCGCTTTCGCTCCCAGCTACGCCGCGATCGGCATGGGCGCGCCGATGCTGATCGTGGTTGCACGCATGCTCCAGGGCTTTGCCACCGGCGGCGAATACGCCAGTGCCACGGCGTTCCTGGTGGAAAGCGCGCCGGCCCATCGCAAGGGGTTGTACGGTTCGTGGCAGTTGGTGGGGCAGTGCCTGGCGGTGTTCGGCGGCGCGGCGATGGTGGCGTTGGTGACGCACTTTTTCGAGCCGCAAACCCTTGAAGTCTGGGGTTGGCGCCTGCCGTTCATCTTTGGCTTGCTGATCGGCCCGGTGGGCTTGTGGATCCGTCGGCACATGGAAGATCCCGAGGAGTTTATCGAGGCGCGCAAACAGGCCAAGGGTGCGGCACCGAGCTTGATGGACGTCATTCGCGATCACCGCCGCAGCATCCTCGTGTCGATGGGCCTGGCCTGTGGGGCAACGGTGTCGTTCTACGTGGTGCTGGTGAATATGCCGACCTTCGCCCACAAGAACCTCGGCCTGCCGCTGGACCAGGTGCTGATGGTGCAGATGTTCGCGGTGGCGCTGATGACCGTGGTGATTCCGCTGTCCGGTCTGTTGTCGGATCGGCTGGGTCGGCGTCCGGTATTGATGGCGTTCACCCTGGCGTTTTTCGTGATGGTGTACCCGCTCTATGTGTGGGTCGCGGCCGCGCCGTCCATCGAGCGCTTGCTGGTGATGCAGGTGATGTTGTGCACCGCCATCGGCGGTTTTTTCGGCCCGGCGCCGACGGCCCTGGCCGAGCAGTTTCCCATCGAAGTACGCTCTACCGGGGTGTCGGTGGCTTACAACGTGGCGGTGATGGTGTTCGGGGGCTTTGCGCCGTTGATCGTCACCTGGCTCAGCAAGGTGCTGGGCACGCCGGTAGCCCCGGCATTTTATGTGCTGTTTGCTTGCGTCCTGACGCTGCTGGGCACTTACTGCATGCATGAGGCGCCACGGGCGAAACGACCGGCGCCGTTTTCCAGCGAGGTGAAACCTTGAGTATTGTTGAACTGGATGCCATCGAACTGTCACAGGCGATCCATGCGCGGCAGGTGTCTTGCCATGAGGTGATGCAGGCGTATCTGGCCCAGGTCGAGCGCTTCAATCCGACGGTGAATGCGCTGGTCTCGCTGCGCTCCCATGAGGAGGTGCTGGCCGAAGCGTCGCAGCGGGACCGGGAGCTGGACCAGGGCCAATCCCGTGGCTGGATGCACGGCATGCCCCAGGCGATCAAGGACCTGGCGGCCACCCAGGGCCTGCGTACTACTCTCGGCTCGCGGCTGTTCGCCGAGCACATTCCTCAAGAAGATGCGATCAGCGTGGCGCGGGTGCGGGCCAGTGGCGCGGTCATCATCGGCAAGACCAACGTACCGGAATTCGGCCTGGGCTCGCAGACCTACAACAGCGTGTTCGGCACCACCGGCAATGCCTATGACCCGCGCCTCGTGGCCGGTGGCAGCAGCGGCGGCGCGGCAGTGGCGCTGGCGTTGCGCATGCTGCCGGTGGCCGATGGCAGCGACATGATGGGCTCGCTGCGAAACCCGGCAGCGTTCAATAACGTGTTTGGCCTGCGCCCGTCCCAGGGCAGGGTGCCTCACGGGCCGGCGCCGGAGCTGTTCGTCCAGCAACTGGCCACGGAAGGCCCTATGGGCCGCAGCGTGGCCGATGTGGCGCGGCTGCTGAGTGTGCAGGCCGGCTACGACCCTCGGGTGCCGCTGTCGCTCAAGGAGGATCCGGCGGTGTTGGGTGAGCCGTTGCAGCGCGACTTCAAGGGTGCACGCCTGGGCTGGCTCGGGGATTACAACGGTTATCTGCCGATGGAAGACGGCGTGATGAGCCTGTGCGAAACGGCCCTCAAGGACTTCGCCGCGCTGGGTTGCGAGGTCGAGCACTGCCAACCGGATTTCTCCATGGAGCGCCTGTGGCAGACCTGGCTGGTACACCGCCATTGGCTGATCCAGGGCTCCCTCGGCGCGGCCTACGCTGACCCGCAAAAACGCGCACTGCTCAAACCCGAGGCGCAATGGGAAGTGCAGGGCGGATTGCAACTGAGTGCGGCAGATGTCTACCAGGCTTCGGCCAACCGCAGCGACTGGTACCGCGCCCTCGGCAAGCTGTTCGAACGTTACGATTTCCTGTTGCTGCCCACCGCCCAAGTGTTCCCTTTCGATGCACAACAAGCCTGGCCGCGCCTCGTCGCAGGGCGTGAGATGGACACCTACCACCGCTGGATGGAAGTGGTGATCGGCCCCACGCTGGCCGGTTTGCCGAGCATGAACGTGCCGGTGGGTTTCAACCCCCAGGGCTTGCCCATGGGCCTGCAAATCATCGGCCCGGCCCAGGCGGACAGGGCAGTATTGCAACTGGCATACGCCCACGAACAACTGACCCAGTGGGTGCAGCGGCGGCCGCCTGCTTGCCTCTCGCCGACCGGCTGAGTCGCGACGGGCCTGTATCTTGCTGTGAAATCAGATCATCCATCGGCATCAAGGAGATCGACACATGGGCAGCGACGCCGAGACGGGAACCGTACGCTCAGTGGGGCGGGCACTGGCAATCATCGAATTGCTCGGCGAGCATCAGGCGCTGGGGCTGGAAGAGTTGCACTACCTGACTCACCTGCCAAAGGCCACCGTCTCGCGGATGCTGCTGACCTTGCAGGAACAGGGCTGGATCTATCGTGGCCTCAGCGACCGCCGTTACCGCCTGCGGGCCCGGCGCCTGTTCGGTGATACCCAGCAACGTTTCAAACGCCAGTTGGTAGAAAGCGCCGCACCGTGGCTGCTGGACCTCAGCGAGCGCACCGGCCTGGTGGTGGATTTGTCGAGCTTTGACGGCGAACGCCTGGAAGTGATGGAAAGCGCGATCCCCACGGTGCTGCGCAAGCTCTACCCGAACAACTGCCAGATCGTCGGCCAGCACGCCAGCCTGTTTCATTCGGCCATGGGCAAGGCGTGCCTGTCGCAATTGTCGGCGGATGAAGTGCAGCGCCTGGCCGGTCGTGAGCGGGTGGCGGAAGACGATCAATACCGGGCGTGTGAACAATCCCAGCACCAGGGGTTTGGCCAGCGCACCGAAGGCTACTGGGAATACCCGGTGCGCCTGCCGTTCCTGATTCGCGCGGTAGCCTTGCCGGTGCGGGCCAATGGGCGGTTGGTGGGCAGCATGGCGCTGCATTGGCCGATGGATCAGGCACCGGTGGAACGGGTGCTGAGCCTGCACCTGGCCAGCCTGGAATCGACCATTCGCGATGTGCAGCAGGCGTTGGCCTGAAATACAGCTCATGTGGGAGCGGGCTTGCTCGCGAAAGCGGTGGGTCAGTTAATACATCAAGTGACTGACACACCGCGTTCGCGAGCAAGCCCGCTCCCACACAAGCCTGCTCCCACATTGGATTTGCGCCGCTCGTTACATTGCGCTTAAGGTTCGTCCAGGTTTTTTGCCCCAAGAGTCTTTATGTCCCTGTTCAAACCCATGGCCGTCCTGCTGCTGGCCGCTGCCGCCGTGCCTGCCCACGCCGACTGGTACCTGGACAACGAGTCCTCGCGCCTGTCGTTCGTCACCACCAAAAACACCGACATCGCCGAAGTGCAGCGCTTTCTGGTGCTGCATGGCAAGGTCGACAGCAAGGGCGCGGCGCAGCTGGAAGTTGAACTGGAGTCGATCAACAGCGGCATTCCGCTGCGCGACGAGCGCATGCGCAATGAGCTGTTCGAGATCAAGACCTTCCCGGACGCGGTGATCAACGCGCAGATCAACCTGCAACCGATCAACGACCTGGCCCCCGGTGCGCAATACGAGTTGCGCCTGCCGCTGTCGGTGACGCTGCACGGCAAGACCCAGACCTACAGCGCCGAGCTGCTGGCGACCCGCCTGGATGATCGACGCTTCCAGGTGGTCACCCTGGAACCGTTGGTGGTGCACGCCGAGGATTTCGATTTGCTGCCGGGTGTGGCCGCGTTGCGCAAGGCCGCCGGGCTGTCGCAAATCAGCCTGTCGGTGCCGGTGGGTGCGGTACTGATTTTCACGGCGCGCTGACATGAGCGGCGCAGTGTTCCCGTGGCGCAGCGCCAACCGTTTCGAGTTGATGATCGACGGCCCGAGTTTCTTTCCGCGCATGTTGGAGGCTATCGCCCAGGCCGAGCAGCAAGTCGCGCTGGAGTTGTATCTGGTGGAGGCGGGGGCGTGTGCCGAGGCGATGGTTCAGGCCTTGGTCGGGGCGGCCGAGCGTGGCGTGAGGGTGCGTTGCCTGTTCGATGACTATGGCAGCCTGGCGTTTACCCTGGGCCTGCGTCGACGGTTGATCGACGCCGGGGTGGACCTGCGTTTCTACAACCGCTTGAGCTGGCGCCGCTGGATGCGCAACCTCTACCGCGACCACCGCAAGCTGTTGCTGATCGACCAGACCCTCGCCGTGGTCGGCGGCACCGGTGTGACGGATGAATTCTGGACGCCCGGGGAAGACACCGCCGACTGGCACGAAGTGATGGTGCAGATTCGTGGCCCGCTGGTGCTGGATTGGCAGGAGTTGTTTGATCGTCAATGGCTGGCCAACGACGATCGTAGGGCCTGGAAGCCCGCCACGCATTTTGGCTTGCCACGCTTGCCCAAGGTGCCGGCGACAGGGCCGGGGCTGGGGCGGGTGGCCTATGCGGATGCTCGTCAGCATCGGGATATTTTGCAGTCACTGATCCGCGCGCTGAACAGCGGCCACCAGCGTATCTGGCTGGCCACCCCGTATTTTCTGCCGACCTGGAGTGTACGGCGTGCCCTGCGCCGGGCGGCGGGGCGCGGGGTGGATGTGCGCTTGCTGTTGACCGGGCCGCGTACCGATCACCCGTCGGTGCGGTATGCCGGGCACCGTTACTACCCGCGTTTGCTCAAGTCCGGGGTGCAGATTTTTGAGTATCAGCCGTGCTTCCTGCACCTGAAAATGGTGCTGGTGGACGATTGGGTGAGCATTGGCTCGTGCAACTTCGACCACTGGAATCTGCGCTTCAACCTGGAGGCGAATCTGGAGGCGCTGGACCCGGAACTGACGTTGGCGGTGGCGGGGAGTTTCGAGAGGGATTTTGCCCAGAGCCAGGCGGTGAGCCTTGAGGCGTGGCGGTCGCGGCCATTGTGGCGGCGGGTGAAGCAGCGGGTGTGGGGGTGGATTGATCGGTTGGTGGTTAACCTGCTGGACCGCCGCGGATAAGCCAGAACACCCCAATCAAATGTGGGAGCGGGCTTGCTCGCGAAAGCGGTGGATCAGCCAAACTTCCATTGACTGACACACCGCATTCGCGAGCAAGCCCGCTCCCACATGTTGACCGAGCAAGACGTTAGAGCAGTTCGAAGCTCTGCTGCTTCACATCCTGGGAATCCAACCCGATCTGCACATTGAACTCGCCCGGCTCAGCCGCGAACTTCAACTGGGTGTTGTAGAACTTCAAGTCTTCCTCGGTGATGGTGAAGTGCACCGCACGCTCTTCGCCAGCCTTGAGCATGATCTTCTGGAAGTTCTTCAACTCCTTGACTGGGCGGATCATCGAGCCGGCCACGTCCTGGATGTACAGCTGCACCACGGTTTCGCCATCGACCTTGCCGGTGTTTTTCACCACCACGGTGGCGTCGAGCTTGCCGGACTTGTTCAGGGTGGTGGACGACAGTGCCATGTCCGACAGGCTGAAGCTGGTGTAGCTCAAGCCATAACCAAACGGAAACAGCGGCCCGGTGGTGTCATCGAAGTACTGCGAGGTGTAGTTGCCCGGCTTGCCCGGGGTGAACGGCCGGCCAATGCTCAGGTGGTTGTAGTAGGTCGGAATCTGCCCCACCGAACGTGGGAAGGTGATTGGCAGCTTGCCCGACGGGTTGTAGTCACCGAACAGCACGTCAGCGATGGCGTTGCCGCCTTCAGTACCGGCGAACCAGGTTTCGAGGATTGCGTCAGCCTGTTCGTTCTCCTCGACAATCGACAGCGGACGGCCATTCATCAGCACCAACACCAGCGGTTTGCCGGTAGCTTTCAAGGCCTTGATCAGGTCGCGCTGGCTCTGCGGGATGTTCAGGTCGGTGCGGCTCGACGACTCGTGGGACATGCCCCGGGACTCGCCCACCGCTGCCACGACCACGTCGGCGCCTTTGGCGGCCTTGACGGCTTCGTCGATCATGTCCTGGGACGAGCGCGGGTCATCCACCACTTCCGGCGCATCGAAGTTCAGGAAGTTGAGGTAGTCGACGACTTTCTTGTCGTTGGTGATGTTGGCGCCACGGGCATAGATCACTTTGCCCTTTTCGCCGATCACGGCATTCATGCCGTCCAGCAGGGTCACCGATTGCGCGGGTTTACCGGCAGCGGCCCAACTGCCCATCATGTCGATCGGCGCCTTGGCCAGCGGGCCGACCAGGGCGATGGTCGCGTCCTTTTTCAGCGGCAGGGTGTTGTTCTGGTTTTTCAACAGCACCTGGCTGCGGCGTGCCACGTCACGTGCGTCGGCGCGGTGCAGGCGACTTTCTGCGTAGGTGTCGGCCGGGTCATCCTCGGCCTTGCCGATGCGCAGGTACGGGTCGGCGAACAGGCCCATGTCGTACTTGGCGCCAAGCACTTCGCGCACGGCGTTGTCGATATCGCGCTGTTCGATCTCGCCGGATTTCAGCAGGCCGGGCAATTCCTTGCCGTAGAGCGAGTCGTTCATGCTCATGTCGATGCCGGCTTTGATCGCCAGCTTGGCGGCTTCACGCCCGTCCTTGGCCACGCCGTGCTTGATCAATTCGAAGATCGCGCCATGGTCGCTCACGGCCAGGCCCTTGAAGCCCCAGTCCTTGCGCAACAGGTCGTTCATCAGCCAGGTGTTGGCGGTGGCTGGCACGCCGTTGATCGAGTTCAGCGCAACCATCACGCCGCCGGCACCGGCCTTGATGGCGGCGTGGTAGGGCGGCAGGTAGTCCTGGTACATCTTGACCGGGCTCATGTCGACCACGTTGTAGTCGCGACCGCCTTCCACCGCGCCATACAGGGCGAAGTGCTTGACGCTGGCCATGATGCTGTCGGCCTTGGCGGGGCTGGTGCCCTGGAAGGCCTTGACCATCACTTCGGCAATGCGCGAGGTGAGGTAGGTGTCTTCGCCAAAACCTTCGGAGGTGCGGCCCCAGCGCGGGTCGCGGGAGATGTCGACCATCGGTGCAAAGGTGATGTCGAGGCTGTCGGCGGCGGCTTCCTGGGCGGCGATGCGCCCGGAATGGCCGATGGCGTCCATGTCCCAGCTGGAGGCCAGGGCGAGGCTGATGGGGAAAATCGTGCGGTGGCCGTGGATCACGTCATAGGCGAAGAACATCGGGATCTTCAGTCGGCTGCGCATGGCCGCGTCCTGCATCGGACGGTTTTCCGGGCGGGTGATCGAGTTGAAGGTGCCGCCGATACGGCCTGCGGCGATTTCCTTACGGATCAGCTCGCGGGGCATTTCCGGCCCGATGCTGATCAGGCGCAACTGGCCGATCTTTTCATCGAGGGTCATTTGTTTCAGCAGATCACTGACGAAGGCGTCTTTGTCCTTGAGTACTGCGGGCTTTGTTTCGGCAAATACGGAATGAGTGGCCAAACTGACAACAAGGCCCAGCAAACACAGCTTCTTCATGAAAATCCTTTCTCGCAGCCTTGGGACCGGAGAGCGTCTATTGTTGTTCGGGTGTTGTTCAGATAAATACCGCACACTTCTGAACTCTTATTGGCGCTGGGCATCTTTTAGCTGATTGGCACGATGCAATCCAGTGGGTGGTGGCGGATTATGCCCTAAGCCCGTGGCTAACGCGTCAGTCGGTAAATTTCATAGGTTTGGCAGGAGAAACACCATGCAAGCAGCACAAGGTTACCGCTGGGGCTGGAAGGCCGTGGCATTGATACTGGTGAGCACCGTGCTGAGCGGTTGCGGCATCAACAAGATCCCGACCCTGGACGAACAGGCCAAGGCGGCCTGGGCCCAGGTGCAGAACCAGTACCAGCGGCGCGCCGACCTGATCCCCAACCTGGTGGAAGTGGTCAAGGGCTATGCGGCCCATGAACAGGACACCCTGACTGCCGTGATCGAAGCGCGAGCCAAGGCCACCTCGATCCAGGTGGATGCCAGCACCCTCGACAACCCGGAAAAACTCAAGCAGTTCCAGCAAGCCCAAGACGGCTTGAGCGGTGCACTCAGCCGCTTGATGGTGGTGTCCGAGCGCTACCCGGACCTGAAGGCCAACCAGAACTTCCTGGCCCTGCAATCGCAACTTGAAGGCACTGAAAACCGCATCGCCGTGGCCCGTCGCGACTTTATCCAGGCGGTACAGGCCTACAACACCGAGATCCGCACCTTTCCGGGTCGCCTGTGGCACAGCGTGATGTACAGCGACTTGCCGGTCCGCGCCAACTTCGAGGCCACCAGTGCCGATGCTGATAAAGCGCCGCAAGTGAAATTCTGATGGGCAAGCGCGCTTGGCTACTGGCGGCGGTGCTGCTGGCCTTTAGCCTGACCGTCCAGGCCGCCTTGAACTTCCCGGCCCTGACCGGACGGGTGGTCGACAACGCCCAGATGATCGACCCGGCCGTGCGTGCGCAACTGACCCAGCAATTGCAGGCGCTGGAGCAAACCAGCGGTGACCAGATCGTGGTGGTCACCGTGCCGGACCTGCAAGGCGTGCCCATTGAAGACTTCGGTTATCAACTGGGCCGCGCGTGGGGCATCGGCCAGAAGGGCAAGGACAACGGCGCACTGCTGATCGTCGCCCGGGATGAGCACAAGATCCGCATCGAAGTGGGTTACGGCCTGGAAGGCGTACTCACTGACGCGCAGTCCTGGGTGATCATCAACCAGGTGATCGCCCCGGCGTTCAAGACGGGCAACTACAGCAAGGGCATCAGCGATGGCGTGGCGGCGATGCTGCAGGTGGTGGGCGGCGATCCGCTGGCCGTGCCTGCGCATGTGTCTGAAGCCAACTTCGCCAAGCAAAACCCGGGCATTTCCATTGGCCTGTTTATCCTGTTGCTGGCGGTGCTGTGGCTGTGCAATCGCATGGGCCTGCCCGTTGGCGCTATTCTGCTGGCGATTCTCAGCAGCAGCGGTCGCGGCGGCGGAGGAGGCGGCGGTGGCGGTGGCTTCAGGGGCGGCGGCGGTGGTTTCGGTGGCGGTGGCGCCTCGGGCGGCTGGTAATGACAATAACGAGAGAGCATCAACAACCATGGCATTACTGAGTCAACACGAGCAACGCCAGGTCGCCGAGGCGATCGCCAGGGTCGAGCAACAGACCGACGCCGAACTGGTGACCGTGCTCGCGGCCCGTGCCGACGACTACGCCTACATCCCGCTGTTG
Organism: Pseudomonas sp. TH34; assembly: GCF_016650865.1. Taxonomy (NCBI): domain Bacteria; kingdom Pseudomonadati; phylum Pseudomonadota; class Gammaproteobacteria; order Pseudomonadales; family Pseudomonadaceae; genus Pseudomonas; species Pseudomonas sp. TH34. Next base: position 704,884 of record NZ_JAEKFB010000020.1, read on the forward strand.
TGGGCCAGCCTGTTGGCGCTGGTGGTACCGGGGATCATTCACTATCTGTCGGGCTGGTTGACCATGTACACCTTGCTGCTGGCGCAGTGGGGCACGTTCGTCGTGTTGTGCCTGGTGTTCCGGTTGCCCAAGGTGACTACGCGGCTGATCCCGCGCTCGGTGCGTCACTGGCGTGCGTCCAACCTGGCACGGCGGCAGTTTCTGGAGCAACACCTGCACCACACACTGGGCAGTACCGGGGTGCTGATTTTTGTCAGTGAGGCCGAGCGGTATGTAGAAATCCTGGTGGACAAGGGGATTTCCAGTCGCCTGGATGACAGCAGTTGGGATGCGATCGTCAAGGACTTCACCCGCCAGGTGAAGCAAGGCCAGACGTTGGCCGGGTTTGTGGCGTGTATTGAGGCTTGCGGAGAATTGCTCAAGGAGCACGTACCGGTGACCCACGCGCGCAATGAGCTACCGAATCGGTTGGTGGTGTTGGAGTAGTGTAAAATTCCCGGCATTCCCTGCCCGAGGCGTTTTTGTTCATGTCTGCCACCGCTAAACCTGCCAGCCCCGCGCCGGATCATCACGCGCAGTTCCTCGAACTGCTGAGCGCGAGCCTTGAGCAAAACGCCTTTATCAAGCTGGTGCTGGCCAAGTACGTCGGCACCGAGCCTGATCTTCAGAAGCTGATCATCAAGCAGCTGACGGTCAAGGATCAGCCTTGCCTGTCCTTCGTCTACCGCTACAAGACCCGCGACATCACCAAGAACTTCTCCCTGCCTGACGGTGTGGCTGCGATTGCCGAGCTGTTGCCGGCCTCGTTCAAGAACGCGCACCTGCTGTCGGTGACGGACGAAGCCCAGCTGGAATACAGCAAGAAGAACAAAAGCTCGCTGTTCAAAAGCAAGCCGCAACAACTGCGGGAGGCGCCGTCTGCCGAGCACAACCGCGAGAAGAATCGCTTCCTGGACCTGACCCGGCCCTTTCTCGCTGACCTTGGCGTGACCAACGCCAAGCACGAGCTGATCCCGGCGATGTCGCGCAAGTGGAAGCAGATCAACAAGTTCATCGAAGTGTTCAGCCATGCCCTGACCACCTCACCGCTGAAGCTGGACCGGCCGGTGCGGGTCGCGGACTTTGGTTCGGGCAAGGGCTACCTGACGTTTGCGATCCACGATTACCTGCGCAACACCCTCAACGCTGAGGGCGAAGTCACCGGTGTGGAACTGCGCGAAGACATGGTGACCCTGTGCAACAACGCCGCCGCCCGCCTGGACCACCCGGGGCTGGTGTTCAAGTGTGGTGATGTGCGCAGCGTCGCGCCCAGCGAACTGGACGTGATGATCGCCCTGCATGCCTGCGACATCGCCACCGACTACGCGATTCACACCGGCATCCGCTCCGGGGCGTCGATCATCATGTGCTCGCCGTGCTGCCATAAGCAGATACGCTTGCAAATCCAGAGCCCGGTGCTGCTCAAGCCGATGCTGCAATACGGCCTGCACCTGGGCCAACAGGCGGAAATGGTCACCGACAGCCTGCGTGCGTTGTTCCTTGAAGCCTGCGGTTATGAGACCAAGGTGTTTGAGTTCATCTCGTTGGAACACACCAACAAGAACAAAATGATCCTTGCCGTGAAGCGTGCGGAGCCGGTGGATAACGCTCAGCTCCTGGGGAAAGTCCAGGAGCTCAAGGCGTTCTACAACATCACCGAACATTGCCTCGAAACCCTGCTGCGGGCGGATGGTTACCTGACCTGAGAGCGACGCTAACCAATGTGGGAGCTGGCTTGCCTGCGATGCAAGCACCTCGGTGTAACAGGTAAAGCGAGGTGATTCTATCGCAGGCAAGCCAGCTCCCACATTAGATCGTGCTCGCCTTGGAGGCCGGTGCAGGCTGCACCGCTGTCTTGCGCCCCAACATCACCGTCACAATCACCCCGCAGGCAAACAGCCAGGTGATCGGTTCGATGTGCTCACCAAAAAACAGCGCGGAAAACGCAATGGTGAAAAAGATCTGCAACAGCTGAATCTGGCTGACCCGCGCGATGCCGCCCATGGCCAGCCCGGCGTACCACGCAAAGAACCCCAGGAACTGCGAAAACAGTGACACATAACCAAACGCCCACCAGGTGCGCATGGAAATCGGCCCTTCGTGTTGCAGCGCCAGGTAGGCCACCGGCCCGATCAATACCGGCGTCGACAGCACCAGCGCCCAGCAGATCACCTGCCAGCCGCCCATCTCCTTGGCCAAACGGCCACCTTCTGCGTAACCCAGGCCACCCACGGCAATCGCCCCGAGCATCAACAGGTCGCCCGCCTGGATACTGCCGGCCCCGGTGATCAACGCATAACTCAGCACCAGCGCACTGCCCAGCGCCGCGCAGGCCCAGAAGGCTTTCGATGGGCGTTCATGGGACAGCCACGCCGCATACAGCGCCACGCACAGCGGTTGCAAGCCGTTGACCAACGCACCATGGGACGCGGGCAAGGTTTGCATGGCCCAAGCCGACAGCACCGGGAAGCCCAGGATCACCCCGGCAATCACCAGCGTCAGCCCGCGCACCTGGCGCCAGGTGGGCCAGCGCTCACGTCGCCACAGCAACAGTGCCGCCGCCGGCACCGCCGCAAACAACGCCCGGCCCAGGCCATTGAGCAGCGGGTGGATTTCCTGCACCACGATACGGGTGAAGGGCAGGGTAAGGCTAAAGATGACGACGCCCAGCAGGCCGAGGGCCATGCCGGTATTTTCGCGGGAGCTCATGGAAGGAACCAGAATCGAATGGGCCGGAAGTGGACGTTCATCTAGCCACAAAGCCCGGAGAACGCGGGCCTACAGCTGGGTGCAGATTGATCCGTACAGTTTTGAATGGGCGACTCGGTTCATGTGGGAGCTGTCGAGCCTTGGCGAGGCTGCGATGGGATCAACGCAGTTTACCTGTCAGGCCGAGGTGTCTGCATCGCGGGCAAGCCCGGCTCCCACACAAGCCAGAGTGCTGATGTAGTAGCGGGCCATTACCCGGCTCATCGGCACAGGTCTATCTTGGCTACTCCTGTCTGCCCAACCGTTCAACCGGAGGAATGTCCCATGGCCGCGAAGAAAATCCTGATGCTGGTCGGCGATTACGTCGAAGACTATGAAGTGATGGTGCCGTTCCAGGCGCTGCTGATGGTGGGGCATGCCGTGCACGCCGTGTGCCCGGACAAGACCGCCGGCCAGACCGTGCGCACGGCGATCCACGACTTCGAAGGCGACCAGACCTACAGCGAAAAACCCGGGCACCTGTTTGCCCTGAATGCGGATTTTGCCAAGGTGAACGCCGCCGACTACGACGCGCTGCTGGTTCCGGGTGGCCGCGCGCCTGAGTACCTGCGGCTGAACGAAAAAGTCCTGCAACTGGTCAAGGATTTCGATAAGGCTGGCAAGCCCATCGCTGCGGTATGCCACGGCGCACAATTGCTGGCCGCTGCCGGCATTCTGGAAGGCCGTGAGTGCAGCGCTTACCCGGCGTGCGGGCCGGAAGTGCGATTGGCGGGCGGTACGTTCATCGATATCCCGGTGACCGACAGCCATGTTCAAGGCAATCTGGTGACGGCACCGGCGTGGCCGGCGCACCCCAGCTGGCTGGCGGGTTTCCTTGGCCTGCTGGGCACCCGAATCATCCTGTAAAGCGGAGGTCATCGCCATGTGCGAGCTGTACGTCAAGGCCGACCCGATTCTCTACGAGTCCCGCTCGCGCTCCCTGCGCATCTGCGGCGTGGTGACCACCGTGCGCCTGGAAAACCAGTTCTGGGACATCCTCAGCGAGATCGCCGAGGTGGATGGCATGACCACCAATCAACTGATCGCCAAGCTGTATGAAGAAGTGATGGATTACCGTGGCGAAGTGGTGAATTTTGCTTCGTTCTTGCGGGTGAGTTGCACGCGGTATTTGAGCAAGCAGCGGGTTCACGCCCCAGAGCTCAGCCTTGTGAATACAAGAAATGGCGCGCAGAAGATCTGAATGTGGCCACTCGTTCAATGTGGGAGCCGGGCTTGCCCGCGATGACATCGCCTCGGTTTAACTGGCTGACCGAGTCGCCCGCATCGCAGGCAAGCCAGCTCCCACACTGATCGGGTTTCCAAGCTGAATGCGGGTGAAGGGTCAGAAGAACCGCGTCACGCTGATCTTGGCATCCCGGCCCTTGGTGTAGGCGCGGTCGCCGCTCAACGCCGGGCGGAAGTTGTTGTTGAACAGGTTATCCACGGTGAAGTTGACTTCGGTGCCCTTGAGGTAAGCCTGCTGCGGCTTCCAGCTGGCGAACAGGCCCTGGGTGTTGTAGCGCTTGTTACCGTACTGATCGTAGAACAGGTCACCGATACTGGTGCCCGGGCCGCCGGCATACTTGTCGCTTGGCAAACGGCTGGTGGCGCCGATGAACTGTCCCTGCCAGCCCACCTGCGCATCCAGGCTCGGGATCTTGGTGCCGAGCACGATCACCCATTTGGTCGGCGGAATATCCCGTGCCCAGACGTCCGGGCCCCACGGGTTGGTGTAGGCGCCTTCGTGTTTGCCGGTGGTGTAGGCGAAGGACACCGAGCCGAACACGTAGGTGGAGTCGTAGAAACTCTCTGCCTCAAAGCCCTTGATCGTCATGCCGCCGATGTTGCGGTAGTTGGACATCGCCCCCGGCGGGCAAGCGCTGGAAATCGTCCCGCCATTGACCGCCTGGTTCTGGCAGCCCACACCCGTGGCCTTGAAGATTTCGTCCTCGACCTTGTTGTGGAACAGTGTGGTACGCAGTTGCAGGTTGTCGCCGTGGGTGAACACGTCGCCGAAGCGGGTGACGTTGCCCAGGGTGATCGAGGTGATGCGCTCGGGGTCCAGGTCCAGGCTGGTGGCGGTGCGGCTGCCCAGGCCCTGGACTTCATACTGCTCGTCGATCACCGGGGCGCGCCAGGTGCGGCTCCAGTTGGCAAACAGCGCCACGTTCGGGGTGATGGTCCAGTACGCCGCGAGGCGTGGCGACCAGCCGGTGTAGGTGCGGTCGCTGTAGTCGTGGCCGATGGCCGGGTCCGGGTTGCTGTAGTACGGCGCGTCGTTGGCTTCGCCGCGGTTGCGCACATGGTCATAGCGCATCGACGGGGTAATGGTCACATCGCCCAGCGTCACCGCGTCCTGGATAAAGAAGCTGTTGGTGTCGACCTTGCCGTGGGGCATGAAGCCCGGCTGGAAGTGCCCGTAGTTGTATTTCGGGGTGTTGTAGGTGGTGCCGGGCATCCACATTTCGGTTTCCCGGGTGTGCTTGCGGATCTGTACGCCGGTGGTCACCGCGTGTTGCAACGCACCGGTGGAAAACAGGCTGACGTTGCGTACGTCGAGGTTCTTGTCGTTGTAGGAGGTGTCCATCTTGCGCCCGCCAGTGGCCAACTGGAAAAACGCCGTAGCGTCTCGCTCGTCGGTCTGATCGGTATTGGATTCGGAATACTTGATGGTCAAGTCCACCAGCGGGTTATTCATCGGCTGGTATTCGTACTTGCCGGACCAGGTGGTGTCGACGGTATTGCGGTTGGCCAGGAAGCGTTTCAGCGCGGCTTCGTAGCCATAGCGGTCGATGTTGGCCTGGGTCGGCGGCGTCGGGTAGCTGGCGGCAGAGAAGGGCGTCCAGCGCTGGCTGTTGGAGCGCGAATACGACAGGCCAAGGCTTTGCTCATCGGTGAAGTGAGCATTGAACTTGAACAGTTTGCCGTCCACATTCTGGGCGCTGTTGGGCAGGCGCTTGGGGTTGATCGGGTACTGGTTGTTGTCGTTGGGCAGGGTGGCGGCCAGCTTCATGTCGCCGCCGTCGCGCTGGGTCAGGTAGGCCAGGGCGTCGAAGCGGCCGTCATCGGTGCGCCCGTAGACCGCGCTGCTGTAGACCTGCTCATGGTCGTTGCTGGAGTAGCCGTATTTGAGCATGGCGCCGCTGTTGCGGCCGTCCTTGAGCAGGTCCGGGGCATCCTTGGTGGTCATGTTGACGGTACCGCCAAAGCCGCCGTTGCCGCTGAAGGGCGAGTTGGGGCCTTTCTCCACTTCGATGCTTTTGATCAGCTCGGGCTCGATAAATACGGTGCCCTGCTGATAGCGCTCAAAGCCGCTTTTGGTGGCGCCATCGACGGTCAGCGGTACGTCTTCGGCGTCGCCGAAACCCCGGATGTTGATGGTCTGGCCGCCGGGCTTCAGCGAGCCGCCCTGGCTGATGCCGGGCAAGGTTTGCAGCAGGCTGGGGATGTTGTTGGACTGGTAGCGGTCGATGTCGGCCTGGGTCAGGGTGGAACGGCCGACGGTGGTGGAGTCGACCTCGTTGCCGGTGCCGATCACGCTCAGGGCGTCGAGCTGAATCGCGCTGCTGTTGGTGGTCTTGCCCTCTTCGGGGCGTACCACGTAGGTGCTGCCGACCTTGAGCAACACGAACTCGCCGTTGTTGAGCAGGGTACGAATCGCCACTTCCGGTGTGAAGTCGCCATTGAGGGCCGGCGCCTGGACGTTTTTCAGCAGCGCTTCATCGAACAGCAGCTGGATTTTCGCCTGCTGCGCCACCTGGCTCAGGGACGTGGCCAGGGACTGGGCCGGCAGTTGCAGCTTGAACGACTCGGCCTGGGCACTCAGGCTGAAGGCCAGGCAGGCGGCAATGGCGGTGGGTCGAAGAAACAGGTGCTGAACGTGGCAAGGCGCGCGAAACATGAAATCCCCCGGAGTAGCCAAATGGCCAGAAAGGTGTGCGTATCAAACGCAGACCCGAGGAAGACGCGGCAGGAAAAATAATCCTCACATGCGAATGCAAAATATTCTCAAGTGAGTGTGTCGAGGGATTATTTTCGAGGCTCAATCCTGATATTGCCGTCGGCCAGGGCCACGGTTTTTACCGGCAGCAGGGCCGGTAGGGCGTTGAGCAGGGCGTCCGGATCATTCACGTCCAGATTGCCCGAGACCTTCAACTGCGCCACCGCGCTGTCCACCAGCAAGGGCGCCTGTGGCCGGTACAGGCTCAACTCGTCCATCAGGCTGGCCAGCTCGCGATTACGAAACGATACGTGCCCGCCGCGCCAATCGGCGACCTCGCCGGCAGTGAGGGTTTGCTGTTGCAGGGTACCCTTGGCATAACTGAACGTAGCGCGCTGATCGGCGCCGAGCAGGGTGGCCGGCAGCTTGGAGTCCGGATCGAACGCCACTTGCCCGTGGGCCACGCTGACCACCAGTTGCTGCTTGCTGCGCCGCACATCAAAGCCGGTGCCGACCACTCGCACATTGGCTTCGCCGGCCTGCACGTACAGTGGCCGTTCCTTATCGGGTGCCACCTCGATATACAGCTGGCCCTGATCCAGATGCACGATGCGCTGATGACCGTTGAAGTCCACCCGCAGGCGCGTGTTGGCGTTGACGTACAAGGTGCTGCCGTCGGGCAGATGCAAGGTGCGCATCCCTTTGGCATGGGCCGCGACCTGGGCGTGGAACAGCTCGCGCGGGGCGCCGATGTTGCTCGCCAGCAGGGCACATACCAGGGCGGCAGCTACCGCCAGGGCCGGGCGCCAGGCGGGTGTCTTGCGTACGGGCAGCGGTGTGGGTTTGTTCAGTTGCTGCAACTGGGCCAGGTCGGCCCACAGCTGTTCGAATTCAGCATAGGCACGGGCATGGGCCGGCTCGGATTGCCAGGCGGCAAACGCCTTGCGGTCGGCGCGGCCCGTATCATTGCGGTTGCGCGCAAACCAGCTGGCGGCCTGGGCATCGATGGAGTCGCTGGCCTCGATGTCACAGGTGTCGATATCGCTCAGGCGGGTCATTCTGGCTGCTCCTTGCCCTGGTCTTGTTGAAGTCGCTGCTTGCAATACAGCAGGGCAAAAGCGATGTGCTTTTCCACCATGCTGACCGAGACGCCCATGCGCTCGGCGATCTGCGCCTGGCTCAGGCCTTCGAAGCGGTGCAGCATAAGGGCTTCTCGTCTTCTGGGCGAGAGTTCAGAGAGGACTTCTTTCAACTGTTCCAGGCGTTGCAGGCGTTGCGCGGCGGCCATGGGATCGTCTCGCGAGTCGCTGACAGGCTCGGCATCCAGTTCGGCCTGTTGCTGGTGGACGGTGTGCCGCACCTTTTGTTTGCGCCAGTGATCGCGCAGCAGATTGCGCGCCATCTGGAACAGAAATGCCCGTGGCTGCTCGACCTGAGCCCGGTCGCGATAGTCCAGCCATTGGGTGAAGACATCCTGGGTCATGTCTGCCGCGTCGCTGGCGTTATCCGTGCGTTTGCGCAGGAAATGCAGGATATCTGCATAAAACCTGCGAAAGGCATCGGCCGACAGCGGGTCGGGCTTGGGACGAGACATGGATATCCTTCTTGACGAAGCACGACGTGGAAAAGCCGTGAATGATATCGAGAATTATTGTCATTTGTCTCTATTGAAGTGCTAGAGGTGAATGCCGGACAGATGTGGGAGCGAGCAAGCCCGCTCCCACCTTTGGATGGCGTTTCAGCGCAACAGGGTCAGCAGCTCTTGCAACTGAACACGGCCAGGCTCACCCAGCGGGAACACCGGCAACCGTGGATCCCCCGACTCCAGCCCCGTCAGCCGTAAACCGGCCTTGATCGTCGCCGGCAAGCCGCCTTTGAGGATGAAGTCCAGCAACGGCAACTGGCGATAAAACAGTTCCCGCGCTTTCTCCAAGTCATTGGCCAACACGGCTTCATACAAATCCAGGTTGAGCTGCGCAATCAGGTTCGGCGCCGCCGTGCACCAACCCTTCGCCCCTGCGGCAAACGCCTCCAGTGCCAACGGATTGCAGCCGTTGTAGAACGGCACCTGGCCCTCGCTGCGACGATGCAGTTGGTGCATGCGCTGAATATCGCCGGTGCTTTCCTTGACCATGGTCACGTTGTCGACGCTGTCGACGATGCGCAGGATCAAGTCCACCGACATGTCGGTGCCGCTGGTGGCCGGGTTGTTGTAGAGCATGATCGGCACACCGATGCTGTCGCCAATGGCCGCATAGTGAGCGAGGATTTCTGCTTCGCTGAGTTTCCAATACGAGGCTGGCAAGACCATCACCACGTCTGCGCCGTGAGCTTCGGCAAACTGCGCGCGACGCACGGCCTTGGCGGTGGTCAAGTCGGAGACGCTGACGATGGTCGGCACGCGTTTGCCCACTTTCTGGAGGCTGTAGGCGGCGACTTCATCCCACTCGGCATCGCTGAGGTAGGCGCCTTCGCCGGTGCTGCCCAGCGGAGCGATAGCGTGCACGCCGCTGTCGATCAGACGGTCGATCGAAAGCCCCAAGGCGTCCAGGTCAATGCGCTGGCCGTCGGTGCTGAACGGGGTGATGGTGTAGCCGATAATGCCGTGAATAGAAGGGCTGGACATGAAAAAGTCTCCGGTCGAAAAAGGGGTTTCAGTTCAGGCAATCGGCGTGTTGACGCAGGTTCTGCCGAGCGTAGTAGTTGAACGCAGCGCCGTGGCGCTTGGGCTTGGAAATCCAGTCATGGGCTTCGCGGCCCAGCTCCGGCAGGATCGGTTTGATCGTGCCAGCGGCCATCGCCAGCAGCTGCAACTTGGCGGCACGTTCGATCAACTGTGCGATCACACAGGCTTCCTCGATGCTCGCCCCGGTGGACAATTGGCCGTGGTGAGAAAGCAGAATCGCGCGTTTATCCCCCAGGGCGGCGGTGATGATTTCGCCTTCTTCGTTGCCCACCGGCACGCCGGGCCAGGCTTCTAGGAACGCGCAGTCTTCGTACAAAGGGCAGAGGTCCATGTGCGATACCTGCAGCGGCACTTCCAGCATCGACAACGCAGCGATATGAGTCGGATGAGTGTGGATGATGCAGTTCACATCAGGGCGACCGCGGTACACCCAGCTGTGAAAACGGTTGGCCGGGTTGGGCATGCCGTGGCCTTCCAACACTTCCAGGTCTTCGTTGACCAACAGCAGGTTGCTGGCGGTGATTTCATCGAAACCCAGGCCGAGTTGTTGGGTGTAATAAGTGCCCGGAGTGGGGCCGCGTGCGGTGATCTGCCCGGCCAGGCCGGAGTCGTGGCCGTTTTCGAACAGGATCCGGCAGGTGAGTGCCAGCTTTTGCCGGTCGGTCCACGTATTATCCGCCAGGGTGTTTTGCATCTGGCTCAGCGCTTGCTTGACCAGTTGGTCTTTCGGGAGTGCTAATGTCTTGGCCATATCAGTGTCCTTGTTCGTCGCAAATGACACGAAAGAGACTATATGACACAAAGTGTCATTGGCAAGCATTCATCATCGCCTCTTTAATGGATTAACCGCTGCACATGTCTATCCGTTTGAAAATACTGAGAAAAAAACTTGGCGTGACCTTGGAGTTGCTCGCGGAAAAATCCGGGATGACCAAGAGTTACCTGTCGAAGGTTGAGCGCGGGCTGAATACGCCTTCGATTGCTGCGGCGCTGAAGTTGGCCAAGGCGTTGAATGTGAAGGTTGAAGAGCTGTTCAGTGAAGACAACGTCAGTCTCGACAGTTACAGCCTGGTGCGCAGCCATGAACGGCAGGCGTTGTCGGGCACCGATGCGTCACCAGGGTATGCGGTGCTGGCGCATCAGGTCAGTGAGCGCAGTTTGTTGCCGTTTATCATTTACCCGCCGGCGGAGTTCACCGACAAGACCTTCAAGGAGCATTTGGGGGAGGAGTTTTTGTTTGTGCATGAAGGCCAGGTTGAGGTGGATTTCATGAGTGAGCGGGTGGTGTTGAATCGTGGGGATGCATTGCATTTCAATGCGCAGAAGCCCCATCGGATTCGGTCGGTGGGGGAGGTTCAGGCGCAGCTTTTGGTGGTGGTGCATAGCGCTGAGGAGTGATGGTGGGGTGGGGGGCATATCCGTTATTTAGGTAACGGCCGCCTATGGTTCCGCTCTTACAGCGGCTCACTTTTGAAGAGCGCAAAAGTAAGCAAAACGCTCTTGCCCCACCACTCGGCACCTCGCCCAGGCTCGGTGTGCCCTCACTCCGACTTTGGAGCGTGGGCCGCCGCGATGGGCCATCCTTGGCCCAGCGCGGCTAACCCGGCGTCCTGCCGGGTTACCCACGCTCCAAAGCCTGCGTTCGGCCAGCGTGGTTTAACGGGGCGCCTAAGATCAAGATCAAAAGCAAGAGCGCAGCGGCCTACCGGCCGGCTTGAGTGTTGAAGAGCAAAATCAAAATCTAAAGCGGGCACGATCCAAATGTGGGAGCTGGCTTGCCTGCGATGGCATCACCTCGGTGTGCCTGAAAGACCGAGTTGTCTGCATCGCAGGCAAGCCAGCTCCCACAGAAAAGCAGAGCCACCCCGCCCGTAGCAGCTGTCGAGCTCCAGCGAGGCTGCGTGCTTTTGATCTTGATCTTGATCTGTTTTTGATCTTGATCTGCAGGCCCCGTTAACCACGATGGCCGCAAGTAGGCACGGTGGAGCGGGTAAACCGGCAGGACGCCGGTTTAGCCGCGCCGGGCCATGGATGGCCCGTCGCGGCGGCCCGCGGAATCGGGCCGGAGTGCGGGCATGCCGAGCCTAGGCGAGGCACCGAGTGGTGGGGCAAAGACCTTTTGGTTACTTTTGGGGCGTTTGCCAAAAGTGACCCGCTGTAAGAGCGGAACCCTAAGCCGCCGTTACCGCAGCAACGGATATGTACACCCCACCCCACCCCACCCCACCCCCATCACCGCTCCACGGGCACCGAAAGCCCCGAATTCCCAAGCGCATGACTACGCGCATCAAAAAACCGCAACTCCACATCCACCCCCTCAAACAACTCCGCAAAACGCCGCTTCTGCTGCTGAATAAACCCCGCACTGCGCCCAAACACCGAAATCGCCAACATCGTGACCTTCGCCTGTCGAATCGCCTGCACCAGATGCACATCCTGCGCGCCGAGGTGATGCCCGAAAATGCAAAGCGCGCCCTCATGACTCAACAACTGCTCATAACAGAACGACAAATAGTCAGAACTGCGAATGGTCTTCAGCTTCTCCTCAACCTTCCCCTCGCTGACAAACAACGGCACATCATCCAACGTCTTGATCGTGTTGTTGATCGCAAAACTGCTAAGCAACGTGCTGTCAGTGGTCGGCAATTTACGCGCCGTACCGTCAAGGTTACGCACCAGGTGCAAACCACCATGCAGATACAAAATGCGCGTGGTGTCGCAGCCAGTATTGCGCAGGTCAAAGCTCGCATCGGCGCTGCGAAACAGATCATCGATGCCCGGTGCCTGCAGGATCGCCCAGTAGTTGAGCAAGTCGTAATTGCTGGTGAATACAGTCGGATAACTCGCCAACTCCTGATGAATCGTCGCCAGCGTCGAAGGCTTCACCAGGCGCCACGGAATGTGCACGCTGTGGATCGTGTTGATCAGCGCTTCCTTGATCGCGTAGTAGCGATTACGCGGCGCCGCCGAGCTGACCGCCAAGGCCTTGTTGACCCGGCTGGTGGTTTTCAACGCGCCCAGCACCTGTTCGAAACTGCGGGTCTGCATCGCGTCAAACACGCTGAGCTCGGACTGGCTCAGGGGTTTTTCTTCCACGGTGCGGGCGTTTTCGAACAGTGAGTCGTAGGCAAAGTCTTCCCACACTGCGCGGCTGGCGCCGTTGCCGATCAGGATCCCGCTGAAGGCGGTACTGCTGCGCAAGGCGTTCCAGTCTTCAAGGTGGGCGTCAAAATCCTGGGAATCCTTCATTGCGGCGGGTCTACTCAAAATCGGCTGGGCGGTGACTTTATCACGAGCGGGCGTTGATCCTGGTCAAGATGCCGCAGGCAATCGAGGTCGATGCTGTAGGCATAACGACTTTCGAGGATTTGCCACCATGAGCAGCACCTTCTTCATTCCATCCGTCAACATCATGGGCATCGACTGCCTCGACGAAGCCATGACTGCGATTCGCAACTACGGTTTTCGCAAGGCGCTGATTGTCACTGACGCCGGGATGGCCAAGGCAGGTGTCGCCAGCATGATCGCCGAGAAACTCGCGATGCAGGACATCGACTCGGTGATCTACGACGGCGCCAAGCCCAACCCGAACGTCGAGAACGTCGAAAAAGGCCTGGCGTTGTTGAAACAGAGCGCCTGCGATTTCGTGGTGTCCCTGGGCGGTGGCTCACCCCATGACTGCGCCAAGGGCATTGCCCTGTGTGCGACCAACGGCGGGCACATCGGCGACTACGAAGGCGTCGACCAGTCGGCCAAACCGCAACTGCCGCTGGTGGCCATCAACACCACCGCCGGCACTGCCAGCGAAATGACCCGCTTCTGCATCATCACCGACGAAACCCGTCACGTGAAAATGGCCATCGTCGACCGCAACGTCACGCCGCTGCTGTCGGTCAACGACCCGGCGCTGATGGTCGGCATGCCCAAGGGCCTGACCGCCGCCACCGGCATGGACGCGCTAACCCACGCGATCGAAGCCTACGTGTCCACCGCCGCCAACCCGATCACCGATGCCTGTGCGATCAAGGCCATCGAACTGATCAGCGCCAACCTGCGGATTGCGGTGCGCGACGGCCAAGACATGGCCGCCCGGGAGAACATGGCGTATGCGCAGTTCCTTGCCGGCATGGCCTTCAACAATGCGTCCCTGGGGTTCGTACACGCCATGGCGCACCAGTTGGGCGGGCTCTATGACCTGCCCCACGGCGTGTGCAATGCGGTGCTGTTGCCCCATGTGCAAAGTTTCAACGCCAGCGTCAGCGCCGAACGCCTGAGCCATGTGGCACGGGCCCTTGGCGCAGACATCAAAGGGACGTCGGTGGAAGAGGGCGCTCAGGCGGCCATCGCGGCGATTCGCAGCCTGTCCCAGGATGTGGAAATTCCTGCCGGGCTGCGGGAGCTGGGCGCCAAGTTGCAGGACATCCCGCTGCTGGCGTCCAACGCCCTGAAGGACGCCTGCGGCCTGACCAACCCACGGCGAGCGGATCAGCGTCAGATTGAAGAGATCTTTCGCAGCGCGTTCTGATCAGCCCTGGCCATGGCGACGCACAGCAGTGCGCCGCCCGCCAGCGCCACGCACAACACCGCCAACGGCCAGGCCTGCTGACTCGCCAACAGGCTGGCCACGCCGCCGATCGCCGCCGCCATCAACTGATGCATGAAACCGCTCAAGGCCATGGCGTAGGAGCCGCTCACCGGTGATTCATCATTGGCCAGCGACAGGCTGATGGGATAACTCATCGACTGCCCGAACACCGCCAGGCAATACGGCAGCCACAGCAGAATCGCCAGCCCATTGGAAAACAGACTGCCCAGCAACATCGTCGCGCTGCCGCACATCACCAACGCCACGCCCCAACTCATCATCGACAGGCGCCCAGTGCGGGCGACCAGGCGATTGACCATCAGCGCCCCCGCCAGATACGCCCCGCTGATCGGCCAGCCGAGCCAGCCATATTGCGCGGCGCTCCACTGAAAATGGCCCTGCAAAATCAACGGTGCGCAGGTGTTGAAGGCGATGATCACGCCGTAACCCAAACCGCCCGCCAGCGCAGGCCGCAGGAACGCCGGATGGCGCAGGATCGTGCCGTAGATGCGCCAGGCCGAGATGTGCCCGGCGGCTTTTTCCAAAGTCGGAAACACCACCCGTTGCAGCGTAATCATCAAACCGACAGCCGCTATCGCCAGCCCATAAAAGATTGCTTCCCAGCCAAACGCCACCTGCAACAGCGAGCCCACAAACTGCCCGATGCCCAGGGCGATCACGAATGTCATCCCCAGCCACGACAAGCCTTTAGCCAACAGGGCACCGCTGAAACTGTCGCGAACCAACACCCGCGCCATCACCGACACACCGCCCGCGCCGAGGCCTTGAACCAGCCGCAGGCCGAGGAACGATTCGAGGCTGTAGGCGGACGGAATCGCCGCACTGGCCAGCGCGTACAGCGTCAACGCGGCCAGGAGCACCGGCTTTCTGCCCAGGCGCTCACCGAGGCTGCCCCAGAGCAGCATCGGCAACGCCATGCCGATCAAATACACCGCCAGGGCCAGGGCCACCTGATCCTCGGCGGCTGGCAATGCGTGGGCAATTGCCGGTACGGCGGGTAGGTAACTGCTGATGCCAACCTGGGACAGAAAGGCCGCGCTGCAGGCGATGGCGAGGGTCGTGGTGCTTTTCAAGGGGCAAAAGATCCTGTTGGGCAGTAAGCTGCAAGCCGCAAGCTACAAGCTGCTAATGTGTTTGTCTCTACCTGGCAGCTTGAAGCTAACCGCTTGTCGCTTAGGAACCAACCTTATGAGAGTTCTATTATTCGGCGCCACCGGCATGGTCGGCCAAGGCGTGTTGCGCGAGTGCCTGCTGGCCAGTGACGTGCAGGAAGTCGTCGCCGTCGGCCGTACCGCGCTGACCCAGGAACACGGCAAGCTGCACCAGGTGTTGCATGCCGATATGTTCGACTTCCAGCCCCTGGAGCATCTGCTGCAAGGTTTCGATGCCTGCTTCTTTTGCCTGGGCGTTTCTTCGGTGGGCATGGACGAAGTCAAGTACACCCACCTGACCTACGACCTGACCCTGGTGGCCGCCAGCACCCTGGCGGGGCTCAACCCACAGATGACCTTTATCTACGTTTCCGGCGCCGGGACTGACAGCAGCGAAACCGGCAAAACCATGTGGGCGAGGATCAAGGGCAAGACCGAGAACGCGTTGCTGCGCCTGCCGTTCAAAGCGGTGTACCTGTTCCGTCCCGGGGTGATTCAGCCGTTGCACGGCGTGCGCTCGAAAACCCCGCTCTACCAGTCCATCTACACCGTGGTCGGCCCGTTGTTGTCGCTGCTGCGCCATGTGCGGCCGGCCTGGGTAGTGAGCACTGAAACCGTTGGCCGCGCGATGCTCTCGGCCGTCCGGCACGGCGCACCTCTGCCGGTGGTGGAGCAGGCCGATATCAATCGCTTGGCCACCGAGCGCGCCTAGATGCTGCACAAAAGCCTGGTCCGTCGCCTTGACCTGATCACCCTGCAATTGTTTGTGGCGGTGCATGAAGAAGGCACGCTGACCCGCGCCGCCGCCCGCGAAGCCATTGCGGTCTCGGCCGCCAGCAAGCGTTTGATGGAGCTGGAACAGGTGCTGGGCGTGAGCCTGTTTGTGCGCCAGGCCAAGGGCATGCAGCTCACGGCCGCCGGCGAGACCTTGCTGCACCATGCGCGGCAGATGCTGTTCAACGTCGAGAAGATGGGCCTGGAGCTGGGCGAACACAGCCACGGCGTGCGCGGTTATGTGCGGATGCTGGCGAACCTCTCGGCGATCATTCAGTTCCTTCCGGAAGACTTGCGCGACTTTTCCGCGCTGCACCCACAGGTGAAGGCCGATCTGGAAGAGCGGCCCAGTAATGGTGTGGTCCAGGGTGTGATTGACGGCGTTGCGGACCTGGGCATCTGCTCCAGCGACACCGATACCAAAGGCCTGCCCGGCGTGACCTATCGCCGGGACAAACTGGTGGTGCTAATGCCGGCAGATCACCCGTTGGCGTCGCGCAAGACCCTGGCGTTCGTCGAGACGCTGGACAGCGACTACGTGGGGCTGCATTCCGCCAGTTCGATCAATATGCGCACCCATGCGGCGGCGCGGGAGGCGGGCAAGGTGTTGCGCCTGCGGATCCATGTGCCGGGCTTTGATGCCATGTGCCGAATGGTCCAGGCCAACATGGGCATCGGCATCCTGCCGCAAAAGGCCTACGAGTTGTTTGCCCGGGCACTTGGGCTGCACGCGGTACCGCTGACGGATGCCTGGTCGGATCGCAGCCTGATCCTGGTGGTGCGTGATGAGGCGCAGCTGTCGCCGGTCAGCCGGCTGTTGTTCGATTATTTGCGTCGGGAGCAGGGCTGAGCGAAACACTGCAGGCCTCATCGCGGGCAAGCCCGGCTCCCACAGTTGACCGAGTTGTTTGGGGAAAAATCGATCCCCTGTGGGAGCCGGGCTTGCCCGCGATAGCGATTTAAAGAGCGCCCAAAATCCTCGACCCTTCGCATTTCGCGAACGCTCGTTGCCAACTGACGGTTGGATTTCTACTGCCTGCGTCCTCTAGCCTTGGACCACATTCCAAGAACAAGAGGTACACCCCATGACGGCTCCCCTGAGCGGTATCAAGGTGATCGAGATCGGCACCCTGATTGCCGCGCCTTTCGCCGCCCGGCTGATGGCCGAGTTTGGCGCCGAGGTGATCAAGATCGAAGCCATGGGGCAGGGCGATCCGCTTCGCAAATGGCGAAAGCTGCACGAAGGCACGTCGCTGTGGTGGTACCTGCAATCGCGCAACAAGAAGTCCCTGGCCCTGGACCTCAAGTCCGCAGAAGGCCTGGACCTGGTCAAACAATTGCTGGGCGACGCCGACGTGCTGATCGAAAACCTGCGCCCCGGCGGCCTGGAAAAACTCGGCCTGGGCTGGGACGTGCTGCATGCCCTCAATCCCAAGCTGACCTTGGTACGTATCTCTGGCTACGGCCAGACCGGCCCTTACCGCGACCGCCCGGGCTTCGGGGCCATCGGCGAGGCGATGGGCGGGATTCGCTACACCACCGGCAACCCGGATTCTCCACCGGCGCGGGTGGGCGTGAGCCTCGGTGATTCCCTGGCGTCACTGCACGGCGTGATCGGCGCGCTGATGTCGCTGCTGCGGGTCAAAACCGGCCAGGGCGACGGCCAGATTGTCGACGTGTCCCTGGCCGAAAGTGTGTTCAACCTGATGGAAAGCCTGGTACCGGAATACGACATGCTCGGCCATGTGCGCGAACGCAGCGGCGGCGCCTTGCCCGGCATCGCACCCTCCAACACTTACCTGACCGCCGACGGCGCCTACGTGGTGATCGCCGGCAACAGCGACCCGATCTACAAGCGCCTGATGCTCGCCATCGGCCGCGCCGACCTGGCCGAAGCGCCGGAGTTTGCCCACAACGATGGCCGCGCCGCCAAGAGCGGCCTGCTCGACGCCGCCATCACCCACTGGACCAGCAGCCTGCCCATCGACCAGGTGCTCAGCGCCCTGGAAGCCGCCGAAGTGCCGGCGGGGCGCATCTATTCAGTGGCTGACATCGTCGCCGACCCGCACTACCAGGCCCGCGATATGTTGCTCAGCGCCGACCTGCCCGGCGGCCTCACGGTGAAGATGCCCGGCATTGTGCCCAAACTGTCGGAAACCCCCGGCGCGGTGAACTGGCAGGGCCCAAGCTTGGGCCAGCACACCGATGCAATCCTCGGCGACCTGGGCTTGAGCGGGGCCGATATTCAACGTCTGAAAACCTCGGGAGTGGTGCAATGAAAAGCTATTCCGATGCCCTGATCGTGCAGGAAGTCTCGCCCCGGGATGGGCTGCAAATCGAGCCGACCTGGGTCGAGACCGTCGATAAGATCGCGTTGATCGACCAACTGTCCCTGGCGGGTTTTTCCCGGATCGAAGCCGGTTCGTTTGTTTCACCCAAGGCCATTCCCGCGTTGCGCGATGGCGAGCAAGTGTTCCAGGGCATCACCCGTCGCCCCGGGATTATCTACGTGGCCTTGATCCCCAATCTCAAGGGCGCCCAGCGCGCCGTCGAGTCCCGGGCTGATGAGTTGAACCTGGTGATGTCTGCCAGCCAGACCCACAACCTGGCGAATATGCGCATGCGTTGCGAAGCCTCGTTGGCGGCGTTCGGCGACATCGTGAGTTTTGCTGCCGACTATCCGGTGCGCCTCAACGGCAGCATCGCCACCACTTTCGGCTGCCCGTTCGAGGGCAAGATTGATGAAGACCGTGTGCTGCAATGGGTCGACGCCTACCGCGAGTTGGGCATCCAGGGCATCAGCCTGGCGGACACCACCGGCATGGCCAACCCGCGTCAGGTCGAACGCCTGGTCACGCGTGTGCTGGAGCGTATTCCGGCGAGCGACCTGACCCTGCATTTCCACAACACCCGCGGCCTGGGTTTGTGCAACGTGCTGGCCGCCTACGAGGCCGGAGCGCGAAGGTTTGATGCGGCGTTGGGCGGCCTCGGCGGCTGCCCGTTTGCTCCCGGCGCGTCGGGCAATATCTGCACCGAAGACTTGGTCAACCTGTGTGAGGAAGTCGGGATTCACACCGGCATCGACCTGCCGCACTTGCTGAAAATGTCGCGGCAATTGCCGGCCTTGCTCGGCCACGAATTGCCGGGCCAGGTGGCCAAGGCCGGGCGCAATTGCGACCTGCATCCGCCACCGGCCTACATCGCCACCTTATAAGCCGCCACCAGACAACAAAAACAATCGGACGCCTGCGAGCAGTCCGCTGGAGAGAAACAATGAGCCTTAATACGTTGGAGGCCGGCGTGCGCCCGGCCGCTGAACACGATGCGGAAAAAGCCCTGGTCAGCAAGGTCGCCTGGCGCCTGATGCCGCTGATCATGGTCTGCTACCTGTTTGCGTTTTTTGACCGCATCAACATCAGCTTCGCCAAGTTCCAGCTGCAGACCGACCTGAGTTTGAGCGACACCGCCTACGGCCTCGGCGCCGGGCTGTTTGTGGTCGGCTATGTGATCTTCGAAGTGCCGAGCAACATGATGCTGTACAAGGTCGGCGCTCGCCGCTGGATCGCGCGCATCATGATGTCGTGGGGGCTGGCGACGGCCGCCATGGTGTTCGTCACGGCCGAATGGCAGTTCTACGGCCTGCGTTTCATCATCGGTGCGATGGAGGCAGGGTTCGCGCCGGGCGTGTTGTATTACCTGACCTTGTGGTTCCCGCAGCACTACCGTGGGCGCATCACGTCGATGCTGTTCCTGGCGTCGGCGTTTGCCGGTCTGGTGGGCGCGCCGTTCTCCGGGCTGGTGCTGGAACACCTCGACGGTGTGTTGCAAATGCGCGGCTGGCACTGGCTGTTCTTGCTCGGTGGCTTGCCCTGCGTTGGCTTGGGTTTCCTGGTGCTCAAGCTGCTCAAGGACCGTATCGAGGATGCCCACTGGTTGACCCCGGCGGAGAAGACGTTGCTGGCCAGCCGCATTGCCGTGCATGAACCCCACAAGAGCGGTGGCTCGCTGCTCGCGGCACTGCGTATTCCCGGCTTCCTGATGCTGGGCTTTATCTACTTCCTGATCCAGGTGGCGTCCTACGGCCTGAACTTCTGGGCGCCGCAATTGATCCGCAGCGCCGGCACCCAGAGCCCGGTGATGATCGGTCTGCTGACGGCGATTCCCTACGTCTGCGGCGCTATCAGCATGGTGGTGATCGGACGCTTGTCGGACGCCACCGGCGAACGCCGCAAGTTCGTCAGCGGCCTGGTGGCGCTGGGGGCGGTGGGGTTCTTTTGTGCGGGGATCTTTGCGGATCACACCACGTTCCTGATCGTCGCCCTGAGCTTGCTGGGCGCCGGCATCATCGCCTCGATCCCGACCTTCTGGACCTTACCGCCGAAGCTATTGGCCGGTGCCGGCGCGGGCGCGGCGGGCGGGATTGCGGTGATCAACACCCTGGGTCAGTTCGGCGGCATTGTCAGCCCGGTGATGGTCGGCCGGATCAAGGACCTGACCGGCAGCACCACGCCGGCGCTGTATGTCATCGGCGTGTGTGCACTGCTGGCGGCGGCGCTGTTGCTGTGGGGCTTGCCGCAGAAGCTGCGCACCCTCGACAAGCGCTGATCAGCTGGCAGTGAGCCACGCCGGGTGGAGACCCGGCGTTGCAGTGGTTGAATGGGCAGGTGCAGGGAGCATTGTCGGACCCGTTTGGCAGCAAGACCTGAAGACCGTTCGTCGCACTGGCAAGTTTTTTCTAAACCTTTATCGCCCTGAAAATTCAGATTCAGAGCGGGGCTCGTTTCCCTGCACCTGTTTATTACTTGGAGGAACCCATCATGAGCCGCATGGTTATCCGGTTACGCACCGCCAGTTTCGCGATGCTGCTGGGCCTCGGCGCCAATAGTGCTTTCGCCCAGTCGCCTGCCGATTTCATCGAGCAGGCTTCGGCCAAGGGCATGGCCGATATCGAGACCAGCCGCATGGCACACGCCAAGACGTCGTCCCAGGAAATCAAGGACTACACCATCGAAGTCATCAATGAACGCACCCTGGCCAATCAGCACCTGGCGGCCATTGCCAAGAAGCTCGACTTGCCGGTGGCCCCACGGGACAAGATCGTCGACAAGGCCGAATCGTTGATGCCCGAGCTCAAGGACGGCGATTCGTTTGACGCCGCCTACACCGCCGAGCAGGTCAAGGCCAATGAAGACGCGATCGCCCTGTTCAAGCAGGAAGGTGCCGAGTCTGACATTCCTGAAATAAAGGCCCTGGTGGATGAGACCCTGCCCAAGTTGGAAGAACGCCTGGAGAAAGCCCGGGCGTTGGCGTCGACTTACGGTAAAGGTCACCAAGGCGACGGTTGATTGCGTTGAGTACTTCATAAAAAACGGCGGCTGGATCACTCCAGCCGCCGTTTTTTTATGCCTGGTTAAAGTCCGTCTTGGGGCGGTCACCGTCAGTCGGTGTTTCGGTCACCAGTGTGGTGACGGTGATGGTTTCGCTATCCCCAATGGTCTTGTATTCCTTGCGTAATTTCTCCAGTTCCTTGCGGTCCATGCCGTCCAGGCTCAACACGGCGTTTTGTGCGTCCTTGGTGGCGCGTAGCAACTCGTCGATCTTGATATGCAAAATATCGTTGTCGCGGTTTTGCGTGTTCTGGATCAGGAACACCATCAGGAAGGTGATGATGGTGGTGGAGGTGTTGATGATCAGCTGCCACGTGTCGTTGTAGTGGAAATAAGGCCCGCTCAAACTCCACAGGAGGATCAACCCCACCGCCGCGTAGAACGTGCGGGCGCTGCCTGCCCAGCGGGACAGGGATTGAGAGATGGCGGAGAATTTCATAACCGTTTTCCTTAAAGGGTGGGTGATGAAAATACTGACCGCAGGCGTGCGCTGAAATTTCTTTTTACAATTGAGGGATTGAACAAAGTTATACAGTTTTGCCGGGATTCAGGCGTGCTCCTCCAGCTCCAGCAGATACTGCTTGGCCTCAAGCCCGCCGGCAAACCCGGTCAGCCCGCCCGAGGCACCAATCACCCGGTGGCACGGTGCGACAATCGAAATCGGATTGCGCCCGTTGGCTGCGCCGACGGCACGCACTGCCTTGGGGTTACCGATCTGTGCGGCAATCTGGCTGTAGCTGCGGGTTTCCCCGAACGGGATGGTCAACAGCGCCTGCCAGACTTTCTTCTGGAAGTCGGTGCCGGCAAAGTCCAGTTCCAGCTCGAAACGGTTGCGGGTACCGGCGAAATACTCGTTCAACTGCCGCTCGGTTTCCTGCAACACCGGGCTGTTATTGGCCTCTTGCAGGGCACCCAGGCGAACACGGTTAGGGCGTTCTTTTTCCCAGAGGATGGCGGTGAGCTTTCCGCCACGGGCCACGAGGGTCAGTTGGCCGACGGGGGAGGGCATGTATTTGTATTCATAGGACATGGTCGGACTCCTTGAGTGGGTATGGCTCTACTGTAGATAGGCCGGCCCATGGTGGAACTACGTTTCTTGCGGTCGAATTCGCGAACGACTTAGAGGTTCCAGTAAACCCAATCGGCGTAATACGGATACCCGTAAAGCCACGAGAACCAGTACAGCGCCTTGAGTACCGATGCCGTACCAATGACAAAAAATGAAGCGATGTTGAACAGCGTGATGATCACGGCAAATACGGTTACACGTCGGCTGGCATGCAGTTGGGCAAAACGGACGCCATAAACGGAGGCCGTGATGGACGCCAGCACCAACACAAGTCCCAGCGGAAAGGGCAGCCTGAGAAACGAGAGCAGCAGAGGCGCGATCAGCACCCAGCCCAGTACTTTGCGCAGTACGGGTTTTGGAGTGCGTTGTGCGGGAGGGAGCATTGAACGGTTCCTTTAAGTGCCGTCACCGGTCTTGTTGCAACACCTTGAGGGCAGCAGACGCAAGAAAGCCCGAGCGGCTTTTTTCTTCCGGATGATGCAGGACGTATTCGTCAATGCGGTTCAGCAGGTAGCCGGGCAACGTGATGTTGAGTTTCTGTGCCTTGCCCAGGTACTTGGTGACATCAATATCCACCACGGCCCAAGTGCAGCCGGCATATTGCGGGTTAGCGGCATGGAGGGTGACTTTCTGTGCTGTAGGAATGGGCGCGCCGTCTTCTGCGAGGATCTCGAAGTGGCCTTCGATCGCTTCGCGGGCCATGGCCATGGCGTCGTCCAGATCATCTCCAGCTGAGAAGCAACCGGGAATGTCCGGGACTTCCACACCCCAGGCATGGTCCTCGTCACCGGTTGAAATTGCGATTGGGTACAGCATGTTTGTGCCCTCAAAAGGGTGTTCACTATAACCACCAATTTTGAGTTCTCAACGCCGTACCTACCATTTGAGACGGCCGACTTTTCCCGCTGATGGGTAGGAAATGTACGGGGTATCTACTGATTGGAGCTATTAGGCATCTTTACGAGCTTGTAACAATTCATCAATCACGGTCAGAAACGCCGTGACCATTAAACTCCGCCCATCAGCACGCGTAAGAACAAGCAGTTGCGCGTACGCATCTGAATCCACCAACGGCCGATACGTCACGCCCTTATTCATCAAACTCTGAGTACATTCCGGTACCAGCGCCACACCTTGTCCCGCCGCCACCAGTGCAATGATCGAGGTAATTTGCCGCCCCGACGGCCCGGCCCGCAGTGGCAAACCCTTATGCCGATATAGCTGTTCAATGGACTGGTTAAGCCCCGAGCCATAATCGGCTGGAAACAGAATCAACGGATACCCACTCAACTGCGCCAGGCTGACCTCGGCCTGGTTGGCCAACGGGCTGTCGCTCGACACCGCCGCCACCAGCCGCTCCTCACCCAACGACAACGCTTGCACCTCAGTCTGACCTTCCTGGGGCAGTAACCGGCTCAAGCCGATATCCAGGCGCCCATCAGCCACCTGTGCGCCCAGGCTGCCGGAGGCGCATTCCACCAGCGTCAATTGCACATCGGGAAAGCGTTGGGCGAAGGCTTGAATCGCCTGGCTGAACAAGTCCGAGAGGGCAATCGAACTGACGTAACCCAGCGCCAACTGCCCGGCGGCGCCTGCGGCCAGTTTGCCGGCGATGACCTCGGCGAGGTCGACCTGCTCCAGCACCGCCCGTGCGTAGGGCAGGAACGAGCGGCCCTGAGGCGTGAGCGAAACCGTGCGACTGGTGCGGTCGAACAGGCGAAACCCCAGCTCAGCCTCCAGCGCGGAAATCTGCCGGGTCAACGGCGGCTGGGCCAGGTGCAGGCGCAGGGCGGCGCGGCCGAAGTGCAATTCTTCGGCGACGGTCAGAAAGTAACGCAGCTTGCGTAGGTCGAGCATCCTGGCCCCAGGGTATTGATCGGTTCGAAATCGGTATTGGTCTCGGGTGTGCGGGTCATTCTATAAAGGCCGCAGATAATAAAACGAGAGGTTTCATGAAACCGCGCCTGCATTGTGCCCGTCTTGCCCTGTTCCTGTGTGGCTGCGCGGCGTTTCTCAACCTCTACGCCACCCAGAGCATTTTGCAGACGCTTGCCGCCAACTTTGAAGTGAGCGCCAAGGCCGCGGGTTGGAGCATTACTGTCACCACCTTGGCGGTGGCGCTGACCGCGCCGTTTGTCAGCCGCCTGACCGGGCGGTTTGAGCAACGCACCGTGATCTCGGTGGCCGCGCTGTTGCTGGCGGTGCCGGCGCTGATGACTGCCTATGCCAGCAGCTTTGCCGAACTGCTGGTGTGGCGCTTTATCGAAGGGATGCTGATTCCGGTAGTGTTTGCCACCAGCGTGGCTTATATCGGTGATCGTTGGCGCGGCGGCACCGTGACCGAGGTCACCAGCCTCTACGTGGCCGGCACCGTGCTCGGCGGGTTTGCCGGGCGCTTCGTCACCGGGGTGATGACCGAGTATGTCGGCTGGCGTGAAGCCTTTGAGCTGTTGGCGGTGTTGAGCCTGATGGTGGGCGGGTTTATCCAGTTTCTGCTGCCGGGCAATCCACCCCGAGCTGCGCGACCGTCAACCACCTGGGCTGACGTGCTCGGCACGCCGCTGCTGGCTGCCTACGCTGTAGGGTTTTGCGTGCTGTTCTCCCAAGTGGCGACGTTTACCTACGCTGGCCTTTACCTCAGCCAAGCCCCGTTCGACCTTGGCCCGGCGGCGCTGGGCACGATCTACATGGTGTTCCTGCTGGCCCTCGTAGTCATTCCCGTTGCCGGGCGCCTGAGCAAATCCCGCCCGCAATCCGAACTGCTGACCGCCGCTGCGGCACTTGGCGTCTGCGGCTCGGCCCTGACCTTAGTGCCGTCCCTGTGGTGCATCGTACTGGGCCTGGCCCTCAGCTCCACCGGCGTATTCCTCGCCCAGGCCGCCGCCAGCGCCTTCACCACTGCCACCGCCCGCCACAACAAGGCCGGTGCCGTGGGCCTGTACCTTACCTGCTATTACCTCGGTGGCAGCTTCGGCGCCATCGTCCCGGCGTTGATCTGGGGACGCTGGGGCTGGACGGGATGTGTAGCGCTGATCATCGGTTTCCAGTTGCTGTCACTGCTGATCGCCCTGACGGGCTGGAAGCCCCTGCAACCTGAACTGAGCAAGACCTCATGAACGACGCCGTTGCCTTGCCCGTGCCTGAGACTTCCGCCCGCCGCCGCTCGCTGATTGCAGGGTGCAGCACCCACGCCATTCACGATGGCCTGACCGATGTGATCTACGTGCTGCTGCCGATCTGGCAAGCGCAGTTCGGCATGACCTACGCCCAGATCGGCCTGCTGCGTGGCGCTTACTCCGGGATGATGGCGGTGTTCCAACTGATGGCCAGTCGCGCCGCCAAACGTTGGGGGCGTATGCCAATGCTGGTGGGCGGCACGGCGCTTGCCGGTGTTGCCTATCTGTTGGCGGGGCAGGCGACCGGGTTGGGCATGTTGTTGCTGGCGCTGGTGTTGGGCGGGCTGGGGGCGAGTACCCAGCATCCGCTGGCTTCTTCAATGATCACCGACACCTACGAGAACGGTGGTGGGGTCAAGGAAGCGCTGTCTCAATACAACTTCTCCGGAGACATTGGCAAAACCCTGGTTCCCGGGTTGGTGGGGCTGTTGCTGACCGTCATCAGTTGGCGCGCGAGCGTTACGCTGCTTGGATTGCTGGGGCTGGCGGCGGCGGGGTTGCTGTGGTGGCTGATACCCGTGCAGGCAGCGGCGCCTGCTTCCGGGAAAACCGCCAAGACACTGGTAGGAAGCGGTTCCGTCAGCGGCCTGCGTGCGCTGATTGTCACGGGCACACTCGACAGTGCCGTGCGCATGGGCTTTCTCACGTTTTTGCCCTTTCTTCTGCAAGCTAAAGGCGCTGGTACTGCGGGCATCGGTCTCGCGCTGACCATGCTGTTTATCGGCGGCGCCTTCGGCAAGTTGCTTTGCGGCTACCTCGGCGCACGCATCGGCATGATGAAAACCGTGTGGCTGACGGAGACCAGCACCGCGCTGTTGATCGTTGCGGCGGTGTACCTGCCGTTGACCGGTTTGATGGTGATGTTGCCGGTGTTGGGGCTGGCGCTGAACGGCACGTCATCGGTGCTGTACGGCGCCGTGCCGGACCTGGCGGGCGCGGGGAAACGGGAACAGGCATTTGCGGTGTTCTACACCGGCACCATCGGCGGTGGCGCGTTGGCGCCGGTGCTGTTTGGCGGGCTGGGGGACTCGATGGGCGTGCCGGTGGCGGTGATGGTGTTGGCGGGGATGTTGCTGCTGACATTGCCGTTGGCGTGGGTGGTGCAGCGGGGTGTGGTGCTCGAGAGATAGCCGTCTTTTCTGATGGTGAATTCAGTTCCTTGTGGGAGCTGTCGAGCCTTGGCGAGGCTGCGATGGGATCGCTGCGGTGTACCTGGCAGACCGCGCCGCCTGCATCGCGGGCAAGCCCGGCTCCCACAGGGAGTGCATTCCAGATTTGGGAGCGACACCGCTCTAATGTGGGAGTTGTCGAGCCTTGGCGAGGCTGCGATGGCCTTGCCTGAGTGCCACGAAAAATCACTGCCCATCCAGAGGAATAAGCGGTTCATGATCAATCTTGTTGCCAGAGATTGCCGGCTTATTTGGGCGAGCAAGCAGTGATGAATCTTGCGGCTTTGCCTACACAACCATCAGAATCGTCCCGGTTGTGCGCCTTAGGCGACCTCTTTAAGGTTCGTCAGCCGCTGCCCATCAGCGGTCGGGTTTAGTAGCCCGATTTGATCAACGGCGTATCGCTGTGCCATTTCTCAGATGTTTCGGTGTCTGGTCTTGATGGTGGCTGTACGCGGGGCGCCCTTGGGCGCGCCGGTTTCGTTGATCAACCGGTCTACTAACCCGCGTATAGCCGCCACCCTTTGTTTAGTAGCTCTGGAAGGTGGTCCTAACCGAGGATCAACAGATGTGTACTGACTCGTATAACTCAGCCGTAAGAATCTTCAGCGTACGTCCCGAAATCGGCACCGATGCATTACTCGCCAACGCCTACGAAACCATTGCCGGCGCTGGAGCAATGACCAACGAATTTGCAGATAACCTGCCAGATGAGCATCGCTGTCTGGCATTGGCAATTCAGCAAATGATTGAGCAGGGGCTTTTACTGGTAGAAACCGTGCAGGACCGAGTGGATCGGTTTTCTTGATTCTATAAAACGCTTTCCCTTCCAGGCCGCACATACCAAGGGAAGGGCAGCCGATTTTGACGTGTTGGGAGTCAGTACCGATGACCCGGAACAGCGAGACAAGCACAGCCCCGTCGGCCCGAGAGGCAACATTTGAAGACGTGAGTGCAATGGTTGAACTCGACGCTTTCGCGAAATCGAATGTCAGCCGTGGCGAGCTTATTCGCGAGGCCGTTGAGAGGCGTCAATGCCTGGTTGCAGTAGAGTCCGGCAGCGTCGTCGGCTATCTCGTACTTACCCATGGTTTTTTCGGGAATGGCTTTGTTTCACTGGTGGTTGTCTCTCCTGAACACCAGCGCAAAGGCATCGCGCTTCTGCTGCTTGTTGCCGCCGAATCCCTATGTAAGACGGATAAGCTCTTCACCTCCACGAACAGCTCAAACGTTGCTTCACAGCAACTCATATCCAAGGCTGGATTCTTGCGCAGTGGCGTTATTGAGAATCTGGATGAGGGTGATCCGGAGCTTGTCTATTTCAAGTTTGTTCGGTGATTGGCAGCCCTCTCAAATTTCGAGCATAAAAAAACCGGTCACCAAGGACCGGTTTTTTTACACATCCCCCGTCAAAACCATCCTGACGCAGGACCAAAATCTGAGTGGAGCGGGTAGAGGGAATCGAACCCTCATCTAAAGCTTGGGAAGCTTTCGTTCTACCACTAAACTATACCCGCTCAGAGCGGCTGACTTTGTACCAGATGTGCTCGCGGATTTGAAGTTTTTCTTCGAAAATTCTGTGTTTTACGTGCCAACGGTCGGTCGTGGGCAGGCGGAGCCCTATGGAAATCCAGCCCACCCACAACCCCACCGCTCATACGGCAAACGCATGCTGTGGCTGGGACGCGTGGTATCGCAGCCGACTTGGCTGCTGCTCCGGCCTCAGAAAGCCCATCAACGCCTCTCGGCTATCCCGGCACGCGGCCTTGTGCTCCATATCCAGAAAATGCCCGGTCGCCTGAATCGTGCCGAAGCTGCTTTTCGCAATATGCTGCCCAAACAGCTTCGCATCCTGGGCACTGGTGTACTCGTCCCATTCGCCGTTCAAGAACAACACCGGTATATCAATCTGCTTCGCCGCCTTGAGGTAGCACAGCCGGTCGCTGTTGAGCACGTGGCTGATGTGAAAGTGCATCTGCCCATACTCATGCTCGGCCAGGCTGCTCACGTGTTTGTAGTTGAAGCGTTTGAACAGCGACGGCAGGTGTTTGCCGATGGTGCTGTTGACCAGGTGGCCCACGCGGTCACGGTCGAGGTTGCCGAGGTAGTCGACGCCGCGCTCCAGGTAGTCGCGCATCGGGGCGTTGATCACCGGGGAGAACGAGCTGATCACGGCCTTTTCCACACGACGCGGGCGGTGGGCGAGGGCGACGAGGGTCGCGGCGCCGCCCCAGGAAAAGGACAGCACGTGTTCGGCGGCGAAGTGGTCGATGAGTTCCAGAAGGATCTGGCCCTCGACTTCTTTCGTCAGCATATGCTCGTGGCGGTTATGGATTTTTGAGCGACCGGCGTAGGGCTGGTCGTACAAAACCACGTTGAACGTCGGGTGCAGGCTTTTCACGGTCTGGGCGAAAGACGCAGTGGTGGCCATTGAGCCGTTGACCAGGATGATGGTCTTGGCAGCTGCGTCCGCGCGATAGAACTCCGTGTAAACCCGATACTGACCCTGTATATCCAGCACAGCGATTTCTGGCCTCATGTCGTAAGACTCCTGGCAAGCGGGTAATGCGCGCAGATCACTCTGCACGAGCTTTGTGACAGGTAGGCATACGCCTGGAAGTGAGGGCCCATGTCGATCCGGTACTGGCTGGCCGACGGGTGTTGTTATGGCGGGCAATTTGCCGTGAGGTGCCCGCAGATCAAGCGTGCGGACGGGCAAAGTGTTTCTTGTAGGTAGGGGTGACTCGCCAGTCAGATTGCGGCTGGCTGGGTTGATTCAAGCATCAGGGATGCCAGTTCGCCAGTCGAAGGCGTGGGTTTTTGGCATCATCGGCTGAACGGTCATCAGACCTGTTGGATTTCAGCGTCTGTAAGCGCCCGGTACTGGCCTGGCGCAAGGGCTGAGTCTAATTCCAGCGGCCCCATGCGCACACGGTGCAGGCGGGTCACTTTGTTGTCGAAGTGCCCGAACATGCGCTTCACCTGGTGATAACGCCCTTCAATGATGCTCAGGCGCGCCGTTCTGGGGCTCAATAGCTCCAGTTCCGCCGGTTGTGTGGTGAGGTCTTCAAACGCGAAGTACAGGCCGGCGGCAAAGGTGGCGGCGTATTCCGGGCCGATGTCCTGCTCGGTCTCAACGTAGTACACCTTGGGCAGTTTGGTTTGCGGCTGGGTCAGGCGGCGCGACCACTGGCCGTCGTTGGTGATCAGCATCAGGCCGGTGGTGTTGAAATCCAGACGACCGGCGATATGCAGCTCGTGCTTGTCCGGTTCATCCAGCAGGTCGAGCACAGTGGGGTGTTGCGGGTCGGACGTGGCGCTGACGCAGCCCTGGGGTTTGTGCAGCATGAAGTAGCGCGCGGGTTTGCCGGCTTGCAGCACTTCGTCATCCAGTAGCACACGGCTGAACTCGCTCACCGGGTGATGCGGATCGCTGACGAATTGGCCATCGACGGTAATCCGCCGTTCCACCAGCAACAGGCGAACTTGCTTGCGGTTGAATCGGGGCAGGTTGCTGAGGAAGCGGTCTACGCGCATTACGACCGCTCGTTCCCGCGCAGTTGCTCGTCCACCTGGGCGCAGCGTGGGCACAGGCAGGCTTTGTTGCGCAGTTCCGGCGGCAAGGCTTCAAGCACGGCAGGGTCGATGCTGACGCTGTAGCACCAGCACGCCTGGTCGGCAGTGCGCGGGTCGGCCAAGGCGCAATCGTTGCGGGCGCCGCAGGCGGGGCAGAGGGTTGGCGTGGTCATCGGTCGGTTCAGGCTGTATCGGACAAGGTCCCGGTGAAACCCGGTGTGCCTTGCACGATACAGCCCCGAGGCGTTATTGCAAATCACGCTCCAGCACGACCACCCGTTGCCCGGCGCCAATGCCGCTGCCTGGTTGCACGGGAATTTCCCGCACGGTGCCGGCGAACGGCGCGAGTACCGGGATTTCCATTTTCATCGACTCCAGGATCACCAGTACATCACCCGCCGCCACGCGTTCCCCCGCGCTCACCTGCACTTGCCAGAGATTGCCCGCGATGTGGCTGTCGATGCTGTATTCGTTGGCCTGCAACGGCGTGTCTTCGCCCAATGGCGCCGCGAGTTCCTCACTGTCGAAATGCGCCTGGCCGCTGGCGATCCAGCGTTCGCGTTCGGCGTTGAACGCGCGCTGTTGTTGCCCGCGAAACGCGCCAATGCTCTCGGCTTCCTGCGCGAGAAAGGCCTGGTAGTCCGTCAGGTTCAACTGGCTGTGTTCGATGCCCAGTTCAAACCGCCCAAGGGGAAAATCCCGGCGTATCTGCACCAGCTCATCGGCGCTCACCGGGTAAAAGCGGATCTGGTCGAAGAAGCGCAGCAACCACGGTTTGCCATCGAACGCCGCGACTTCCCGGTAGCGGTTCCACATCTGCAAGGTGCGCCCGACGAACTGATAACCGCCGGGACCTTCCATGCCGTACACGCACAGGTAGGCGCCACCGATGCCCACGGAGTTTTCGGCGGTCCAGGTGCGTGCCGGGTTGTACTTGGTGGTGACCAGGCGGTGGCGCGGGTCCAGCGGCGTGGCCACGGGCGCGCCGAGGTAGACGTCGCCCAGGCCCATCACCAGGTAGCTGGCGTCGAATACGGTGTGGCGCACTTCGTCGAGGTTGGCCAGGTCGTTGATGCGGCGGATGAACTCCAGATTGCTCGGGCACCACGGGGCATCCTTGCGCACGGTGGTCATGTATTTTTCGATGGCCAGTTGGCAGGCCGGATCGTCCCAGGAGAGTGGCAGGTGGACGATGCGCGACGGGACTTGCAGGTTTTGGCTGGCGCAGACGGCGTGCCATTCGGTGGTGATCAACGCCAGGAGGTCGGCGATGGGCAGTTGTTCGGGCTGGTAGTGGATTTGCAGGGAACGGATGCCGGGTGTCAGGTCGATGACGCCGTGCAGGGCGCGGGCTTCCAACGCTTGCATCAGGGCGTGGGCGCGAAAGCGCAGCACCAGGTCGAGTTCAGGGGCGCCGATTTCCAGGAGCAGGTGGGTGTCGCCGGCGAGGCGGGCGACCAGGCGCGTGTCGGCTTGGCCGATGTCCAGAACAACAGGCGAACTGATCGTTCCCACGCTCTGCGTGGGAATGCATCCTGTGACGCTCTGCGTCATTGCGTCGACAGCGGGACGCGGAGCGTCCCAGGCGGCATTCCCACGCAGAGCGTGGGAACGATCACACACCACAGGCGACTCAATCGAATGTGGGAGCGGGCTTGCTCGCGAAAGCATCGCCTCGGTTTGCCTGTCGGACCGAGTTGCCTGCATCGCGGGCAAGCCCGGCTCCCACACCTGATCCCATTCCAAGGCGAGTGTGCGGGCGGTCTTTAGGTCGACTGGAGTGAACTGAATCTTGTCACCCGCCTTGAGCTGGCCCAGCTGCCACAAGTCCGCCTCGATCACCGTCACCGGGCATACAAACCCACCCAGGCTCGGGCCGTCGGGGCCGAGGATCACCGGCATGTCCCCGGTAAAATCCACCGCTCCGATCGCATAGGGATTGTCGTGAATGTTGGACGGGTGCAGTCCCGCCTCACCCCCATCCGTACGCGCCCACAATGGCTTCGGCCCGATCAACCTCACACCGGTACGGCTGGAGTTGAAATGCACTTCCCATTGGGTGGCAAAGAACGTCTCGATGTACTCAGGCTTGAAGTATTCCGGCGCGCCGTGAGGGCCGTAGATCACCCGCAGGGTTCGCACTTCGGCGAGCGGTTCAGGCACTAACGTGTTGCCGCAACTGACGTCTACCAACGGCAGCAAGTGCAACACGTCACCCGCTCGCAGAGCCCGTCCGCCATGCCCACCAAACTGTCCTAACGTGAAGGTACTTTTGCTGCCCAGATAATCCGGAACCTGCAGCCCGCCGCGCAGGCAAAGGTAGCTGCGCGCACCGGCCCCGGCGATGGTGCCCAGGCTCAAGGTCGCACCCGCCGGCACCAACAGCGCAGTGTTCATTGGCACCACTTCATCATTCAACCGCAGCGCAATGTCCGCCCCGGTCACCGCCACCACTGCCGCGCAATTGAAGCGCAGCATTGGCCCGCTCATGGTGATTTCCAGTGCGGCAGTACCCTCGGCATTGCCCAGCAGGCGGTTACCCAGACGCAATGCGCGGCTGTCCATCGGCCCCGACGGCGGCACGCCAACGGCCCAGTAACCGAGGCGCCCCGGATAATCCTGGACACTGGTTTGGGTCCCGGCGCTCAGCACTTCGAACGTGTCGGCGTGGTACACCAAACCTTCAAGGCAGCGCGTCCACGGCTGGCCGCTGGCGAACGGTGCGGCCATCAGAATCTGCCGCAGGTAATCGCGGTTGGTTTCCACGCCGTACAGCTGGCTGCTGGTCAGGGCTTGATGCAGATCCAGCCGCGCCTGTTCGCGGGTCGGTGCCCAAGCGATGAGCTTGGCGATCATCGGGTCGAAGTAGGGCGGGATCTCGCAACCGGCCTCCACCCAGGTGTCGACGCGCAGGCCTTCAGCGACCGGGAAATCCACATACGTCAAAAGCCCCGGGCTTGGCTGAAAATCCCGGCCCGGATCTTCGGCGTACAGGCGCGCCTGAATCGCGTGGCCGTTTGGCTTCAGGTCCAGTTCCCGCAGCGGCGGCATTTCTCCGGCGGCCAATTGAACCATCCAGCGCACCAGGTCGACGCCCCACACTTGCTCGGTGACGCCATGTTCCACCTGCAACCGGGTGTTCACTTCCAGAAAATAGAAGCGGCCATCGGCGCTATCAAAGATAAATTCCACGGTGCCGGCGCTGCGGTAATTCACGGCCTTGGCCAGGGTGATTGCGGCGTGGCACAGCTCATCCGCCATCCCGTCGGGCAGGTTCGGCGCCGGGGTTTCCTCGAGCACTTTTTGGTTGCGCCGCTGCACTGAACAGTCGCGCACACCGAGGGCAATCACCTCGCCACACCCATCACCAAACACCTGCACTTCCAGGTGGCGGGCGTGCTGGATGTATTTTTCGATAAACACACCGGCGTCGCTGAAATTATTCTGACCGAGGCGTTTGACTGCCTCGAAACAGTCGCGCAATTCATCGGCGCTGTTGCACACGCGCATGCCGATACCGCCGCCGCCCGCTGTGCTTTTGAGCATGATCGGATAGCCCACGCTTTCGCCGGCCAGCAGCGCGGCGTCAAGGCTATTGAGCAACTCGGTGCCTTCCAGCAATGGGATGTTGTGCTGCTTGGCCAACGCCCGCGCGGTGTGCTTGAGGCCGAACACCCGCAGCTGTTCCGGCGTCGGGCCGACGAAGGCGATACCGGCTGCTTCGCAGGCTTCGGCGAACGCGGCGTTTTCCGAGAGAAAGCCATAGCCCGGATGAATCGCCGTGGCGCCACAGGCTTTGGCCGTGGCGAGTATTTTCTCCACCGACAAATAGGTGCCGGCCGCCGCGCCTTCGCCCAGGCTGCAGGCTTCGTCGGCCTGCTGGATATGCAGGCTGGCGGCATCGGCTTCGGAATACACCGCCACACCTTTGACCGAAAGCTCGCGCAGGGTGCGCAGGATGCGGCAGGCGATGGCGCCACGGTTGGCGATCAACAGTTTTTCGAACATGGCAAAACCCCGCAGGCCGATGCATATTCGGCCTTGTCCTGGGATGCGGGCCGTCCCGCAAATGTGGATGGCGCTGCGGTCGTCCGGAGCGCAAATTTCAACACCAATGGAGATCAACTGTGGGAGCCGGGCTTGCCCGCGATGGCGGTGTGTCAGTCACCCCATATGTTGGCTGATCCACCGCTATCGCAGGCAAGCCAGCTCCCACAGGTCATCTTCCACAGTTGATCTTCAGCGCTTTTTGAGGCACTGCCCGGCTCGAGCCTGGCACAGGGCGAACAACCACTGACGCAACCGCTTCATTTTCAGTTCCATACCAGTAACTCCGCCGGGGTGGGGTTGTAGCCGTTGCACGGGTTGTTCAGTTGCGGGCAGTTGGAGATCAGCACGATCACGTCCATCTCGGCCCGCAGGTCGACGTATTTGCCGGGGGCGGAAATACCGTCTTCAAACGTCAGTCCGCCATCGGCGGTCACCGGCACGTTCATGAAGAAATTGATGTTCGGCCCGATGTCGCTTTTACCCAGCCTTCCATCGTGGGCGCAGGCCCGCAGGTAGTTGTCGCGGCAGCTGTGCATGTAGCGTTTTTCCAGGGCGTAGCGCACGGTGTTGCTCTCTTGGGCGCAGGCGCCGCCGAGGGTGTCATGGCGCCCGCAGGTGTCGTCGACGATGGTCAGCATCGGCTGGCCAAGGTTGGAATACAGCACGCTGCCGATGCTCAGGTACACCCTGTTTTGCCGGCGCAACGTGCGCTGCACGTCGTAGCGTTCCTTGGGGTTTTTCAGGCTGTAGAACAGCGTGTCGACGGCCTGGTTGCCCTCAAGGTCGAGGATGCGCAGCGTCTGGCCGGCCTTGACTTCCATCAGCCAGGGTTCGCCGGCGGGGATGGTCGCGCGGTACACGGCTGCGTCCGGTTGGTTGGCGAGTGCGATAGACATGGCAGGTCCTCAGGCGAACAGACGGTCAGTGTTGATAAAGCCGCGCTCGTTTTCCGGGCGCGAGGTGCGGCAGTGTTCGGCGACGCTTGGATCGGCGTTCATCCAGCTGAGTTTCAGCGGCTGCGGCGCGTATTCGGGGTTCGGGTCCATGGGGTGTTGCAGGGCGGTGAGCACCACCAGCGTGTCCATCGGTGCGTAGAGTTCGATGTAGTCGCCGGCCTTGGAATGGCCTTCGGCGAAGTGCAGCGTGCCGGCGTCATCCACGGTGATTTTGCTGAACAGGTTGAGGGTCATCAGCAGGTCGGACAGCCCCAGGCCCCACTTGCCCAATTCCACCAGCAGGTTGTCGGTGCCGTTGCGGTAGAAGCCGTTGCGCAGCTCTTGATAGCGGCCCTTGCCGTATTTTTCCGCGACTTCGGAGGCGCATAACACGCCGCCGATGCTGTCGCTCCAGCCGCAGGTGTCGGCGGTGATGGCGGCCAGCACGCGGCCCATGTCCGAGTACAGGCAATGGCCGCGGGTGAGCTTGGCGGTGTGTTGGCATTTGAGGCTGTCGGGCAGGTTCAGGCGCTCGGTTTTTTCATTGGCGTTGAGCAGGGTCAGGCTGACGTTGGCGCCGCCGCGAATGTCGGTGAGGCGCAGCAGTTGGCCGCGTTTGAGCACGAAGGAGCGGTGGCCGCCGCCGGGGAGCATTTCCTCGGCGAAGGGTGGGAACAATTGAGTTGAGTCGGTCATTTGGAAGTGGCTCCAAGTTCGGCGGCGATCGCCTTGCGGCGCTCGCTGTTCAAAGGGATGTCGTAGGTGATGCGGGCGCCGTAAGCGCCGGGGGCGTGCGGGTCGAGGCGCACCTTGTCGAACACCAGCAAGCGGGTGCCGAGTCTGAAGCCTTCGCTCAGGTCGTGGGTGACCATGAACACCGTCAGCCTGGTTTCGCGCCACAGCTCCAGCAACAGCAGGTGCATGTCTTTGCGAATGCCCGGGTCGAGAGCGCCGAAGGGTTCGTCCAGCAGCAGCACGCGGGGCTTCATGATCAGCGCCTGGGCGATGGCCAGCCGCTGTTGCATGCCGCCGGAAAGCTGTGCCGGGTACTTGTCCAGGGCGTGGCCCAAACCGACTTTATGCAACAGAGCGGCCGCCTGTTCCCGAGCCTGTTTTTTCGCAGTGCCAAACAGGCGACCGAGCAACGGCGAGCGCGGCAACTCAAGGCCCAGCGCAACGTTGTTCAGCACCGTCAGATGCGGGAACACCGAGTAGCGCTGGAACACCACGCCACGGCTGGCGTCGGGTTCGGCGGCCAGAGGTTTACCGTCCAGCAGGATCTCGCCATGGCTGGCGCTTTCCTGTCCCAGCAACAGCCGCAGGAAGGTCGATTTGCCGCAACCCGAGGTGCCGACCAAAGTGCAGAATTCGCCTTCGGCCACGTGCAGGTTCAGGCGCTCCAACACCACCTGATCGCCATAGTGCTGCCACACATTATTGACGCTGATAAAGCTCATGCCCGCGCTCCTTCGTACCAGGGGAACGCGCGCCGGGTCAGGGCCTTGAGGGCCCAGTCCATCAGCCAGGCGAGGAGGGTGATCCACACCACGTAGGGCAGGATCACGTCCATCGCCAGGTAGCGGCGCACCAGGAAGATCCGGTAACCCAGACCGTCGGTGGAGGCGATAGCTTCGGCCGCAATCAGGAACAGCCACGCCGAGCCAAGCATCAAGCGCAGGGAGATCAGCAAGCGTGGCAGCAATTGCGGCAGCACCACCCGCAGCATCAGGGTCCATGTGGAGGCGCCGAGGGTTTGCGCCTTCACCAGTAACTCGACGGGAATTTCCCGCGCCCGCTGTTCCAGATCTCGCGCCAGGGCAGGGGTGATGCCGATCACGATCAGCATCACTTTCGACAATTCTCCCAGCCCGAACACGATGAACAGGATCGGCAGGATCGCCAGCGGCGGCACCATCGACAGCACCGTCAGTAACGGCGACAACGGTGCGCCAAACAGCGGCAAGGTCCCGGCAGCGATGCCCAGGCACAGGCCGGCGAGGGCGCTGATACCGAGGCCGATCGCCAGGCGACGCAAGCTCGATGCGCTGTCTTGCCACAGCACATATTCACCGGTGCGAGCGTCCGCGCTGAAGGCCAGGCGTTTCACCGCGTCGCCCATTTGTGCGGCGCTGGGCAGCAGCTTGTCGTTGGGGTTGTCTGCCAGGCGCTCGGCCGAGCCCACGAAGTAGGCGAACAGCAGCAGGGCGAAGGGCAGCAGCACCAACAGCAGGCGACTGGAGCGTTCCGGGTGACGGTTGATCAGGCGCATGGCCGGGTCCTCTTACAGCGTGCCGTCGGCCGCCATTTGCACGTAGCTGGGGTCGAAATGCAGCTTGAGGTTGGCGGTGTCGCCGCGGGTCACGCCGTTGGCGAAGCTCATGCCCACGGCGTTGGTGTCCTTGGCACCTTCACCCAGCAGGCCGTGTTTAAACGAGAACTCGGCGACCTTGCCCATGGTGGCGGGCAACTGCGCGCTGGTGGCGAAGGCCAGGGCTTCCTTGGGCGTGGCGAACAGCTTGGTGGTGTCCAGTTGCGACTGGAAGCCCTTGAGGTCGGTGCCGGAGGCCTTGGCCATGTGTTCCAGGGCGTCGGTGCTGGCGGCGTTTTTCGCGTTCATCAAGGCGACCACTTCAAACCAGGCACCGGTCAGCGCCTTGCCCAGCTTGGGGTTGTCTTTGAGGGTCTGGGTGTTGACCACCATCATGTCCATGATTTCGCCGGGCACTTTGCTGGAGTCGAACACTTCGGTGACGCCGGGCTTGGCCTTGATCTCCGAGAGCATCGGGTTCCAGGTGGTGACGGCCTTGACCTGGTCGGTGTTGAAGGCGGCGGCGATGTCGGCGTCGGAGGTGTTGACCACTTTCAGGTCTTTTTCGGTGAGGCCGGCTGACTCCAGGGCGCGGGCCAGCAGGTAGTGGGACACCGAGAGTTCCACCAGGTTGACGTTCATGCCCTTGAGGTCGGCGACGGTCTTACCGATGCCCTTGATGACCACGCCATCGTTGCCGTTGGAGAAGTCGCTGACCACCAGCGCGGTGCTGTCCACGCCACCGGCGGCGGGGATGGTCAGGGCGTCCATGTTGGTCATGGTGCAGCCGTCGAACTGGCCGGCGGTGTACTGGTTGATGGATTCGACGTAGTCGTTGAGCTGCACCATGTCGATCTTGATGCCGTACTTCTTGGCCCACTTGTCGAGGATGCCTTGGCTGCCGGCGTACTCCCACGGCATCCAGCCGGCATAAATCGTCCAGCACACGCTGAAATGGTCTTTGGGGGCGGCCTGGGCGGAAAAACTCACCACGGCGGCAAAGGCGGCGGCGAGCAGGGCGGGTAGACGTATCGAGGGCATGGATGCTTCTCCAGTTGATCAAGGGCGAGCAGGAGCAACGCGGCACCGTGAACGGTGGCTTGTCTCCCGGGCTTTTATCCCGCCGTGTAACCTCAACTGGAGGTCGCCAACTCTCGGACCAGCCACTCGCCTTAGCGAGCCGGAACCCTAGTCAGCCATTGCAAATTGTGGTGCCGCGAACCTGTGATGACTCTTGCACGGGAGAGGTAAAGCGAGAGTCGTGCCAAGTGGCATGGGCGCAGTAACGGCGTGGGTTGGCGCGAGGTGGAGGGCGAAACGTGCAGTGAATATGCGTTGTGGTGGTGCGGGGTTGCACTGCAATGAGGCGACCAGCAGATGTATCAATCTATGTCTAAATCGCACCAGATTCCGTTTTTGATGTCAGATATTTCGTCAGGCAGTGAAAGCTGTTTGCCGCCCCCCAGCGTCGCTGGGTGTGCTCTTCCGCGGTCCAGGAGGCCGCCATGTATCGTCGACTGCTTCTCATCGCTTTGCTCGGTTTGACCCTGTCTGCGTGTGCGCCCTATTACGATGGCGGCGGGGCCTACTACGGTTCCGAGGTCTACACGGCGCCCGCGCCGGCGTACTACTACGGCGGCGGTCCTTATTATCATTACCGCCAGGGTTACTACCCGCCACCGCAGCGTTACTACCCGTCGCCGCGTTATTACCAGCCGGCGCCTCGCTATTACCCTGCAGGGCCGCGAGCCGGTTACCGGCCTTACCCCAACCAGGGTTGGGGCAATGGTCATTGGGGCAATGGCGGCGGGCGTGGTCAGGGCGGCCAAGGTGGCCAAGGTGGCCACGGGGGAGGCCGTGGCGGGCATCGCTGATCGTACTAATTGGAAAAACGGCGCTTAGGCGCCGTTTTTGCTGACCGCTGGTCGGTACTGTCATATTTGACAGCTATTCTATGGGTTACGACTGTAGTTAATTGGGTGCGGACGCTAGCTGGCGTGTCGTTTCCTGTATCGACTGACGGAGCCCGTACCATGCGAGTCAGCCCGCTTTACTTATTCTTTTTTATTCTTTCAGGCTTCAGCACATTGGCGGCGGCGCAAGGCTGCCCTTACCCGAGTACCGTGCGCTACGTTGATGGCCACTTTCAGGGAGCTGATAAAGAGTCCCCCTGGATAAGCCAGACAATGAACGGCCAGGACCTCGTGGAGACCTTTGTGGGGGCGATTTTTATCCCGCGGGAGTCGGGTGAGCGCAAGCGTGGCTACCTGGAAAAGTGCATCTATAAAACCGTCCGCGGTAACACGGTTGCCTTGAGGTTCGGCCCGGCCCGGGGCGGGGGCACGATGTCGCTGGCAGAGACCACGCACTGGCAACCGGGTACCGATGTTTTCGGGCAACCCACATTCCAGTGCGAAGACCGTCAACCCGATAATTGTGCCTTCACGTTCGAGGCGGCAAAGCGCTGACGGGCGCTCAATAGTCCGACAAGTCCGCCAGCGGATGCCGCCCTTCCCACACCTTGTGGAAGTGTGCCTGCACCACGGCCTCAGGGATCAAATTGATATCCGGCCAATGCCAGTGGGGCCGTTGGTCCTTGTCGATCAACCGCGCCCGCACCCCTTCGCTGAATTCCGGGTGACGGCAGCAGTTCAGGCTCAAGGTGTATTCCATCTGGAACACCTGGGCCAGGGACAGGTGCCGCGCCCGCTGAATCTGCTCCCAGACCAAGTGCGCGGTCAGCGGGCAGCCTTCGTTCAAGGTCTTGCCGGCGCGGCTGAACAGCGGGTCGGTGTGGTCGCGCAACAGGCTCAAGGCGCGCCACGCGCAGCGCACATCGCCTACATCCAGCCACTCGTCGATCTGCCCACGGCGCGGCAGCCATTGGGCTTCGGGCAACTGACCGATGGCTTCCTGGGCCAGGGCCTTGAGCAGGCTGTTGAGCTGCATGTCGGTCTGTTCCTGCCAGTTCAGTTGCAGCAGGCCTTCGAGCAGCTCGTCTTGTTGTTCATCCAGCAGAAAGCGGTCGGCCAGGCCCAGGTCCAGGGCGTCCCGGCCATTCATGTGGGCGCCGGTCAGGCCGAGGAACAAACCCAACTTGCCGGGCAGGCGTGACAGGAACCAACTGGCGCCCACGTCCGGGTACAGACCGATGCTGATTTCCGGCATGGCCAAGCGGCTGCTCGGGGTGACGATGCGCACAGCGGCACTTTGCAGCAAACCCATGCCGCCGCCCAGCACATAGCCGTGACCCCAGCAGATCAACGGTTTTGGATAGGTGTGCAGGCGGTAGTCGAGACGGTATTCAGCGGCGAAAAATTGCGCGGCCAGTGCCGGGACTTCGCCGGGATGCTCACGGCAGGCCTGGGCCAGGCTACGTACTTCGCCACCGGCGCAAAAGGCCTTGGGGCCATTGCCACGCAGCAGCACGCAGACGATTTGCGGGTCCTTGGTCCAGGCGTCCAGGCGTTCGCTCAGGGCCAGGATCATCGGCAAGGACAGGGCGTTGAGGGATTTTTCCGCGTCCAGGCTGGCGATGCCAATGCGGGCGCCGCCGGTGCCAATCAGCTCTTCGAAGTGCAGGTTCATCATGACCTCAATCGAGAAAGTGAAGGTTCAGTATGATCGCTTCACAGGAAAGTGCCGGTTCTGCGTCAGATCAATTGACAAGCAGGGTGGGCTTTCCTAGGGTTCGCACCATTGTTTTTTCTGGATACAACCATGACCTCCGACGACCGTATCAAACTCGAACCCAGCTGGAAACACGCCCTGCGTGACGAGTTCGACCAGCCGTACATGGCCCAGTTGCGGGAATTCCTGCGCCAGGAGCACGCGGCCGGCAAGGAAATCTACCCGCCGGGCCCGATGATCTTCAACGCGCTCAACTCGACGCCGTTGGACAAGGTCAAGGTGGTGATCCTCGGCCAGGACCCGTATCACGGCCCGGGCCAGGCCCACGGCTTGTGCTTCTCGGTACAGCCGGGCGTGCCGGCGCCGCCGTCGCTGGTCAATATCTATAAAGAACTCAAGCGCGACCTGAACATCGACATCCCCAACCACGGCTACCTGCAAAGCTGGGCTGACCAGGGCGTGCTGATGATCAACACCACCATGACCGTGGAGCGTGCGAATGCCAACGCCCATGCGGGCAAGGGCTGGCAGTTCTTTACCGATCGGATTATTGAAGTGGTGAGCGAGCATCAGCCGCACCTGGTGTTCTTGCTCTGGGGCGCCCATGCGCAGGGCAAGCAGAAGTTGATCGACGCCACCAAGCACCTGGTGCTGACGTCGGTGCATCCGTCGCCGCTGTCGGCGTATCGAGGGTTTATTGGCTGCGGGCATTTCAGTCGCGCCAACAAGTTTCTTGAGCAGAATGGCGAGACGCCGATTGAGTGGCGATTGCCGCCGGTTTGACGTAGATCCAATGTAGGAGCTGTCGAGCTTTAGCGAGGCTGCGAAGGCGGCGGCACAGTCAGCATCAATGCTGCCTGACCCACCGCTATCGCAGCCTCGCTGGGGCTCGACAGCTCCCACAATTGAACGTCGCGAGGCGTTAGATTTTGTCTGGCTGTCGGTTCCAGTGCCGAAACAACGGCTCCGCCAGAAACAACACAAACAACAAGCGCATCACCTGCATCGCCGTTACCAACGGCACCGACAGTTGCAGGGTTTCTGCCGTCAGGCTCATCTCGGCAATCCCCCCGGGCATCATGCCCAGTGTCAGTGAACGCAGATCCAGATGCGTCAGCGCGCTCAAACCTACCGCCGCCAGTGTCGCGATCAACATGGTCAACACTGTACCGATCAAGGTACGCCCCATGAACAATGGCGCGCGCCGGAAGAACTGCCGGTTGAAGTGGCAACCCAGGCCGCTGCCAATCAGCCACTGGCCGATCTGGCTGCCACCGTCTGGCAGGCCGATGTGCAAGTCCCAGGTGATACTGACGATGGCGCTGACCAGTAGCGGCCCGAACAGCCAAGGATTCGGCTGACGCAAGCGCTGCCAACCCCAGGCTACCAACGCGCCGACGGGGAACAGCACCGCCAGCCATGCCCAATCGACGGTCGCCGGATGAAACTGCGGAGCACCTTCCCCCAGCAAATACTTGAACGCCGCCGGTACACACAGCACCACCACCAACACCCGCAAACTCTGGCCTGCGGCAACGCGGCTGAGTACCGCGCCATTGCGTGCACCGAGGTTGACCATCTCCCCCGACCCGCCCGGCATGCTCGAGAAAAACGCCGTGGCGCGGTCTTCACCGCTACGGCGCATCAACCACACGCCCACAATGCTGGAGAGGCTGGTGACCAGTGCGCCGAAAAAGATCAGGCCGAAGTGGCTCATCACCTGTTCCATCACCACCGGGGTGAAGTGCAGGCCGATACCGATGCCCACCACCCATTGGCCGCATTTGCGGCCGCCGGGAATTTCCGCCAGCTGCCAGGGTGTGAGGCAGCGCACGAGGATGATCGCCAACAACGAGCCGACCATGTACGGCAGTGGCCAGCCGATCTGGCTGGCGAGGTACCCGCCCAGCAGACCGACCAGCGGTGTTGCCCACCAGTTTTTAAACGTGGCCTCAGACATCGGCCACGGCACGGCGCTGCAGGGAACGCTTGCGCCAGATGCGCACCAGCGGGAACAACAGCATCAAGGCCGTCAGCACCCATACGCCAAAGGTGATCGGGCTCGACCAGAGGATCTGCAGTTCACCGTTGGAGATCGACAGCGCACGACGCAGGTTCTGTTCCATCAACCCACCGAGAATAAAGCCCAGCAGTACCGGCGACAGCGGGAAATCCAGCTTGCGCAGGATGTAGCCGAAGATGCCGATGCCGACCATCAGGAACAGGTCGAAGGTGGTGGCGTGAACCGCATACACACCGATCGCGGTGATGATGGCGATCACCGGCACCAGCGCCCAGTTCGGCACGGCAAGGAT
Organism: Pseudomonas sp. TH34; assembly: GCF_016650865.1. Taxonomy (NCBI): domain Bacteria; kingdom Pseudomonadati; phylum Pseudomonadota; class Gammaproteobacteria; order Pseudomonadales; family Pseudomonadaceae; genus Pseudomonas; species Pseudomonas sp. TH34. The sequence continues at coordinate 748,443 of NZ_JAEKFB010000020.1, forward strand.
GCGGGTGAAGATACGGATCATCGGGATGTTGAGGATCACCAGCATGATATTGGCGATAAACAACGAGGCGATCAGGCCCCAGACGATGTCGGGCTGCTGTTGGAACAGCAGCGGGCCGGGGGTGATGTTGTACAGCGACAGCGCGCCGATCATCACGGCGGTGGTACCCGAGCCGGGTACACCGAGGGTCAGCATCGGCACCAGGGCGCCGCAGGCGGAAGCACCGATCGCAGTTTCCGGCGCCGCCAGGCCGCGCATGTCGCCCTGGCCGAATTTACCGCTGGCTCCGGCCAGACGCTTTTCGGTCATGTAGGCCACGGCGGAGGCGAGTGTTGCACCCGCGCCCGGCAGCACGCCCATGATGAAACCCAACAGCCCGCAGCGAATATTTACGACGAATACTGCGGAAGCTTCCTTCAGGTTAAACATCATCCGTCCGGTAGCTTTCACCGCTTCCTGGCCACGGTGGGTTTTTTCCAGCAGCAACAGGATTTCGCTGATGGAGAACAGGCCCAGCACCAGCACCACGAATTGGATGCCGTCGGTCAGGTGGATGTTATCGCCGGTGAAGCGGTACACACCGCTGTTGGCATCGATACCCACCGCTGACAGAAACAGGCCGATCAACGCCGCGACAAAGGTCTTCAGCGGTTTGTCACCGGCCATGCCGCCCAGGCAGACGATGGCAAACACCATCAGTACGAAATATTCCGCCGGGCCGAAGGCAATCGCCCATTTGGCCAGCAGTGGGGCGAACAGCACCATGCCGCAGGTGGCGATAAACGCACCGATGAACGAACTCCATGCCGACAGCGACAATGCCACGCCCGCCAGGCCTTTGCGGGCCATTGGGTAGCCATCGAGGGTGGTCATCACGGTGGAGGCTTCACCAGGGATGTTCAACAGGATCGAGCTGATACGCCCGCCGTATTCGCAGCCCAGGTACACGGCGGCCAACAGGATCAATGCCGACTCAGGCGGCAGCCCGAGGGCGAACGCGATGGGGATCAACAGCGCTACGCCGTTGATCGGCCCAAGGCCCGGCAACAGGCCGACGACGGTGCCGATCAAAGTCCCGCACAGCGCGGTGATCAGGTTGTAAGGGGTCAGTGCAACGCCGAAGCCCTGGCCCAAATAGCTGAACGTATCCATATCAGTTCTCCAGAACTTCAAGCAGGCCGAGCGGCAGCGGTACATCCATGGCTTTGTCGAACAGCAGGTAAAGACCGATGCTCATCAAGGTCACGATTACCACGCTGGGCATCCATCGGCCGCCATACAGGCGGGCCATCGGAATGCCGATCAGCATGCTGCTGAGGATGAAACCCAGGGGTTCGAAGGTGCCGGCGAAAATGATCAACAGCGTCACGCAGGCAGCGATCTTGACCAGTGTCTCGCGGTCCAGCGCGGGCTCTTCTTCAGTGTGCTTGGTGGGTTGTGGGCGAAACAGCATGTAGAGCAAACCCAGGCCCATCAGCCCGAGCATCAGCAGCGGGTAGGCCCGAGGTCCTACCGGCTCATAGGAAAACGAAGCCTGATACGGCCAGGCCATCAGTGCGAGGCCGGCGCAGACCAACAACATCACTGAGGCGAAAATGCGTTGTAAGAGCATGGGAAACTCCTGGGCCACGCCCCCGATGCGCAAGGGCGTGGCCGCGCGAACAAGGGGCGATTACTGGATCAGGCCGAACTCTTTGGCCAGCACTTTGTAGTCAGCCACCTGTTTCTTCACATAGGTGTCCAGTTCCGGGCCGGTCATGGCGAACGGGAACAGCTCGCGCTGGTCACGCAGCTTGGCGAACTCTTCGGAAGCCAGCAGTTTGTCGAAGGCGTCTTTCCACCAGGCGTAGTCTTCGTCGCTGACTTTTGGCCCGAGGTAGAAGCCGCGTACTACCGGCCAGACGATGTCGTAGCCTTGTTCCTTGGCGGTCGGAATGTTCTTCATTTCCGGCTCATCCAGGCGCTCGTCGGAGAACACCGCCAGCAGGCGCATGTCGCCGCTGAGGATGTGCGGCATGGAGTCGGAGATGTCGGTGCTGCCCACCTGGATGTGGCCGCCGAGCAGGGCGGTGGCGATTTCGCCGCCGCCTTCCAGTGCCACGTAGCGCAGGTCACGCGGATTGATCCCGGCGGCCTTGGCGATCAATGCGGTTTGCATCCAGTCCTGGCTGCCGACGGTGCCGCCGGAACCGATGACCACGCTGCCCGGATCTTTCTTCAGGGCCTTGACCAGATCGTCGAGGTTTTTGTAGGGCGAATCGTTTTTCACCGCGATGGCACCGTAGCTGGTACCGACGGCCGCGAGCCAGCGCACGGCGCTTTCATCGAAGCGGCCAAACTTGCCTTGGGCCAGGTTCAGCAGCGAGCCGCTGGACCACGCCACCAGCGTGCCGGCGTCTGCCGGACGCTGCGCCACGACGGCGTTGTAGGCCACCGCACCCACGCCGCCGGGCATGTAGGTCACGCGCATCGGCTTGCTCAGCAGCTTCTCGTTGACCAACGCGCTCTGCGCCAGTTTGCAGGTCAGGTCAAAACCACCGCCCGGGGACGCCGGGGCGATGCATTCCGGGCGCTTGGGCTCGGCGGCCAGCAATTGGCTGGCGAACAGCATGCAGCTGGCCGTCAGGGCAAATTTACGCAGTGAAAGGGTCATGTTCATCTCCATCATTGTTGTTATGAGGTTGCTGTTACCAGAGTGCGACGCTGTAGCTCACCAGCAGGCGCACTTCATCCGCATCACGGGCCGAATAGTTGGAACGGTAAGTGGCATTACGCAGGCGCACGGCCACGTCCTTGAAGGTGCCGCTTTGCACCACGTACTTGATCTCGCTGTTGCGTTCCCACTCCTTGCCGGTCTCGCCGTTCTTGAGCTTGATGTTGTCACCCGACAGGTAACGGCTCATGAAACTCAGGCCGGGAATCCCCAGCTTGGCGAAGTCGTAGTCGTAGCGTGCCTGCCAGGAGCGTTCTTCGGCGCCGGCAAAGTCGTTGATCTGCACGAAGTTGACAAGGTAAGGATCGCTACCGTCCACGTAGGGAAAGGCGCTATCGCCGGACATGTGCTGATAGCCGGCGCTGAGCTTATGGCCATTGAGGGCATAGCTGAACAGGCCGTTGAGGGAGGTGTTGTCGATCTTGCCGCCGCGGGCTGCACCGGTGTCATCACTGATGGCCAGGCGCAGGTCGGCGCCAAAAGTGCCGGGGCCCATTGGGCGCGAGGCGACCAGGCCGAGGAAATGCTGGCGGTACACGTCGTCGAGTTGGGCAAAGTGGTAGCTGCCGGTGATCTTGTCGGCGAACTTGTAGTCCACGCCGCCGAAATCGAAATGCTTGCCGGTGGCGCCGCTGAGGAAGCGGCTGTTCTTGTTATTGAGGCCAATGTCTTCGTAGTTAGTGTCGTCGCGGTCCTTGGCCTTGTTCAGGCGGCCGCCGGTAAACACCAGGTTCTTGAACTCTTTGGAACTCAACAGGCCGCCTTCAAACGTCTGAGGCAGGATGCGCCCGTCGTTGGGCTTGAGGATCGGCAACTCGGGGATCAGTGCGCCTATCTTCAGCTCGGTGGCGGAGATCTTCACTTTGCCGGTCAGGCCGAGTTTGGAATATTCGTTGGCGGCGCGGCCATCATCGTGGGTGGGCAGCAGGCCGGTGCCGGTGCGGTCGGGACTGGAGTCGAGCTTGACCCCGAGCATGCCCAGGGCATCCACACCAAAGCCGACGGTGCCGTCGGTGTAGCCCGACTGCAGGTTGAGCATGAAGCCCTGGGCCCACTCGTCGCGCTTGGATTGTTGTGCGCTGGTGCCATCGCGAAAGTCGCGATTGAAGTACATGTTGCGGGTTTCGAGGGTGGCGGTGCTGTCCTCGAAAAAGGCGGCTTGGCCTACGGGCGAAAAGCCGGCAAAGGCGGCAGCACTGGCAAGGGCGGTCTGGGTGAAACGAGAAGAACGAGCGGGCGGCTGAGTGCGCAGCATCGTGGGTGTACTCCGTTTTATTGTTCTTATTTTGGCGAAAACGCTTCGAGGCGTTTTTCGGGC